>NZ_FNVG01000017.1 GCF_900107935.1 Vibrio hangzhouensis | reverse complement strand
GTCGGTGAATAGCGCAGCTTGGTAGCGCATCTGGTTTGGGACCAGAGGGTCGGGGGTTCGAATCCCTCTTCACCGACCACCATTCAAGGCCTTGTCGAAAGACAAGGCCTTTTTCGTATATGGTTTTATAGGTTTTAGGGAAAGCCCATGCTAGTCGGGGGCTGGGTGGCCAGTCCCATGGAAGCCCAGTCCTCGAGTGTCGAACCAATCGAATCCCTTTTCACCGACCACTATTTAAAGCCTCGTCGAAAGTCGGGGCTTTTTTCGTATGTGTATTAAAAAGGTTTGAGGAAACCGCATTCGGGTCGGTGGCCTGTCTCTTGGAAGCCCAATCACCATGTTTACTCCTATCGAGACCCTGTTCATTGATTAGTATGAATCGGTCATCTTGAACGATTATTTTATGTGTCTTGGGGAGAGAGGTAGCTTTAACTCGGTGTTTGTGTCGGAGGGTAAGTGCTTGGATCTGCTGGCAGAAAGGAACAAGTTGCATCCCTGCAAACTTGGTTGGGGTTGAAGGTTAGAATCGGTAGTTGAGGCCTAGGTTAATAGATTGAGCATCAAACTGCTTGTGGTTAGACAGTTTCATCAGCTCAACGTTAGCACCCAGTGAATCGCTGAAATTGTACTGAGCTCCGACCCCATAAGAAAACGAGTTAATGGTTTTCTTATTGTCGTTACTGGCAAACCCGGCTTGCTTGAGGCGAATATTGTTCACACCGGCAAGACCATATAACTCAATGTTGTTCGTGACATTGAACTTTGCTTTACCGTAGAGTCCTGTTTGATGGTCGACAGCCAGGCTTTGACCTGATTTTTTTTGTACTTTGCCATTGTCTCGGCTATAGCGAAGTTCGGCTCCAAATATGGAGTTGAAGTCGTAACCGGCTTTTACTCCAAGAGAGCGAAAGTTACCTTTGATTTTCTGGTCTTTCTCCCCTTTTGTCGCAGTATCGCTATTGGAGGCGGACATTGCCCCAATGTACGAGCCGACATAAAACCCAGAGTCGTTGGACGCGAGTGCGGGCGCGGCTACGGCAGTGGCAAGCGCTAGGATAGTGGCTGTTTTCAAAGTTGCTTTTTTCATCGTTTCCTCACTAAAAATTGGCCAAAGGGCCTGGTCTTTGTTTCGAATCGCATAGTATTGGCTGTACCTGATTTAAAAAAATCAGACTCCGTTGGGGTTTATCTACACAGATATGTTTAACGTCGAATGTACTGGTGCAGGGTGTGATAAAGCGCTTCTCTGACGTCAATCATGGTGTGAGCGTCTTTGTAGCCAAGTCCAAATTTGCAGCGCTGAATCGCTTCTCTGTGATTGATGATCATGAGTTGGTTGTTACTGAGTTCATCCGCGACAGAGGCCTGATCGAGGCAGAGCCAGCCGACTCCATCCTTTGCCAGTTGAATAGCGGTGGTCAGGTTATTAACGGCCAGTGTGTCGAATTTAATGCTGCTCCATAGAGATTCACTTTGTTGTTGAGTGACGCTGATCGCCAGGTGCTGGCCGAGCTGTTCAGTGGTGACATCATCCACTAAGGCAATGGGGTGCTCGGGCGAGCAGACCGAGACAAACTGGCGCTGGCTGATATTGAGAAACTCCCATTGGCCTATCCCAGAGTGCGGGTAGTGACTGATAATAAAATCGTATTGGTCTGAGGCGATCAGATCGTCACAGGGCGCAAATTCAATCAACAGTTCGGTGGCGGGTTCAATTTCTCTTAGTTGTAGCACTAAGCGCGAAACCAGTTGAGGGTCAATGTAACTGGTGATCCCAAGACGTATTCGGGGGCAACCAGTGCCGTTAATCGTCTCGATTTGAGACGCCAGTTTTTCTGACAGGTTTATCATCGAAGTGGCTTTTTCAAGCAGCGCATGTCCTGGCTCAGTGAGAATGGGTTTATGGCCTGTTCGGTCAAACAGTTCTAACCCCCAGTCGAGTTCCAGGTTTGCAATCCACTGACTGACCTGAACGCGCCCTTTGTTCATCGCTTTGGCCGCTGCAGAAATGGAGCCTAACTCAGTGGTCAGGACAAAGGCTTTAATGGCGTGAATATTCATGATGACCTCTTTTCAAAAATTCATTAATAAGACGTTGAGTTCATGCCATCCGGGCACTGATTAAGTCGCCGTACTTTGCTCGTTCCCTGAAAAGTGGGGTTATGATAAATATCCCTGATAAACTAATATTCACTATAAATGGTTTAAAAAGGTTATCACTTGGCATCAATTGAACAGCTGGAAAGCTTTGTCGCTGTTGCACAGTCAGGATCTATCGTCGCGGCTGCAGAGCGGTTGGGGAAGACTCATGGCCCGGTCAGTCTGGCCATTCAAAGTCTGGAAGATCGATGGGGTGAGCTGTTTGTGACAGGTAATGGTAAACGGCAGTTATCAAAGAGAGGGCAAGCATTACTGCCTTGGGCTAAAGCTGTCGTTGGTGGTTATTATGAGTTAAAGAACTCTCTGGGCTCAGGTGTTATCACAGAAGTTGCCGTGGGCATTGACAGTCACCTCCCCAATACCTGGCTCGAAGAGATTATCGCCATTCTGTGGGACCTCGATATCCGCCTCAGTATCAACACCATGCCCAGTGACGAACTGATTTCGGCGTTCAATCAGCAGCGATTGGACTGGATCGTCACGCTGGCCGATCTCCCCTGGCCAGAAACCCGCCATTTTTTTGCAGTGGGTCAGGTTGAAAGCCAACTGTTCACCAGTCATGAACCTTCGTCAAAAGCGGCGGCTAATCAGGCATCCACTTTCGACACGGGTCAACTTATGACCCTGCCGCAATTGAGTCTTGCCCATCCCGGTCGCGATAACGCACCCATTTATAAGCGTTTCGATTTTCCATGCCCATGGCAAGTTCGTGTTTCCGACTATTCACAGGTCTCTGCCATTCTCAATGCCATCCCCAGTCATACGTCGGCCATTGCTGCCAATATCGTAGATTCTCCGACGATCACGACCCGTGGTGAACCACATCTGACAGCGACATGGGGCGTGCTGGTGTTCTGGAGTGAACATCTGTCTGGAACCTCTGTACTTGAAAGACTGGAACATTGGGCCATAGATAAATCCAGACAAGGGAGGAACAACCGTGACGCTTGATCAAATAATAACCTTTGTCGCCATTGCACACAGCGGCAGTATGCGTAAGGCGGCTCGGGCGTTAGGTAAGTCCCAGCCAGCGATCACCTCGGCTATCCACCGTTTGGAAGCCAGTTTGGGCGCTGATGTGTTTATTAAAGGAACCCGGCCAGTCAGACTGAGCGAATTTGGGCAGCGGTTTTATCGACAGGCAACAGAACTGGAGAATTTGCTCCATCTCACAGAGACATTTTCGCAGTGTCAGACGGCTGAAACCTTACGGGTTTGTTTCGAGCAAGGAGTGTCTGAACAGGAGATCAGTGCGCTATCTATGTTGTTGTTGCGAGAGTGCCCTCTACGCAGCCTGGATTTGTTTTCAGCAGAGAATAACGAAATTCAGCGCCTTTTGGTCAAACAAGAGATCGATATGGCCATCACTCTTCCGTTTCAACATCTTGCTCCACACCTTCATTCTGAGTCGGTTGGCCAGCGCGAGTTTATTGAAGTGTGTTCCCCAATAACTCAGGGTCAAGCCCACAGAGAGATGTTCGTTCATGGACCAAAAGGACAGCCGCTGTGGCATTTCGCTGAGGAGATACCGACCAATGCCCTTTCTTTCAACCAGCCTGCTCAGATGCTGCGGGCAATACTGACGTTTCACGGTAAGGGTTGGTTGCCCAAGGCGCAGGTTGCAAGTGCGATTGATGCCTGTCAGCTCGTCACAACGGGGCGCGGGAGTGTCAGCATGGAGTACCGCCTTATCTGGCACCACACTCTGCAACGTGAACGACGCTTACTCACAAAGCTGGCTCAGCTGAGCCGCTCTTTTCAGCTGTAACTTAGCTCGCTGTGTCAGCAATGTTATGCAGAGTCCGTGTTGGTTTCTGAAGTCCTTTCCTTCAGCCTGATGGTTTTGTAAAACAAGAGCGGACCGATGTTCAACGGTATTTACCGAATGTGGGTAATGGGGGCTTTGATAGCGCCTTTTGGCTGTCAGGCCCACTACGTGGCAGAGCTTACGATTCACGTTAACCAAAAGTATCAAGGTAATCTGGTTATGGGCTTACAAGAGCACCGGCTCCTCAAACAAGTCGGTGACACGGAACTATGGCTTATCAGTGATTCTTCTGTACAAGATAACGTCGCGACCTTGCGCTATACCTTTATGGAGCGACAGATCAGCTTGCCTGAGAACCACAACCAGCTGACCCTACCTAGCCTGACAACCCCTATCAATGAATTTGCCAGCGTCTCGCTAAATCATGATGTGTTTTATCGAGCGAGAGTTACGACCACTGATTTGCCCTCTGAGAGCGAATGATAGTTACGACATACACTGACTTTTTGGAACCGGCAGGTGGCGATATCCTGAGTGGGTTCATTAGAGAAGGGAGTCTCTATTTTTCCACAAAGTAGAGAGGCAATATGTCGATAGCGAAACAGTTCAACCGCGTGTTTATGCCAGCAATTACCAAAGAAAGCTACGGAGAATTCAACCTGTATGGGAAGTTGCGGGAAGTGATTCTTGGCAGCAGTCAGAATATGCGTTTACCGCAGCTCTCTGAAGATATTAGAGCGACGTATCACAGTGTGATGCAACACGAGTTATTTGACATGTGTGATAAGGCCGGCGGGCAGTTACTGTCGGAAAGTTACCCTGAGTTTCTGGCTGGATTGCAAAAAGAAACACAGGCGCTGGCCAAGGCTTATGAGCAATTTGGTGTCAAGGTCCATTTCGCACGCGAAATGTCAGAGTCTGAGATCTTAGCCTGTCAACCGACGGCAGATTTTACACAAGTATTTGCGGCAGAGCCGCTGTGGGTCGTAGGTCGAAATGTGTTGGAAAATGTCTGGGCCAGTGACGTTGCCTGGGCCAGTATTGAGCCAGTGCGAGAGCGACACCAGCCGTTTATCGATGATGACCACAACATATTGCATTACACAGCACCTCGTCCGACAACGCAAAGAGACTATATCTATGAAGGTGGCGACGTACTGAATCTTGGTGATGGGCGTGTGCTGGTGGCAACAGGGCCATCTTCCACTAATCAGAGAGGGGCACAGTGGGTGAAACGCATGCTAGAACATGATGGTTATCAGGTCACCATCCTAGAACTGCCTGAGGTGGGGATCCACCATCTGTTTGCGGTCATGTGCGTAGCTGGACCCAAACTGGTTATTGCCTATGAAGATGCGTTTCCAGCAGGGCTCCCTGAGTGTATGAGTGATTTCGATGTCATTTGGGCTAATCGTGCTGAGACACGGGCAACCGGTCCCTGTGCTGTCATGCTGGACCATCAACATATTCTGATGCCGGAGTCGACACCGCGACTTAACCAGTTGCTGGCAGAGAAAGGCGTGACGCCTGTGACAGTACCTTTTGAGTATCATGCCAAACTCAGCGGTGGTATACGCTGTAAAACTTCGGTGATTCGTCGAGAGATATGTTGATACGAAAATCATGCCCTCTTGCTGCTAAAGGGGCTGTCTGGAAACACGATATGAAGCGATGTATACAGACCATTTGGTCAACAGTAAGCCACAATTTGCGTTTTATCCTTGGAATTTCAGCGTTTGCAATGGCATTGATGAGTCCTCTTTTGATTCCGGTGATAACGACACTGGACATTTGTGGCAGTAAGAAAGCACTACTCAGTGGTGCGATGATATTTGGTGTGCCCGAGGTTGCGACGATTGCTGCGATATTCCTGCTGGGGCGGGAGCGGTTACAGCGGTTTAAAATCTGGTTGCTTGAAACCCTATTCAAACTGAAACCCAGTCGACGCTCTACAAGGCGACTTTACTATACCGGACTTGGCTTAATGATGTTGGTCGGACCGATAATGAATGTCATCTTGTTTTATCTGCCGGGTTACTTTCCTGAATGGATCGGTTACAGGCAGTGGCTGGGGATCAGCTGTGACGTCATCTTTGTGGTTGCTCTGTTCATTGCCGGCGAGCAGTTATGGGGAAAGATAGAGGCGATCTTTAGGTTTGATGAAGTGTCGCCCGTTCAAGGCTAAATATGAAGCAGAATCGAGGCTTGTGCTGGCGGTGTCAAAAGTGAAAAATCAGGGTGAATTGTCCAATATCCACCACCATGAATAACATTTCTACGATTCTCTTTGAGCAAGAAATGGAGAAAAACTCTGTATTTAATAATTAATGTAGAGTTTTCTCTAAAAAACCTGAAGACAAGATGTTGCAAACCGGGGTAGCGGAAAATTTGGTTCATTCAAGCATCAAAAGCATTATGGTCAGTAAATGTGATTAAGATCTAGACTTTAGTGCTGTTACCGGCATTATCACAAAATTTATGTTTCTATAGTGTTAAATTGATTGCAGCATAAATATTCGTGGTGAATTAGTCATAAATATTGCTAATAACGTGAACGGTAGCGTTTTGTCATCGTTATTGAGTGCGGTTTTTTCAGTAGATATCAACTTTTTCAATCATTGTTGCCACTACTATATGTAATTATCGTGCATATATATTTATTTATACTGCTTTAGATTTGCTCAATTTCGAATTTTTATCCTATTTTTGTTGCTTTTCTGTGAAAGATTTGCCAAATTGATGCCCTTATAAATAGTCAGCACAAAATGCTGATTAGGAACGGAATCAATTTTTCAGACAGGGGCAGAAAACTGCCAAAGCAGTAGAGGTCTGGTAATGTCACTATTAGAAGTTAAGAATCTTCGTATCGAATACCCATCACGCCATGGGGTACATGCCGCGGTTAAATCTTTGTCGTTCAATATTGAGCGCGGTGAAATAGTTGGTGTGGTCGGTGAATCCGGAGCTGGTAAGTCTACCGTCGGTAACGCGGTTATTGATTTGCTGTCTCCTCCTGGCGTCATCGCTAACGGTGAGGTTTTCCTCGATGGAGAAAAGGTGTCCGGCCTGTCTCCAGAAGCGATGCGCAAAGTTCGTGGCTCAAAAATCGGGTTTATTTTCCAAGACCCAATGACCTCTCTAAATCCATTGTTCACGGTTGAGCAGCAATTAAAAGAAACCATTCACGCCAATATGAAGGTGTCGGATGAAGAGGCGTATCAACGCGCTCTTAACCTGATGAACCAAGTGGGCATTCCACAACCTGAGAACCGCCTGAAGCAGTACCCGCACCAGTTCTCTGGGGGAATGCGTCAGCGTGTGGTCATTGCTATTGCACTGGCCGGTGAGCCTGATCTCATCATTGCCGATGAACCAACGACCGCTCTTGATGTGTCCATTCAGGACCAAATTCTGGGTTTGATCCGCGATTTGTGTATCAAGAATAATGTCGGTTGTATGTTGGTAACCCATGATATGGGTGTGGTGTCTAACGTGACAGACCGTGTCGCGGTTATGTACCGTGGTGATTTGGTTGAGTTTGGCCCAACCGCGAAAGTATTGGGTGAACCTGATCACTCGTATACTCGCAGCCTGATTTCGGCGGTTCCGCGTTCAGATATGAAGCTGGACCGTTTCCCTCTTGTGAGCTACATCGAAGAAGCTCATGAGATGGAACCGTTGGACGTGAAAAACCACTGGTTAGGTCAAAGTCAGGACCATCGTGCCTATACAGGTCCACTTCTTAATGTTGAGAACGTCAACCTGCGTTTTATTACTAAAGATTCGCTATTTGAAAGCCGACGCGAGTACGTGCAAGCGTCCAACAACGTAAGTTTTCAAGTACACGAAGGTGAGACCTTTGGTCTGGTGGGTGAGTCAGGCTCCGGTAAGTCGACGATTGCTCGGGTTATTGCTGGTCTGTACACGCCTAACTCAGGCAAGGTGACCTTTGAAGGTATCGACCTGACTTCTCTCAAATCGGAGAAAGAGCGTCGTCCAATGCGTCGTCAGATGCAGATGGTGTTCCAAAACCCATATACTTCAATGAACCCACGGATGAAGATTTACGACATCATCGCCGAGCCAATTCGTTTCCACAAATTGACTGCCAATGAGTCAGAAACCAAACAGATTGTTGAAGATCTGCTTGAGCACGTGGGTCTGGGCAAGATGGCGGGTGTGAAGTATCCGCATGAGTTCTCTGGTGGTCAGCGCCAGCGTATTTCTATCGCTCGTGCATTGGCAACGCGTCCACGTCTGCTGATTTGTGATGAGCCGACATCGGCACTGGATGTATCGGTTCAGGCACAAATTCTGAACCTGCTAAAAGACTTACAACAAGAACTGAACCTAACTATGCTGTTTATCAGTCACGATTTGCCGGTTATTCGTCAAATGTGTGACCGAGTGGGTGTGATGCAAATGGGAACACTTTTGGAAGTGGCTCCAACAGAACAACTGTTCACTGACCCACAGCATGAGTACAGCAAACAACTGATTTCCTTGATGCCTGAATTTACAGGGTTGAGAGAAGACGTAGTAAAAACGGCGTAAGCCAAACAATTCCCTATTGGGACTCGAAAACAGAAGCAAACACAACAACAAGGGATCCGGATCCCCGCATGAAGGAGTTATGCAAATGAGAACCATGAAAAGCAAATTAGCAGTGGCGCTAATGGCGGCAGGTCTGAGCTTCAATGCTTTGGCAGCAGATATCAAAGTTGGCTACGCAGCTGACCCAGTATCTCTTGACCCGCATGAGCAACTGTCTGGTGGCACACTGCAGATGTCACACATGGTATTTGACCCACTAGTTCGTTTCACTCAAGAAATGGACTTTGAGCCTCGCCTGGCAGAAAGCTGGGAGCGCGTAAACGACACGACAGTTCGTTTTAAACTGCGTGAAGGCGTTAAGTTCCACTCTGGTAACACGCTAACAGCGGACGACGTTGTATGGACATTTAAGCGTCTACAAAGCTCTCCTGACTTTAAAGCTATCTTCGACCCATATGAGAAGATCGTTAAAGTTGACGACAACACGTTTGATCTTGTTACAAAAGGCCCATACCCACTTGTACTGCAAACAGCCACGTATATCTTCCCAATGGACAGCAAGTTCTATTCTGGTAAGACATCAGATGGCAAAGATAAATCTGAGCTAGTGAAGCACGGTAACTCTTTTGCGTCTACCAACGTGTCGGGTACAGGTCCATTTATCGTGACGGCTCGTGAGCAAGGCGTTAAGGTTGATTTTGTGCGTTTCGCAGACTACTGGGACAAGGAGTCTAAAGGTAACGTTGACAAGCTGACACTAGTACCAATCAAAGAAGACGCGACCCGTGTAGCGGCACTTCTTTCTGGTGGTGTTGATATGATTCACCCGGTTGCTCCAAACGATCACAAGCGTGTATCAGAAGCAAAAGGTGTGGATCTGGTGACACTTCCAGGTACACGTATCATCACGTTCCAAATGAACCAAAACAGCAACGAAGCGCTGAAAGACGTTCGTGTTCGTCAGGCGATTGTTCACGCAATCAACAACGAAGGTATCGTTAAGAAGATCATGAAAGGCTTCGCAACGGCGGCAGGTCAGCAAAGCCCTGAAGGTTACGTTGGTCACAACGAAACACTAGTGCCACGCTACGATCTTAAGAAAGCGAAGGAGCTGATGAAAGAAGCGGGTTACGCTGACGGCTTCACGCTAACTATGATGGCGCCAAACAACCGTTATGTGAACGACGCGAAAGTAGCGCAGGCAGCGGCAGCGATGCTGTCTAAGATCGGCATCAAAGTTGATCTGAAGACAATGCCTAAAGCGCAATACTGGCCAGAGTTTGACGTGTGTGCAGCAGACATGATGATGATCGGCTGGCACTCAGATACGGAAGATTCAGCGAACTTCAACGAGTTCCTGACAATGACTCGTAACGAAGAAACAGGTCGTGGTCAGTATAACTGTGGTCACTACTCTAACCCAGAAATGGATGCCATTGTTGAAGCGGCGAACGTAGAAACGGATCCTGCTAAGCGTGCTGAAATGCTGAAAGGCGTTGAAGCGACGCTATACAACGACGCAGCATTTGTTCCGCTACACTGGCAAAGTGAAGCGTGGGGCGCGAAGTCTAACGTGAAAGCTGCCGACATTGTTAACCCAATGGTTATGCCTTACTTTGGCGACCTAGTGGTTGAGTAATCACAATATACTGTGATGTAGGAGGGGAGTCTTCCCCTCCTCAATTCAGCTCAATTTTATTTCAGTCGGATTGGGTGGTTGTTAAGACTGAATTTCTCTCTCGTATGAGATTAATGGATAGTTAAGGGGCAAGGAATGTTTTCGTTTCTGGTCAAGCGCCTGTTTCAGGCACTGATAGTGATGTTTGTGATCAGTTTGGTGGCGTTTGCCATTCAGGATAACCTGGGTGACCCGCTACGTGAGCTTGTAGGTCAGTCGGTTTCGGAAGCGGAGCGTCAGGCACTGCGTGATGAGTTAGGCCTCAACGATCCTTTCATTACTAAATACACTCGTTTTATTGGTGCAGCGCTGCAAGGCGATCTTGGCACTTCATACTTTTTTAAGCGTCCTGCCGTTGAGGTGATTCTCGACAAGCTGGTGGCGACACTGGAGCTTGTTTTCGGCGCGACATTAATCATTATTTTCTTATCGATACCGCTGGGCGTGTACTCGGCCATCCACCCTAAAAGCTTTTTTACCAAGCTAGTGATGGCAGGAAGTAGCGTCGGTATCTCTATCCCGGTATTCCTGACAGCAATCATGCTGATGTACGTGTTTTCGATTGAATTGGGTTGGCTGCCGTCATATGGGCGGGGAGAAACCGCGAATGTTCTGGGTTGGGAGTCTGGATTCTTTACCATCGATGGGATTAAGCACCTGATTCTGCCGTGTATCGCACTGGCGTCTATCATGTTGCCACTGTTTATCCGTCTGGTTCGTTCTGAAATGCTCGAAGTGCTCAGCTCGGAGTACATCAAGTTTGCCAAAGCAAAAGGGCTACCTCTTAACAAAATCTATTATCAACACGCCCTGAAAAATACCATGCTTCCTGTACTGACCGTCGGTGGGGTGCAGATTGGTACCATGGTGGCGTACACCATCCTTACCGAGACTGTGTTCCAGTGGCCGGGTACTGGTTTCCTTTTCCTAGAAGCGATTAACCGTGTAGATACACCGCTTATTACCGCTTACGTTATTTTTGTTGGTCTGATTTTCGTTGTAACCAACACTATCGTTGACTTGTTGTACGGATTGATAAACCCAACCGTGAACTTGACTGGAAAAGGAGCATAATCATGAGTCAAACCAATACAGCCGCTGCTCCTTCGGCATGGGAGCGCTTTAAAAACTCGGACTTCTTGTACTATTTCAAGCGCGATAAAGTCGCGATGGCGAGTTTTACCGTATTTATGTTATTCCTGGTGATGGCATTAGCCGCGCCTTTGATCGCCCCAACTGACCCTTACGACTTGTCGTCGATCGATATCATGGACTCTGAGTTGCCGCCATCTTGGATGGAAGAGGGTGATGAGAGCTTTGTGCTGGGTACCGACGATCAGGGTCGTGATATTCTGTCGACCATTCTCTATGGTTCACGTCTGTCGCTGACCATTGGTTTCCTGGCGGTGGGTTTGCAACTGTTTTTGGGCATAGTGATCGGCCTGTCTGCAGGTTACTTCGGTGGCCGAATTGATAGCTTCCTGATGCGTTTTGCTGATGTTCAGTTGTCATTCTCTACTATGATGGTTGCCATTATCGTCTCGGCAATTTTTAAGGCGAGCTTTGGTAGCGAATTCTACAGCCAATACGCGGTGACCATGCTGGTGGTGATCATCGGTGTTGCTGAGTGGCCACAGTACGCTCGAACGATTCGTGCGTCAGTGCTGGCTGAGAAGAAGAAAGAGTACGTCGAAGCAGCGCGAGTCATGGGCTTTAAATCACCGCGTATCATGTTCCGTCATATTCTTCCTAACTGTCTGTCACCGATTCTGGTTATTTCAACGGTACAGGTGGCGAATGCCATTATGTCAGAGGCCGCGCTGTCATTCCTGGGTCTGGGTCTTCCGGTAGACCAGCCTTCACTGGGTTCTCTGATCAGCATCGGCTTTAACTACATCTTCTCCGGTTCATGGTGGATTACTGTCTTCCCGGGTATCGTGTTGATTACGCTTGTACTGGTTATTAACCTGTTGGGCGACTGGCTACGTGATGTATTTAACCCGAAAATCTACAAAGGGTGATCCAGAGTGATTGATTTTTAAGCCCAATCCTCACTACACTAAGAGTCGCACATAAATGCGGCTCTTTTTATTTGTGCTGCAAATAACAAGTGAGTGTTCAGAGGATGTATATGGGCTCTTTTTATCGGGTAGAGAGATTTGGTGGCTGGTCTTTGGTTGCTGTGGTTGCGGCTTTGTTGCACGCCCTACCTGCCTCCGCAGAAAACGAAGTGTTGTGTGATGCCTCACAACCCTCAATGAACGAACTGCCCATTCTGGATAAGCATTGCCCTATCGGAGAAGGGGTTTGGGGTAAGCAGATTCCGATGAGTCCTACTTCGCTGTACTGGATTCAGTGCGGTATTCTCGAAAAGCCAATGCCATTGAAGCAGGCCAAAAAACTCTATAGCCAAATCACTACCGATATCTGGATGTTGCCGCAAAGTCGCAGCTATCGTTGTCTGATCGGCCCCTATGAGGATGCCACGCTGGCACAGCAGGAACTAACCCAAGTGAAGTCGCTGTCTGGCTATCACGATGCCTTTATCCGACATGTCGAGCCGGACACTTCATCGTCTGCCCCTAAGGCCAAACCCGCTAAGTTGTCTGCGTCAGCATCGGTTAAAGCCGATGCCTTAACGACCCCGAAGGTGATGTCAAACCAAAAAGCGACAACCATTCAGCCACTCGCTCAATCCGCACCAGCCCCTATAACGGTGCGCTTGACCACGCAGGTAAAAGGCAAGCGCTACATCATTCCTTACATAGCAAATAACGATCATCAGTTCTATATGGAGCATGATAAAGCCTGGAATCGACTCAATTACCGCACGGCCATTAAAGTATGCAGTGATATGGATATGCATTTGGCCAGTAATGACGAGTGGCAGACATTGGTCGCGTCAGGCAAGATGCAGACGGAGCGATGGCCATTGCAAATGCCATATTGGGGAGATGGTCAAAAGGGGTTGTTTACCAACGGAAAGGTGTCCCCGTTAAAGGGAAACACCTTGTTGAATGTTGTTTGCGTTGGTCGGTGAAGTTAGTCAGGGGAGTAGCCAGCGTGTTTTGCTGCTCAAGGACAGCAGCCAACTGGTTGCGAGCGCCAGACTGCCACTCACTATCACCCAGAAAGGGACCATATACGCCGGGTGTCCCACATGAAGTCCAAGCTCATTCATTGGCCACAAAAACAGAGGGTGCAGAAGATATACGCCCAGGCTGTATTTGCTGATAAAGCGGACCACGCGCTTGGCCGAAGGCGCCAGATTTTCGGCGTAGGCTTTGCATACAATAAAGATCATACTGGCAGCGAGAGCGGTATTCAGTGTTTTGTATGAAAACCAGCGCCCGACATAATAACGCCCTTCCTCAACGCTGCCCTGTACCACCATATAGCTGCTTAATATCATCGCGCCTACCCCAAGGATGACGGCGGTGATAACTACCCCTTGAGTCACTGGCAGTTTCTGATACAGGATATAACCAAGTGGCAGCAACCCCATGTAAAGCCAGAACTGTTCACTCCATGGACCATCAATGCGGAGCAAGAACAGTAATGTGGTTAACAGCCAGACACCAGTCAGTGCGTAGAGGGCAGAATCATCAAACTTACGCACCAATAACTGCAGAAACGGAATCGCCACATACAGCGGAATAAAATAGTAGAAGAATCCCAGATGGTAATAGGTTTGATGATGGTAGCTTTGCGCCAGAGCCTCTTTAACCGTATCCCCACTAAACCCTTCGATAGTCCAGCCTGATAGATAGGCATAGAACAGCGACCAGACGACAAAAGGGATAAGGACTTTGCCCAATCTGCGGGAAAGATAATACTTCATATCGAACGGTCGCTTATCGCTTAACATCAGGGCACCGGTAATCAGTATGAAGACTGGCACGGCCCAGCGACTGAATCCATTGAAGGTGATGGCGGTGATCCACTCCCCCATGGGTATTTGCCCCAGTTCATGACGGTAAGGTCCCAGTGCATGAATAACGATGACAGCAAGCGCCGCCACACAGCGCATCCCGTCAAAGAAAAAGATGTGTTTTTTGTCCATTAACCACTCCTTACAGTCTGCGCAAACTATAAGGGATATTTACAATTTGAAAAGGGAACGAACTTAAAAGTTGTGTAAAAACTGCCCCGAGGGGCAGTGGCTTAAGTTTTAGCCTACCGGGCAGGATACCTCTTTCCAGAACCAGTTTGATTGGGTTGGCGTTTCCCAGACGCCGGGAGGATTTTGGGCGGTGAAACATTTTCCTTGGTGGATAACGGTATCACCGACATTGGCTTGTGTGACGCCAGCCTCCCAAACAATGATCCCAGACGGTGTGCCTGAACCTGTGTCGCCACCACCAGTGCCGCCACCAGCGCCACCATCCGTTGGCAATGTATCGACAATGCGCACTTCTGGCCAGTTGGCATGAGAGCCGTAGAAGTTGGTGACACACTTTTCGTAGTCGCCAGGAACCAGTGCCGAGTAGGCAGTTTGATAACCGACTAAGTTACATTCAAATGAGACGCCTCCTGGGCGATCGGCATGATACTTCCAGCTTGCTTCCCAGTTGGTATAAAGCACATCGGTCGCACCATTGAGGTTAAGGCTGCCATAAGGTGTTTGTTGCCAGCAGGTGTTGGCTTCATCGGCTTCAATGGGGATTTGGTAATGGGCCGCGAGTCCTTCCCAATAGCGAATACGATTGACGGGCTGACCTTTGGTTTTGTTTTGCTCGCCACACTCAATGCCGCCGTTGATGATATTGATGGTGGTACCAAAGCCATAGCCAATGCCAGCATCAATCTCACGCTGTGAAGGGACCCAGGTACGGTCAATCACGTGCAGCATAGCCGGTTTGGGCGCTTGTGGCGTCAGAAAAAACCAGATGGCTGAAGCTAGATTGAGCCATGAGTCTGCCACCAATGCCGGATTATTGAGCAGCACAGTGGCATCTCCTGCAAACATCACTTCGGAAAAAGGACCGTAGTTAAAATGGTAGGAAAGCTGCTTGGCGCCGCGGCCAAAATAGCCTTGATTGGCCGCACATGGCCAGCGCCGGTTCTGCCAGTCATTTTGTCCACACCCGGTGGTGTATCCTTCCTGACCTTCGGACCAACCCATTTCCCTGACATGCACCAGCGCTTGCTGCCACTCCTCAAGAGCGAGTGGGTTGTCCCAGGCGTTGTCTTTGGCCACGTGACCACCAGTCTCCTGAGCAAAATGGGCGAAAGCGGTAATGATGGAGCGTTTGCAAATCGCATCGGCATCACGACCATCACCATAATCACCGCAGAATGCCGGGAATTTCCCTATCGCCTGTAAAAATCGCTGGTAGGTGTATTCCGGGGCGGCCATCTGGGTGAGAAAGTCCCAATCTCCCCGCGAAAAGACACGTTCAGCACGTTTCACATTGTCGGGATTTGCGACCAGGCCTTCATCAATCTGCTCCACCATACTGTTAGGGGCTGTCGCCAAAGCATTGGCCCACGCTGAGTACATCGGATCATGTGTTTGGGCCGCTTCACTAACCTGCACTTCAGTGCGAAGCAGTATATATCCGGTTGGATTGTCTGGGTCGGGCTGGGGATTAACCGCAAGTGCCGGGAGAGTGATGCTTGCTGCACTGGCTGCCAGCAGCCATTGAGGGATGTTCATCTGACGTTCCTTTTCTATTTTATTGGATTACGCTGAAATGCAAAGCCATCATGCTGATGGTGCTCTGTTCGTCAGCAGAAAAAACTTTAGAAAAGGCTATGTTCTGGTAACTGTTAAAACCATTATTTCCGAAGCACAATGTTGCTCATTGCGACGCATTTCAAGCGCAATATGAATGATAAACAGCAAAGTTACTTCAGGGTGTGAGAGCTAACGCTAAGACTGAAAAAGCCCAGCATCGGCTGGGCTTTGAATCGTCAGGAAATTCGCATTAACGCATGGTAACGAATTCTTCAGAACCCGTAGGGTGAATGGCGACAACGGAATCAAAATCTGCTTTGGTCGCGCCCATCTTCATCGCCACGCCAAAACCTTGAATCATTTCATCAACGGTGAAACCGATGCCGTGCAAGCCGACAACGGTTTCTTCTGGACCGGCACAAACCAGCTTCATCTTACATGGTTGACGATGTTTCGTTACCGCAGTGTACATGGCGGTAAAGCCAGAGGTGTAAACCTTGATATTGTCTTTGCCGTATTTTTCCTCAGCTTCCTGGGTTGTCAGACCGATGGTGCCGATAGGTGGATGACTGAAGACAACTGTTGGGACCAGGTCGTAGTCCATTTTGGCGTCAGGCTTGTTGTTAAACAGGCGCTCAGAAAGCTGACGGCCTGCTTTAACGGCAACTGGGGTAAGCTCGATGCCGCCTTCCATGATATCGCCCACACAGTAAATGCCTGCTATGTTGGTTGCTTGATACTCATCGACTTTGATGTAGCCACGATCGTTGGTTGCCACGCCTGTGGCACCAAGATTAATCGCATCTGTCGCTGGGTGACGACCGATCGCCCAAATCAAGGTATCAACATTTTGGCTCTCACCATTTTCCAGATGTAGCGTCAGGCTACCATCCGCTTCTTTGACCACTTCTTTAGGAACCGAGTGAGTATGTAGCGTTGGACCTTCGGTGTTCATCACTTCAACCAGAGTGTCGATGATCATAGGATCAAAGCTGCGTAGTGGTGATTCTTTACGGCAGAACAGGTGGGTTTCCGTGCCTAGTGCATGTAGCACCCCCGCGATCTCAACGGCAATGTAGCCAGCACCGATAACCGCAACGCGTTTTGGTTGCTCGCTTAGCTCAAAGAAGCCATTGGAATCGATACCGTATTCTGCGCCGGGAATGTTTGGAATCGTTGGACGACCGCCTACCGCGATAAGGATATGATCAGCAGTATAGTGCTCACCATTCACTTCTACGGTTTTAGCATCAACAAACTTAGCAAAACCACGAATTACGTTGACTTTGTTGTTGCCAAGTACGCGGTCGTAAGACTGGTGAATTCGGCCAATGTATGCTTGGCGACTCTCAACCAATTTGCTCCAGTCGAAGCTTTTAACGTCGACATCAAAACCATAATCTTCGGCATACAGGTTCATCGCTTCAGCAACTTGCGCACCATGCCACATCACTTTCTTTGGTACACACCCAACGTTTACGCAGGTACCGCCCAGGTCTTGTGCTTCAATTAGTGCGACTTTAGCGCCATACATTGCTGCGCGGTTTGCCGATGCGATGCCGCCACTGCCGCCACCAATACAGATATAGTCAAAATGCGTTGCCATTACGTTCTCCAGAAGCTTATAGATATTTTGATTGCTGATAACAAAGCATATTGGGGCGCAGTTAAGATAACTCAACGATCCCGACTCTCTGTTTACAGTCTCTGTCTTTATAGTAAATCGAGTCTAGCAACTTTATCCAATGGGAAAAAGTTGTGTTGATTATGACTAATAACGATTAATAAGAGAGGAGGTCGCAGGGCGTCTCACCCCGCGACATGTGAACCTGAGAGGTTTGCTATTCAGGCACAATCCATTCCACTTTAAAGTGGCCGGTGGCTGGGGCAATTTTTTCTTTCAGATAAGGGAGAATCGCGTTCATCTGCTGCTCGAGCATCCACGGCGGATTGATGACAATCATGCCTGATGCGGTCATGCCTCGTTCGTTGGTGTCGGGGGAGACACCCAATTCAATTTGCAGAATTTTACGAATACCAAGACCTTCGAGGCCTTCGATCATGTCGTCAATGTCGTAGCGATTCACTACTGGATACCAAATGGCGTAGATACCGGTTGCCCAGCGCTTGTAGCTTTGCGCAATCGCGGTCACCACATCGCGATACTCTTTTGCGAGTTCATACGGAGGGTCGATTAACACCAGACCACGACGCTCTGCTGGAGGTAGGCTGGCTTTTAGACGTTTAAAACCATCTTCTTTAAAGATTTTTACCTGACGATCGCGATGGAACTCCTGCTCTAGCAGCGGAAAGTCGCTTGGATGCAGCTCGGTCAACACCATACGGTCTTGCGGACGCAAATGCGCACGTGCCACACGTGGAGAGCCGGGATAGTAACGCAGAGCTTCACCGTTATTCAGCGTATCGATAGACTCAATATAGCTGGCGATATCTTCGGGAATGTCTGGGTTGCCCCAAATACGACCGATACCTTGCTTATATTCGCCCGTTTTCTCCGACCATTCATGAGTCAGGTCATAGCGACCCACGCCCGAATGGGTGTCGTGATAAACGAACGGCTTTTCCTTGTTTTTTAGTGAATTAAGGATAAGACTTTGTACTATGTGCTTCACAACATCGGCATGGTTACCGGCGTGAAAGCTGTGTCGATAGCTCAGCAAAATAAAGACTCAGTTGGACAAGAATGGACGGATTATAACCTCTTCTAGCCCTAAGCGGCAGAGATCTTGCCGCTTTGAATTGACGTAATTGGCATACAAAGGATTGAAAACGGCTGTTCGAGTCTACATTTATCTATTAATTACGCTCACTTGCCTTCTGATTGAGTGAGGGAATCCAATAATTAAAAAGGGATGCTGCATGTCAAATCCATTAATGACGTTTACCGACTTACCTCCTTTTTCACAAATCAAACCGGAACACGTAAAGCCAGCGGTCGAACAAGCGATTGAAGCATGTAGGGCGAAAATTGGTGAAGTGCTCGAGGGCAATGACCATCCAACGTGGGACAATGTCATTGCTCCGATTGAAGACATTGATGACAAGCTTAGCCGTCTTTGGTCACCCGTGAGTCATATGAATTCTGTGGTGAATAGCGACGAATTGCGAGAAGCCTATGAAAGCTGCCTGCCGATTCTGTCGGAGTACGGTACCTGGGTGGGTCAGCATAAAGGGCTGTATGAAGCTTATAAGGCAATCAAAGCCAGCGACACGTTCGATGTGCTGTCGCAAGCTCAAAAGAAAACCATCAAAGATTCCCTGCGTGACTTCGAGCTGTCAGGCATCGGCTTGCCTGCCGATGAGCAGCACCGTTACGGGGAGATCAGCAAACGTATGTCTGAGCTGGGCTCGCAGTTCTCCAACAATGTACTTGATGCCACCATGGGTTGGACAAAGCACATTACTGATGAAAAAGAGTTGGCGGGGATGCCGGAGTCGGCGCTCGCAGCCGCACAAGCCGCCGCCGAAGCAAAAGAGCTCGACGGTTACCTGCTGACACTGGATATTCCCTCTTACCTGCCGGTATTGACCTACTGCGATAATCAGGAACTGCGCAAGGAGCTGTATGAAGCGTACGTGACACGTGCCTCGGATCGCGGACCGAATGCCGGAAAGTGGGACAACACGGAAATCATTGCGGAGCAACTGAAGCTGCGCCATGAAATAGCACGTTTGTTAGGCTTTGGTACCTTCAGTGAAAAATCACTGGCGACGAAAATGGCCGAAACTCCGGCACAGGTATTGGGGTTCCTCAATGATCTGGCCAAAAAAGCCAAGCCACAAGGTGAGCGTGAAGTCGAAGAGTTGCGCCAGTTTGCTGAAAAAGAATTTGGCGTCACTGAGCTTAACCTTTGGGACATCGCTTATTACAGTGAGAAACAAAAGCAACACCTGTTCCAGTTCTCGAACGAGGAGTTGCGTCCATACTTCCCAGAATCAAAAGTGGTAAGTGGCCTGTTTGAAGTTCTGGATCGCGTTTTTGGCATGCGCATCGAGGAACGTGAAGGTGTGGATACCTGGCATGAGTCGGTACGTTTTTTCGATATTTTTGATGCAGAAGGCACTTTACGTGGCAGCTTCTATCTTGACTTGTATGCACGTGAACATAAGCGTGGTGGTGCTTGGATGGATGAGTGTCGTGTGCGTCGCACCGGTATCGATGGTGAGCTGCAAACGCCTGTGGCTTACCTGACTTGTAACTTCAATAAACCGGTCGGTGATAAGCCTGCGATGTTCACCCATGATGAGGTGGTGACGCTATTTCACGAAACGGGTCATGGTATTCACCACATGCTAACTAAGATCGATACCGGAGCCGTTTCCGGTATCAATGGTGTACCTTGGGATGCGGTTGAACTGCCAAGTCAGTTCCTGGAAAACTGGTGTTGGGAAGAAGAAGCGCTGGCCTTTATTTCTGGCCATTATGAAACCGGTGAACCGTTGCCGAAAGAGATGCTCGACAAGATGCTGGCGGCGAAGAACTTCCAGTCGGCTATGTTTATCCTGCGTCAGCTCGAATTTGGTCTGTTCGATTTCACGCTGCACACGGAATACGATCCGGACATCGGTGCTCGCGTTCTGGAAACTCTGGCAGAGGTGAAATCCAAAGTAGCGGTTTTGCCAAGCCTCGAATGGAACCGATTCTCACATAGCTTCAGTCATATCTTTGCTGGTGGCTACAGTGCAGGCTACTACAGCTACCTTTGGGCAGAGGTCCTGTCTTCAGATGCGTACTCGCGCTTTGAAGAAGAGGGGATCTTTAATAAAGAGACGGGTCAGAGCTTCCTGAACCATATTCTCGAAATGGGGGGCAGCGAAGAGCCAATGGAGTTATTCAAACGCTTCCGTGGACGTGAGCCTGAGATAGATGCGTTGTTACGCCACTCTGGTATCAGCGCCTAACCTTATAAACCTTCACATTGTAAAGCCTCTAGCTAGAGGCTTTTTTATTGAGATAAAACCAAGTTTAAACGATATATCTTGCAAGTGAATATTTATTGAATAAGTTGGCGTGATATTAGATTGGTTATAAAAATGTAATCTTCAATGAAGTCCTCATTAATGTAGCCCGTTTTCATTATTCGAAAAAACAGAAGTGTTATTTCCGCCAAAATTAGGTGTCATTAAAACTTGCTTACAAAGCCTTTATTGGTTTGGTTTTGGAATGGAATCTAAGTTTGTCTTAAGTCAAAGAAGCGTCCTAGAGTGCATGTCAGCGCGTCGAAACTTAATTACAAGGATATCGGCTTTCAGGTAACTTAATTTGGATTTTTGCTTACGCACTAAATGTTAATAAACATGCAGGGCGGGCATTTCATAATTTGATTCAGCGATTGCTTTTTATCGGTTTTTCATTCTACCGATGTCGACTGAATTTACCTGGAGAGTTACCCCATGACTAAAAAGTGGTTTACAGAGACTGTCGAGAATACCCAGCAGATGATGGGCGTTTCGGCGGAACAAGGCCTGACTTCAAAGGACGTCACCGAGCGTCAATCACAATACGGCAAAAATGAGCTTCAAGAAAAAGCTGGCAAGTCGGCACTTGAGCTGTTTGCCCATCAATTCAAAAACCCACTGATCTTTATCCTTGGTGTTGGCGCGGTTGTCTCCTATTTTACCGGCCATCTGGTGGATGCGATCGCGATTACGGCGATCATCTTTATCAACGCGCTCATCGCTTTCTGGCAAGAGTTTAAAGCTCAGAAAGGTATGGAAGCGCTGCGCCAAATGGCGGCACCCTCGGCACAAGTTAAGCGTGATGGCGAATGGATCGATATTCCCGCCAGCGACATCGTGCCGGGTGACATCCTGAAAATCAGCACCGGCGACATTCTGGCGGCCGATGTTCGTATCTTGGAAGCCAATCGTCTGTCCATCGACGAAGCGGCATTGACGGGTGAATCGGAGCCCGTGGATAAAACGGCCAAAGTCATCGACGATGAGTCCGTAGGTCTTGGTGACCAGCTGAATATGGGCTTTATGACGACGATGGTGACATCGGGCACGGGTTTGGGATTGGTGGTGGCGACAGGTATGCAGACCGAAGTGGGCCACATCGCTGACCTGATGGCAAATACCGAAGAAACCAAAACGCCAATGCAAGAGCGTATGGATACCATCGCCAAAACACTGATGCTGGTGGCATTGGGTGTGGTCGCCGTTGTATGTGCGATCGGTCTTTACTATGGCATGCCTTGGCTGGAGATCCTCAATACGGGTATCTCATTGTCGGTAGCGGCGATTCCTGAAGGACTTCCTACCGTTATTACTATCGTCCTGACCATGGGCTCTACTCGCATGGTGAAGAACAACGCACTGGCTAAGCAGCTTGCTGCGATCGAAACGCTCGGTTCAACTACGGTTATCTGCTCAGATAAAACCGGGACGCTGACCCAAAACCAAATGCAGGTGATGAAAGCATACGATGCGAGCGGTCGTTATTGGGAAGTGAGCGGTAAAGGCTTTAGCCCTGAAGGGCAGTTTAAGCCGCTATCACACAGTACAGATGCCAAGCACAGCCCAGAGATGATGAAGGGTCTTGTCGTGGCAACGCTATGTAACGATTCGGAGTACATCATGGATGGCGACAGCTCGACCGTTCGTGGTAACCCAACGGAGGGGGCGCTGATTGTCGCTGCAGCCAAAGCGGGCCTGAATCAGTCTGAAATGCTCGCTTCTGGGGGCTACTCGATTGTTGAGAAATTTCCGTTCGACTCATCTCGTAAGATGGCCTCGGTAATTGTGAGAGATCCGGAAGGTAAGCACTTCCTGGCTATTAAGGGTGCGCCAGATGTGATTCTTAGAAATGCTGCCGGCTTTATGGTTGATGGCATGCCCGTTGATCATACGCCAATGGCAACCGACGGTAACCTTGCGCTGGCGGCGAGTCCAAGCGAAGAGATTGTGGCTAACTACGAAGCTGCGATTGAGAACTTTGCTCAAGATGCACTGCGTACCCTGGCGGTTGGCTTTAAAGAGCTGACAGAAGCCGATCTAGATCGTGATCATACAGAGCTTGAGAAAGACATTACTGTCCTCGGTCTATACGGCATCATGGATCCGCCACGCCCGGAAGTTCGCGGTGCGATAGAGAGCTGTTATCAGGCAGGGGTAAGAACGGTGATGATCACGGGTGACCACGCACTCACAGCTGCTGCGATTGCTCGTGATATCGGCATTATCCGCAATGAGCAAGACCTTGTTGTGACTGGCGCGCAGCTCGATGAGATGGACGATGATAAGCTGCGTGAAATCTGTCCTCAGGTTGCTGTATTTGCTCGTGTCACTCCTGAGCACAAGCTGCGCATCGTACAGGCTCAACAGTACAACAACGAAGTGGCGGCGATGACTGGGGATGGTGTGAACGATGCACCTGCGCTGCGTCGCGCTGATATTGGTGTGGCGATGGGTATTACCGGTACCTCGGTTGCGAAAGACTCAGGCGACCTGATTTTATTGGATGATAACTTCAGCACCATAGTGAAAGCGGTGCGTCAGGGTCGTCAGATCTTCGATAACCTGCGTAAGTTTATCCGTCAGGCGCTGACTGCCAATGTGGGTGAAGTTTCAGTCATTCTGTTTGCGTTTCTAATGATGGGCCCGGAAGCGATCTTGCCGCTGACGCCACTGATGATTCTATGGATCAACCTGGTCTCTGATGGTCTGCCAGCACTTGCTCTGGGTGTAGAGCCAGAAGAGAAAGATCTGATGGAGCGTAAGCCTCGCAAACGTAACGAGAGCTTCTTCAGTGACCATTTGGGAACTCGTATCCTGACTCGCGGTCTGGCACTGGGTGGTATGAGTTACATGGCATTTAACTGGGCACTGACCAATGGTTTCTCCGCAAACTACGCACAAACCATGGCGTTTGCGATGTTAGTCTTTGCACAGCTATGGCACCTGTTTGACTCGCGCACGTTTACGTCGCTGTACCGCCGAAATCCATTCACCAACCCGTACCTACTGGGTGCGGTCGCGGTGTCTGCGATCCTATCGCTCGGGGTTATCTATACAGGTCTGGGTCAGCTTATCTTTAACACGGAGGCGTTGGCAGCAGGTCACTTGTTTGGTGTCATCATGGCTGCATCGCTACCGACGCTGGTGATGTCAGCAGTGAAAGAAGCCACTAAGACGAAGTGGGTTTAACACTGGAACGATGAAAATCAAAAGGCGCTCATTTGAGCGCCTTTTTGTTGTTCTTTCTCTGTCGTTTTAGGGATTCACATTACGACTGATCGGGTTTTGCAGCGAAATCAGAGTCTCCGTCGATTGCACTTCTTCAATCGCCTGCAATTTATCAATCAAGACATGTTGCAGCTCTTCAATCGATCGGCACATCAGCTTCACGAAAATATTGTAAGCGCCAGTGGTGTAGTAGGCTTCAACCACTTCATCCAGCGCATTCAGCTTTTCAAGAGCAGAGTGATAGTCTCGCGCTGCGTATAAATTGATACCAATAAAGCAGCATACGTCGTAGCCGAGTTTTTTCGTGTTCACGACCACTTCCGTTCCTTCGATGATGCCTGCCGCTTTCATCTTCTCAATTCGGACGTGGATAGTGGCCGGGCTGACGTCGAATTGTTTTGCCATCTCAGCATAAGGACGACGGGCATCTTCCATGAGAGTTTTCAGGATTGCTTTGTCTAGATCATCAAGACCATGGGTGCCATGCATATTGAATCCTTGGTTGTTGACGGAGTGTCTAGTGACAAGATTGTGGCTAAAGCTTATCACTATTTTTGTGTTGTCGTCTCTGTGTCGATCACGCTTATTGGTCAAGGTATCGACTTGAGGTACACTGGCGCCAAACCGCCATCCCTTTTTCGGAGTCTATCTTGCACATTCAACTTATCTGCGAACAAGAGTCACGTCAGCCACAGCTTATGGCACTGGCTAAACGTTGGGGGCTTACAGCATCGGAAGACTCTGAATTTGCGCTGGTACTGACCGAAGAAAGGCTGGAACTTCGCAAACTGGATGAACCTAAGTTGGGGGCGATTTATGTCGACCTTGCCGGTGGCGCTGTCGCGCACCGACGCAAATTTGGCGGTGGCAAGGGGCAGGCGATAGCCAAAGCTGCAGGGTTAAACAAAGGCGCCACGCCGACAGTCCTGGATGGCACGGCGGGCCTGGGACGGGATGCCTTTGTTCTGGCATCATTGGGCTGTAAAGTGCAAATGGTCGAGCGCCACCCCGTGGTTGCCGCGCTATTAGATGACGGTCTGGAGCGTGCTAAGCAAGATGCCGAGATTGGTGAGTGGGTCAGTGAGCGACTGTCGCTACTGCATGCCTCCAGCCTGGACGCACTGGGACAGCTTGCCGATGATAACGCATTCATCAAGCCTGACGTGGTGTACCTGGATCCTATGTACCCACACCCAGAGAACAAGAAAAAATCGGCTCTGGTTAAAAAGGAGATGCGCGTATTTCAGTCTTTGGTTGGTGCTGACACGGACGCCGATGGTCTTCTGGTGCCAGCACTGAAGCTGGCGACTAAGCGTGTCGTGGTCAAACGCCCGGACTATGCGAATTGGCTGGATGACAAGAAACCCACCATGGCCATTGAAACCAAAAAAAATCGCTTCGACGTTTATGTCAACGCATCAATGAGTTAGTAGCCTTGTATTCATTTTTTGAGTAAATTGCTTACTGTAACTGGAGCGAGTTACTTGAAACCCAAGCCAATAGACCTTATATCTAACTAAGAATCATTCCTGTTTTCGTTTTGGTGAGTTGGAGAGTGGTATGACGAAACGTCTGTGTAAGTTAAATCGTCGCGATATTAGCGCCAATCTGGGGGACATTCACCGTTTGGTGGCGGAGCCTAAGTATTTGTGTCGCTCCTGCTCGCGCTCGTCTGCCGACAAATCTACCCTTTGTAAACCTGCTGCAATCCCGCCAGCTTCTTGTCAGAACAAGCCGCTCGAACAACAGCAACAGTGCGGTGTGTTAGCAGAAGCATTGCCAGCCCGGTCCGATAGTGTGTCCGCTACGTCGAACTCAAAATCGCAGCGCAAGGCAAAAGCGGCGGATGCGTCTAACCTCGATACGATCGATAAAAAAGCGGCAAAACGTGCGAAAAAAGCGTTAAAGCTACAGGAAAAAGCACAGAAGAAGCTGCACAAGTTGCTGAAAAAGAGTCAAAAACTGGCACGAAAGCAGAGCAAGTTGGAGCAAAAGTATCATTTGGCCGCTGCAGTGGTAGACGAACAGATGATAAAAGTGCAGCCAGAACAGCTGCACTAACGAGTGACGGTATAGAGGGAAGTTTAGGCGTTATTAAACTGGGCTTCCGCTCTGGGCTTAACCCAAAGCTCATTCACCACCAGTGACAGCAAGATAATGCCTCCGCCAATGGACAGCTTCAATAAGTCCACATCACGATTCCAAATCACGATATTCACAATCAATCCGGCAGGCACCAGCAGGTTATTCATGACCGCCAATGCACCCGCGTTGACCATACACGCGCCTTTATTCCAGATGAAATAGCCCAGACCTGATGCGATGGTACCAAGGTAGAGCAGCACGCCCCATTGAACACCAGTAGTTGGCATTTTTTCCAGATTACCAAACAGGGTGAAAGCGATGGTCGCCACGACAGTTGCACCGAAATAGAAATAACCGAAAACACTGTGTTGAGGTAATTCGCTCTGCTCTTGTTCCATGACGAATTTGTAGCCAACCTGACCAATGGCAAAACACAGGTTCGCGCCCTGAACGACGAGAAATCCGGTGACGAAGTTGTCGTTGATACCCGCAAATTTGATAAAGGCGGCACCAGCTACCGCAATGGCGGCGGTGACGAAGTACCAGGGTGAGAAACGCCCTTTCAAAAAGTCATAAAATAGCGTGACATAAATAGGGGTAAACACCGTAAACAGCAATACTTCAGGTACTGAGAGCAGCAAAAAAGACTGATAGTAGAAGCAGTACATCAGCCCTAACTGAATGCCACCAATGGCCATCAGTTTTGCCTTAAGTTTGCCCGGAACCTGTTTGAACTTGGTAAAAGGCAAAAACACCAATGCCGCGAGTACTACGCGTATTAATACTGAGAACCACGAGTCGACCTGACCCGCCAGATACACACCGATAAGGCTAAATGAAAACGCCCAAAGCAGAGTGACAGAATAGAGATAACCCATCGTACATTATTATCTATGGAGTGAAAGATGGGGCTATTGTAACACCTTTGTGAAACTTCGCAGGCATGAGTGCAAAAAGGCTTCCGAAGAAGCCTGTTAGATTGCGTTTTGTTGCATTAATCCTTGATAGGAACGACGAGCATATCAACTGGAGAGGTGTTGATCAGTTGACGAGTCGAGGAGAGGATTTTGCTCCAGAAATCCTGATGGTGACCGCACACTACGAGATCAACGTTGTATTCTCCGATGGTATCACGCAGTTCGTTGCTCAGATCGCCGCTTCCCACTAAAGAGTGCTTGATGGGGAAATCCGCGTACTCAGCGAACAGTTTTAGTTGGGTCATAGAGGCTTCCATTGCCTGGTGCTGTGTCTCAGCCATATTGAGATCAATAAGACCAGTATACAGTTCAGCGTAATTCACATCGATGTGAATGAATGAGACCTCTGCATCCAGCGGCTTGGCGAGAGAGACCGCTTTGTCGATCAGCATTTTACTTTCTTCTGAGAGATCCAATGCGACCAAGATATGTTTATAACTCATAACGCAATCCTCCTGACGTTTATTCTATAGAAAACATAGCACTTATCGTTCGACATTTATGCTGATGTGATCTCAAATCGTCATCAGGAGTACAAATAGAGCCAGGCTGCTTTAATGACACCTTGGTGATTGAGGCCGTTATTGCAATTCAGTTTGACTGTGTTTTTTCTCAACAACAAGACTGGAATTGGTGAGCAAAGTCTTAAAAGTTTTCTAGACTCAAAGTAAGGGTAGTGTGCTTAGCGCATTGTAAGTTTGGGTGTGAGATCAGAGACTCCTCAGTAAGTTATGTTATAGTAGCGTTAATTCCAGTTACGAAATTAGGAGTCGTAAATGCTTTCTCCAGCAATGGTTCAGCATCTGAACGAGCAAATTAACCTCGAATTTTTCTCATCCAATCTATACTTACAAATGAGTGCTTGGTGTGAAGACAAAGGATTCGAAGGTGCGGCTGAATTTCTTCGTAAGCATGCGGACGAAGAAATGCAACACATGCAAAGACTGTTTACGTATGTCAGCGAGACGGGTGCCCTGCCGATTCTGGGCAGTATTGAAGCGCCTCGACATGACTTTGACAGCTTGGGTGATGTGTTCCGCGAAACCTACAAACATGAGCAGATGATTACGGAAAAAATCAACAAACTGGCTCATGTTGCGTTTACAGCTCAAGACTACTCAACGTTTAATTTTCTTCAGTGGTACGTTGCCGAGCAACATGAAGAAGAAAAATTATTTAAAGGGATCTTAGATAAGCTAGAACTCGTAGGTGAGAACGGACAGGCGCTGTTCTTCATCGATAAGGACTTAGCAACGTTAGCGAAAGAAGGTTCGTCTTCCATTATGGATGCCCCTGCTGAGTAACATCAGCGTTTAAAAGTCGACTGGTCGTCTTTTTCTCTTGGGCATCTGGGAAGATGTAGGGAGGAAAAGATGATCAGTGGAGACACTATTCTATTAGCATTGATGCTCATTACCTCGGTCAATATGGCCCGGTATCTTACAGCTCTACGCTCACTTATTTTCATCATGCGTGAGGCGCATCCGCTCTTGTACCAACAAGTAGATGGTCGCGGTTTTTTCACCACTCACGGTAACATGGCCAAGCAGGTGAGGCTGTTTCACTACCTCAAAAGCAAAGAATACCATCACCACCACGATCCGGTGTTTATTGGAAAATGTGACCGAGTGAGAGAGTTG
Source organism: Vibrio hangzhouensis (assembly GCF_900107935.1). Lineage (GTDB taxonomy): Bacteria > Pseudomonadota > Gammaproteobacteria > Enterobacterales > Vibrionaceae > Vibrio > Vibrio hangzhouensis. Next base: position 72,902 of record NZ_FNVG01000017.1, on the reverse strand, counting down.
TTCGTACTCTGTGTCGCCTTGATAGGGGTTACCTTGTTTGCGGGCTTCTTGTTGTAGCCGCAAGCTTGAGCGCAAAAGTACTTGATATCCGATAGCTGTGTGTCGGAGAGTTGGCTTTGTTCTGCGAAGTCGTTAGAATAGCGCCAGATTGTTGAAGGGATGTGCAATACGCACATCCTTTTTTTATTGAATGTCGAGTCGGAACATCGTGATGAGTCAGAAAATTGATGTAGTAGTAATTGGTGCTGGTGCTGCGGGTCTTATGTGTGCAGCAGAGGCAGGCAGGCGTGGGCGCTCCGTGCTGGTGCTGGATCATGCCAAGAAACCGGGCCGAAAAATCCTCATCTCTGGTGGCGGTAAGTGCAATTTTACTAACTACGATGTCTCGGCTAACAACTACCTGTGTCAGAATCCACATTTTGTGAAGTCGGCGTTGTCGCAGTACAGCAACTGGGACTTTATCTCGCTTGTCAGTAAATACGGCATTGAGTTTGAAGAGCGCGATCATGGGCAGCTGTTCTGCCTCGAGTCGGCAAAAGACATCGTTAAGATGCTGCTCTCTGAGTGTGAGTCACCGAATATACAGTTCCGTTATCAGGCGGATGTGCACAGCATTGAGAAAACCGAGACGGGCTTTTCTCTGCACGCCGATACTGATGTGATTGAATGTGCATCATTAGTGGTAGCGACAGGTGGACTATCGATGCCAAAGCTGGGCGCGACGCCCTTTGGATACAAAATCGCCGAGCAGTTCGGTCTTGAGGTGGTCTCGACTACAGCAGGACTGGTGCCGTTTACCTTGCATAAAGAAGACAAGGAAGATTTTGCTGAACTGTCTGGCATCGCCATTCCTGCCGAGATCACAGCGAATGATGGCACGCTTTTCAAAGAGGCTTTGTTGTTCACTCATCGCGGACTGTCCGGCCCGTCGGTTTTGCAGATCTCTTCGTTCTGGAAACCTGGGCAAAATGTGTCAGTGAATTTGGTACCCGAAGCAGATATTGATGAGTTGCTGACTCGATCGCTTGAGAAACACCCAAACCAAAGCCTGAAGAACACTCTGGCACGAGTGCTGCCAAAGCGTTTGGTAGAGGTGCTTATTGAGCGTAAGGTGTTTGCGGACAAGCCTTTAAAACAATATAACCACAAAGAGTTGCTGTCCATTCGGGAGTCACTTGAGAACTGGACGATTGCGCCCAATGGTACCGAGGGTTACCGCACTGCAGAGGTAACATTAGGCGGGGTGAATACCGACCATCTGTCGTCGAAGACCATGGAGTGTAAATCGATCCCGGGCTTGTACTTTATCGGTGAGGTAATGGACGTGACAGGTTGGCTTGGTGGATATAACTTCCAGTGGTGCTGGTCGTCAGGGTTCGTGGCGGGTCAGCATGTCTAGTCCCCTCTGATGGTAAAACAGAAAAACGCCGAGCAGATGCTCGGCGTTTTTATTACATCATCCATTTCCACCATACAAAGACGGCCAAAAACCCAAACAGGTAAATCAGACCCAGAATGGAAAGAATTTTGAGCTTGCTGCCCATCTTGAGCGCAGGTGGCAGCTCGGTTCTGGAGACCAGAAGGTAGTTCAGCAGCGCGAATACGGGAGTGGTGACAAACGCCATGATCATCGCGAAGTTGAGCATGGGCATCAGTGCTTGTGCAAAGAATGCCACGATCGAGATAGCTGCGACAGAGACTACGATGACCCAGGCCTGATAGGTCTTGGGGTTCTCCTCAGTTTGTTTCTGTATCAAGCGTTGTGATTCAGCGATAGCTCGTGAGTAGCCGTCAATGACGGTAATGGTGCTGCCAAAAATACAGAAAAAAGCGATCACTGCAATCAGGTAGCGCGACCACTCACCGATGGTGCTGGCATACATACTGACTAACTGGTGAGAGAAGCCAACGCCAGAGGCAGACAGTTCCGTCCCCGAGCCGTGAATGACCAGGGCACCTAAAGCCACAAACACGATAGCCAGTATTGCAGTCCCGATGTAGCCTACATTGAAATCAAACAGAGCGGACTCTGCGGTGACCTGCTGCTTCTTACATTGGCTCTTAAGCCACATTGAAGTGATACTGGAGATCTCAATCGGTGCAGGCATCCAGCCCATGGTGACCACAATGAAGCCGATCGCGGCAATGGTCCATGGTGAGGGAGCCTGATAGTCGGCCGGTGCTACGCTGCCATTTGAGGCTGCGATGATGACCGCTGTCACAGTGGCAATCGTCAGGGTTGCCATAATGGCTTTCGACAGGCCGTCCAGCGCTTTGTAGTGTCCGGCAAATAAAATCGCTACACAGGTCACCAGAACTATGCCACACAGCACAAGCGAAGACAGTTCAAAGGGCAGGAAATAGCCCAGAAGACTGGCACTGAACAGCAACAGTGCGGCAGTGTTTATGATGGCAGAAATGACATTGAGTATGGTGAATACCCACAGATATCCACGTCCCAGATTGGCATAACCTTGAATTAAGCTGTCTCCCGTTCCCATGGTGTATTGGACACCTGCTCTAAAAAACGGGTATTTAAACAGGTTTACAAGCAGAATAAGCGCAGCCAGTTGCCAACCATAGATGGCCCCGGCTTTAGTAGAAGCCACTAAGTGTGAGCCGCCGACAGCGGCGGCGGCCATCATAATACCCGGGCCAAGTGAGCGTAGTAACTGAGACAAACCGGAACGGGCCGGTGGCGAAGAAGAGATCGAATTCTCCATGGCAGAAATCCTTTGTAATTATTATCCGTAGATGAGAATGATTGGGCTGTAATAAAAAATTTACACTTTGAATTGAAATTATTTAATAACCCTATTATTTCTACAGGTTTTTCAGAGTGATGCAATGCCATCAAGGTGGCTGGGTTTGTGGTTTTGGAGTGAAATAGCGGCAGGAAGAATGAAAGTAGTGGTTTGTTCCGTTAATGGCAGTGGCTTTTGATGCTAAGTTTTTGAGAACCAGTTAAAAAAAGTAGGAAAAAAATCGCAGGTGGTTGCAGCGCACATGATGTCGCGCTGCAACCGCGACGGGGTGTTAAGTTTTGCGTTTAAACTGTTGCACGACCAGTCCTACGATAATGAGTACCAGGCCAACCAGCGTTGAAGGATGGATCTCTTCGCCAATCACCGATGCCAGTAGCATCAGGGAAATAAAAGGAGAGGCAAAAATCAGATTGCTGATTCGAGCCGTATTTTGTGTCGATTTCAGAGCGCTGAGCCACAGCACAAACGTAATGCCCATTTCAAAGAGTCCGACATAAGAAACCGCCAGCCAGCCTTTGAGGCTAATGGCAGACCACGCTGCCCCTTCGTATAGAGCGACGGCAAAGGCGAAGGGTAGGGCGACAAGGAATCCAAGCAGTACACCAACAACCGGATCGGCTGTGTTTTTGGTGTTCAAGATCCAATAACCTGCCCAGAGTAATGTAGACAGCAGGGCCAGACCCACGCCCAGCGGGCTGTCGAACTGAAGCCCCAGTACGTCGCCTTTGGTTGCAATCACCACGACCCCCAGATAACCCAGCGCACAGGCAAACCAGTCCTGTGGTCGGATTTTTTGCTTCAGGAAGACGGCCGCCATCAGAGTCAGAGTAATGGCCCAGCTGTAGTTGATGGGCTGTGCTTGAGAGGCGGGCAGCAGATCATAGGCCTTAAATAAGATCAGGTAGTAAGCCAGAGGGTTAATCAGGCCCAGCAACAGATAATAAAATGGGTTGGATAAAAAGGTTGTTTTAACCTGAGCAAGTGTCCCCTGAGCCGCGCAGATGACAATCAGAGCAACGGTCGAGGCTAGAGAAGCTGCTGCCACCATTTGTGCTGGGGTGAATTCTGCCAATGTCAGCTTAAAGGCTGTGGCAACGGTCGACCACAGGAGTACTGCGGACAGGCCAAACAGGAGGGCCTTGCGTTCGTTTTGCATGAAAGTCAGTAAGGATGAATGGATTAGAATGTCAGCATCTTACCAGTGAATAGTGGGCTGAAAACAGCCAATTTTTCGTTTTTATAATAGGGTTACAACGAAATCAGAGGTGGTAACGGGGTCAGATCAATGAGTGGTGTCTGTTGCCATTGTGTTTCGCTGGCAAAAAGCCATAGGGTGCTGACGCGATCGTGTTTCAGCGTCGACAGGTCGACCAGAGTCAGCAGAGCGTGAAATCGATGCACATAGTGGATGGTTTCTTCGGGGAGGTGCAGATCGGCAAATTGATGGCTGCCAGCCCTTTTGATCGCCCTTTGCACACGCCCTTCCCCTGCGTTGTAGGCGGCCAGAGTCAGGTTGATGTCACCGTTGAATTTTCGGTACAGAAAGTCGAGGTATTGCATCGCGGCCTGAGTACTGGGGGCGATGTCAAATCGTTGGTCCTGCTGCTCATTAACGGTCAGACCAAAGCGTTTTGCTGTAGCGGGCATTAATTGCCACAGTCCGGCCGCCTTTGCGGGCGAAATTGCGCTAGGGTTATAGGATGATTCTAACATGGGCACTAGCACCAAACTCTCTGGCAGAGATCGTTTGGATAGCTGACTAAAGATTTCACTCACCAACGGATTGAACTCTTCAAACTTGTTGAGAATTTGTCTCTGATAGGGCTGAAGCTTGGCTAAGTGAGGTTGGATGGCGCTATCTGGCGGGGCAGAGCCCGCGCTTACAGCTGGTGGCCATAAGCAAACCATTCCCGCCACTAACCAAATGGCTAAGTGCAGCCAGAGACGGCAAACCGAAACGTTAACCGATATGTTCCTCATAGGAATGTCGCTCTTTGCCCGTGAGTTCGCCCAGCAATTCATGGAAAGCGGCGGAGCTTTGGCCGTTATCGTGATTGTATTTTTGGCATTCTTTAATCAGTGACGCCAGCATCTGCCACTGTTTGCTAATGTTGTCAGCCAGTTTGGTTGGCAGTGCACGAATCAGCTTTTTGACGCCCAGTTCAGAGCTAGGTAGTTGCAGTTGTAATAACGCCTGACTGCGTTTGCTGGCATTGTGGCTGAGTTGCTTAAGTATTGGAAGCTGGCCGTGGATATTGTTGCTTAGCGCCTCACCATCAAATTTAAGGTAGAGTGCTTTTTGATGCTGTAGCAATGCGAGCAGTTTGCGATACAACCGAATGTCTTCGGTTATCGATAGCACAAATTGCTGGACTAGCTCTGTCCTTGTTGCGGCCATGAGTGTTGCTCCCTTACCGGGGCGCTGCCCCAATGTCTAATGCGTTAATATCATTAAGACTCGTGTCCGGTATGAAAACGCATCACTGCCTGAGACAACGCTTTAACATCCAGCCCGAGTTCACCTTTCGCAAGTGCGTTGCGCACCGCTTCGACTTTCGCCATATCGACATTCGGCATGGCTGACAGTTCAGCCTGCGCTTTGTCTAATGCGGCAGTATTCGCATTGAATGCCGTCTCGGTCGTGGACGTTCGAGTCGGTGCTTCTGCTGTGGCCTGTGTTTTCGATTGACTGAAGTTGGTTTGCGGGACATGACCCCCTGCCACCTTATCGATTTTCATCACAAAATTCCTGTCTGCATTGTTGTTAACAGTATAGGGCGACAGGCAAACAAAAAGTATTAAACAATTTGTTTGCCTGTGATTAGGCTACATCAGTTGATTTCGTTGATGCGAATACTTGCCGGCATGCCAAGGTAAAGATTTTCTCTCCCCTGATAGTCTTCACTATCATTAATATCGGGCAGCTGGAAAGTCAGTTCGGTACCGTTATTGATACTTGAAACCCCTACCTGTTGCGAGGTCAGCGCCTCCTTTTTGATACCTTGAGTCAGATAAGAGTATGTGCCTGGCGAAAAGTTGAGACTTACGTTCAAAACAATTTCATTGTTGGTTGTAAGAGCGATATGTTTGAAACTCTTAGTCGGAGCCTCGATATCAGGATCGTCATGAGCGTTTGGATCGGTGACAGTAATATCCCATTCACCCGAGCTGACTTCATTCATCTGCACTAGTGCTGGCTTATTGACAGAGACCTTGAGGCCATTGTCAAATGTCACTTCCCCGCTTTGCCTGAAGACTATCTGAACCACTTCTTTGTCGGTTTCCGGGTGTTGATAATAAATAGCTTCAATGCCCGAGTCCGGAAGTTGATGGACTTCCAACTGAGTCAATATCTGCTGTACCTTAGCCGGCATATCATCAGCACTAACGAATGGCAGAGTCAGGTAGGTGTAGTGACTCTGCTCACCCGCTCCTGATGTATCCGTTCCGTGATTGATGGCAATCAGAAGCGGCGTCAGACGCTCACCATTTTCACCACCTTGTGTGCTGTCATCCGAATCCGGAATGGCGTCCCCTCCTCGTAGGTAGGTTCTCACTTTCTGCCCATTTTGCGGCAGAATGACATAACCTTTGTTGCCCTGATGGAACCACATCACCTGTTCTGATTCAGTCAGCGTTGGATCATTGGCTGGGTTGGAAGACCAGTTGGTTTGCAGTTGCGCCACTTTCACGCCGTCAGTACCGACACTCGACCCTTGTCCCGGGTTATAGGTAAATGGCGTGGACCATTCCAGTTGATCGATAACGGTCAAGATTGGCGAGTTGCCTCCATTGGTTGATAGATCGTCTCTCACTCGCTGAATGTTATTGCCCATGGCGACAACCATTTCATCCAGGAAGAAATAGGACTTATTGGCTGTGACTGTGGAGTAACTGTGATCGCTGGCGTAGTCGAATGCCGCCATGGCATAGGCATCAGCCGGATCCTGAGCATCATTAGTGAGTACCGACGAGAATGCTGAAGGGTTGCCAGCGTTTTCACTCGATTGCAACGGCAGGCTATCCTGTCGCCATGACTCGGTGACTCCCGGAAGCAAATGCCAGTCCCAGTCATAACGAATGTTACTGTAATCCTGAACATTGGTTTTGACTTGCAGTACGCCACGCCCGTTCATAAAGCCGAATGCGCTGTCAGAGAAGCTTTCTGCGCCACGGGTGCGCTGAGATTCAAGCTTTACTGAGCTAAACCATTCTTTGTACTCCGAGCTGTTAGAATCAAACTTCTCCCGGCGGTGAATCAGATAATCATTAGCCCAAAAGGCGTTGCTGCCCAGTTGCTGATGGGTGTTTTGGTTAATGTTTGAGGTCAACTCCGTCAATCGAGTAATAGCACCCTGATCGGTAGAGTATGGTGCGGAGTGGGTGAGCAGTTCTGCATCCCGACTCAAGATATAACTACCAAAGTCATCGATATGATTACCATAGTGACTGCGTCCGACGGCCTGGAAGTCGGTCGACTGACCGTAAATGAGCCAGGGCATGATGTAGTTCAGAACATCCAGTGAAAACTCATAAGGTGTGTGAGAGGCTTCAAAGGCGGTGCCCTTCAGGTAAGAGGCAAACACATAAGGTTCCTCGGTCAACCATTCATAGCCATAGGCGTACATGGCTAAGTCTTGTCTTAATCCAACGTGGTGACTCATGGTACCGTCTGGTAACAAACCGGAGCGGCCATAGCTTTGTGCACTGATGCCATTGGTGTCGATCCAGTGCTTTAGGTCGCCAAAGCTGCCTTGAGGACTCCACCCAGGTAATATTGTTGTTCCTTGTGATTGCCAGCCAAGTCCGGGCTGATTGCCCTCGTAGTCTGGGTACCATAATGCGTTGTAAGTAATCGGGCGGTTGTAGTCTTTATAGAAGGCTACCATGGCTGCCCATGTTCTGAGTCGGTGTGCACGGTTAGCGTCGGCCCAGGCTCCTGGAGAGGAGGCGAGATCCTTAGCATTGTAGTAGCGATGGTAATCGATGGAGGCCTCACCGACAGGCAAGTCAAAAGCCACCTCAGACAGGAACTGGCTGGTCTTATCAAATACCCGCGTGTACAGGCTCTTGTCTTGCGCCCGGCCTTCATGGATGTCGTCGGCTAGCGCCATGATGACGCCAGATATTGGGTCGGTGAAGCGCCAGGCATGGGTGGTGTCGTTGTATTCAACGCCGGCGTAGTTACCAAAGTCGGAACTCGGGAAAGCGTCAAGCCATGCCTCTAACGTATGTAACAAGGTCGTTTTTAACGCGCTACGCTCTGAGCCTGACTGATACTCGGGCAGGTGAGTATAGGCACGAGCCAGAGCCGCAAGATGCAGCGCACTTTGCTCAAGTTCATCGGCCAAAATCGATTTGCTGACGACTTGCTGACCGTAATAAGCGAGATCATCTTCATTCGGATAATCATAGAAGTTAATGGTGAGGCTGCTGTCTTCTGCCCAGCCAGAGCTGGTGCTCTTAAATCCATAGCGGACTTGATAGTTGTTGCTGGCCAGAGTGTTTACCTGGTCGCTCACCAAAGCATAATCATAGTCTCTGCCGCTGTGTAGGCGATAGGCTTCGTCTGTGGCATAGAGATAGAACTGGTCAAAGAACTGTTTCCATGCTGTGGTATTAAGTGCTTCGACTAAGGTTTCCACCCGGGCAATGGCGCTGCCTGCTTGCCGGAGCTCAATTTCAACCAGATGGTTGTTATCCCAATCTACGCTGTCATCCGTTTTCAGTGTCAGTACCCCGAACAATCGGCCGTCCTGATCTCGAATGTTAGTGAGTGTGAACAGATCACTGTCATCGCGAGTAAGAGCAAAGGCGAGATCGGAATCGGGTGCCGATTCTGGCGCGAAGCGATTGCTGACAGGCTGGATTCGACCGATCACTTCTGTGCCGCTCTGAGAGCGAGTCTGAATTTCAAATCGTTCGAAAAGCAGCGTGTCGCTGGCAAAAGCGGTGTGATGGAAGCGCTGATCGTCTTGGTCATCGTTATCACCCACGCCGTCCTTATCGCTGTCACGATAGTTATTAGGATCGTTCGGTAGTTCATCATGCCTCAAACCAGAGTTTAACTGGCATGAATAGTCACACGTTTCGTTCCACTCATCAGGGTAACCATCGCTATCAGAGTCGATACTGGCAGCGGCGTTATAGGGAAAGGCATCCTCATTATTACCCACGCCGTCGCCATCGCTATCTAACCATTCGTTCGGATCGTTAGGGAAGGCATCGCGACCGTCAGAAACACCGTCGTTATCGCTATCGACGAGAGTTGTCAGTGAGAAAGCATCCAGTGAGGCACCGTTGGCGTCATCAAAACGTATCATTAATTGCTGTTTGCCAGTCGACAATGGAATATCGGCATCCAGCATGACCGTTTGATATTGGCGAGGATCGGCGACATTCGCCGTATATTCAAGTGGGTAGCTGTCGCCATTAATGTGGACGGAGAGTTCAACTGGTTTGCTGATTTGGCCACTGCCAGCGGTCAGAGTGAGCTGATACAGTCCCGCTTGTTTTACATCAAGATCATACATCAACCACTCACTATCCTCGATATAGGCGATGCCGTAGGTCGGGTTACCAGAGCTATCAGGTTGGTTATTATTGTGAATGTCCACATCTACGTCTAAACGATGTTGTTCTTTAGCGTTGCCTGTGGATAAGTCAAAGTAAGCTTCGCCATTTTCTCCATATTGAAAGTGTTCAGCTTGCATGCTACCCGGTACTGACATTACCGGTGCGACCCAAAGATCTGGCAGCAACGGGTAAATATCGGCATTGTCACCGACGCCATCCTTATCGGAGTCGATCTGCTCATTTGGGTCATCGGGGAAGGCGTCCAGTGTTAAAGGAGTCGTAGAGTCTTGTTGAGTCTTGCCTTCGTTCCAAGCATTGGGGTAGCCATCTTTATCGGTATCGATACTGGCGGCAGGATCATCAGGGAACGCATCGGCGTTGTCGCCGACCCAGTCACCGTCGCGATCGGGCGAGGAGACAATATCAATGTTTCGAATGCGGAAGCCACTACTGGTAAAGCGAACCTCCAGTTGTTGGCGGCCCTCAAGCAGTGTTATCCCTGTCATGGTAAACGGCTCGAGGTTATAGGCACCAGCGCCTTGAGTATTAAAAGTTAACTGACTTAGCAGGTTGCCAGTTTCGTCTCTAAGCTCCAACGTTTTATCGCTTGTACTATCTGACGCGAGGTTGAAAACAGCATCGTAAGCACCGCTCTGTGCTACGGATGTTTCAAACTTTAAATATTCTCCAGGTTGAGTCCAGCCAACCAAAGGGGTTTGATTACTGACTCGAATGTCGACATCGTCCTGACGATATCCGCCGCCAGCATTGCCTGTGGTGGTATCAAAATAGCCACTGTAATCGGCCGCCATGAAGTCTCCAGGTAATCGGGCGTAATTGACCAGGCTTGAGCCCGCACCATATTGAGTATCGGCGGCGGAAGCGGCCTGATCTAAGATGAAGGCAAAGCTGTCGAGGGATAAGGCACCGCTGTGCAAGCGAACCTGAACGGTGATTTCCCCTTGTGGTAGCCAGATATCGGATAGAGTTTCGGTTTGAAAACTGCGCACATCGGCAACCAGAGGCGAGTAAGTTAACGTTCCCAAGTGGCTGCCATCGGTGAGGTGGAAGCTCAGTGACATCGGTTCTGTATTGCTGCCTGCGACCTGAGCGTCGAGGCGATATTTTCCTGCCTGAGCCAGATTCACCGTGTAGTTCAGGTACTCGCCATCTTTGGCCCAGCCCACGGCATAACCGCCAGAACCGTTGCTTCTGATATCGACATCGTCGTCACGATATTTGCCGCCATCGTTGCCCGGAGAGCTGTCAAAGTAGCTAACATTCTGGCCACCTGTGTCGTAATCTTCAAACTCGATATTTAGAGTGCTTGCAGCAAGTGAAAACGGCGCAACCAGGGTCAGGAACCCTATTGTTTTGCACCTGGGGAAGGTTGATTTATACATAACCACCACTTTTGTTTTATTGAAATAAGCGTTGTTTTTCTTCTACGATAACTTGCTGCAATAAAACGACTGGCGTGACTTTTGGAACCCGTGTTCAAATTTAACAATATGACAAACGGTAACCATTGGTGTCGGTTATGGGTTTGGCTGAATTGGGTGTGTTGACCTGTGCTCAGAATTGCGTATGAACTTGATTCAAGCCAGTCACTACGGCACGAATCACCTGCTTTGATTGACTATTCTGCACATCTATCTGTTCTCCTGCTCCACCGTTTTCCAGAGCAATGCCCTTGGTGCTGGCATTGAGCTTGCCTTTGGCAGCAATAATCACTACCTCGTTGCCTTTCTCGACCAGTGGTGGGTTAGAGACAAAACTGGCATCAATGATCTGGCCAGAGCGCATGCGTCTTGATACCTGTTTACCGATCAACTGGGAGAGCTCTGGCACAAAATGGATAGCCCGGGTGAGGGTTCGGGTTTCCAGTTTAACGGAGTTGGCATTGATTTGACTGTTGCGATTCAGTGTGGTGGTCGCAACAGCAACTGGCACGGAAAGGGTTACTTTTGCGCTGGTGTTGATGCGCCAATCATTGAATCCATCCTGACAGCTTACACTTCGCTTTAAGTTGCCAACGGGCAAGGTCTGGTTGTCACGGCTGGAAACAATTAGCGGCCCCTGACACCGTGCCAGATGTTTTGCAGACTCTGGAACGAATATCACGAGATGCATCTGATGGTGCTGCCAGTTTTGCTGCTGGGCGACTCGTTGAATTTCTTCTTGCAGCGAAAGATGGACCGCAGTCTCGAGCGCTTGGGTGGTCATTTTGGCTTCTTCGGCAGCGTATCCAGACCACGTTGCGAGCAATATCACAATGCTTCCGACCCACTTCCTCATCCCTGTTCTGGCTTCCGTGAAACGGAAGTTTCGCTTCCTGTTTTTTGTATAAGTCATTGTTTTTGCTTTATAAAAAAATTGGCATGTATCTTGTTATACCCCTTAGTACTTCGCCCATTTAAGGACAGAGACATGGCAATCAGTTTTGACAGTGCATTAGGGGTTCACCCAGAGGCACTCAACTTTCGGGTTCAGCGTACCAAGGTGCTTGCTAGTAACTTAGCAAATGTCGATACGCCTGGATACCTGGCCAAAGACTTGAGTTTTACCACGGTTATGAAGCAGGCCAATCCAAATGGTGTGCACGCGACAACACCGAAGCTGGACGTTTCAACCAAGTATTCTGTGCCATATCAGAACAGTAAAGATGGCAACACGGTAGAACTGGGCGTGGAGCAAGCCAAATTCACGCAAAACAACATGGATTTTCAAACCAGCCTGACGTTTATGAATATGAAATTCAGTGGTCTGGCTAAAGCGATAGAGGGACGTTAATCATGTCATTCACTGATATCTATTCCATCGCGGGCTCGGCAATGACAGCGCAAACCGTTCGTCTCAACACGGTAGCCAGTAACCTGGCGAATGCTGATGCAGTGTCAGCGAACCCGGACGATGCCTACAAAGCACTAAAACCTGTGTTTGCCACGGTGTATAGCCAGACTCAGCTGGCCGCAGGCCAAAATGTCTACCCCAATGCGGAAGTGCGAATTGTCGATGTGGTGCAAAGTGACGCCAAGGCTGAACAAAGATTTGAACCCAATAACCCGCTAGCCAACGAAGAGGGTTACGTCTATTACCCTGGTGTCGATGTGGTGGCGGAAATGGCAGACATGATGTCGGCGACGCGCAGTTTCGAGACCAATGTGGAAGTGCTGGCGAATGTGAAAAGCATGCAGCAAGGGCTGCTGAGATTAGGAGAAGGACGCTAATGAGTATTGCTCAATTTACTGCGCTGGACACGGATACGCCAACGACAACCCAGAGTAATCCGGGGATCGCGGCTAACCCGCAAGATATGAACAGTGCAAGCTCGCTGCAAAACGAATTCATCACCTTGATGGTGGCACAAATCCAGAATCAGGACCCTTTGAATCCACTGGATGGTACTGAGTATGTCAGCCAACTGGCGCAATTCTCTCAGGTACAAAGTACTGAAAATATGTCCATGCTGATGCAAAACAGCATGGTTCTGCTCGACAACATGCAAGTGTTATCGACAGCGGGGCTGGTGGGTCAGACCGTGTACGTCAGCGGCAATGAATTTGAACTGGCTGAAGGGACTCAAAAGGGACGAATCGAGCTGGAGCATCCTTCTAATCAGGTCACTTTAGTGGTGGAAGATGAGTTTGGCCAGAAAACCAAAGTGCCTCTTGGTGCACACCCCGCGGGTGATGTGGATTTCAACATTGACCCGGAAGAGCTGGGCTTGAAACCGGGTAATTACACCGTGTCTGTCGAAGTACAGGAAGGGCAAGCGAGTCCGAACCTGTTATTGGCAGGGGAAGTCCAGCAAGTGCGTATTCCTAGTACCGGCGGCGCTGCCATGGTGAATGTTGCCGGAGTAGGCAGCGTACCGTTCTACAAAATCAGTCAGTTCGGCGCATAGCGCTCACATTCTAACGAGAAAAATAATCAGAATCAGAGGACATTATGAGCTTTAATATTGCATTAAGTGGCCTGGACGCCACCAATACTCAGCTAAATACAATCAGCCATAACATTGCCAACGCTTCCACGTATGGTTTTAAACAGTCACGTACTGAATTCTCCGCAGTCTACAACGGCATGCAACCTGGTGGGGTGGAAGTCGCGGCGATTTCTCAGAATTTCGACAAGAATGGTTCAGTGTCGGGCACGGGTCGCTCTATGGATATGGCGATCAATGGCAACGGCTTTTTCGTGACCAAAGACCATATGGGCCAGACTTTGTATACCCGCGCGGGCGTATTCGGTACCGATAAAAACAACTATGTTGTCGGTAACACAGGGGCAAAACTTCAGGGCTACAGCGTCGACAGCAACAATAACCTGCTGACAGGTTCGGTCGGCGATCTGCAGATCAGCACTTCCTCACTGGCGGCGAAAGCGACGGACAAGCTGGATTTTGTGGCCAATTTTGATGCCAGCTCCGATGTGATAGATCAGGCGGTCAATCCGTTTGACCCTGCTGATCCCAACTCATTTAACTCTTCTTACACCTCGAAAGTGTATGACTCACTGGGCAACTCACACACGGTGACTCAGTACTTCACCAAAACGGCTGATAACACCTGGGAAGTCAATGTGCAGGTGGATGGTGGCAGCACGCCAGTACAAACCGTACCTGTGACTTTTAATACCGATGGTACCTTGGCGTCACCAGCCGGTTCCTTCAACGTCGCTTTCCCGGCTCCGGGTGCCAATGCCATGAGCATCGATATCAGTCTGGCTGGCAGCACACAATTTGGCGCCGCATTTGGCGTGAGCACCAACAATCCTAACGGTTATACCTCGGGTGAACTGGCAGGGGTTCGAGTGGAAGACAACGGCATGCTGTTTGCGACTTACACCAACGGCCAGTCTCAATTGCAAGGACAAGTCATTTTAGCAAACTTTGCCAACCCTCAAGGTCTGGCGAAGACCAATGGAACGGCCTGGACTCAGAGCTACAGCTCAGGCGCACCAGTGATGGGGACGCCAGGTACAGGCGTGTTAGGTGATCTGACGCCGGGAGCGCTGGAAGGCTCTAACGTCGATCTGACCTCTGAACTGGTGAACCTGATGACGGCTCAGCGCAACTACCAAGCGAATGCGAAGACGATTTCGACGTCTGACAAGCTGACTCAAGCCCTGTTCAACGCGGTATAGGAAGTTAGCGCATGGATAGCTTGTTATTCACAGCCACAACCGGAGCGAGTCGCGTACTCAAGGCGCAGCACGTTCGCTCCAATAACTTATCGAATGCCGATACGGCCGGTTTTCGCGCCGATATGGAACGCGTGAAAAGCATTCCGCTGCAAGGTTCAGGCTTTGATGGACGCACCATGGTTGTCACCAACTCTGCTGCGACGCGCTTTGATTCTGGCGATGTAGTGAAAACGGGTCGGGCACTGGATATCGCCATTATGGGTGAAGGTTACATCAGTGTTCAGACACCTGCAGGCAACGAAGCCTATACCCGTGCCGGTAATATCAAAGTGAATGAACTGGGTGCGATGAGTATCAATGGTTTCCCTGTCATCGGTGATAACGGTCCGATGGTTCTACCGGAATTCCAGAAGGTAGAAATCAGTGAGCGTGGCCGGGTCAGCGTTATTCCACCGGGAGGCGGCGCGGAAGTGGAAGTCGGCACTCTGAAGCTGGTAAAGCCGGAGAGAAATCAACTGCAAAAAGAGAGTGACAGTTTGCTGCACAGCCTTGATGGCCAGCCTTTTGCTGCGGATGCCACCGTAAATCTGGCTCCTGAGCACATTGAAGGCAGTAACGTGTCAGCCATTGATGAATTGCTCAGTGTGATGTCACTTACCCGCAACTTTGAGATGCAAATCCGCATGATGAAAACAGCGGAAACACTTGCGCAATCTGGAAACAAATTAATGAGCGCGAGTTAATCTCGCGCGCAAAGGAGTAATCATGCATTCAGCATTATGGGTCAGTAAAACAGGGATGGCCGCCCAAGATACCAAGATGACGGCGATCTCAAACAACCTGGCAAACGTGAATACGGTAGGCTTCAAGCGCGACCGTGTGGTGTTTGAAGATCTGTTTTACAGCATTCAGCGCCAGCCAGGTGCTCAGGTAGATCAGGTCAACCAATTGCCAACGGGCATGCAGTTGGGTAGCGGTGTACGTGTGGTGGGCACTCAGAAAGTGTTCACTCAGGGTAGCGCGCAAAATACCGGGCAAGAGCTGGATTTAGCCGTGATGGGGCAAGGCTTTTTCCAGATTGAAAACTCTGACGGTCAGATCATGTATACCCGAAATGGTCAGTTTCATGTCAACTCCGAAGGTCTGATGGTGAATAGCCAGGGTCTGCCATTGGAGCCGCAAATTCAGATTCCGGACAATGCGTTAACCCTGTCGGTCGGTGTCGATGGCACGGTGACCACCACCACAGCAGACGGGCCGGCGCCGCAGAATCTTGGGCAAATCACCCTGGCGAAATTCGTTAACCCAGCGGGTCTTGAAGCCATCGGAGGCAACCTGTTCAAAGAAACTGAAGCCAGTGGTCAGGCTGAAGAACTGATTGCCGGCGAAGAGGGGGCTGGGAGCATCAAGCAAGGGGCTCTGGAAGGCTCGAACGTACAAGTGGTAGAAGAGATGGTGGATATGATCACCACTCAACGTGCTTACGAAATGAATGCCAAAGTAGTTTCAGCGGCTGATGACATGCTCAAGTTCGTTGCACAATCAATCTAACCATCAACAGCAGTACTGGGAGTTAACGTGAAAGGAAATAGTGGCATGAAATGGCTTTCTCGATGGTGGATGGTAATAGGGTTACTGGTGTTGACCGGATGTGCAGCTCGTCCCGAGTTTGTACCGCCTGAGCCGGATGAGCAGAAGTATGCACCACCAGAGCTGAATTATGCGTTACCGGAGGCCACGGGGGGCAGTCTGTATCGCCACCAGTATAACCTCACGTTATTCCAGGATCGCCGTGCGTACCGTATCGGTGATGTGCTGACTGTTTTGCTGGTGGAAGAAACGCAGTCGAGTAAAAAAGCTGACACCAAGTTTGGCAAGTCTTCCAATGTCGATTTCAGCGCCGCAACCATTGGTGGTACTACGCTGAATGAAACTGCCGTGGGTTTGAATGGTTCACGCGCCTTTGATGGCAGTGCTGCCAGTTCGCAGGGCAATAAACTGGAAGGCGCCATTACGGTGACGGTACATGAAGTGCTGCCCAACGGAGTGCTGCGTATCAGCGGCGAAAAATGGATTCGTCTCAATCAGGGCGATGAATTTATTCGTGTAACAGGCATCGTCCGTGTCGATGATGTCGATCGTTACAACCAGGTTTACTCGCACCGAATCGGTGATGCCCGTATTACCTACTCTGGCCGTGGTGCTCTGGCAGACAGTAACTCTGCTGGCTGGCTCACTCAATTCTTCACCAGCCCATGGATGCCGTTCTAATGACAAAACAACGCTATTTTTTCACGTCGATTTTTCTGGCTTTTGCATTGGGCATGATGCCCGTCGCGAAAGCGGAAGTGGAAATTCCCATTATGGATTTGGTCGATGTTCAGGGGGTTCGTAGTAACCAGTTAGTGGGCTATGGACTGGTCGTGGGCCTTGATGGTCAAGGGGACCGAAATCAGGTGAAGTTCACCGCTCAGTCCATCACCAATATGCTACGCCAATTCGGGGTGCAGATTGGTGACGATGCCAATCCTAAGTTGCGTAATGTGGCTTCTGTGAGTGTTACCGCTACCGTCGATCCTATGGCAGGCCCGGGGCAAATGCTGGATGTTGTGGTGTCCTCTATCGGTGACGCCAAAAGTCTTAGAGGCGGCACGCTGTTGCTTACTCCGTTGCGCGGCGTGGATGGCGAGGTGTATGCCGTAGCTCAGGGCAACGTCGTGGTTGGTGGTGTATCAGCGGAAGGGCGCAGTGGCTCTAAGGTCGCGGTAAACACCCCAACAGCGGGGCGTGTACCGAACGGTGCGACACTGGAGCGTGAGATCCCGTCGGATTTCAACTCGCGTTCGCAGATCACTCTGAACCTGCGCAAGGCCAGCTTCACCACGGCGAAGAACATTGCCCGGGAGATCAACAGTACCTTTGGTCCGGATGTGGCGATTGCCGTCAATAAAGTGCGCGTGGACATGCGCGCGCCTAAAGACAGTCAGCAACGAGTGACCATGATGTCCATGCTGGAAGAGATGAGTGTGGTTGAAGGGCGCAAACCTGCGCGTATTGTCTTCAACTCGCGCACAGGAACTGTGGTGGTCGGTAAGAACGTCAAAGTGACCGAGGCTGCAGTGAGCCACGGAAACCTGACCGTTTCGATAACCGAATCGCAGAAAGTGAGTCAGCCTAATGCCTTTGCTGATGGTGATACTGTGGTGGTGGATCAATCGAAGATAAACATCAACGAAGATCAGGCACAGATGGTGATTTGGCCGGAAGGAACCGAACTCAATACCATCGTCAATGCTGTCAACAGTTTGGGCGCAACTCCGACGGATTTGATGTCTATTTTGCAAGCGCTGCATGAGGCCGGTGCCCTCAATGCTGAACTGGTCGTGATTTAGGAGCTGAGTATGAATATAGATGCGATGAACGACACTACGCAGATGAACAGCGTGCTTTATCACGACAACGCGGCTCTGACCAATATCAAACACAGCAGCGACCAACAGGGGGCTCTGCAAGAGGTGGCGGGACAGTTCGAAGCCATGTTTCTGCAAATGGTGCTAAGACAAATGCGCAGCAGTAGCGATGTGCTGGCCGATGAAGACAGTCCGTTTTCCTCTCAGCAGCATGGGGTATTCCGTGATATGCATGATGGTCAGTTAGCGATTGAAATGGCCAAGAAACAGAGCTCAGGCATTGCGGATATGTTGGTTAAACAGCTCGGCCCGGCTCAGTCAACCTCGTCTAATCTTGAAGTGCAGTTCGACCCGGCGATAACAAACGTGATGCAACCTGCCAACGATATGGAACCATTGTCACAAGTTGGTACGCAAGCGATCGCGGAACCCCTTGAGTCAGTTAATTCCCAGACACAGTCGGTCGCCTTTTATAGGCAATCCCCTAAAGAAGTCGCCACTACCATGGCATTTTCCCAGTCTCTGATTAGAACAACGGAGCTCTAGTTATCATGAATCTCGTCAATATTGCGCTCTCTGGCCTGAATGCGAACCGGGTGGCACTGGATGTCACTGCGCAGAACGTTGCCAACATCAATACTCCGGGTTACAGCCGACAGCAAGCTATGATGGCTTCGTTATCGGGGGGGAAATACGACAAACACAGTGCGGGTATGGGGGTCGAGGTGACCAGCATTCGCCGCGTGACCGATCAATATCTGGTGAAGCAGACCTGGTCAACCGCCAGTGCTGCCAATTACGCGTCCGGGTACACCAGTGCCATGAGCCAGTTAGAAAACATGCTGGGGGCAGACGGATTCAGTCTGTCGGCAGGTTTGGATTCGCTGTTTGCGTCTCTCAATGATGCGACCACTAAACCAGAGTCGAACCCATTACGCCAGCAGGTGATTAATGAATCAGAAGCCTTGGCTCGCCGCTTCAATACTCTAACTGAATCTTTGCACAACCAGCACAAAGACGTGCATGACCAACGCAATGCCGCTATTGCTCAGGCCAACAGCCTGATGAGCAATATTGCTGATGTGAATAAGCAGATAGTGGAGATGCAGGGGACTGGTGGCAATCCAGCACAACTGATGGATACCCGCGATGCACTCGTCGGTGAGCTGTCAAAAATCATGGAAGTGAAAACCACCGATCAGGCAGATGGCAGCATTCAGTTGGCGCTTGTATCGGGTCAACCACTGGTGATGGGGGCGGATGCCAGTAAGATCACAGCGGTACCCGATCCAAGCGACCCATATTTAGCCGACATCCAAATCGAATTTGGTAATCAAACTTTTGCTGCCAAAGGGGATGTGGGAGGCAAGCTAGGTGCTCTCAATGACTATCAGGTAGATGTGCTTAAGCCTTATCAGCAGGCCATCGACGATATGGCTCGTAACTTAGCGGACGAGTTCAATGCTGTACTTGCGGCTGGTGTGGATCTGAATGGTAATCCGGGGCCGCCCCTGTTTACTTATGACCCTGCCAACCCAGCAGCCAGTCTCAACATCACCGATATCAAAGCGGATGAACTGGCTTTCTCTGCGGATGGTAACCCGGGTAACAGTGATAATTTGAAAGATCTGATCGCTATCAGTAACAAACCGGTTGCTATTTCAGGGCTTGGTTCGTTGTCTCTTAATGATGCATTTACTGCGATGGTCGGTCAAACGGCGATCAAAGCCAGACAGGCAGATTCGGACTATCAGGCCAAACAGTCGATGTTTGAGCAATCGGTCGCCGCACGCGACAACGTCAGCGCGGTAAGCAGTGATGAAGAAGCCGCTAACCTGATGACGTTTGCCAATGCACATAATGCCAACATGAAAGTCATTAGCACTGCCAACCAACTGTTCGATTCTGTGTTGCAGCTATTTTAAGGAGTTAGTATGAGAGTCAGTGATACTCAATTTAGCCAGATGATGCTGCAAAGTTTGCAGCTCAATAATGCCGGTCTGGGCAAGGTGCTGCAACAGATGGCCACCGGGGATCGATTAACCAAGTTGTCTGATGACCCAATGGCCTCGATTCAATTGCTTAACCTGGATCGCGAAGGCAGTGCTATCAATCAGTATCAGCGCAATATTGCTAATGTGAAAACCACGTTATCAAGCCAGGAGACCTATCTTGACTCAGTGAATGAGGGCCTGAAAAGCATGCGTGAGCTGGTGTTGTGGGGTGCCAATGGTACGATTAGTGATGATGACCGTGCGGTCATGGTGACTGAGTTAGAAAGCCTGAGGGATTCCGTTGCCGCTGCGTTTAATGCTCAGGATGAAGAAGGTCATTACCTGTTCTCTGGCACTAAGACAGATACCGCTGCGGTGTCTAATGCAGGCGGCAGTTACGTGATTGAGGGTAATAATGATAAGCGTGTAGTGACTGTCGCCAAAGGGGTGACGATGGAGTCGAATATGACGGCTCAGGATATTCTGGATCTGGGCGGCGGTAATAACGTCCTCAATCAGATTGATGCGCTTATTGTTGAATTTAAGAACCCGAGTCCAAATTTTCAAAACGAAGTTGCAGCCAGCCTGGATGCCATTGATGATACGCTGGGCAACGTACTGGGTGCGATGACCGAGATTGGTGGCCGTCATAATAACCTTGATCTCATGGACGGCGCTCATGGTGAAAATAAGCTGTTTGTAGATAAGGTGACCAGTGACATTTCCGCTCTGGACTATGGCGAGGCATCGGTGCGCTTAAGTAATTATATGGCTGCCCTGCAGGCAACTCAGGCCAGCTATGTGAAAATCAACGATTTATCTCTTTTTGACCGTATTTAGGTCGACCAATTTGAGCAACAAGGAAAGGTGTTATGGCAGTTAGTACGGTTGAAGTCAGACCGCATAGTATTAAGCTGACGGGGCAGGAGGCGGCAACTATTGCTCCGTCTCAGGCTTCGGATACCAGCAGTTCGCTGTCCAAACGCCTTTTAAGACCTCAGGCAGACATCACGTCTGCCTACTCATTATCGGGGGTGTTACTGACTCAGGGTCAGCAGCACGCGACGTCGGTGCAAATTGCCACCAAAGCACTGCAAGGGGTCGGTAAAGAGCTGACGCAGGTGAAACGGCAGTTGACCCATTCGCTCTCACACGGGGTCACCAGTGCCACGTCAGATGCGCTCACCCGCTCGAAAACCACCATTGACGCAACGCTGAACCAGGCCCGGTTTGATGGTAAGCGTGTAGTTGATAATGAACTGCAACTCAAACTCGACAGCGCGGATGTGAGGCGATTTTCTATCCCCGGACTGAACGTGCACCGCATGAGTGAAAGAGCGGAGCAGGTGCGTCTGGACTTTCCTGGTGGCGGTTCCGTAGTGCTGCAATTTGACGGCCAGTCGGATGGTGTCCGTACAGTAAAGCAGCTCGATCGCAGTCTGATCCCAATGGGGATGCGAGCCTCATTATCCCACGACGGCAGTATTTTGTTTGAGGTTCACGAGTCAGCCTACGCTGCGATGAAGCAACAGGTCAATGTCACAGGGCAGGGCCACCGTTTTCCAGCCGGTCAGGCTAATACCTTTAACATTCAGGCAGAACCGGATGGCACGGCCGAACTTAAGTTTGACTTAGGCTCTCGTGACGGTATCAAACAATCTATTGCCAAGGTCAATCAGCACCTGCAGCAAGCTCAGATCAGTCTGAACGAAGCTAGACAGTTTCAGTCACAACTGAACACGCAGATGACGCGCATCCAAAGTCAGTCTAATGTCCCTTCTGCTGAACAAGTCAGTGAGCAACTGACCCAGTTTAATCGCCTTTCTCAAGATTTCACCACCACCTTCAAAGCGCTGAATGCCCAGGCGAACGTTCGCCGCCATACGGTTGTTGCCTTGCTGAAATAGCTCTTCGGAGCTGTTTCCAGTTATTACCCCCCTCAAGTTACTCCCAGATTTGTTACCAAGTGTAGCGGTTGCGTCGCGCGTTCATTTGGAAAACTGCCGCTGTATGTCATATTAATAATTACCATGAATGAATAATATATTTATATAAATCAGGTGTTTACATTGTGTTAAATAGATTGAGTTGCATCACGGGAATGATATTTCGATCAGAAATGTATGAATGTCTTTGATATGAAAGTTTTTGCATTAAAGGCGATGCATATATAAGGAACATTATGAAATATCTACTTCTATCCAGCGCTATCTTACTGTTAGCTGGTTGTGGTGGGGGAGACAGTGAAGACTCAGGGAGTGGAACGGTCTTTAAAACTGTTGATGAACTTAAGCAGAGTGCAACACTAGTGGTTGACCAAGATGGCAAGGAGTACAGCCAGATCGAAGTGTCCGAGTCTGAGGACGTGGTGATCGAGGTATCCACCAATAATGGTCAACAAGGGGTCTTTGCTTTAGTTTCAAATAGCGACAGTGACTTACCCGCCGAAAAGCTGGTTGTCTCTGGCAAACTCACCATCAAATAACAATAAATATATGGATGTAACAATGAATAAAAAACTAGTAGTGGTCGCACTGTCATCAGTGTTAGGTGTTTCCTCGGCTTTTGCAGCGGGCAACGCGATTCTGAATGTGGAAGGCGAAATTCAAATTAACGGTCAAACCGTGATTGATAATAGCGGTAATTTTGTCGGGCTGGAATTTGCCCAGCAGAATCAGGTTACGATCTCAGATTATTATCTGTCTCGCGACGGGGTTTATACTTTTGTGAGTGACAACGGTTGGAAAGATGTCTATACCGTTTCCGGTAATAGTGAATCATTCGTATCGTACTACGCGGACCCGCAAAGTGGTGAATACGTTATAGTTGCAGAGGGCGCCTGGCTAGATAATGGTGACGGGACTTATACCACTACGTGGCAAGATTACCCTTCTGACAATGTAGAGTACAGCAGCACTATCAGAGAAACAGAGCTAACACAGCCAGCCGCAAGCTATCAAATCGGCAGCCTGTTGGTTAAAGCGTTTGAATCAGAGGTAATTGATTCTTCCTACAGCGAAGAGGTTGGTAATACGGATGTTTATACCAGTGAATATGCGTACGGCGGCAAAATGGCGTCATTTACCCTTGAAGATGGTACACAAATTTCTGACTGTCTCGTGGGTGCCAATGCGGAAATCCGCTGTAAGGAATTTGGTACGGTGGTTTACGACGACAGCTATGTGCTCGAAAGCTTCCAGCCTCTTACTGGGGCTCAGGTAGCGACCCAGTCAACGTCAACTTCTGCAAAACGTGACCGTTCTGCAACGCTTAAATTCTTCTCCAAGCTAAAGCAAAAATAGCACTGAAATGAGCAGGCCAGGCCTGCTCTTTTTTATTCGTTTTCGTCAGTTCAAAGGCTCATTGAGCTTGATGCCGCAGGCCGATACGTAGTTTTCTAGCACCTAGCACCTAGCACCTAGCACCTAGCACCTCAAACCAAAAAGAAAAAATACAAAAAGCAAATAAACGCCAGCAGCGTTGCGGAAAGTGTGGGGTAGATAATGTACGAATCGCGTTTGTGGGTGCGGCGGAAGCAGAGGAAGGTCAGCAGACCGTTGTAGACCACCAGAAGCATGCTGATTGCGGTTCCTCCTTTCAGAGTCAATGAGGATAGTTGACTGAGAAACATCGCCAGTAAAGCGTAATCAACAACGATCAACCACAAAAAGGCTTTTTGCAGACTGTCTGATTTGCTCTCGGCAAAATGAGGATGAGTTTGACGCATAACACGCTCTACTTAGATCAAATATCAATAAAAAAACAAAGGCATATCAGGGTGTTCTACCTAAGCATAGAACACCTGTCCTGACTCGCAAATTACAGTGCTTGTGGTGATACGGAAGAGGTGCCTTCCGATTCAAAGCGTATGGTATCGGTTCTGAAGACCGGCTGATTAAATTTGGCCTTCTCACGTGCCTTCTCAAGTTCATTATGACTTTGATCGCCAAACAGGGTGCTGATGACTTCTGCAGCGGGTGTAGTCAGTATAAACAACTCAATTCGACGGTTTTCACTCGATTTAGGATCGTGCTGGTTGAGTAGCGCACGGTCAGACATGCCCGTTACCTGCAACACACGCTGCTCAGGCATACCACCGGCGACCAGAGTCTGTCTGGCGCGGTTGGCACGCGATGAAGACAGCTCCCAGTTGGAGGTGTTGCCAAAGGCCTTGCGATACTGGGTGGCGTCGGTATGGCCACTGATGATCATCGGGTTTTCTACCCGCTGAAATACCGGGGCCAGGGCCAGTAACAGATCCTCAAAGAACGGGGTCAGTTTGGAGCCGCCGCGACCGAACATCTGTTGCTTATAGTCGTCCTGCAACACGATTCTCAGGCCCTGCGGTGTCACTGTGACATCCACATTTCCTTCGGCATTAATCTGACGCATCATCTCATTTACCAGCTTAGCCAGAGCAGCCAGGCGTTCCTGGGTATCAAAAGTGCCATCAATCAGTGAGTCGGACTCTGGTCCCTCCCGATCGCCCTGGAAGAACGAGGTGACGGTATGAACTGAGTCGTGGCGACTGGTGACTGAAGAGTCGGACGCCAGATCGATAGGAGAGATACTTTGTGAGGTATCGAACAGGCTGCCCGTGCTTTTGTCAAACACACTGGCCATCTGCAGGTGGGCGACAATGGCTTTGCGCTCATCTTTGTCGACGACCTGCATGACCCATAATACGAGAAACAGAGCCATTAGTGCGATCATAAAGTCGGCGAGTGCGACTTTCCAGGCACCGCCATGATACTCGTGATCATGACGGCGTCCTGAACGCTTAAAGACGACTTGCTCTTGTTTTTGCATTATCCCTCCTGTTCAGCTAGCCACCTCTCCATTTGATTGAAAGTAGGTTTGATGTCGAGCTGAATGTGCTTGCGGCCTGCGTCGATAGCGAGCAGTGTCGGTTTCTTGGCCACATACGCTACTAAGGTTGCGCGGATGCAGTCAAAAGCTGACATGTCTCGTTTGACTCGCTGAGCCATGGCGTTACTCGCCGGGTCTAAACAGCAGTAACAACCAAAAATACCTAAAAATGTGCCTACCAGAGCAGCGGCTACATGATAGCCAATCATTGCAATAGAGCCGTCGATCGCCTGCATGGTGATAATGATACCGCCGACGGCGGCAAGGATTCCGAAACCGGGTAGGGCTTCTGCCGTTCGCTGCATTGAGCGTGATGGCAACAGGAGATCCGTTTCTATTGCTTCAATTTCTTGTTCTAGTAGTCCCTCTAACTCATGAGGCGACATTTGACCCATTGCCATTAAACGCAAATTGTCGGTAATGAAAGAAACGAGGCGATAGTCACGACTTACTAACGGGTAGCGATTGAAGATTGGACTCTGCTCTGGATTCTCAATGTGTTTATCCAATGCTTTGAAGCCGCCACTGCGAACGGTTTCCAGCAATACCTGAAGCAGGGCCATCAACTCCATGTAGAACGCTTGTTCGTCCTGGTTAGGGGACATGATTGAGCGTAGTTGTCGACGCATCTCTTTCAGAACATGAGGTGGGTTACCGATGATCAAAGAACCCACGGTTGCACCGATAATGATCAGGAATTCAGCTGGCTGCCAGATGGCCATCATGCTGCCCCCTGCCCAGACGTAGCCGCCGAAGACACACATCAAAATGATGATCGCGCCCATAAACTTTTGCATATGTGACTCCTAAGAAGAAAGTAATTGGTTGAGTTGTTTCAGTGCCTGCTTGTGCAATTGACAGATCCGCGGAGGGGTCAGCTCAAGTACAAGGGCGATTTCATGAAGATTCAGTTCGTGCTGATAAAACAGTGTGAGCAACAGTTGCTCGCGTTTGGGAAGCTTGGACAGAGCCACTTCCAGACTGCGGCGGATATGTTCATGGTGTGTGCCTTCGTAGGCGGAATCCACCTGACCTTCCATCCCTTTTTCAATCAGTTGATCCAGGCTTTGCATTTCACCCGCCATAGACGCACTGAGTCGGGCATGATAGTCGGCCTCATCGGTGCCCAGTGCCTTTATGATCTCTTTTTCCGTTGGCACGCGTTTCAGCGCTTTGGTGAGATCGCGGGTAATATCGTTAAGCTCATGAGCCTGCTGACGGGTTTTACGTGAACGCCAGTCCAGCCTTCTCAGTTCGTCCAGGATAGAGCCGCGGATGCGACAGACCGCAAACGCCGGAAAGTTAGGGTCATCAATATTGCCGTAGCGACGGCCTGCTTCAAGCAAACCGATCAGACCTATCTGCTGCATATCTTCCAGGCTACAGTGGGTTGTTGCGTGATTGCGCAGCTGATTGACGACCCGTTTAACCAGCACTTGATGCTGGCTGAGCAGACGATTCTCATCAATGGGCGTGGAAGGCGAACTGACCTCGTCAGCTAAGGTATAACTGTCCGTGTGATTCATATCCAACATAGGCTGCCCCTACTGCACGACGTACTTAGTGAGCAGTACGTCATCGATATCACGAATCACATCGGTTTTGGCGAACGCCTGCATGACGGTATTTTTGACTTCATTTTGCAAAGAAGTCAGTGCCTGCTCACCGTGCAAATCTTCGTAAGTCTTCTGGCTAAAAAGATTCAACATTGCATTGCGTACGACAGGCATATAGTCATTGATGTTTTGCAGACGTTCAGGTCGACGGGTCTCGACGGCTAACTCAATCATCACGAAGTGTGTCTGTTTCTTGCCACGCACGCTGAGAACCACTTTATCCAGTGACTGAAAGCTCGGGGCGTGACGGGCACTGTTATCTTCGGTCAGAAATGACAATGGGGTGTTTTCGATCATGCTGCTATCGTCACCTGCTTGCTTCAGGTACCAGGCCGCGCCAAACACCGTGGCAGCCGATACCAGCGCACTGGCAATGAGCATGGCGATGAACATGGCGAAAAATTGCTGTTTAGTCATGATTTAATTCCTTATTAAGACACCAAGCGCAGGCACTAGGCCTGCGTGTGGAGCCAGTGTTCAGAAGTGAACGATGAAGCATTGAAATTGGCGTCGTCACCTATAGAGCGAGAGGCGAAGATGGTCGACTCGTCATCCTGAGTATGATTCGGGGAAGAATGTTGGCTGTCACCACTGCCTACCTGAACATCCACGTGCATGAAATTCTGGTTTTGTAGCTCCGCTCTCAGGCGTTCTGAGACCTGCATCAGGGCTTCGCGAGTGGCTGCAGCATTGGCATTGATGTGAACACTGAGTCGGTCACCTTCTACACGTACCATCAGATCCAGCTTACCCAGGTCAGGGGGATCCAATCGAATCCGGGCCTCCTGAAGATTTTGTTGTGCCTGCAACGTGACGCGATCGTTGAGCACCTGAAGCATTTGCTCACCCCACTTGCCAGCCTGAGTATCGACTCGAACCGGAGCCCACTCAGCGGTTGCACTGGCCTGAGCTGCGGTCTGACTCGCTGTTGTCAGGGGCGCACTTTGGCCTGTTCCCTGCGCTGTTCCTTGTTGGTTCATTGCCGTAATGAGGTTAGCCAGATCTGAGCCGACACTTCGTGACGATAACGGGTCTGCAGAATGGGTGGTGGTCAGTAAAGCTGCGTCCACTGTTTTGCCAGATTGGGTCGTTGTCTGAACAAGTGACCCAATAGAAGGGTTGTCAGCTAGGGACGTCCTCAACTGGCTTTCTGGAGCCCTGCTCATTTGGGAGAAATGGCTAAGAATGTCAGAGGCCTGCTGCTTGAGTGAGTCTGTCTGCACTGTACTGACGGAAGCCGCGTTGGCGGAACCCAGGCTCGCATCCGGCGAAATTACCAGCTCTGCCAGTGCCACGGTGATTTGCGGCTCCTGTTGCTCGGCCATTTCTTTCGTCTCATTCACCTTGCCGGCTGACTGTCCTTTGGCCGGGTCCTTAACTAATCGACCGAACGACTCAGGCTTTTTGTTGGCATTGTTTTCTCTGGCATTGGCCACCGAGGCCGATTGACGAGGGTCATTGGCCTTTGGAGTGAGGTCACTGCCATTTGCATTTGGTATCGTCAACATAGCGTTACTCCAGAGTCATCGCGAGTTGATAGGCGATGGCGCGTTCTTTTTGTTCGCCTGCCATGCCAAGTTGTTGCTTGAGCCTACTGGTTGCGATGGAAAGCGCTTCAAACGCCGCCAAATGAGCTTTTTTGGCATGTTCAATTTCCGGCGCCAGTCGGGGATCTTTCAGGTACGGCCTATGGGTGTCCAAAAGCTCCCGAAGCTGTCCGTCATAGCGTTTTAGTGCCTGCCAGTCTTCCGTTTTTGTTGCGATTTCAATAAGTTTACTTAGGTGCCGAAATCGCTCAGGGGACACCTTATGCTTGGTTACCAAAATTCAGCCATCCTTCTCTGATGTTGCCCATTACCGTTTCTACGCCAGTGAGCTTGTCCACGTCATTGTGGACACTTGCCTGATACAGCTCGACCTGACAGAAGTCATACAACTGGTGCAGGTTCTGCGCGATCTCGCCGCCATTTTCGTCATCCAGTGCGCTGTCCAGGCCGACCAGTATGTTCATACACTTACTGATGCCATCGCCTTTTTGTGCCAGTCGACCCGCTTCCATATGACCCCGTACGCGCTCAATTTCGTTGAGCAGGCCGTCAATCAACATGACCACCAGTTGATGAGGGTTGGCTGCTGCCGCCTGCGCATCTAAATCGACCTGTTGGTATGAGTCGTAACCTGAATCCATTAGCATAATCTTGTACTCCTAGCCTTAACCAAACATGCCCATGGTTTGGTTCATTTGTGTCATTAAGGTGTTCATCTGGGTGAACTGTTTTAGGTAGCGGCTGTAAGCCATGTCGTATCGTCTTTCCAGCGTGACTTGTTTGTCGTCAATGCGGGAAATGTTCTGTTGTAGAGAATCTTTGCGAGTTTTAAACATGCCCGTCGTCGACATCAGGTATGGTTCAAGCGCGGTGTCGATAGAGTCGAGTAAGTTACCATCGCCATTGAACAGGGCTTCCAGAGCTGCGCTGTCGTTTTTCTGTGCCTGTTCGAATTTATCCGCATCCAGCGTCATTTTGCCGCTGCGGTCTATCTCAATGCCTATGAGGCTGAGGCGCATGCCGTCGAAATCGCCTCGGACAAGGTTATTGACTTGGCTTTCTATCGAGCGCAGCGTTGGGTCGCTGGCCAGTACGCCGCGCTTGGTATCTTCATTACCAATGCCGGTGTATTCGTCAATGGTTGACATTAACGAGTTGTAAGCCTCGATGAATTTGTTGACCTGTTCTTTGGTCGCCTCTCCGTCTGGGCCGATATTCAGAGTAATGGGCTGCTCACCAGATGTCTGTGCCTTGCTGACGGTCAAATCGACACCGTCAATCACGCCCGAAAAGGTGTTGCTGCTGTTCTCCAGACGTAACCCAGTTCCCTCCGCCCCAAGCCAGACGACGGCGTCTTTTGGTGTGCTGAGATCAGTGGTATTGGTGAAGGCGTCTTCAAACCAGGCGGCTCCGGTCCCTGATGCTGACACATCAATGGTATTGGCGACGCCGGTTTCTGTGCTGGACAGCATAAAATGAGTCTGGCCGTTAGAGCGCACCAGAGTCGCATTTACGCCCGGATTGTCAGGGTCGTTATTGATGGCAGACACCAGTTCCGCCATGGTGGCTTTGCCGTCGCCATCCGTATCCAGTGTAGACAGGTCGATGGTCAGAGTTTCACCATTGATGGTGAAATCGAGCGTACCTGTGGTCGGGATCTCGGTGGTGGCATCCAAATCGGCGGGCATGCCGGTTTTCAGCTGGTGGGCCGTCGCCACCTGCTCGACGAAGATCTGATAGCTTCCCGGCAGTGCATTGGCATTGGCGCTGGCGGAGAAAAAGCCCTCTTGTGAGACGCTGGTGCTGTTTTTAATCACACTTGACGTTGAGCTATTCATGTCATTGACGGCAGAACGAAACTCGCGCAGTGCGGATTCGACTTTCCCCAGTGCGGTCAATTGCGCCTGGTACATATCCGCCTGCATCTGGTACCGCTTTTGGAATGGCTGAATGTCGTAGGTAGCCAGCTGGGTTGCCATTGTGATGGGATCTAACGAACTCATTGAGCGCTCCTTAAGGTTGCAGACTGAATAGTGGTATATGGATTCAGCCCAATAGTATTCAGGGTTTAATCAATAATTGTGCCACGATTAAATATCATTAAATTCAATGATTTAAGTTGAGTCTTGGCATCTGGCGGAAGTATGGTTTCCATGTGGTGTGTTCCGCTTTTCCATGCAAAATGGTTTATGACTCAGAGGGTTAAGGCGACCGACCCAAAGGGGGGATTAAGTAGCGGGTATGCTCAGATCTTGTAGAGTGAGATCTCGGTTCAGCAATTAATCTGTCACTGGTTAGGGTGACAAAAAAGCCTCCCGAAGGAGGCTATAAAAGGACGGATGAATAGTTAACGAAGGAAAATTCATCATATCCA
The DNA here is from genome assembly GCF_900107935.1 of Vibrio hangzhouensis. GTDB lineage: Bacteria > Pseudomonadota > Gammaproteobacteria > Enterobacterales > Vibrionaceae > Vibrio > Vibrio hangzhouensis. The sequence goes on along the minus strand of NZ_FNVG01000017.1, from coordinate 42,603 downwards.
CAATAATGGGTGCGGCTGGCTGGGGAGGGCCGCGCCCATTACCAAGGATTCGTGCCGGATTAGCGCAGTAGTGACATCGCCATACCAGGTAGCTGGTTAGTTTGTGATAGTACTGTGGTACCCGCTTGCATTAGCATCTGGTTCTTAGTCATGTTAGAAGACTCAACCGCAAAGTCAGCGTCCATGATACGACCTTTCGCGGCGGCTGTGTTTTCACTGATGTTCGCCAGGTTGTTGATAGTGTGCTCTAGACGGTTGATGTTCGCACCCAGTGTACCGCGTAGCGCATTGATGTTGTCAAACAAAGCATTTACAGCGGTAATTTCACCGTTTGATGTCGCTGCGTCAGTCGCGATGTCGCCTAGCGTACCCGCAAAGTCAATGGCACCTAGCTGACCAGAAACGTCTAACTGCAGCGTTTCATTGACACCTGCACCGATTTGGAACTGCATCGCACCGTCTAAACGACCGCCGCGTAACAATAGTTCACCTGCACCGTAGCTGGTTTGGTCAAGAATTCGTTCCGCTTCAAGAATAAGTTCCTGATATTCAGCGTCTAGCGCAGTACGCTCAGTTGCCGCGTTCGAGTCGTTCGCAGATTGTGTTGCGAGGTCTTTCATACGGTAAGCGATGCTAGACAACTCATCCAGAGCGCCGTCTGCCGTTTGTAGCATAGAGATCGCGTCTTGCGAGTTACGCATCGCGACACCCATACCGCGCGTTTGTGCTTCCAGTTTGTTGGCGATTGACAGGCCTGCCGCATCGTCTGATGCTGAGTTGATACGGTAACCTGTACCCAGGCGCTCCATAGCCGTGCTTAGCATGTTGTTTGTGCTGCTTAGCGTGTTTTGTGTAACCAGCGAAGCGTAGTTAGTGTGCATTGATAGAGCCATGTGAATTCTCCTTGAATTGTCTCAATGTGGGACCATCGCCCCGCTCACTTACTAGAGGCGGTTAGTTGAATCTGAGCATTAACCGAAAAAGAAAAAAAAGTGGCAATTTATTGAAATTGGGAAGGAAAGTGTGAACTTAGTTCAAGGGATTCAGGCCCAGGACCATGGATCCTGGGCCCTGAAGCCTTTTAAAACTCTTCATTCCCCGCATCGCCGAACGATTTGAACGACATCGACGTCGGGATATCACTGAAGTAGCCAAAGTAATAATTGGCGCCTAAACGCTTAAACTGGGTCAGTTCATCCTGATTGCTGATACGACCTGCTACCCAGTGGAGTTTGTGACTGCGACAGAATTTCACCAGCGGGATCAGACGGGTGCGGTCTTGCTTATTTTCGATGGTGACGGCCACTTTCAGGGCGTCAGGCTCAAAACTCAGCAGTTGCTCGAAGGTTCCCTTTGCCGGGTCGACATCAAACCACAGCGCGTAGGCTCGCTCTTTTAACTTTTCCACTAACGCGGGGATACGCTGATGCAACGTGGTGGGAAAATTCACCTGTAGCGAGGGAATGATGTGGTAAAACGCGCCGGCATGATAGCGAATTACCTGTTTGAGAAAATGTTCACCCGGCTCCCATAACAGCGCATCAATACTGATGGGAACCACCACATTGCTGATCAAGTCAGGATGAAAGGTTTCTATCTGGAACTTGGTCTGACGCACTGCCAGGTACAGGCTGTACAAGTCGAGACAGAAACGCATATTTTCCGATAGGTCAAACTGATAGACACTCTGCTCCCCCTGACTTCCAAAACGCAGGGTGAGGTGTTGGAACTCTACCTCCCCCTGCTTGGTATCACGAATGGCCTGACAGGCATGGCGAATGTCGTTGTTTTCATAGGCGTCAAAGATGATTTGGTCGTCTTCCGTGACGATGTGCTGCTCAATTAACTGGTGCAGGTAACGATACAGCGCTTGGTTTGAAGTTAGATTATCCAAGGTTTCCTACCACATTTATCTGTTTGTTTTCGGGGATCTCGTTATAGGACAATACCGCCAGCCCCTGCGAGAAGGTGCGGGCATAACGAGCGATGAGTGGTCTTAATTGAGGCATGACCAGCAGAATAGGCGCAAGGCCCTGCTGTTTGAGCTGCTGTTTGATCAGCGGCAGGTTCTGCTGGAATTGGCTAAGAATGTTCGGTTCAATTGGGAAGCTGTCCAGCATCACGCTGCCACTGGCCTGAGCCTGCTGTAAGGATGTCATCAGCATCTGTTCCAGTTCATCAGACAGTGCATACACGTTAAGCTCTTTTCGCTGCCCGGCAACCAGATTGACCAGTGTACGGCGCAGTGCACAGCGCACATCGGCCGCCAGTAAAATCGGATCTTTGGTGTTTTCCGCTGATTCCAGCATGGTATTGGCAATGGTGCGAATATCCTTAAGTGGTACCTGATCAAGCAGTAAGTGTCTGTACACCTTTAGCTGCTGCGCTGGGTTTAAAGCTGCACCTAATGCTTCTGCAAGTTTGGGCGCCTGTTGGGTCAGTCGCAGGTTCATCGCATCGACATCATCATGGGTAAACAGCTCGGCCAGGTGAGTCTTCATCACTTTGCTGATGTGGGTCGCAATCACGGTGGCGTCATCGACAACCTGATAGCCCATATTCAGTGCTCTGGCTTTGTCTTTATGTTCGATCCACACCGCCGGTAAGTGGTAAGCGGGATCGCTGCCGAGAATACCATCGACTTCTCCGTAAGTTTCACCAACCGCAATGGCCATCAGACGATCCGGTTCAATAAAGCCCTCTTCAATAATTTCACCATTCAAGGAGAGCGTATATTGGCTCGGTTTAAGGCTCAGATTGTCGCGAATACTGACTTCGGGAACCAGAAAGCCAACCTGCTCGGACAGGTTTTTTCGAACCCCGCGGATACGCTGTGTCAGTGGAGCTCCTTGCTCTTTGTTGACCAGATGCACCAGACGATAACCCAGTGCCAACGACAGGCTGTGTATATGAGGGATGTCTTCCCATGACAGCGGTTGGTCCTTATCGGCTTGCATCGCGGCCGAAATCGCCTCAACTTGGTCCAGTTGCGGGTCGATGGCAGGGGCTTTCGACTGTCGCCAGCCAGCAAAAGCCAGCACGGCTGAGAAGGTAAAGAAGGCCAGGTGAGGCATCCCTGGTACCAGACCAATCACCAACATGATACCGGCAACCGTAAACAGTGTCGCTGGCGTTGCCAGTAACTGCTGCTGCATCGTATCCGCCATGTCGTTATCGCTGTCATTGATACGTGTTACGATAATGGCAGCGGCAGTGGCCAGCAATAGCGATGGGATTTGCGCGACCAGACCATCACCAATGGTTAGCAGAGCATAAGTTTTAAAGGCTTCTGACGCAGGCAGGCCGTGCTCAAACACACCGATGCTGATACCACCAATGATGTTGATAAACAGGATCATCAAACCGGCAACCGCATCACCACGGACAAACTTGGAGGCACCGTCCATAGAGCCGTGGAAATCGGCTTCGTTGGCGACTTCTTTTCGTCGGGTGCGTGCCGCGTCCTGATCGATAAGGCCAGCGTTCAGATCGGCGTCGATGGCCATCTGCTTACCCGGCAAGGCATCCAGGGTAAAACGTGCAGAAACTTCAGAAATACGTTCACCACCTTTGGTGATCACCACGAAGTTAATGATCATCAGGATGACGAAAATCACCATACCCACGACGTAGTTGCCGCCGATTACCACTTCACCGAAGGCCTGAATGACCTTACCGGCCGCATCGCCACCATTGTGACCTTCAAGCAGGACAATACGGGTCGAGGCCACGTTCAGGGTGAGTCGCATCAGGGTGGCAATCAACAGAATCGTTGGGAAAATCGAGAAGTCGAGTGGCCGTTTGGCCGTGGTACTGACCAGAAGTACCAGGATCGCCAGTACAATGTTAAATGTAAACAGCGCATCGAGCAGTAAAGGTGGCAGGGGCAGAATCACCATTGCCAGTATCATCAGCAGCACGATAGGGATGCCGATGTAGCCTTTTCCGGAGCGTCTAAATTGTTTAAGACGATTCAACATGATAGTTCCTTTGTTACTTCTTCTGGTTATCCATTAGTGCTGCAAGTGTTTTGGAATCGAAAATGGCGGAAGCGGTAATGGTTTTTCTCCCGAGCCTTGGCGAAAGGCTTTCAGTTGCATCACATACGTTAAAATGTGTGCCACGGCGATATACAGCTGGCTGGGAATCGCCTGCTCAATGGCCGTGGTGTAGTAAATCGAACGTGTTAACGGTGGCGAGTGCAAAATCTCCACCTGATTCTCTCTGGCAATTCGTTGAATGTGCATCGCGGTTTCATCGATGCCTTTGGCCACCACAAAGGGGGCATCGGATAAGCTGGTGTCGTATTTGAGCGCGACGGCGTAGTGCGTTGGGTTGGTGATCACTACATCGGCTTTAGGCACGGCTTTATCAATTTTACGACGGGCAAACTGCTGCTGAATTTGGCGGATTCGCTGTTTGACTTCCGGACGACCTTCGTTGTTCTTGTACTCTTCTTTGAGTTCCTGCTTGGTCATCTTGAGCTGTTTGAGGTGCTCCCAGCGCTGGTAGGGAATGTCGATGACGCCAAAGATAAGTAGTGCTACCCCCATAAGCAGCAGACCTTCAAACAGGATGGTCATCACCATAGTAATGCCCTGGGTCAGAGTCAGCTTCTGCATCCCCAGAAGCTGCGAGAAATTACTGCTTAAGTAGCTGTATAACAGCGCAAAAATCACCATCACTTTCAACGATGATTTCAGTAGCTCTACCAGAGAGCGGGTGGAAAACATGCGTTTGACCCCGGAAAGGGGATTCAGTTTGCTCAGTTTGGGTTGCACATTAGCCGGGCGGAACATCCAGCCCCCGAGTATCAGACTGCTGCCAGTGGCGGCGATCACAATCACCACAAACATCGGCAGTAGCATTTCGATGATGATACCCAAACTCTCACCCAGCTGTTCCAGCATCTGTTTTGGGTTATCCAGATCCTGACGCGTCAGCGTCATGTTGTAGCGGAATACCCCGGAAATGTGCTCCCAAATTGAGCCCAACTGGCTATAAAAATAGATAGCCACGATCAGAAACAGGACTGCGGTAGTGAATTCTTTGGCTCTGGGTATTTGTCCCTCTTGCCTCGCTTTCTTGATTTTCTGGGGCGAGGCTTTTTCGGTTTTATCCTGACTCGACTGCTCGCTCATGCGCCCCCCACCATAAACCGGTTTAGATGACTCAAGGTTTCATGGACCAGCGCGGTATAGCGGCTGGGAATACCACTGACCGTCAGCAGCACGCTGAACAGACCAAGTAACATGGTCATCGGAAAACCCAGCGCGTAAACGTTAAGACTCGGTGCCGCGCGGTTCATCACACCAAAGCTGATGTTAGCAAGCAGCATGGAGACTATAGCGGGCAGGGCGAGAGCCAGTGCCGACGCAAACATCCAGCCAAACAGTGACACGATGTTGTCCAGTGACAGAATGCTGATCCCTGAGCCAACCGGCCAGACGACAAAGCTCTGCACCAGAATGTCGATCACCAATAGGTGTCCTTCAAGGGAGAGAAACAGCAGTGTACAAAGCAGAAGGAAAATACGGCCAAGTATGGCAACGGATAAGCCGTTGACCGGATCGTTCATGATGGCCATGCCCAGACCCATCTGCAGGGAGACGATCTGGCCCAGCATGGTAAATATGGTAAAAAACAGGTGCAGTATCAGGCCAAAGAACAGTCCCCACATCGCCTGTTCAAAAGCGAGAAACAGCGAGGTCATTGAAAATAGATCCACCGCAGGCATGGTTGGCATCAGTGGCGCCGTGATGACCACAATGGACAAAGCCAGCAAGGCTCTTACCCAGACAGGAATTAACGCATCACCGAAAAATGGCATGGCCAGAAAGGCGGCCCCAATCCTGAAAAAGGGCCACCATAACTGACCTAACCATTGAGATATTTCGGCGAACGTGATCTGCATTAACCAATCATCCCCGGAATGTTGTGGAACAGATAATCAAACAGTTCCATGATTTTGCGCAGCATCCAGTGGCCGGCAAAGATCACCATCAATAAGGTCGCCAGCAGTTTTGGCAAAAAGCTCAGTGTCTGTTCCTGAATTTGTGTCGCAGCCTGGAAGATGGCAATCACCAGACCAACCAGCAGGCCCGGCACTATCAACACCAAAACGATGTTGATGATAAGCCAGACTGCATTGGAGAAGAGCGTAACTGTGAGTTCGGGAGTCATGCGTTACCTTCTTATCCAGTACCAAAGCTGGCTGACAGTGTGCCGACCGTCATTGCCCAGCCATCGACCAAAACGAACACTACCAGTTTGAACGGCAAAGACACTATCAGCGGTGATAACATCATCATACCCATGGCCATCAGAACACTGGCAACGACTAAGTCAATGATAAGGAACGGAATAAACAGCATGAAACCGATTTGAAAAGCGGTCTTCAATTCACTGATAACAAAGGCGGGCAGGACGATAGCAAAGGAGATCTCCTCCACGTTCGAGTCCACCGGTTCGTTGGCAATGCGCAACATCTGCTCAAGCGAGTTGCGCTGTGTTTGCGCCAGCATAAAGTTTCGAACCGGTTTTTCTGCGGTAGTAAAGGCCTGCATCAGGGTGATTTCACCCTGATCATAAGGCACAAAAGCGTGCTCGTAGATGTCACTCCACACGGGACGCATAATCAAAATGCTCAGACTCAGCGCAATGCCGATCAGTACCCGGTTGGGTGGGCTTTGCTGCAGGCCCAGAGCCTGACGCAGTATTGCCAGCACCACAATAATGCGAGTGAAGCTGGTGGCCATCAGGATAAAGGCAGGCAGGAAGCTCAGTGCGGTCATCAACAGCAAGATCTGCAGCTTGACGCTGTACTCTTGCTCTGACTGTCCGTCATTGACCGTCAGGAAGGTGAGCCCGCTGTCTGCCAGCGCTGGCTGAGCCAACAAGCTCAGCAGGATGAGCAGAATGCCGCCGACAAGCCACCGGTGCAGTGCGTTGGTGCGAAGTAACACGAGTTACTGGCCCATTGAAGTGAGTGCAGAATCCACGACGTCAATCAGTCGCAGGCCATACTTTTCGTTGACCACCACAACCTCGGCGTGCCCCATCAGAGAGCCATTCACTTTGACGTCCAACGGTTCGCCGTTGAGTTTATCCAGTTCGATAATGCTGCCTTCTCCCGCCGACATCAGATCACCAAGCGCGATTTCCTTGCTCGCCACTTCCAGCGTCACCGTGACCGGGATATTTTTGAAAAAGCTCAAATCGCGTTCCGACTGCACAGGAGCCGCTAGCGGTGCTTCGGTATCAAAATCTTCAAGTTGAAAGTCATCGAAGCGCAGTTCGTCACCGTCGAAGACATTTTGCTCTGTCGAATCGCTCATCGGTTGGTATCCTTATCATCATTTATAATTAATACGAGTTGTCCTTCTTGCTCTGCAACCCGTCCGGTGAACAGTCGTTCCTTACCGATATGCACAGGCGTTTGAGTCAGTAACTCAATAGGCAGGATATCGTTAGCTTTCAGTTCGAGGACTTGGGTTAGCGGCAAGATGGTCTTGCTTAGCTGTACATTTAATCGCACAGGGGTTTTCTGCAGTGCATGACAGAAATCACTGGCGATGTGTGGATTGGCATCGAGCTCCAGTTCATCAATGAGCGTTTGTATCAGAGCACTGTCCAGGGTGAGTTTCAGTAAAGCCTGTTGCCCATTGACGTCTATCACCAGTGTGGCTGCGATGCCTACACCCGCCGTCATTTCGAATTCGTGTTGCTGCCAGGCAGATGACGGGGCGACCCATGTGGACGTGCATTTCGCCATACGATGCAACAGCCTGAGATCGCTATTGGTTAAATCGTCACTACTGCGTTCTATATCGGCACCGTAAAATTGATCAGAAAGACGCATCAGCATCGCCGGAACCATGGCGACGTAGAGCATGCCACTCTCGTTGTGTTTGAGCACCGAAGTGCTTGATGCTTGCATGTCGGAAACAGGTAGTTCGGTGAGAGTGACCTCCTGCAGAGTGACGGTGACATGTTGCGTCTTAAGCCAGGACTGTAACTCCAGACTCAGGGTTTGGCATGACCCAGTCAGTAAATCTTCAAGTTTATTCCTGATGATATGAATTGGCTTGCCAAGTAATTCCACATTAAGAGTTTGCACCTGAATTGGTAGCTCTGCTTTTTGCATATCCATATCTTTACCAAATGTAATCTGAGAAGGTGTCGAATGTAACCTGATGTTGTTAATTAATAACAAGTCATCATATTTCGTCAGTCTACTCCGGTTTTTTTATTTATTTTTAGCCCTCGAATGTAAATTTGTGAAGTTGGTTCATATGTTTGTTTACGCTATATAAAGCGCCTTTAAATATAAAATAAATACAGGTAGCTTAATAAAATAATAACTATATCTGAAGGGTTTTTTCGGCCAAATTTTAGCCGCCAAGCCTTTCTATATCAGAGAACAGAATGAGTGCTTTACCTAAATTTATGTTTTATAAGGCTTGCCCAGAGAATTTATAAAACGTCGCATGCATATGAAATTAGATTTCTATGTATTATGTGAATGAGACATAAATGGATAGCAATATGATCTATGGCTTGGTTAAAAAATATTATTTTTCATTATCTCCCAAATTAACTTGGTCAGGGGAGCGTAAAATACATTGTCTAAGTTTTGCTGTTAATAGAATGTATCTTTTGGTGTTATTTATAGCGGCTATTTTTGGGATTAAGGTCTCACAGGCGGCGGAAGTAAATATTCCGATGGATTTAGTGGACTGGCAAGCCGTCGAAGGAGAATTCGAGTGTCAGCTTAGTCATTCATTGCCAAATAACATGGGGAAGTTTTACTTCCATGCGGAACCGAATGACCAGATATCCGCAGTATTACATTTACCCAATAAACCCATTAAGCGCGCTCAACTGTTTCAGCTGTCGCCACCCTGGCAGACACCCACTGAGCATGTCGCAATCGATGAGGCTGCTAAAACTGCCCGGGGATATGCCATCTTCGATGTGGATATTGACCAATTACTGGCCGCTGTGACCAAAGGGGCATGGATTCGTGTCAGCTCAATGCAGGATACCCATGTTTACGGAGATGCTTACGTTCTGCCGTCTACGCGTATTGAGCAGGCTTATGTTCGTTTCAATGAGTGTCGTACGGAATTGCCGCAAATGAACTACACCCAGGCAAGAGATGTGGTATTGAAATTTGAGTTTGGCCAGCGCGTGGTCTCCAGTGAGCAGCGCAAAACCCTGCAGTCTCTTGCGAGTTATATCAAAGCCGATGACAAGGTGGCCAGGGTATTGGTTGATGGTCATACCGACAACGTCGGTTCGTCGATAAGCAATCTACAGATTTCCAGAGTACGTGCCGATGACGTTGCCAGTGTACTTAATGAATTGGGTACGCCTGAAAATCTTATTGAAGTACGAGCGCATGGTGCGCGTTATCCGGTCAGTAGTAATGAGACCGAGTTTGGTCAAGCGAAAAACCGTCGCGTTACAGTACGAATTGTGCGACAGCCTTCTAATCAGTCAGCGTCTTCAACGGATATGAAGACGGAGGTTCAATAAATGAAAAAGGACATTCTATTCGTTGAGCCTTGTGAGCTAAACGCTAAGCCTATTATTGAGTTACTCACTCAACAGGGTTTTGACGTGACGCACGTAAGGACGGGGCGTGCTGCGCTGCTTAAACCCGCAGCTTCTATCAGTCTGGTCAGCTCAAACTTGCCGGATATGAGTATTCGTGAATGGATTGCCTGCCATCAGCGCAAGAACAATTCGGGAGTAGCCATTGCCATTGTCGAGCAGGATCAGGGCATTCTGGCCGCAGAATCAATGAAGGCCGGGGCAACCGATTATCTGCTTCGTCCATTCGAATCTGCACAACTTGTTAATCTGATCCAGCGTGTTGAAGCGTTGGAGAAACCGATGGCAAACATTGTTGCGGAGTCCTGGCGCAGTAAACAAGTATTGCAACTGGCGCACCGAGCGGCCTGTACCAGCGCCAGTGTCCTGATCACCGGAGAATCGGGGACAGGAAAAGAGGTGCTGGCACGTTATGTCCATGACCAGTCGCCACGCAGTCAGCAGCCATTTATCGCCGTCAACTGTGCCGCGATTCCGGAGTCCATGTTGGAGGCGGTGTTATTCGGCCACGTTAAGGGCGCATTTACTGGTGCAACCGGTTCACAGAGTGGCAAGTTTGAAGAGGCCAATGGCGGAACGATTCTGCTGGACGAAATCGGTGAGATGTCTCCTGCGGTGCAGGCGAAGCTTCTGCGTGTGCTTCAGGAGCGCGAAGTGGAGCGCGTGGGCAGTCATAAGTCGATCGCTCTGGACATTCGGGTAATCGCAGCAACCAATAAAGATCTGCGCCACGAAGTGCAAAAGGGCACATTTAGAGAAGATCTTTATTATCGCCTCGATGTACTGCCGCTGCACTGGCCACCTCTGCGCGACCGCAAAGAAGACATTCTGCCCATCAGTCAGTTCTTCATTAATAAATACAAAGAGCAAACCAATTGTCACCTGTCCAAAGATGCGCAACAGGCTCTGAGCCACTATCACTGGCCGGGTAACATTCGTGAGCTTGAGAATGTGATTCAGCGTGCGCTGGTTATGCGCCACGGTGACTACGTTACGGCTCAGGATCTCATGCTGCCAATCGATATGCCAACCAGCACTTTTGCGGTGCAGGAGAGCGCCATGGGTCATGTCGAAGTGAAGAAGCAAGCAGAGTTCCAATTCATTTTAGAAAAACTACGTCAATTTGGCGGAAACCGAACCAAAACGGCGGACGCTCTAGGGGTTTCTACACGAGCATTGCGCTACAAGTTAGCCGCAATGCGAGAACAAGGAATCGATCTACAGTCGGCTATCGGCTCGGCTGCGTAAAGGAGAATTTTGATGGCGATGCAACCGATAAATAATGCGTTATCCGCAGAGCAATTAATGCTGACCAAAATGCAGGCGATGCAGCAACACGTGCAGCCTGATTTTGTGGTTTCAAACAACCCGATGGATGTGAATAAGGTGAATGAACCGATGGCGTTCTCGGGGGCGATGAAGAACGTGTTGGATATGGTGAATCAGCACCAATCTGTCGCGTCGCAAAAAATGACAGCCGTTGAGACGGGACAAAGTGATGATCTGGTTGGCGCTATGATCGCCAGTCAAAAAGCCAGCCTGTCTTTCTCAGCGCTGATGCAGGTTCGCAACAAGGTTGTTGCGTCGTTTGAAGATATTATGAAGATGCCGGTGTAGAACATGTCAGAATTAGCACCTCAAACTGTCGCCGCAACCAGCCCGATTGATGTTGCGCCTAAGTCGACATCTTCACCCAGCATGAATGATGTCAATACCAAGCTTAAGCAGCTTTGGTCCAGTTCTCAGCGTAACCTGGTGCTGTCAGCGGTGCTGGCTGCCATCGTTGCCGCCATCATTGTCGTCGCCCTTTGGAGTTCATCCCAGAGTTATCGTCCGCTCTATAGTCAGCAGGAACGCTTTGATATTGGCGAGATTGTTTCGGTACTGGAATCCGAAGGCATTGCCTATCGTCTCCAGGAGCAAAACGGCCAGGTGTTGGTTGCTGAAGGGCAGGTGGCTAAGATCCGCATGCTGTTGGCTGCCAAGGGCGTGAAAGCTCAGTTGCCGACTGGTCTGGATTCGCTTAAAGAAGACAGCTCTCTGGGTACCAGCCAGTTTATGGAAAATGCGCGCTACCGACATGGTCTGGAAGGGGAGTTGGTCCGAACCATTATCTCTCTGAACGCAATTTCCAATGCCCGAGTCCATCTTGCCATTCCTCGCCAGACCTTGTTTGTTCGTCAGCAGGGAGAGGATCCATCGGCATCAGTCATGATTGAACTCAAACCGGGTGAAGATCTGAAACCGGACCAGGTTGAAGCCATCGTCAATCTGGTGGTGGGCAGTGTGACAGGTATGAAACCGGAGTTTGTTTCTGTTATTGACCAGTACGGTCGTTTGCTCAGCGCGGATGTGGGATCTGCGGAGTCGGGTAAGGTCAATGCCAAATACCTTGAATATCAGAAGAACGTGGAGAAGCAGATCATTCAGCGTGCCGCCGATATGCTGACGCCGATTGTCGGCCCAAGCAACTATCGAGTTCAGGTAGCCGCAGATATGGACTTCAGTCGGGTAGAAGAAACGCAGGAAATTCTGGATTCCAACCCGGTAGTACGCAATGAACATAGCATCCACAACAATACCGTCGACAAGATCGCTCTGGGAATCCCGGGTTCATTGAGCAATCAGCCTCCAGTTACTGGTGAAGTGCCGACAAACGACAGTCAGAACACCAATGCACGCAGTGAACTTAATCGTCAGTATGCCGTTGGTAGCAGTGTACGTCGCACTCAGTATCAGCAGGGACAGATTTCTAAGTTAAGTGTCTCAGTCCTGCTTAATGAAAGTGCAGCACCCAATGGTACCGCCTGGACCGAAGCTGAGCGTACACAGATCTCGACCATGATTTCCGACGCCGTGGGCATTTCAGCGGATCGCGGCGACAGCATGAGTCTGATGAGCTTCAACTTTACCCCGGTAGAAATTGAAGCGCCACCTGCGATGCCTTGGTGGCAGGATCCTACCGTACAGCAGCCACTGCGTTATGTAATTGGTGGCATGCTGGGAATGGCGATGATTTTCTTCGTACTGCGACCGCTGATCATGCACCTCACCGGTGCTGACAGACAGGGACAAGAGCTTGAGTTTGCCGAGCCACAGGAAGAAGAATATCAGGAAAATATCCAGACCCGTGAAGAGCGAGAGCGTGAAGAAATGCTCAATCGCCGATTGTCAGAGCGAGGTATCGAATCCACCTCCTCAGGACTGGATGCCAGCAGTGATATGTTGCCTCCTCCGGGCTCTCCACTGGAGATTCAACTTAAACATCTACAGCTTATTGCCACAGAAGAGCCTGAGCGTGTAGCAGAAGTACTTAAACAATGGGTAAATGTGAATGAAAACAGCTCAGCCAATGCCAGCCACGCTTAGTCATGTTGAGAAAACCGCTCTCGTCCTTTTAGGTATGGGCGAGGATGCGGCAGCGCAGGTATTACGTCACTTCTCTCGCGATGAAACTCAGCGTGTCACCAAAGCCATGGCACGCCTGAGCGGCATTAAAAGTGATAATGCGAAGAAAGTGATCCAGCATTTCTTCGAAGACTTCAGACAGCACAGCGGTATTCGCGGTGCGTCTAAAGAGTATCTGTCGAATACCCTGCGTAAGGCGCTGGGTAACGACTTGGCGAAAGGGTTGCTCAATAACCTGTACGGTGATGAAGTCCGCAATAATATGCAGCGCCTTCAGTGGGTGGATGCGGAGATACTGGCTCGCTTTGTGGCGAAAGAACACCCGCAAATGCAGGCCATTTTTCTTGCGTATCTGCCACCGGAAACGTCCTCTGCAGTATTGAGCCATCTGCCATCGGATTACCACGACGAACTCTTGTATCGCATTGCACGTTTACAGGATATCGACCATCAGGTCGCGGCGGATCTCAATGAACTGATTGAGCGTTGTATCGAGCAAGTATCTGTGACCCAGAGCGCACCGATGTCCGGTGTCAAACAGGTGGCAGATATCATTAACCGCTTCTCCGGTGATCGCGCCATGTTGATGGAAATGCTCAAGTTGCATGACGAAGAAGTCGTGGGAGAAATCGAAGAGAACATGTTTGACTTTATGGTACTTGGCCGTCAGCGCGAAGACACCATGGACACGCTGGTGCAGCAGGTACCAATGGAGCTTTGGGCCATCGCACTCAAAGGGGCCGACATCACTCTGCAACAAGCCATTAAGCGTTCGATGCCACAGCGTATGGTGAAGCAACTGGAAGATGATATGCAGATTAGAGGCGCGGTCCCAGTCAGTGCCGTGGAGCGAGCTCGCAATGACATCATGCAGATCATAAAAGAGCTGTCAGAGACAGGTGAAATCGAGTTGTCGCTGTATCAAGAGCAGACCGTGGAGTAAGCCATGAAGGAAAAAGCCGTTTTCAGATTACCGCCAAGTGGCTACAGACAGCATCGTTTCCCACCTTTGGCCCAGCCAAGTAGCGTCGATGAGTTTGCTGCCGATCTCTCATGGGAAGAATCCCCAAGTCAGGTGGATATTCAGCAACGTCTGGAAGAAGGGTTTCAGCAAGGATTGGAGCGAGGCCATCGAGAGGGTCTGAATCAGGGCATTGAGCAGGGTAAACAACAAGGCCTGCTCGAAGGTCAGAAAGAGGGTTTTCAACAAGGCTTTGTGTCGGGTGAGCAGTCGGGAAAGCAGGCCTTTATGGATGCGGTCAAACCGGTCAATGACATTTACGTGTCGCTGTCTCGCTGGCAGGAAGAGAAAGAGCAACAGCAGAGACACATCATCTGTGAGCTGGTACAAAAAGTGGCGCAGCAGGTGATCCGTGCTGAGCTGACCCTGATGCCACAGCAAATTCTGGCACTGGTGGATGAAACGCTCGATGCGATGCCAGGCAAAACCGAAAAAGTCACGGTACACCTGAATCCACAGGATTTGGAGCGTATTACTCAGATAAATCCGGAACTGGCTCAGGGCTGGAAACTGGTTGCCAAGCCAGAGCTGCCGGTGGGCGGTTGCCATCTGGTCACCGAAGACGCGGAAGCGGATGCCAGCTGTGACTCCCGACTGGAGTCTTGTATGGATGCGGTGAAAGAGCACCTGCTGGATGAAGTTACGCCCATCGATTTAGAAGACAATCATGACTAGCCCCACTTCGCCATTACTGAACGAACGTCTCAACGATGCGATTGCATCGCTGGATTTGATTCCGGTCGCCAGGGTGACCGGGCGTTTAGTCAAAGTGAATGGACTGATGCTTCAGGCGGTAGGATGCCGGTTCAAACTGGAGCAGCGTTGTCTGGTTGAGACCGATGAAGGGGACATGATTGAAGCTCAGGTTGTGGGTTTTGATCATACCATCGCCTATCTGATGCCAGTACGTCGATTGGGTGGCTTGTTCGCCGGTGCCAAGGTGGTGCCGTTAGATGGTGACAGTTCGGTGAATCTGGGCAGTCACTGGTTAGGCCGTGTGGTGAATGGTTTAGGTGAAGCGCTCGATGATGGTGTGCCTTTGAAGGGCGGAGACCGAGTGTCACTGGAGCCGAAACCCATTAACCCTTTGAAGCGCAGACCGGTGGATACACCACTGGACGTTGGCGTTCGGGCCATCAATGGTTTGCTAACCGTGGGTAAAGGCCAGCGGATAGGTTTGATGGCAGGCAGTGGGGTCGGTAAAAGTGTGCTGATGGGAATGATCACGCAAAACACCGAAGCCGATGTGATAGTGGTGGGATTGATTGGTGAACGTGGCCGTGAGGTTCGGGAGTTCATTGAGCGCAATCTGACGCCCGAGGCGCGCAAAAAGGCCATCATCATCGCCGCACCGGCGGATGAATCCCCGTTGATGCGCCTCAGAGCCACATTGTTGTGTCATCGGGTGGCGGAGTACTTTCGTGATAAAGGGCAGGATGTTCTGTTGCTGATGGATTCACTGACTCGTTATGCCATGGCCCAGCGAGAAATCGCTCTGGCACTGGGTGAGCCGCCGGCCTCTCGGGGCTACCCACCATCGGTATTCAGCGTGCTACCACAGCTACTGGAGCGTGCGGGTAACAGTGAGCATCCGGAAGGCAGCCTGACGGCCATTTATACTGTGTTGGCCGAAGGCGATGACCAGCAAGATCCTGTGGTCGATTCGGCACGTGCCATACTCGATGGTCATGTGGTTTTGTCACGGCAACTGGCGGAGCAGGGGCACTATCCTGCTATCGATATTAACGCTTCAATCAGCCGCTGCATGTCTGGCTGTACCCCGGAAGTGCACGGCACCATAGCGAATCAATTTCGCCAGCTCTACTCCAATTACTTACAGGTTAAAGAATTACTGCCATTAGGGGGGTATCAGCCCGGACAGGATCCCGAGTTGGATCAGGCGGTAGCGATGCATCCTCAGCTAAAAGGGTATCTGTTGCAGAGCGCTGGCGAATCGGTGGACTTTCCGACCAGCCTGACTGAGCTGGCACATCTATTCCAGGGGCAGACTCATGGACAGTAAGATTCGTGCCGTGGGTAAGATGACCCAGGTTGAGGAGTTGCAGCGCGATCAGATTGGCGCACGACTGGATGCAATGCGTCATCAAAATGAGCATCTGGCGAAGCAACTCACTGCGCTTTCCGAGTTAAAGGCGCTCAATTACAGTGGGTCGTCCAAAACCTGCAGTGTTGGTCTGATGAACCTCAACCTGGTCGATCAAATGCTGCAAAAAATGCTCAACCACCAACGTCATGAGCAGGCCGTCATGGAAGCACAATGCCAGTCAGTGCAGAAGCAACTGCAACAAAAAGCGGCACGGGTTCATGGACTCGAACAGGTGCTGGAGCGTTGGCGTAAGAAACAGAACTACGAAAAAGCCTGTCGTGATCAGAAGCTTATCGAGGACATCATCAATTCACGTCTCAGACGGCGAACCCTGTAAATATCTGGACATTTATCCAGTATAAATTACCATTAGCATTAGTACCTGTTCGGATGGTAAGCAAATAATGCAATGGATAATTGACAACCAAACTCTCCTACTTTCAATTACTTCGATTTCAACCTGCCTGGGATTCTCCGCCGCGGCCGTGCTGCATTTCAAGTCCCGCCAAATGGCGGAGATGTTTGAGCAAAAGACACAACTAGAGAACAGCGCGTTTGAACGTGAGACAGCACGTTTGCATCAGGAACTGACGCAAGCGAGACAAGAGCTGGAACAGCTGGATGATGAACGGGATAAGTCGGCGTTTGAACTCAAGCAGGCGCACGGTAAGGTGATGGCAGCTATGGAAAAGCTGCGTTACTTTGATGCCGTCAAACAGGAGCGCCAGCAATACGCAGGAGAGCTGGAGCAGGTCAAGCAACAGCGCGCGCAATCTGAGGCTCAGTTGCGAGAGCAACTGGCGACTTATCAGCAGCAGCAGCGCTCGGATCAGGAAAAACTCGAGCTGCTGCAACAATCAGAGCTGCGCCTGAAAGAACAATTTGAGCGGCTGGCCAACCAGGTGTTTGAGACAAAGACCGCCAAAGTGGACGCTCAGAACCGTCAAAGTCTGGAAGGCATCTTGACCCCACTGAAAGAGCAGTTAGAAGGGTTTAAAAAGCAGGTCAACGACAGTTTTAGTCAGGAAGCTAAAGAGCGTCACACCTTAGTTCATGAACTGAAGAATCTGCAACGACTGAATGATCAGATGACCAGAGAAGCGATGAACCTGACTCAGGCTCTTAAAGGTGATAATAAACAGCAAGGGAACTGGGGAGAAGTGGTGCTGGCACGGGTTCTGGCGGAGTCAGGATTGCGTGAAGGTCATGAGTACCAAACGCAGGTGAGTTTACAAAACGAGGCTGGTAAGCGTTTTCAACCCGACGTCATCGTCCAGTTACCGCAAGAAAAACAGGTGGTGATCGATTCCAAAATGGTGCTGGTGGCGTACGAACGCTATTTCAATGCGGATTCGGACTCCGAGCGTGAGCGCGCCTTGAGTGATCATTTGCTGGCTTTGCGTAATCATATCCGGGGACTGTCGCAAAAAGATTATCATCAGCTGAAGGGCATTCGTTCTCTGGATTATGTCCTGATGTTTATTCCGGTGGAGCCGGCATTTCAGGTGGCGATTCAGGCCGATCCGAGTTTGGTGAAGGAGGCGATGGAGAACAATATTATATTGGTCAGCCCGACCACCTTGTTGGTCGCCCTGCGCACCATTGATAACTTATGGCGCAATGACCGACAAAATCAGAATGCTCAGGTTATCGCCGACAAGGCCAGCAAACTGTATGATAAGTTGCGTTTATTTGTCGATGATATGGAAGGGCTGGGCGGTGCGTTGGATAAAGCCAACCAGAGTTACCAGGGGGCGATGAATAAACTGGCGACAGGTAGAGGGAATGCGATCCGCCAGGCGGAAAGCTTTAAACAGCTTGGTGTGGAAGTAAAACGATCAATTTCTCCTTCGCTCACAGAAATTGCACAAAATGATGCGTTGGTGGAAAGACAACCAGACATGGATAAAGTAAACTGACCGTCTGCGGTGCAGGTGATGTCGCACCGTTCAAGAGGAAGAATAATGACGGATAGTAACGTGCAATCAGAACAGCTAAATCAGCAACAGGAAACCACCCATTTTGGTTTCGAGACAGTCGCGAAAGAAGAAAAAGTCACACGTGTCGCTGAGGTGTTTCACTCAGTGGCGGCAAAATACGACATCATGAACGATTTGATGTCCGGCGGTGTACATCGTTTATGGAAGCGTTTTACTATTGATTGTAGCGGGGCCAGACCGGGTCAGCGTATTCTGGATCTTGGTGGTGGTACGGGTGATTTAACCGCTAAGTTTTCACGCATTGTTGGCGACCAAGGGCACGTAATTCTGGCAGACATCAACAATTCTATGCTGAATGTCGGTCGTGACAAACTGCGTGATACCGGGATCGTCGGTAATGTGCATTATGTGCAGGCCAATGCAGAGGAATTGCCTTTCCCTGATAACTACTTTGACTGCATCACCATCAGCTTCTGTCTGCGCAACGTGACGGATAAAGACAAAGCACTGCGCTCTATGTTCCGAGTGCTGAAGCCTGGCGGCCGCTTATTAGTACTGGAATTTTCCAAGCCTATTCTGGATCCCCTGTCAAAAATCTATGATGCCTACTCATTCCATCTATTGCCAAAAATGGGTGAACTGGTAGCGAACGATGCCGAGAGCTATCGTTACCTTGCCGAATCTATTCGTATGCACCCGGACCAGAGCACACTGGAAAACATGATGCAGCAAGCTGGGTTCGAGCAAACCAAATACTTTAACCTGACAGGTGGCATTGTGGCATTGCACCGCGGATACAAATTCTGAGGAATGAGCTATGCCCTTTGACCCATTAGTTACTGCAGTGGTGGAAACCACACTCAATACCCTGATTCAAGACGATGATGCGTTAGTAAAACGCGTAGCCAGACTCAAAGGCCAGGTGATACAGATCCATTTGCGTGAGTTCAATAAATCACTGACGTTTGTCTTCAGCCATCAGCTGGATGTGTTGGCGAATTACGAAGGTGAACCCAATTGCTACCTTTCGCTTAATCTGTCAGTCCTGCCTGAGCTGAAAGAGCAGGCGAATATCACCAAGTTGATCAAGCAGGATAAGCTGGAGCTTGAGGGCGACATTCAGTTGGCTCAGAAGTTCTCAGCGCTGTTGACGGACTGCAAGCCGGATATTGAAGAATGGCTGTCGCGTGTCACTGGAGACGTTGTGGCCCACACTGCTGTACAGGGCGCGAAAGGGGTAATGGCTTTTTTTGCTGCTCAGGCAGCAAGGCATCAGGATCATTTCGGTCAGGTGCTTACTGAAGAGTGGAAGATCGCGCCGCCACCTCTTGCGGTTGCGGCGTTTTGTGACGATGTGGATGAACTGCGCAGTCAGGCCGAGCGATTGGATGTGCGTTTGGATGCCCTACTGGAATCTGTCAATGCGCCCACTGATGACTCGGAGCGTTTATGACACCGAGTGAATTGAAACGTCTGTATCATATTGTAAAGGTTCAGCTTGAATATGGGCTTGATGAGCTGATACCCACCCATCAGTTAACTAAAGCTCCACTTCTGGCCAGAAAGTCGCTGTTCTGGATGCAAAACCAGCACCCGGACAAACCGTTGGGCGAAAGGTTAAGGTTGGCGTTGCAAGAGTTGGGGCCTGTCTGGATCAAATTTGGTCAGATGATGTCGACTCGCCGTGATCTGTTTCCACCCCACATTGCCGATCAGTTGGCCTTGCTGCAAGATCAGGTATCGCCTTTCGACGGCCGCCTGGCCAAATCACAGATGGAACTCGCACTGGGTGGGCCTATTGAACAATGGTTTGATGACTTTGAAATTGAACCACTTGCATCGGCCTCCATCGCTCAGGTTCATACGGCAACACATCGAGAGACCGGACAGGAAGTTGTTCTGAAAGTTATCCGTCCTGATATTCGCCCGGTCATCGATGCGGATATCAAGCTGATGTATCGTATGGCTCGAATTGTCGCTAAAGTGTTACCTGAGGCACGTCGACTCAAACCGGTGGAAGTCGTGCGCGAGTATGAGAAAACCTTACTCGATGAACTCGATCTTCGACGCGAAGCGGCGAATGCCATTCAGCTTCGACGTAATTTTGAGGGCAGCGAAGAGCTTTACGTTCCGGAAGTACTGCCTGACTTCAGCAGTGAAACCCTGATGGTCTCGGAGCGAATCTATGGCATTCAGGTTTCAGACATCCCGGCTCTGGAAGCCAATGGCACCGATATGAAGCTGTTGGCGGAACGTGGTGTCAGTGTGTTCTTTACTCAGGTCTTCCGGGACAGTTTCTTCCACGCCGACATGCACCCCGGTAACGTGTTTGTCAGTTATGACCACCCGGAGAACCCGAGATGGATCGGGTTGGATTGCGGCATTGTCGGTACGCTCAACAGCGAAGATAAGCGCTATCTGGCAGAAAACTTTCTGGCGTTCTTTAACCGTGATTACCGTAAAGTCGCAGAGCTGCATGTGGACTCGGGTTGGGTGCCGATGGACACCAATGTCGATGAATTTGAGTTTGCAATTCGTATGGTGTGTGAACCGATATTCGCCAAGCCATTGTGTGAAATTTCATTTGGTCACGTGCTGTTAAACCTGTTCAATACGGCGCGTCGTTTTAATATGGAAGTTCAGCCTCAGTTAGTGCTGCTTCAGAAAACGTTGCTCTATATTGAGGGGTTGGGCAGACAGCTCTATCCACAGCTAGACTTATGGGAGACGGCAAAACCATTTTTAGAGGAATGGATGGCCAATCAGGTTGGACCGCAAGCGGTCATTAACGGAATTAAAGAGCGCGCTCCATTTTGGGCAGAAAAATTACCGGAACTTCCCGAGTTACTGTACGATAGCCTCAAACAGGGTAAGGCTATGAATCAGCGCATGGATATGCTGTATCAAGGATACCGTGCAACAAAGCGGCAACAGGGGACAGGCAAGTTTTTGTTTGGTGTTGGCGCAACTTTAATCGTATGCTCTGCCATATTGCTGGAAGGACCTTACCAACAACTCTCCGTAGTATCGGGCGTTGCAGGTATCACATTTTGGCTGTTAAGTTGGCGTACTTACAGGCGTTAAGCGATAAACTCGTATTAATTTTTCATTGTTAATCAAGACCCGAGGTAGAAAGAATGGGTGGTATTAGTATTTGGCAACTTCTTATTATTGCTGTCATCGTTATTTTGTTGTTTGGCACTAAGAAACTACGTGGTATCGGTGGTGATTTAGGTGGTGCGGTTAAAGGCTTCAAGAAAGCGATGAGCGAAGATGAGCCTGCAAATAAATCAGACGCAAAAGATGCTGATTTTGAGCCAAAGAACATTGAGCAGCAAAAGACAGACGCTTCGACTGAAACAAAGAAAGATAAAGAGCAGGCATAATTCGTGTTTGATATCGGTTTTTGGGAACTGGTACTCATCTCAGTAGTTGGCCTCGTGGTTCTGGGACCGGAACGACTGCCAACTGCTATCCGAAGTGTTTCTCGTTTTATCAGCTCTGCGAAAGCAATGGCAAATAATGTCAAAGATGAGCTTTCACACGAACTTAAAGTGCAAGAGCTTCAGGAGAATCTGAAAAAAGCTGAGAAAATGGGCATGGAAGACCTCTCTCCTGAGTTAAGAAGCTCGGTAGAGGAACTGAAACAGGCTGCGCAAGAGGTAACTCGTCCGTACGCGAATGAGAAGCCAAAGGCCACAACGCCAGAAGACAGCACAACCGAGGTTGCGTCTGAGTCGGTCAAACCTGTTGAGAATGAGTCTCCAGAAAGAAATCTAAATAAGGGCTGAGTTTCAGCCCTTGTCATTTTATATTGCGAAAGCGCGTTAGTTGTCTGACCGCTTGATTGTATTCGAGGTTTTCATGTCTACCGTCGAACAGACACAGCCTTTGATTAGTCACCTGCTTGAGTTAAGAAATCGCTTGTTGCGCGCCATTGTTGCCGTGCTGGTGGTGTTTCTTGCTTTGGTTTATTTTTCCGGTGACATCTATGATTTTGTTTCCAAGCCACTGGTAGAGAGGTTGCCTGAAGGGGCAACAATGATTGCAACTGATGTTGCGTCGCCTTTTTTTACGCCGCTAAAGCTGACTCTGATCGCTTCGGTGTTCATTGCGGTTCCCTATATCCTTTATCAGGTATGGGCGTTTGTCGCTCCCGGGCTGTATAAGCATGAGCGAAAACTGGTGATGCCGCTGATGTTTTCCAGTTCACTACTGTTTTACTGCGGAGTCGCGTTTGCTTACTTTGTCGTTTTTCCATTGGTGTTTGGCTTTTTTACCGCGATTTCTTTAGGTGGGGTCGAGTTTGCCACTGATATTTCGAGCTATCTTGATTTTGTACTGGCGCTGTTTTTAGCGTTTGGTATTGCTTTTGAAGTACCGGTGGCCATCATCTTATTGTGCTGGACAGGAGCCACCGATGTTGACAGCCTGAAACAGAAACGTCCTTACATTGTGGTTGGGGCTTTTGTTATTGGGATGCTGCTCACCCCTCCCGACATGATTTCGCAAACCTTGCTGGCGATCCCTATGTGCTTGCTGTTTGAAGTTGGATTGTTCTTTGCGCGTTTTTACACCCGAAAAGACCAAGAAGAATCAGAGCAAGAATAATGAAAGAGAAAATAGCGGCTGAGGCCGCTATTTTTTTATTTGACAATGATGACATGGCCACAGCCAGAACAGACATAAATTTCTTTAATGCCCCTTATTTTTTGCCATAGCGTGCGCTTTTGTCGTTGTAGCAGGTTTCCATGTTCACACATATGCGACCTCCCCTGGTTCATGGATTTAGGGCACATACCTTTGTTGTTATTAGATTATTGGCATATGGATATCAGATTCATCATACGCCGATATATGCAACCAGGCCATATCATTTTTGAACCAGTGTCACACTTTTGATATGCGTGTCATATAATGTTACAAATCAAACAATGTCTTTGCATTGTCCGTCGTTTTGTTTAGCACTTCGGTAACGCTGATGTCATTGATCTCAGCAATGCGCTTCGCGACCAGTTCAGTGTAGGCTGGTTCGTTACGTTTTCCTCGATGTGGAACGGGTGCCAGATAGGGGCAGTCTGTTTCTAATATGACCCGGTTCATATCCAGATGTGGGATCACTTTGTCCATACCGGAATTTTTAAAGGTAGAGACGCCGCCCAATCCAAGGTGAAAGCCGAGGTCACTGATGGCCTTCGCCTCTTCGACGGTTCCGCCAAAGCAGTGGAATACGCCACGTAAATGGCCATCTTGCTCAGTGCGAAGCAGTGCTAATGTCTCTTCGATGGAGTCTCGTGTGTGAATCACAACGGGCAGATTTCTCTCTTTGGCCCAGTTTAGCTGAGTCACAAAGGCACGCTCTTGCTGCGCTCTGAAAGTCTTATCCCAGTATAAATCGATACCAATTTCGCCGACGGCCACAAAATCATGCTTGTCGAACCAAGAATAAATAACGGCAAGCGTTTCATCGACATTGGCATCCACATAGCACGGGTGCAGTCCCATCATTGAGCGGCAGAGCTGGGGATAAGCGGCTTCGGTTGCCAGCATGGGCTGTATAGAGTCCAAATCAATGTTTGGCAATAAAATGTGTTCTATGCCAGCAGCCATCGCACGCTGTACAACCTCGTCACGATCGTTGTCAAACTCTGTGGCGTAAATGTGTGCATGGGTATCAATCATCATTAGCAAGTCATTCTGTACGTTTAAGTGATAGGGCAAGTATATCGCTTGTGGTTTAGCATTTTCCAATTTTACTACTAGCATGATGAGGGGAGAGTGTTATGCTTGGTTTTCGCATTTGTCCAGACAAGGAGAGAAAGGTGTCTGTATCGATTCAAGGTCAATTTCCAGCACGACGCATGCGTCGTATGCGCAAACATGACTTTAGCCGACGTTTAATGGCAGAGAACAAAGTGTCGGTAGATGATTTGATCTATCCAATGTTTATTCTAATGGGTAAAAACCGCCGTGAAACGGTGGAATCCATGCCAGGGGTTGAGCGTTTATCGATTGATTTGATGTTGGAACAGGCAGAATACCTTGCGAATTTGGGTGTACCCGCCATCGCTCTGTTCCCTGTGGTGAATCAGGATGCGAAGAGCGTCTGTGCTGCTGAAGCCTACAATCCGGAAGGATTAGTACAGCGCGCGGTTCGTTCTCTGAAAGAGAATGTGCCACAAATGGGCGTGATCACTGATGTGGCGCTTGATCCGTTCACAACGCATGGTCAGGACGGCATCATCGACGAAGACGGTTATGTCCAAAACGATGAGACGACTGAAGTGTTGATCAAGCAGGCTTTGTCACATGCGGAAGCGGGGGCGGATGTGGTGGCACCATCGGACATGATGGATGGCCGAATCGGTCGAATTCGTGAAGCACTGGAAGAAGCCGGTCACATTCACACTCAAATCATGGCTTACTCGGCGAAGTATGCCTCCAATTATTATGGTCCTTTCCGTGATGCCGTCGGTTCTGCGTCTAATCTAAAAGGCGGAAACAAAAAGAACTACCAAATGGATCCCGCTAACAGTGACGAAGCCTTACATGAAGTAGCGATGGACGTGAACGAAGGGGCGGACATGGTGATGGTCAAGCCCGGTATGCCTTATCTGGATGTGGTTCGCCGTGTGAAGAGCGAGCTTCAGGTGCCTACGTTTGCCTATCAGGTATCAGGCGAATATGCGATGCATAAGGCTGCAATTCAGAATGGATGGCTAAAAGAGCGTGAAACGGTACTTGAGTCACTGCTGTGTTTTAAGCGCGCGGGCGCGGATGGCATTCTGACGTATTTTGCTAAGGATGTTGCTCAATGGCTGGCAGAAGAAAATGGTGAAGCGAAATCCTATTTAAAGTAAATGGGTGAATGAACGTAAATAGAAGGCCGGTTATCAAAACCGGCTTTTTTCACCGTGGAGTGCCTCCAAGAAGCAGGAGGCTGTGTTGTTTCGAGTAATTGAAGCTAATTGAGAAAAGTTCGCAATTAGTTCTTGACGACGCAAATGCGAATGATTACTATTAATCTGTCTTAAGGGGAAAGGTTAAGAGGAGCTCTGTTCCAGTTAGGAGCGGAAATCATTCTTCAACTTAGGAACTTTTTGACACGACATTGCTCACATTGCTTCCAGTGTATTTATAGCTTTTTGGCTGGTTTGTCGTACTCGTTGATTGAGTCAACCGCCACCTATTTTGCTAGGCGACATCTTTGATGTCGCTTTTTTTCTATCTAGTGTTTGTACACTATTTAGTCAGGGGAGATTAGAACATAATCCTGCTCTCTGTAATTTGTAGTAAAGAAGGTTTTCCACATGGCTCGATCCTTTAAGGATCATAGTTATACATCAAGATCTGAATAAAAGTGCCTTATTTACAAAGAGTTAACCTTGGTTTTTGCTGTTTTTGAAATTCTGGGTCATCTGATAAAACAACTCTATAAACAGACTTATCCACAGATGGAGAGCGTGCTGCGCAGCATATTGTGACGGAACTGTGTATATAGACAGTGAAAGGACGTGGCATAGTACTGAGAGACGTGGCATTCTTATAGCTAATTACCCGCAATCTTGGATAACTAGACATGGCGCAAATACCTGACAACCCACTGATCCTTATCGATGGCTCCTCTTATCTATATCGAGCATTCCACGCTTACCCAGAAACCATGAGCAACGGTGAAATTCCGACCAACGCCGTTTATGGTGTGGTGAACATGCTCAGAAGTATGATGCGCCAGTTTGCCTCAGATCGAATTGCGGTGGTATTTGACGCCAAAGGCAAAACGTTTCGCGATGAGATGTACCCGGAATACAAGGCGCACCGACCGCCGATGCCAGACGATCTGCGCTGTCAGATTGAGCCTTTGCACAATGTGATTAAAGCGATGGGCCTGCCGTTGATTTGTGTGCCTGGCGTCGAAGCGGATGACGTGATTGGTACCTTAGCTCATCAGGCATCCCAATCAGGAATGCCGGTACTCATCAGTACGGGTGACAAAGACATGGCTCAACTTGTGGATGAGAATGTCACCCTCATTAATACCATGACTAACGTCGTGATGGACAGAGAAGGGGTATTGGAGAAATTTGGTATTCCCCCAGAGCTTATCATCGACTACCTGGCCTTAATGGGTGATAAAGTTGATAACATTCCTGGTGTGCCAGGCGTGGGTGACAAGACCGCTACGGCTCTGCTTCAAGGTATTGGTGGCATTAAAGAGCTCTATCTACGTCTTGAGGACATTGCGCCTCTGGGCTTTCGTGGTTCAAAGACAATGGCGAAAAAGCTTACTGAGCATAAAGAAAATGCATTGCTTTCTTATGATCTGGCGACGATAAAACTGGATGTCGAACTGGACTGCACACCAGAATCACTGCATAAGCAACAACCGAATGTCGATGAGCTGAAAAAACTGTACGGCCAACTGACCTTTAAATCCTGGCTAAATGAGCTTTTGGAAGGAGGCAATGGTGAGGTGGTTGCTCTGGAAAGCTCAGCTAAAAAGGCGCAGAGTGCGGGCAGCGATGCCTCTGAAATGGATGTGTCCAAAGTTACCATCGATCGCAGTGGCTACGAGACCATACTAACAGAAGAGAGCTTTCAAACCTGGTTAGAGAAGTTGAAAGCGGCGGATGTTATCGCCTTTGATACCGAGACAGACAGTCTGGATTATATGGTTGCGAATCTGGTGGGCCTGTCATTCGCCACCGAGGAAGGAGTTGCTGCCTACGTTCCTGTCGCTCACGACTACATTGGCGCGCCTGAACAGTTGGATCGAGACTGGGTGCTCACACAGCTTAAGCCTCTTCTGGAAGATGAGTCAGTAGTAAAAGTTGGTCAGAATTTAAAATACGATGCGAGTGTCATTGCCCGTTATGGTATTGATCTGAAAGGGATTAAGTTTGACACCATGCTGGCTTCCTATGTCTACAACAGTGTGGGCGGTAAGCATGACATGGATAGTCTGGCACTGCGATTCTTACAACACAGCTGCATTTCCTTTGAACAGATCGCGGGTAAGGGGAAGTCTCAACTCACCTTCAACCAGATTGAACTGGATCAGGCCTCACCCTATGCCGCAGAAGATGCGGACGTGACATTGCGACTGCATCAACGTCTGAACGCGGAGCTTGAAAAAAATCCTGTGCTTAATCGTGTTTATCAAGAGATTGAAGTGCCATTAGTACCTGTTTTGTCTCGCATTGAGCGGACCGGGGTATTGATTGACGACATGTTGCTGGGTGCTCAGTCTCAGGAAATTGCGGTGCGACTCGATGAACTCGAACAGAAGGCTTTCGAGATCGCCGGACAAGAATTTAACTTAAGCTCACCTAAACAGCTGCAAGCCATCTTCTTTGAGAAAATGGGCTTGCCGGTGATCAAGAAAACGCCGTCAGGTGCGCCTTCGACTAATGAAGAAGTGCTGCAAGAGCTTGCTTTAGATTATCCACTGCCTAAGTTGATTCTGGAGTACCGTGGTCTGGCGAAACTGAAATCCACTTACACCGATAAGCTGCCGAAGATGATCAACCCAGAGACAGGTCGTGTCCATACTTCTTATCATCAGGCAGTGACCGCCACAGGACGTTTGTCATCAACAGATCCAAACCTGCAAAATATCCCGATTCGAAACGAAGAAGGTCGTCGCATTCGTCAGGCATTTATTGCTCCACATGGTTGGAAGATCCTGGCAGTCGATTACTCTCAAATCGAACTGAGAATTATGGCTCACTTATCGGGCGACAGGGCATTACTTGACGCGTTTAAGCACGGTAAAGACATTCATGCTGCTACCGCGGCGGAAATTCTGGGAGTGGACATCGAGCAGGTAACCAGTGAGCAGCGTCGTCGCGCCAAAGCGATAAACTTTGGTCTCATCTATGGTATGAGTGCATTTGGACTTTCTAAGCAGCTGGGTATTCCTCGAGGTGAAGCTCAGCAATATATGGACACCTATTTTGAGCGTTACCCTGGCGTGATGCAGTATATGGAAGATACTCGTGCTTTGGCCTCAGAAAAAGGCTTCGTCGAGACTATTTTTGGTCGCCGTTTACATTTGCCGGAGATCAAATCGCGTAACGGAATGCGTCGCAAGGCGGCAGAACGAGCGGCGATCAATGCGCCAATGCAGGGAACCGCTGCCGACATCATCAAAAAAGCCATGTTGCTTGTTGATGAATGGATTCAATCGGAAGGCGAGGGTAGAGTCAAACTCTTAATGCAAGTACACGATGAACTGGTATTTGAAGTGGAGTCGTCATCTTTAAGCGAAATTGAAAGTAAAATACAAAATCTGATGGAATCTGCAGCAGAGCTTGAAGTTCCATTGGTTGCTGATGCCGGTCATGGTGATAACTGGGAACAGGCGCACTAGACAAAATTTGAGCAAATTGAGCAAATTAGTATGAGCCAGCGCACAGTCGTTGGCTTTTTTTTGTTGGTAAATAAGTTTTTGTATCTAAAGCGCTTATGTCTGTTAACAAAAATATCATGAAAAAAAACTACAAAAACGGTTTCATTTTCTGATCAGTTGTTGTACATTAGATCGCGTAGGGTACAGAGGTAAGATGTTCTATCTTTCAGACCTTTTGTTTCACGTTATTGGATTAGGCTGATTCAGCCGCCCCAGTCAGTATTTGACTGGGGCGTTTTTTCTTGTGGCAAAGAAAATTTCCAGCCAACGCCTTCCCGTCATATCCTTCTTTTCTCAACTCGTTTTTTTGTTCAGTGGTTACCGCGATTTTGTAATTTAACGACCTTCACAGTATTGATAATTTACATGCAGAAGAAAGCCGCAGGAAAGAACCGGCCATTCGCGTTTAACGTGTTGAAATATAAGAGATAACTTTATTTTTAATGATGAATTGTTAGGTCGAGGAGAGAAGACTAGTTCACACTTTGCGTGGCAGGGAATTGAATTATCGGCTGACTTGATAGATTCTTTCAGCAAATAATAACTAAATCTTCTCTCTCCCATTGCCCTGCCAGGATGGCGGGGCGTTTTGTTTCAGAGCTTTGTAGCAGGAGTAAATGGTTACTCCGCTTCTCCAGCATCTTCCTCATCTGGCGCGTCAATCACTTCAAAGGCTGGAGCAAACCAGGTATCGAGTTTGTTGCGCAGCTGATCGACACCAATTCCTTTGAGTGAAGAGAAGGCATCAACCTGTACATCGCCACCAAATGCCAACGAGGCTTCACGAATTTTAAGAACTTGTGCTTTACGAGCACCACTTTTCAGCTTATCGGCTTTCGTCAGCAGTACTTGCACAGGAATGCCCGACTCAACAGCCCATTGAACAAGCTGCTGATCCAAATCTTTCATTGGATGACGGATATCCATCAATACCACCAGACCTTTCAGGCACTGGCGCTTTTGCAGATACTCACCCAGTGATTTCTGCCACTTTTTCTTCATCTCTAATGGTACTTGAGCGAATCCATATCCTGGCAAGTCAACGATATGGCAGCCTTCATCCACCTTAAACAAGTTAATAAGCTGAGTGCGGCCTGGAGTCTTACTGGTTTTTGCCAGGGCCTTTTGGTTGGTCAAACGGTTCAGTGAACTTGACTTACCCGCATTGGAGCGTCCTGCAAACGCGATTTCGATCCCTTCATCTTCAGGCAAGTGACGAATGTCAGGTGCACTAGTTATGAAATGCGTGTTTTGATAATGAATTTTTACGCTCACTGTTAACTCCATCTCGACTTTGTGTAGTCGATTGATTACTTTTTTGTGAAATTGTGTAAAATAACCGTGCTCGGCATATGGCCACACATTGTACCATGAACGGTATTAATTGCCCGCGTTACCTCACTTTACCCTTTTGGTACCAATTTGTTGGGGTTTGCGAGGCGCACGGTGGTACTGGAAGCTTGATAATTATAATGGAATGTCATGAAAAAATTAGCGCTAATCTTGAGTCTTGTAGTCAGCTGCTCAGTATGGGCCCAAGGCGATATTGAAGCTGGTAAAGCAAAATCCCAAACTTGTGTTGCGTGTCATGGAGCTGATGGTAACAGTCAGCTAACGATGTACCCTAGCATCGCGGGTCAGCACGCCAAATACATTGAAAAGCAATTAAAAGACCTGAAACTCGGTATGACGAGTAGTGGTAAGCAAGGTCGTTACGATCCTGTGATGAGTGGTATGGCTATGCCACTATCAGATCAGGATATGGCTGATCTTGCGGCTTACTATTCTTCTATGCCAATTGCACCAAAAAGCACCCCAGAAAATGTTGTTGAACAAGGTAAAGCACTCTACACAGCAGGTGATGCAGAGCGAGGAATTACAGCGTGTATTGCATGTCACGGCCCTCGTGGTAATGGTACTGAGCTTTCTGGTTTTCCAAAAATCTCTGGACAACACGCAGAATACGTAAAATCACAACTTGAGAAATTCCGTAGTGGCGATCGTGCAAATGATATGAACGCAATGATGCGTGATATCGCTAAGAAACTGAACGACGACGATATCGATACACTGTCTAAGTACGTAGGCGGTCTACACTAATCCAATTTCTGCGTTGCAACAACTAAGCAGCCCAACAATAGTTTCTTTACGCCAAACCGAGTGAACAATGCCTCTTCAAATGAAGGGGCATTATTTTTCGTGATGAACCTCTCACAGCGAGGCATTAGGAGCTATGTCACATTGGGACGGTTAGCTGATGTCTTTGTGCGATATTTGCCATACTTGTTTGCATGATTTAGCTGCGGTCTGATGTTAACTAATTGATATATATTGATGTTGTCTTTCTCTGTTTCTAAAGGGGGACAAAAATGGCGTCGGTGGCTTGTTTTCAATGTGCGGTAGGGTAAATTGTTTCGTGTCGACAGGATGTAGACACAGGACTTTCAGACCAAGATGGTCTTCAGGGATGCTCTGCCAGGATGGCAGGGGAAACGCAATGGACTGGCTTGTGCTCGGAGTGCAGGCAGATAAGGATGGTCGACTTTTCTCAGGAAGAGAACTCGAATGGACAGGGTTTAGGAAGAACTCTCGCAAACGGTCTTGCCAGGGAACGTGAAAACACATCAGGATGATGACAAACAAGAATTAGCAGTGGAAGCACAAATAACAAACGGATATTTGTGAGGCGTCCTTAACGATGCCAACAGTTTCGCCAAATGGCGATGAAAAGCGACAGGTTTTCCTGTCGCTTTTTTTACGTCTCGCACTTGTCGGTAAATGATAATTAGTTTTATTTGTCTTGATGTGCTCTTTGATATCAATTATCATTTTCACCTGATTAGGGGGGTGAAAGATGAAAGGTCAAAACGTGAGTGAGACAAGGCATTTCAATGTTCCAGCGAAGTTACTTCGGCCACTTTGGTTCCGCAGCAGAGAGAGTCTGCTCGATGATGGAATCATTTATGATCCTATTGCGGCGTACGCCTGTCGTCGTTGTCATCTTGCCTCTGACTGTATAACCGACGATAGCGATCAACGTCAGTTGCTCCATGCCACACTCACACAGATTTGCGATCTTCAGGTGAAGCATTTTCTGGACACCCACCCAGATGGATGGGTGATCAATGTGGGAGCTGGATTAGATACCCGATTTTATCGTTTGGACAATGGGCGTTGTCATTGGGTTGAAGTGGATACAGACGAGAATCTTGTCTGGCGCCAGCGCCTGTTTCATAAAAGTGAGCGCTATCAGTTATGCTGTGGCTCTCTTGATGACATGAGTTGGTTACAGTCATTGTCGATCCCCTGTAGCAGGCCTGTATTGGTGGTTTGTGAGCAAGCGCTTCTGGACCGCCGGGAAAACCGGATTGCACATTTCATACAATCGATAGGTTGTTACTTCCAGCACGCCCGGGCTTGTCTGGTTTTGGCTGGTGATCTCACCACATCGCCACTAGGTACGAGGATGGGTTGTGAACGCTACCAACACGGGCTCAAGCGTCCTGCTCAAAAACTATTGAACTGGTTGCCCTGGATGCACAAAGTCTCCCTATTGTCACCGATTGACCAGCACTGCCGACGTTGGGCTAAGTGGCAGCGCGTACTCGCAAAGCTGCCTGTATATCGCTATCGACTGACGCCGAATGTTGTCAATCTGGAATGGTAACAACAGGCGAATTAGCGCTACTATAGCCCCCATAATTGTCTATCTCCTCATCGAATAGCGGTGGTGTTAACCTGGGGTCTTTGTGTTACAGCAATCTTTTTCTCTGCTCTCTAATGTGGATCTTCATCGTCGTGTACTGTTGCTTGCCATACCTATGGTTCTGTCTAACATTACCGTCCCTTTACTTGGCTTGGTTGATGCGGCTGTCATTGGCCATTTAGATCATTCTTGGTATCTGGGCGGAGTAGCACTGGGCAACACGATGATAAGCGTTGCTTTCTGGTTGTTGGGATTTCTAAGAATGTCGACAACAGGGCTTACCGCTCAGTCCTATGGTGCTGATGATCGTCGAAAGCTGGCGCTTGTCTTTTTGCAAGGCAGTCTGATGGCCCTAAGTTTTGCGCTGCTATTCCTGATATTTCACACTCTAATTGCCGATACAGTTTTTTCTGTTACTAGTGCCAGTGACGATGTAAAACACTATGGCTATCAATATTTTGCGATCAGAGCGTGGAGTGCCCCTGCTGCCTTGATGAACTTTGTCCTGCTGGGTTGGCTGCTAGGGACGCAAAATGCCAAGGCACCGATGTGGATGGTGATGATCACTAATGTGGTGAACATTCTCCTCGACTTGTTGTTTGTCATTGGCTTGGGTTGGAAAGTGGAGGGGGCCGCTCTGGCCTCGGTGCTAGCTGACTATTCCGGCTGCACTTTTGGTCTGTGGTGTGTCTGGCGAACCTGGCATCAACGGCAGTTGCCTAACCTCTGGAAGGTCGCGTCGGAGGTCAGTCGAGATATCGGTCGTTTCGTTAAACTCAATCGCGATATCTTTTTACGCTCTCTGTGTCTGCAAGCGACGTTCAGCTTTATGACCTTTCAGGGCGCTGCATTCGGAGATGACACAGTGGCCGCTAACGCGGTACTGATGAGTTTTCTGATGATCATTTCTTATGGTATGGATGGTTTTGCGTATGCTATGGAAGCCATGGTCGGGAAAGCCGTGGGTGCTAAAAGTCGCAGCGAATTGACAGAGTCGCTATTGGCGACATTTTTCTGGAGTTTAGTGATTTGCCTTATGCTCACCGTGGTGTTCGCGTTCTGGGGCCATCACATGATCGCGATGATTACTTCTATTAACAATGTGCAGGAGCATGCTGCCCATTATCTGCCCTGGCTGATAGCGATGCCTTTAGTGTCGATGTGGTGTTTTCTGTTTGACGGCATCTTTATTGGAGCGACCAAAGGGCGTGAGATGAGAAACAGTATGTTCGTCGCGACCTGCAGTTTCTTTGCCATCTTTTTCCTGACCAGTGGATTGGGAAACCATGCTCTGTGGCTGGCGATGTTGAGTTTTATGGCTCTGCGAGGCTTTGGGCTAGCCATGATCTTTTTGCTTCAATGGCGCAAAGGGCGCTTTCTTGAAGCATAAAAAAGGCGGCTATGTAGCCGCCTTATTGGGTGTTGCTTAGCAGTTAAAACAAACGGTTCAGGCCATTTAGAGCGGCAACGCGGTAGGCTTCTGCCATCGTTGGGTAGTTGAAGGTCGTATTGACGAAGTACTCAATCGTGTTGGCTTCCCCTTTCTGTTCCATGATGGCTTGGCCGATATGAATGATCTCTGCAGCACGTTCACCAAAGCAGTGAATTCCAAGGATCTCTTTTGTCTCTCGATGGAAAAGGATCTTCAAGCTGCCTACATCCTTACCCGCTATTTGTGCGCGCGCCAGATGTTTGAACGATGAACGTCCCACTTCATATGGCACTTTGGCCTCGGTCAACTCTTGCTCGGTTTTACCGACAGAGCTGATTTCCGGGATGGTGTAGATACCTGTTGGAATATCGTCAATCAGATAACCTTCCGCTTCCCCTTTGGTGATCGCTTGTGCGACAAAACGGCCTTGATCATACGCCGCGCTGGCCAGGCTCGGGTAACCAATCACATCGCCAACCGCATAAATGTGGTCAACGTCCGTTTGGTAGTTGAGATCGACTTTCAGTTGTCCTCGCGAATCCGCAACCAGCCCAACGGCATCCAGATTCAGGGCGTCGGTATTACCCGTTCGTCCGTTCGCATAGAGCAGACAGTCGGCACGCATTTTTTTACCCGAGTTTAGGTGGATAATGACGCCGTCTTCCGTTCCTTCAATTTTCGCGTAGGTTTCATCGTTACGAATCATCATTCCGCTGTTCCAGAAGTGATAGGAAAGCGAGTCAGACATTTCGTTGTCAAGGAATGCAAGCAGGCGTTCACGAGTGTTTATCAAGTCGGTTTTTACATCCAGGCCTCGGAAGATAGAGGCGTACTCACAGCCAATGACCCCCGCACCATAAATGATGATATGACGAGGATCATGTTCGAGCGACAAGATAGAGTCGCTGTCGTAAATGCGAGGATGGCTAAAATCGACATCAGCCGGTCGGTAAGGCCTTGAACCTGTCGCAATCACGAATTTATCTGCGGTGTAGATATCTTTGGTGCCATCCGACTTGGTGACTTCAAGGGTGTGCGAATCTATGAATCTTGCGGTACCAAATAACAACGTGCATTCGTTACGGTCATAGAAACCCTGGCGTAAACGGGTTTGTTTATCAATCACAGTCTTGGCATGACCAAGAATGTTGGAGAAGGTGGAGTGAAGGCTGGTGTTATTGCCGCAAAACAGAGGGTTACTATTGAACTCTATGATGCGACTTACCGCATGTCTTAAGGCTTTTGAAGGAATAGTACCCCAGTGCGTGCAACCACCTCCAACACTGCTTTCTTTTTCAATGATAGCCACATTGAGCCCCGCTTTGGTAAGCCCCATCGCGGCACCTTCGCCACCTGGACCACTACCTATCACAATGGCATCAAAATGTTTGGAGCGACTCATAGCGTTTATCCTCGTTGTACCTGACTGCATCACGCAATACATAAACCAAATAGTGAAGCCATCATTGGAATAGAGTATTGCGGCGTTAACATTGCTGAAACTGTTATTAGCGAGATTCTAACGGATTCTTAACTTGGGTAAATACACTAGCCACGATAGGGTGTGAAAGATCACGGAGTTTTGTCGATACTTATCGGAAGATTAGCTAACCATGTGGAGATTACCTGCCTATTATAAAGAAGTGGTTTTTTACAAATTGAAGTGAGAGGTACCAAGAGTTTTGCTAAAAATCCCCCGACACAGGCTTATACAAAGTGACTATTCGCGTTATATTACAGCCACTCCCTTAATTACCGTCATGGATGGTAACCAACAAGTAAACCTGGGTTAAACATGAAATCAATGGGTATCCGTGCACAACAAAAAGAAAAAACGCGTCGTTCATTGATCGATGCTGCCTTTAGCCAATTGAGTGCCGATCGCAGCTTTTCCAATTTGAGTTTGCGCGAAGTGGCGCGTGAGGCGGGTATCGCACCGACCTCGTTTTATCGTCACTTCAAAGACATGGATGAGCTCGGGCTTACCATGGTGGATGAAGGGGGATTGCTGTTAAGGCAATTAATGCGACAAGCGCGCCAACGTATTGTCAAAGAAGGCAGTGTGATTCGCACTTCGGTCGAGACTTTTATGGAGTTCATCGAAAGCAGTCCTAACGTCTTTCGTTTATTGCTGCGGGAACGTTCAGGCACATCTTTTGAGTTTCGAGCTGCAGTGGCTCGCGAGATCCAGCATTTCTCGGCAGAACTCACCGAATACCTGGTCAGTACGGGTATGGATCGGGATGAGGCATTTGCTCAGGCAGAAGCTTCCGTGGTTCTGGTGTTTAGCTCTGGTGCAGAGGCATTGGATCTTAGCAAGAAAGAAAGGTATGAACTGGCAGAAAGGTTAATTGTCCAATTGAGGATAGTGGCCAAAGGCGCACACTGGTATCGAAAAGAACGTGAACGAAACCGTCAAAAAGAAGGGTTGAAATAATGTCTAAAGAAATCTCCTCCGAAAACCGCAATAGCGGTAAGAAGACCCTATTGCTAGCGTTGATCGCTGGTATGTGTGGAAACGCAATGCTGTCCTGGCTTACTGTCAGTGAAGTGGCTTTTTCTATTTTCCCGCTGATCGCATTGGTGCTGTCGGTGCAGGCTCTGTATCAGGAATATCTGAAAAACCCGATCCCGGAAGATTTTCCTATGGTAGGTCTGGCCGCTTTCTTTGTGGGGGCTTTTGGTCACTCAGCTTTCACTAAAGCTCAGTACCCTGATGCGGGCTCTAACTTCTTTGCGATTATAGTCGTGTTGGTGCTGCTGTTCTGGATTGGCAAAAAACTTGGCTATATCATGAAAGACGCATAAACCTGGTTTAACGTCAGAGACAAAAAAACGAGCCGATGTTGGCTCGTTTTTTTTATGTATGAGTGTTGATCACGCTTTGCGTTCTAGTAACACGCCCGCTTCAATATGATGAGTGAACGGGAATTGATCAAACAACGCAAAGCGAGTGATGTTGTGGGTTTCGCTTAACACGTCAAGGTTGTCTTTTAGTGTCTCTGGATTGCAAGAGATATACAAAATACGCTCATAACCCTGCACCATCTTACAAGTGTCGATATCCATACCTGCGCGCGGTGGATCAACAAAAATCGTGTTGCAGTTGTAGCTCTGAAGATCGACATTTTGCTGCTTCAGTCTGCGGAACTCGCGTTTGCCTTCCATCGCTTCGGTGAACTCTTCTGCCGACATGCGAATAATCTGCACATTGTCTATTTTGTTGGCCACAATATTGTATTGTGCGGACTCAACTGACGGCTTAGCCAGCTCGGTGGCCAGCACCCTTTCGAAGTTTTGTGCCAGCGCCAGAGAAAAGTTACCGTTGCCACAATACAGTTCTAACAGATCGCCTTTGCTGTCCTGAGTGCAGTCGACGGCCCATTCCAACATTTTCTGTGCCACAGGGCCATTTGGCTGAGTGAAGCTGTTTTCTACTTGCTGATAGTGGTATGGCTGGCCATTGACGTGCAACGTCTCGACCACGTAATCCTGGTCCAGCACGATCTTCATTTTTCGGGCGCGGCCAATAAGGCTGAGTTTGAAGCCTTCATCATTCAGTTGCTGCTTTAAAGCTTGTGCTTCCGCTTTCCACGCATCATCAAGTTGGCGGTGGTAAAGCAGTGACACCAGAATTTCGCCGCTCAAGGTAGAGAGAAAATCGACCTGGAACAGTTTCTTTCTCAGAATCTCATTGCCTTTCATTGCGTCCATAAGTAGCGGCATCAAATCGTTGATCAGACGGCTCGCAGCCGGAAACTGATCGACACGGTATTTTTCACGCGTTTCCTGGTTAAACATGATGTAATACATGTCTTCACCTTCATGCCAAACGCGGAACTCGGCACGCATGCGATAGTGTTTCTCTGGAGAAGTAAATACTTCGAGTTCAGGTGCAGAATAAGGTGCCATCATATCGATCAATCGTTGAGATTTGTCGTCTAGCTGAATTTGATAGCCTTCTGGTGTGAAGTCGAGATTTGCCATGGTCGTTGCCTATCGCCGGTAATGAGTTTTTTAAAGGAGGGCAGATTTTATTCAATCTCCCGTCGTTGTCCAGTTTTTCCCAGAAATCGTCTCGCATTATATCCGTATATCTATAGCTTAGCTCAATCCGTTATGGACAAATTATCAACTTGTTAATACCATGCCGCTTAGCTGGTGTGAGAATCACAATGGAGTCTCACTGAAAAGGGAATCTGGTGTAAATCCAGAACTGACGCGCAGCGGTAAAAGAGAACGAACCCTCATTAAGACACTGTATTGCTTACGGGAAGTCGAGTTAGTAGGTTTAGGAACATGATGTTCCTTCTGCTCTTAAGTCCGAATACCTGCCAGCAGCTAAGTTGATCGACAACTTGGTAGGACTTACGCGATTTAGGAAAACATAACAAATGAACAAATCATTTTTGGCGATAGCAGTGGTTGCATCGCTCTCTTCTTATGCTTCTTTTTCACTGGCAGAAGCTCCTGGTTCTGAGGAACAGGCACATCAAACCCACGAAACTATGGTGGTGACAGCCAATCGGGTAGAACAACAGCTTAAGGAAGTTTTGGCTCCGATTGAAGTTGTTGACCGAGAAGAGATTGAGGCGATACAGGCAAAATCAATTGCGGAAGTTTTACGACGTCTGCCTGGCATTCAAATGGCGAACCAAGGTGGCGTTGGCCAAAATACAGAGCTCTACATTAGAGGTCGTTCAAGCAAAAATACCCTAGTCCTGGTCAATGGCGTACGCATTGGCAGCGCAACTACGGGGTCGGCAAACCTGTCTGCTATCCCATTGGACGGCGTGCAGAGAATTGAGGTCATCAGAGGTGCTCGGGCAGCGGTGTACGGTTCTGATGCA
The DNA here is from genome assembly GCF_900107935.1 of Vibrio hangzhouensis. GTDB lineage: Bacteria > Pseudomonadota > Gammaproteobacteria > Enterobacterales > Vibrionaceae > Vibrio > Vibrio hangzhouensis. Next base: position 4,110 of record NZ_FNVG01000017.1, on the reverse strand, counting down.
GTAAGTGGTGTTGTGAACATTATTACGACTAACCCCAATGGTTCAGCCAGTAAAGTAAAAGCAGGCTTTGGCAGTTTTGGTAGTTACAACGTTGGTGGCACATTATCGCTAGGGGATGCAAAAAAAGGCTGGTTAAACCTTACCGCGACCCATCAATCCAGTAATGGTTACAATGTTCAGCCAACCAGCACCAACCCGATCGATGCCGATGATGACGGATATTCCAGTCAGTACCTTGTGTTAGACACCGGGAAAAAACTTAACCCCAACTGGTTGCTAAAAGCAAATGGTTACTATCAGAAACATTATGTGGAATACGACAACCCATGGACTGGCGTAGATAAAACTGACAGTGATTTGTACAGTCTGAGTGTGGCCACAGAGTATAGCCGAGAGAACTTTGATTCTTCGTTAGCACTGACGACAAATCAAGATAAAGCAAAATCCTATGGTCAGGGTGCTGCAGAGGGCACCATTTCAACCAATAGAGTGGCGGTGAACTGGAATAATAATTTCAGAGTGAGCGATGCACTCAGTGTACTTGGTGGTGTTGACTGGTACAAAGATAACGTCGATAACACGACCAACGCTATGACTCAGGATAGTCGTGACAATGGTGCCGTATTTGTTGGCGCTATCTATAACCGGGGCATCGTCTCCTTGGAAGGCAACGTGCGCTATGATGATAATAGTGCTTATGGCAACTACACCACGTATCAGCTTGGCGGTGGCGTAGATATCACAGAGCAACTCAAGTTTGTGGCACTGCATGGGACAGCGTTCAAAGCACCGACGTTCAATGAGCTCTACTGGCCAAAACAGTGTGGCCCATGGGGATGTTATGAAGGCAACCCTGATCTGGTGCCTGAAGAATCCGACACTTCAGAGATTGCAGTGGAAGGGGCGTTTGACTTTGCGGCAATCAGGCTGGCGGCATACCGCAGTAATGTGGATAAAATGATTGCCAGTAATGGCTCGACCAATGTGAACATTAATAAAGCCAAAATCGAAGGCATCGAAGTGGCGACACAATTTGATACTGGCGTAATCGAACACCAAGTGTCTTACGATTATCTGGACGCTAAGGATGAAGCCACAGGGAAAGACCTTGTAAGACGAGCTCGCCACAGTGGTAAGTGGAATGCTGCATATGCTATCAACTCATGGCGCTTTGATTTGAGCTACCTGTATCAAGGAAAACGTTATGATGATGCTGCAAATACTAAGGTCCTCGACCCTTATTCACTAGTTGATATTGCAGGTACTTACTACTTTGACAATGGCGTTACTCTCGGTGCTAAAGTAGGTAACCTTTTCAATGAAGAGTATGAGACGGTGAGTGGATATAAAACACCGGAACGTAATTATTACGTAAATGCCTCTTACGAGTTCTAACTAGCAGGCCGCCTCGCATTATGAGGCGGCTTTTTTTCAGGTTTACTATGAATAACATCATCATCAGCTGGTCCTCTGGCAAAGACTCTACCCTTACCTTGGAACGCCTAATGGAATCGCCCGATTATCATGTTGTTGGTCTATACACGACACATGTGAAAGGGGAGGTGCCTTTCCAGGTCACTCCGTTGGAAGTGGTACAAATGCAAGCAGATAGATTAGGCCTCCCTCTTGTCACAATAGAACTGCCGGAAATATTTCCACCAAACAATGTATACCAGTCACGAGTAATAGAAGGCGTGAAGTCTTCGGGCTTAAATGTAGAAGGAATTGCATTTGGCGATATGTTCTGCAATGGCATTGAAGAGTATCGAAGAAGCTATGTAGAGCCTGCCGGGTTGGAAGCCGTATTTCCCCTGCTCGGAGAGAGCAGTCAGGATCTCGCGAGAGAGATTTTGGCCCGAGGCATTGAAACGGTATTGGTGACGGTTGATCGTAATGTGCTGCCGGAGTCGTTGTGTGGTCAATGGTACAGTCATGAGCTTGTGGCGTGCCTGCCGAAAAACGTGGACCCATGTGGTGAAGAGGGTGAGTTTCATACACTGGTGTGTAACTCACAATACTTCAGTCATGGCATCACCTTAGAGCCGACCTCTATCGAGACTGCAGAACGGTTTAGCCATCTCAGATACAAGGTTAAGTCAGAATTGGGTTGATAGGTTTACCGACTATAGCGTAATGAGTATGATATCGGCGGACAGATAAATAAGCGTTAGACGATAACCAATGAACAGTAAGCATATTCTTATTTTTGACTCCGGTGTCGGTGGTCTTTCTGTATTTAAAGAAATACATCGCCGCTTACCGAATGAGGACTACGTTTATTTGTTCGACAATGAAGCCTACCCTTACGGCGAACTGGCACCTGACACTTTAGTGCAAAGAACGTGTACTTTAGTGGAGCAGATGATGAGGCGTCAGCGCATAGATATTGTAGTGATAGCTTGTAATACGGCTAGTACCATTGTTTTACCCCATCTTAGACAGCGCATTGATATACCCGTTGTCGGTGTGGTTCCTGCTATTAAGCCAGCCTCCTTACTTTCCAAGACAGCCGTTGGTTTGATTGCGACCCCTGCGACGATAACCCGTCAATACACCCATGACCTCATTCGTGACTTTGCTTTGGATAAAAACGTCAAACTGATTGGAAATAGTCAACTTGTCGATATGGCCGAAAAGAAACTGCGTAATGAAAGGGTCGATCTTATTGAGTTAGAGCACATACTGGCCCCCTTAAAAGGGCAGGTAGATGTTGCGGTATTAGGTTGTACCCACTTCCCGTTAATAAAAGAAGAGATTTCTCAGGTGCTGGGCTCTAGTGTTGAATTGGTCGATTCTGGAGAAGCCATTGCCCGTCGAGTGGAAAGCTTACTAGCTATTTCAGACGTGAATAACGGCAAAGGAACAAGAGAGGCTTACAGTAGTGCTTCCCCCAAAGAAGAAGAAGCACTAAATCACGCATTACACCAACTGGGTTTTACTCCTGTTCAGTTGATGCCGATTCAGGATGCTTTGGATCATTAGCAATACGCACCTTTAGTGTACGCTGCATATAATCTTTTTCATTAAGCGCGTTAATGGCAGCTTTGGCATCAGAGCTGGCCATCACGACGAAGCCAAACCCTCGACGCTTTCCTGTGCGCTTATCCTTCATCAGTCTTACGGCAAAGACTTCCCCATGTTCGGAAAACAGATCTTTTACGTGCGATTCGTTGGCTTTGTATGGCAGGTTGCCTACATACAGTGTTTTTGTAGATTGGTTTGCATCAGCAATTGACGTAGGTGTAGCTGTAGAATACTTAACAACTAAAAATGTGGTGACTACACCGATAACAAAAGCGACAGCTGGTGGGACAGCGAACTGAGAAAAGACTATACCGCCTAATATAGCGATCGCCACAACCAGAAAAAGAGATTTATTGGAGTCCATATTAAAGTACTACTTCTTTATTTACGAATAATGGCATCTATCGTTAACAAATAGATACAAGAATATTACGTAGTTGAGGGGGATTTTTCCAATTAATTGGTGTGATGTATTTCAAATGTTGAATTTTTATCGGGAAAATACGTTATTGATGGCTTTTTGAACGAACGGAAAATTAATTTAAAAAAACACTTGTCATCGTTTCAGTGATCTCTATAATGCCGCCTCACCGACACGGAGTGAGACGAAAGTCACAAAGCGGCGTCGGTTGAGAGAGAAAAGAAAGTTGAAAAAAACTCTTGACTCTCAAAACGGGAAGCGTAAGATACGCACCCCTAACGACGAGACGCAGAGCGGCTCTGGGGTTAGAAAATGTTCTTTAAAAATATAGACCTATCAATCTGTGTGGGCACTCGTTGATGATAATCAAATTAGATACTTCGGTATCAAATTAGGTTTCAATGAAACGAAGTGACCATTGAGTCGAAAGACTCAGCACAGTCAATTCAAACATTACTTTATGTAATGTTCAGTATTCATTGAGCCGACAAAATCTTAAATTGAAGAGTTTGATCATGGCTCAGATTGAACGCTGGCGGCAGGCCTAACACATGCAAGTCGAGCGGAAACGAGTTAACTGACCCTTCGGGTGACGTTAACGGCGTCGAGCGGCGGACGGGTGAGTAATGCCTGGGAATATGCCTTGATGTGGGGGATAACCATTG
>NZ_FNVG01000044.1 GCF_900107935.1 Vibrio hangzhouensis | reverse complement strand
TTTCCAGATTTATTGTTTTCAGATTTTCATAAAATCTGAAGGCAAAACAGAATTTGCTTGGCGACCATAGCGTTGTGGACCCACCTGATTCCATGCCGAACTCAGAAGTGAAACGCAATAGCGCCGATGGTAGTGTGGGGCTTCCCCATGTGAGAGTAGGACATCGCCAGGCTTTAAATTTTGGACACTTGCGATAGCGAGTATGCCACTGCGGAGTGGTAGTTCAGTTGGTTAGAATACCGGCCTGTCACGCCGGGGGTCGCGGGTTCGAGTCCCGTCCACTCCGCCACTTATTTGAAGGTTTCGACCTTCGGTCGAATGAGTCCCGCTTGTACGCAAGCCCGGCCATTCCGCCACTTATACTAAGCCCTAGTCGATAGACTAGGGCTTTTTTACATCCGTAGGATAGGTTCTCTTAACAAGAAAATGAGCCACGCTAGTCCGATGGTACGCAAGCCCGGACTCGGCGCCTCACCATTACACCACTTGACTAGGCTTTTTCGTTGGTTGGGATTTGAGTTTTACTTAGAGTGTTGAGTCTCTTTGGCGTGCTATCATCTCGTGACCTATCGACTAGCAAACCGACTCTGACAAAAAAGCCCAGTCCATGGCGATAGCGCTCAGACTAGGCTTATTCATTGATGTCTACACGAAACATCTTTGCTTCGATCCTGAGGGTCCTAGAACCCAGGACCTTCACATTTTCATTCAAATAATTCTTCGTGAAGAACTTTTACCGCCTCTTTGGCGTCACCTTCGTCAAGCAGGAAACAAAGGTTATGCGGACTCGCCCCATAACAAATCATTCGGATGTTGAAGTCATCCAGAGTGTCGAACACTTCTGCGGCAGAGCCTTTTGTTTCACTCATCTTGTTGCCAATTAACGCAATCAGACTCAGACCTTGTTTGACTTCAACGTTGCACAGTTGCTCTAGTTCTTGCAGTGCTGCAGCCGGAAGTTGAGGCGCACCGCCACCGGTATCAGTTTGATCCAGAGTTAAAGAGACGCTCACTTCCGAAGTGGTGACCAAGTCGACGGAGATTTTGTGTTTGGCCAGAACGGTAAACACATCCGCGAGAAAACCATACGCCTGGAACATTCTTGGATTGCGCAGTGTCACCATAGTTTGATTGTTGCGAAGTGCTAATGCACGGAATAGCGGTGCGCTTTCAACAGTTTGTCGTACCCAGGTGCCACCTTCTTGAGGGGCTTTTGAAGAGCCGACAAATACTGGGATCTGATGGCGTAGTGCTGGAAGTAGTGTTGATGGGTGCAGGATCTTCGCACCAAAATTGGCCATTTCTGAGGCTTCGCTAAAGCTGATTTCTGGAATCGGACGAGCATTTGGTGCAATACGGGGATCCGTAGTGTAAATCCCGGGAACATCGGTCCAGATTTCCAGCCCTGATGCTTCAACTGCCTCTGCAATGAGTGCCGCACTGTAATCACTGCCACCACGGCCCAATGTAGTGGTTTCACCCTCATCATCAGAACCGATAAAGCCTTGAGTAATTACGACATGTTTTTGGCACAGAGGGACCAGTTTTTCATCCGCAAGTTTCTTAGTGGCCTCAATATTTGGTTCTGCTTTGCCGTAGTCACTGTCGGTTTTTAATACTTCTCGGATATCAAAGCGTACCGCATCCACCCCTCGTTCTTGCATGAGGCGAGTGAGGATATGTGTCGACATTCTTTCCCCGCAGGCAACAAGGTGGTCGGTAAGTTTTGGAGTTGCTGCTATACACGCCGCCTCTGATAATGTCGCTACTTTCTCAATTAATGCCTCAACGCGAGTCTCGATAGAAGACGTATCGTGTAGTTGAGACATGACGTCGGTATGGATGGCTCTTAGTTTTTTTATCAGCTCTGCTCTGCGTGATTCTTCTTTAACGCCATTGGCAAGTTCAACCAGAATATTAGTAACGCCAGAACAGGCGCTGCTTACCACCAGTTTTGTTTGTGGGTTGTTTTCGATGATCTCAGCACAACGGCTCATGGCTTCGAAGTTGGCGACGCTTGTTCCGCCAAATTTAGCTACATTGAATGCGCTCACAGTAATTCTCCAGGACTTCCAGTAGTAATAATAAGGTTGGTAACCCAACATCCGATGTTTGAAGAGAAATATAGAGCAGAGGAATCTGGATAAAGAATTGACCTCAGAAGCTCTTCACCAATCATTTGGTGACAGTTAAGGGGATTCAGCCCGTTTAACCGACAAACTTAATCCTGCAAATTGAGTTCATCTCGGCACTGCTCCCCATCAGTAACATGTATTGAAGTTGCGGCTTCACATGATTACCTGCCTGGGCAGTGCTCCTCTTCCGCTGTAACGATAAAGTGATTCGCTACAGATAGTGTGTTTATTCAACGTTTTTGCGCACAAAAAGTCAATGAGGATTGAACATTTAGTCATAAAAAAATTGAGTGGTTGGATGTTGCAAATTTGTTGATTTTTACTGGGTTGTGGAACAGACTGAATTTCCTTAGGATATTTTACCTATTACTACAATAAACCTTTAAAGGAATACCCATGACTATTTCTAGCTTTGTGCCCCCTCACCGTACGCTGATGGGCCCCGGTCCATCAGACATCTACCCACAAGTGTTACAAGCGTTGAGTCGTCCAACCATCGGTCACTTGGACCCGCTGTTTATCGGTATGATGGATGAGCTGAAGGAATTGCTTAAATACGCGTTCCAGACTCAGAATGATTTTACTATTGCTGTCTCGGCGCCCGGCAGTGCGGGTATGGAAACCTGCTTTGTTAATCTGGTTGAGCCAGGAGACAAAGTGATCGTTTGTCGCAACGGTGTGTTTGGTGAGCGTATGCGAGAAAATGTGGTTCGCTGCGGAGGCGAGGCGATAGTAGTCGAAGACGATTGGGGAACGCCAGTTTCAGTGTCTAAAGTCGAACAAGCCATTGCTCAACATCCAGATGCTAAGATTCTTGCCTTTGTACATGCCGAAACATCTACCGGTGCTGTCAGTGATGCAAAAACTCTCGGGGCACTTGCCAAGCAGCACGATATGCTAACGATAGTTGATGCTGTGACGTCCCTAGGTGGTGTTCCACTGTTGGTGGATGAGTGGCAATTGGATGCTGTTTACTCAGGCAGTCAGAAGTGTTTATCTTGCGTACCGGGCCTCTCGCCAGTGACATATTCTCCTGCCGCTATTGAGGTCATCAAGTCGCGCAAAACTACGGTGCAGAGTTGGTTCTTGGATCAAAGCTTGGTTCTTGGCTACTGGAGTGGCGACGGCAAACGCAGTTACCACCATACTGCGCCTGTAAATAGCCTTTACGCATTGCATGAGTCATTAGTACTTCTGAAAAATGAAGGGCTTGAAAATGCGTGGCAGCGTCATAAAGATATGCATCTGTTATTGCGCGAAGGGCTGGAGAAGCTGGGTTTGAGTTTTGTCGTCGAAGAGCAAAGTCGTTTGCCACAGTTAAACGCCGTTTATCTTCCAGAGGGTGTTGATGATGCAGCGGTGAGAACACAACTGTTAGAGGAGTACAACCTAGAGATCGGAGCGGGGCTTGGGGCGTTAGCTGGCAAAGCATGGCGAATCGGTTTGATGGGTTACGGTGCAAGACGAGAGAATGTTGCGCTGTGCTTGAAGGCTCTTGAGACCGTATTGAAGTAAAGAGCGTTATCCAAGTATAAAAAAACCGAGAGTGTTACCACTCTCGGTTTTTGTTTTTAGACTTGCTAATTACAGCGCAGCAATAGTTTGCTTTTGCTCTTCAAGTTTAACTAGCGTCTCTTTGTAGCCTTCTAGCTTCTCACGCTCTTTAGCAACGACCGCTTCAGGTGCTTTTGCTACGAAGCCTTCATTGCCTAGTTTGCCTTCGATACGCTTGATCTCGCCTTGAGTCTTGGCGATCTCTTTCGCTAGACGATCCAGCTCAGCGTCTTTGTCGATCAGACCTGCCATTGGGATCATCAGCTCAGACTTACCAACCAGTGCGGTTGCACATGCTGGCGTCTCTTCGCCTTCAGCCAGTACCTTGATGCTTTCTAGTTTAGCAAGAGAAGCAAGTACCGCTTTGTTTGCTTCTAGGCGTGCTGCGTCTTTCTCGTCCGCGACTTTCAGCATCACATCCAGACCTTTGCTTGGTGCGATGTCGTATTCCGCACGAAGGTTACGGATGCTAGTGATGAATGCTTTCACCCACTCGATGTCATCCAGTGCTTCTTGGTTGAAGTTGGCTTCTTCGAACTGAGGCAGAGCTTGTAGCATGATCGTGTCACCTTCTACACCGTCTACCAGCGGCTTCACGCTTTGCCAGATAGTTTCAGTGATGTATGGCAGTACTGGGTGAGCAAGACGAAGTGTCTTTTCTAGTACAGTGATCAGCGTGCGACGTGTACCACGTTGCTGAGTTTCATTGCCTTTCCAAAGAACCGGCTTAGTTAGCTCTAGGTACCAGTCACAGAATTGGTTCCAGATAAACTCGTAGATAGTGTTTGCTGCCATGTCTAGACGGTAGTTGTCCAGGTGTGCGTTAAACTCTTTTGCTGCCAGTTCAAACTGAGATTCGATCCACTTGTCTGCTAGTGAGTACTCGATGTCACCTTCGCCGAAGCCACAATCTTGGTCTTCAGTGTTCATCAGTACGTAACGGCTTGCGTTCCACAGCTTGTTACAGAAGTTACGGTAACCTTCAAGACGCTTCATATCCCAGTTGATATCACGACCGGTAGACGCCATTGCTGCAAGAGTGAAGCGAAGTGCGTCAGTGCCGTAAGGCTCAATGCCATCTTCGAATGTCTTACGAGTGTTTTTCTCGATCTTCTTCGCTAGTTGAGGCTGCATCATGTTGCCAGTGCGCTTCTCAACAAGAGATTCTAGGTCGATACCATCAATCATATCGATTGGGTCAAGTACGTTACCTTTCGACTTAGACATTTTGTCGCCGTTTTCGTCACGAATTAGACCTGTAACGTAAACCGTCTTGAATGGTACTTGTGGCTTGCCGTTTTCATCTTTACAGAAGTGCATGGTCATCATGATCATGCGCGCAACCCAGAAGAAGATAATGTCGAAACCTGTTACCAGTACGTCTGATGGGTGGAACGTTTTCAGATCGTCAGTGTTTTCTGGCCAACCTTGAGTACCAAAAGTCCAAAGTGCTGAAGAGAACCACGTATCCAGTACGTCATCGTCTTGGCGCAGTACAACAACCGGTGCTAGACCATTTTTCTCACGAACTTCTTCTTCAGTGCGGCCTACGTACACGTTGCCGTCGTTGTCGTACCATGCAGGGATACGGTGACCCCACCATAGCTGACGAGAGATACACCAGTCTTGAATATCGCGCATCCAAGAGAAGTACATGTTTTCGTATTGCTTAGGTACGAACTGGATTTCGCCGTCTTCAACTGCTTTGGTTGCTGTTTCAGCAAGAGGGGCAGTACGAACGTACCATTGGTCAGTTAGCATTGGCTCAATAACCACACCACCACGGTCACCGTAAGGGACGGTTAGGTCGTGATCTTTGATCTCATCAAGCAGACCCAGCTCTTCGAATTCTGCCACAATAGCTTTACGAGCAGCAAAGCGCTCCATGCCGTGATAATTCGCTGGAAGCTCTGTCGAATATGCATCGCTTGCTTCGCCGTTGGTGTTAAACACTTCAGCCGCATCGCGAATGTTGGCATCGAAGGTTAGGATATTGATCATCGGTAGCTGATGACGCTTACCCACTTCGTAGTCATTGAAGTCGTGTGCAGGTGTGATCTTCACACAACCGGTACCTTTTTCCATATCGGCATGCTCGTCACCTACGATAGGGATGCGGCGATCAACGATAGGAAGCAGGATTTCTTTGCCGATAAGATCTTTGTAGCGTGGATCTTCTGGGTTCACGGCAACGCCAGTATCACCAAGCATGGTTTCTGGACGAGTTGTCGCAACAACGATGTAGTCTTTACCTTCAGCAGTCTTAACGCCATCCGCTAGTGGGTAGCGGAAGTGCCACATGTGGCCTTTTTTATCTTTGTTTTCGACTTCTAGATCTGAGATGGCTGTGTGCAGTTTAGGATCCCAGTTAACCAGGCGCTTACCACGGTAGATCAAATCGTCTTCGTATAGGCGAACAAATACTTCTTGAACGGCGTTAGACAGACCGTCATCCATAGTAAAGCGTTCACGATCCCAGTCTACAGAAGCACCCAGGCGACGAAGCTGTTTAGTAATAGTGCCACCAGATTCGCCTTTCCATTCCCAGATTTTGTCGATGAAAGCTTCACGACCATAATCGTGCTTAGTTTTGCCTTCTTCTGCCGCGATTTTACGCTCAACAACCATTTGGGTTGCGATACCAGCGTGGTCAGTACCTACCTGCCAAAGGGTGTTTTTGCCCTTCATACGTTCAGCACGGATTAGCGTATCCATGATAGTATCCTGGAATGCGTGACCCATGTGTAAGCTACCAGTGACGTTCGGTGGCGGGATCATGATGCTGTATGATTCTTTAGTCGTGTCACCGTGTGGCTTAAAGTAGCCTTTCTCTTCCCAAGTCTTGTACAGAGCTTGTTCGATAGATTGTGGGTTATATGTCTTTTCCATAGCTTTCTTGGATACTTACTTTAATCTGTGAAAGAAATTTGCCAAACCTTATAAATAAACGAGAGTTTTTCACGCTTACTTATAAGGATTGACCTTGATTAGGATTCTGAATGTTGAATCTCAATGGTTTGTAGCTGATAGCCCGCTTGACGGTAAATTTTATACCTTTCTCGCGCAACTTGCTTCGCTTTTTCTTCGCAAGGGACGAAGTCTACCACTTGTCCAAAGGAGTGCGCAAAGGTTGAGTGACTATTAGCCAAATTTATTACGAGTTGTCGATTCCAACTGGGTTTCAGACCTTCAAAGCCTATCTCGACAGGCGTGCCGTTTTTTGGCCCTTCACCCACCAGGTTATGTGCAACGAACTGCTCAGGTTCAATTTGCCAGAAGTGTTCGGCCAGTTGTTCTGCTTCGGAGCGGTCTGTACAGTTTACAAACAGTTTTGCGCCCTGAGTCGTAAAGTGACGACATAGAAAATGCACATAAGCAAACCATCCCTGCAAAGAGGCTTGTTCAGAGTCTTCTTTGATAATGTAGAAGGTTGCGGTATTCATTTTCGTCACCTAACCGATGTATCGACAAGCATTAAAAAAGGGCCTTGCGGCCCTTCTGTTTATTCTTCAGTTTCCTGGCCACTGCGGTTCAACAAGAATTGGACAAGCAGCGAGACAGGTCGACCGGTAGAGCCTTTCGCTTTTCCTGATTTCCAAGCTGTACCTGCAATATCCAGGTGAGCCCAGTTGTATTTCTTGGTGAAACGAGACAGGAAGCAGCCTGCTGTGATAGTACCGCCAGGACGGCCGCCAATGTTGGCCATATCTGCAAATGGACTTGCCAATTGCTCTTGGTACTCATCGGCCATTGGTAGACGCCAAGCTCGGTCACCCGACTGCTCTGAAGCATTAACCAACTCATGGGACAGTGGGTTGTGGTTAGAAATAACGCCACTGATATGATGACCTAATGCAATAACACAAGCACCAGTTAGAGTCGCTACGTCAACAACACACTCTGGCTCGTAACGTTCAACATAAGTTAACGCGTCACACAGCACCAAACGACCTTCTGCATCGGTGTTCAGAACTTCAACCGTTTGACCTGACATCGTTGTTAGGATGTCGCCTGGACGGTATGCGTTGCTACCCGGCATGTTTTCACAGCCCGCAAGAATACCCACCACATTAATAGGTAGGTTTAACTTAGCGAGCGCTTTCATGGTACCGAATACTGATGCCGCACCACACATGTCGTACTTCATCTCGTCCATGCCTTCACCCGGTTTTAGCGAGATGCCGCCTGAATCGAAAGTAAGGCCTTTACCAACCAATACGATCGGCTTAGCGTCAGAGTCCGGGTTGCCCTTGTACTCCATGATAGACATCATGGATTCATTCTTAGAACCACGACCTACAGCCAGGTAAGACGTCATTCCAAGTTTTTCCATTTCCTGCTCACCGATGATCTTCGTGGTGACGGTCTCGTAGTCATCAGCCAGACGACGAGCCTGAGATGCCAGGTAAGCTGGATTGGCGATGTTTGGTGGCATGTTGCCAAGGTCTTTTGATGCTTTCACACCTGAAGCGACAGCCAGACCGTGAGAAATTGCTTTTTCACCCAGACTCAGCTCACGGCGAGTCGGCACGTTGAACACCAGCTTGCGCAGTGGACGACGTGTCTCTGGTTTGTTGCTCTTAAACTGGTCAAAGGTGTAAAGGCCGTCTTTTGTTGCCTCTACCGCTTGACGAACTTTCCAGTATGTATCGCGGCCTTTTACGTGTAGTTCAGTCAGGAAACATACCGCTTCCATTGAACCCGTTTCGTTAAGCGTGCTGATGGTTTTTTGAATGATTTCTTTGTATTGACGCTCGCCTAGCTCGCGCTCTTTACCGCAGCCCACGAGCAGAACGCGCTCAGACAGGACTCCAGGTACTTGATGCAGCAGTAGCATTTGACCTGGCTTACCCTCTAAGTCACCTCTGCGTAGCAAAGAGCTAATATAGCCATCGCTGATTTTATCAAGCTGCTCTGCAACCGGAGAGAGACGACGTGGTTCAAATACGCCTACGACGATGCATGCACTACGCTGCTTCTCTGGGCTGCCACTTTTAACACTAAACTCCATGCGTACTCCTACATCCTAAAGACAAATAGAACTAAATGTTAGATAATCGATTCTTAATGCTTGAATCCTAGAAGCCATTTCGGCCTATAATCTAAAGATAAGAATCGATCAAAAAAGTAAAAAATAAAAGGTTTATCCGAAAACTATAGCGATTCAATCAAAAAAACAAGTTTTGTATAGGTGTTTTCACTGTGATTATTGTTAGATATTTGATCAGAGAAACAGTTAAGAGCCAATTAGCCATCTTTTTCGTGCTCTTTTTAGTGTTTTTCAGCCGTCAATTTATCCAAGTGCTTGCTGATGCGTCCGACGGAGATATTCCGGCTGGACTGATTATGACTCTGGCTGGAATAAGTATGCCCACTATGGGGCTGCTGATGTTCCCGCTTAGTATTTATATCGGCATATTAGTGACTTTTGGTCGCTTGTATGCCGAAAGTGAAATTACCGTCATGAATGCGACCGGTATTGGCAACAAGTTTCTGATTCGTGCGGCCATGTATCTGGCCCTCATTACGACGACTCTAGCGGGCTTCAACGCGTTCTGGCTGGCACCATGGACTCAAGAGCAGGAAGTACAGATACGCGAGAAACTGGCATCGGAAAACTCTGTGGAGTTGCTGCAGAAGGGTAGCTTTCAGCGTACGCCAGATGGATCTTCAGTCGTCTTCATTGATGATATCCGTAATCGTAAGCTGGAGAATGTATTTGTGGCCCAACTCAGCCCGCGAGACTCTATCTTACCGAGTGTTATTTCGGCGAAGTCGGGAGACGTGAAAGAGCTGAGTGATGGCCGACAAGTCATAGCGCTTTACGATGGTGTCCGTTATGAAGGGGTACCCACACGCCTTGAATACATGATTACCGAGTTTTCGGACTATGAGGGTGTGATTGGCCAACGAGAGGTGAAGCAGCGTGGTCGCTCCTGGATGGCGATACCGACATTGGATTTATTGTCAAATCCAGCTCCGAAAGCACAAGCAGAACTGCATTGGCGGATTTCTCTGGTGGTCTGTATTCCTTTGCTTACTATGCTGGTGGTGCCGTTGTCTGCGGTGAACCCGCGTCAGAGTAAGTTTGCCAAAATGGGGCCTGCAATCTTGGTTTACTTCGCTTACTTTATGGCGATCAGTGCGATGAAATCTTCATTAGAAGATGGTGCAATCCCTACCTATATTGGCCTGTGGCCGGTGAATTTTGCGTTGCTAGTCGCCGCAATTTCTGTGAATACCTGGGATACGGTACCGGTGAGGAAGTTTAGAGAAAAGTGGCGCCGTAAGCAGTTTAAAAGGCAAGAGGTAGCGTAGATCGTGTTCAGAATATTAGATGTTTACGTCGGTAAAACCATCATCACTACAATCCTGCTGGTGCTATCAGTCTTTGTTGGTCTATCTGCGGTGATTAAATTTGTCGAACAGTTGCGCGCCGTTGGTGAAGGCAGCTACACCATGTTGTCGGCATTGTATTTCGTGCTCTTGGGTATGCCGCGTGATATTGAATTGTTTTTCTCTATGGCTGCTTTGCTTGGTTCTTTGGTCGGGTTAGGTATGCTGGCAAGCAGCTCTGAGTTGGTGGTCATGCAAGCTGCAGGGATCTCAAAAGTTCGTATCGGCTTTTCGGTGTTGAAAACGGCAGTCCCACTGATGATTGTTGTCATGGCACTGGGAGAGTGGGGGGCACCGACGACACAACAAATGGCTCGCGATCTTCGCCTTCAGGCCACGTCAGGGGGCAGCATTGTGTCTGTTCGAAATGGGGTCTGGGCGCGAGACGCTAATGACTTCATTTTTATCTCAAAGGTTAATGGTGACAGTATTGAAGGGTTAAACCTCTGGCGCTTTGACCCAAATAAACAGCTGGCGAGTACGCTATTTGCGGAAAGAGCGGACTATCTGGGTGACAATCGATGGGAAATGCACGATATCCAGATCACTGACATGTCAAACGAGCAGGTACTGTCGAAGCAAACACTGGAATCCGATATCTGGCAAACAACTTTGGTGCCGAATAAGTTGGCGATTGTGACCGTCGATCTTAACGAACTGCCGTTGAGCGGACTGTGGGATTATACCCAGTATCTGAAAGACTCAGAGCAAGATGCATCACGTTATGAGTTGGCATTCTGGCGCAAGGCAACTCAGCCGGTATCTGTCGCCGTTATGATGTTAATGGCGCTGTCATTTGTTTTTGGTCCGTTACGAAGCGTGACCATGGGAGCGCGAATCTTGTCTGGCGTTGTTGCAGGCTTTACCTTTTACATTTCAAGTGAGTTTTTTGGGCCCGTGAGTCTGGTTTATGGAATTTCTCCGTTATTTGGTGCATTGGGTCCCAGTCTGGTCTTTTTGACCATCGCGATGTTGTTGCTGAGAAGAAAGCTCTGACAAAACAAAAAGGCTCCCAAGGGAGCCTTTTTTAATTTTGAGTGACTATACAAGGTTCTATTCGAAACAGATCTCGATAAAGGCATTACCCCATTCAGAGGTGAACGGCATGATGATGATAGCGCCATCGCACTTATGTCGAATGGTGTGCCCTTTACCGGAAACCACAACCGGAGTCGCCATATCAAAGTCAAAGCCATTCTCGGCCAGAATACGTTTCGCTCCGCCAGTGACCATATTCGTGATCTCACCCACCATATCGGTGACTTCTTCATTGAGACCATGAGGTTTCTCACCCAGCATATTTTGCATAATTTCCAGCGCCAGACTTTCTTCAAAAGTGATGGACATAGAACCGCGGGTTTGGGCCCCTACCATGCCGATAAGACCAGATACGTCACCACGTGCAATTTCATCTTTCTTAATTCTTGGCTTTAATGGAGTGATCTCCATCGTCGCCATTGTTTTCAGCACATTCATTAATGAGGCCAAAAACGGATTTACAAATTCAGCGCGCATAACTTCTTCTATTTATCTTGTTCTTCCAATGACGAACACGTCTGACAGATGCCATGAGATTCGATAACGTGGTTAGAAAACTGGAAGCCGTATTTATCAACGTTGTTATTCAACAAGGCTATCAGAATATCATCTTGTAGTTCAACGACATTACCGCATTTGTCACAAATCAATAAATGAGAGAAGTGCTTTTGCTCACCAAATGAACAGCAGGACACGAAGCTGTTGGTGGATTCGACACGGTGAATAAACCCTTGTTCCAACAGGAAGTCTAATGCGCGATATACGGTAGGAGGCTTAGCCTGCGGTTCACTGACCTTCAGTTGTTCCAACAGTTCATAGGCACTTGAGGCTTTCTTATTCTCACAAATGAGCTCAAACACTCGCCGGCGCTGAGGAGTGAGACGGATGCCCCGGGAGGAACAAATATCTTCTAATTGTTGGATTAACTGCTGATTCACATGGTCACCTATCTAAACGAAGTACTCTCATTTTATACTAATTCGCAGAGTAGATCGTTAGTCTCATCGTGTAATTTGCCGCCAACCCTCTAGCTCTGTATAATCCCGCCTCTTTATTGCTGACAGTTTCAGCTAGTTTACTTTTTTATTGATGCGAGAGACTACTATGTATCATGCTTCACGCCTTTCCGTGGCACCGATGCTCGATTGGACCGATAGACATTGTCGCTACTTCCACCGTTTGCTGTCGTCACAGACATTGCTGTATACCGAGATGGTGACTACGGGTGCCATTATCCATGGTAAAGGTGACTTCTTAGCATTCAATGAAGAGGAACATCCGGTTGCGCTACAGTTGGGCGGTTCTAATCCGACCGATTTGGCAACCTGTGCTAAGTTAGCGCAGGAGCGTGGCTATGATGAAGTTAACCTTAATGTAGGTTGTCCATCGGATCGCGTACAGAACGGTCGTTTCGGCGCTTGTTTAATGGCAGAGCCAGACTTGGTGGCTGAATGTGTAGCAGCGATGCGTGAAGTGGTTGATATTCCAGTGACCGTAAAGACGCGTATTGGTATCGACGATCAAGACTCGTATGAATTTTTGACTAAGTTTGTATCGACGGTCTCTGAGAAAGGCGGTGTGGATCAGTTTACCATTCACGCACGTAAAGCCTGGCTGAGTGGACTTAGTCCGAAAGAAAACCGTGAGATCCCACCTTTGGATTACCCTCGCGCTTACCAAATCAAAAAAGACTTTCCACATCTGAATGTGGCGGTTAACGGTGGTGTAAAAACGCTAGAGGAATCTCTACAGCATCTACAACACCTTGATGGTGTGATGATCGGTCGTGAGGCTTATCAGAACCCATACATTCTTGCCCAGGTAGATCAGCTTATCTTCGGTTTGGACACGCCAGTGAAAAAGCGTAAGCAAATTGTTGAAGAGATGTACCCATACATAGAGCGACAGTTGGCGAATGGTTCTTATCTGGGGCACATATCCCGTCATATGATTGGTTTGTTCCAGGCGATGCCGGGGGCAAGACAGTGGCGCCGCTATATCAGTGAGAACGCTCATAAGAAAGGGGCGGGCATTGAAGTGCTGGAAACTGCGTTAGCGAAAATTCCTTCAGAGCTAGATGTATAATTGACCAACCTCTTGGCGAAGAATACCAACTCCAACTATGCTGATAGCAAGTTGGAGTTTTTTATACATTAAAATCAATGAACTAGCTATATAGGCAAACTTGGAATGTTTCCTGCAATACTACGTTAGTATTCACGTAGGCTGTTAATCCAGAACAAGACGTTCGGTCAGGAGATGTTATGTTTGAGCTCATATTTGTATTAGTCTTTCTTGCTACTTTAGTTATGACTGGTGTCACCTTTGTTACTGTGACGCTGGCGATTTTGGTCTCATTTGCAGTGATGTTCATGCTTGGTATGGTCGGCATTGTGCTAAACCTATTGCCTTATATTGTGGCCTTTTTGATTGCTATTTGGCTGTACAAAAGACTGATCGCCCCCGCGAGTTAACACTTCGGCAACAAATAACCCTACAGGAACAAGCGCAATTGCTATAGTTAGTAATAGAGTCGCTGAGGATGCGGCTATGCTGTTATCTCTGGAGGGAACCATGACAATTACAGAGTTGAAGCACTTATTTCACCAAGACCTGCTGGCAGAGGCCATCATCGAACCTTCTTCAACCGAAGAGGGGTGGATAGTCGAATTTCGTCATAAGCAGGGCGGCTTTTTGATGCTAACAGACATTCATGGAGCTGAGTGTCAGTACAATGATTTGGATAAAGCATCGAAATCCGCGTTGGCAGTGGGCTTTACCGAGGTACGCATTGCTGCCAAGTAGCGCTCTCCCTTCTTCCAAAAAGTTATAAAACATTCATATCTATTCTTTCTTGTTATTAAGGTGGTTGGTTAATCTATCGTCACGCAATGATTAGGGATGTCGTGACCATGTCATCAAACAGAAATACACAACCACAAGAATTACCAAACCTGGCTGCTCCTCTTAATGATCAGCAGCTGTCTCAGTTACAACAAGCTTCGAGCCAACTGTCTTCAAACCAACTTGCTTGGGTAAGCGGATATTTTTGGGGACTGAGTCAGGCGCAGGCACCTGCGCAGCTGACGCCAGTCGCCAGCGCGGTGAGTAGCGCAACCGCTGCTGCTCCTGCAGGTAAATTGACGATTATTTTTGCGTCTCAAACAGGTAACGCTAAAGGTGTTGCAGAAGAGCTGAAAGAAGAAGCCGCAGCTCTGGGTATGGACGTGGAGCTTTTTGATGCGAGTGACTACAAGGGTAAGAACCTGGCGAAAGAAACTCACGTTATCATCGTTGCCTCGACCAATGGAGAAGGGGAAGCACCGGATAACGCGATTGAACTGCATGAGTTCTTGCAGTCGAAAAAAGCGCCTAAGCTTCCTAACCTCAAATATGGTGTGATTGGTCTCGGTGACTCAAGCTATGAGTTTTTCTGCCAGACAGGCAAAGACTTCGACACTTTCTTAACTAAGTTGGGTGCGACGCCATTTATCGACCGTGTCGATTGTGATGTAGATTACGATGCGGCGGCGGGCGAGTGGCGTGCTAAGGCATTGGAAGTTGTCAAAGATGAGCTTTCCTCACAGGCAGCCGATGTTGTGACATTGCCTGTTGCCAATGCTGCAGCCCCGGTAAGCTACACCAAAAAAAATCCGTATACTGCCACCTTATTAACCAGCCAGAAAATTACCGGGCGAGACTCGGGCAAAGACGTTCGACATGTAGAGATTGACCTAGAGGGTTCAGGTATTAGCTATAAACCTGGTGACGCACTGGGTGTCTGGTTTGAAAATAACAGCACACTTGTTGACGCAATTCTGGCTCAAGTAGGCTTGTCGGGCATCGAAAGCGTCGAGGTGGATGGTGAAAGCCTGTCGATCCGATCTGCGCTGATTCGCCACTATGAAGTGACCGCTTCAAACCCTCAGTTAGTGTCACAATTCGCAGAGCTCTCTGATAGCAAGAAACTGCTGAAATTAGCGAGTGATAAAGACAAACTGCGCGAGTATGCATCGAATACTCAGGTGTTGGATGTCTTTAAAGAAAAGAAAGCAAAACTGGATGCGGAACAACTTCTCTCTTTATTGCGCCGATTGACACCTAGACTCTACTCCATTGCTTCTAGTCAGGAAGAAGTGGATGAAGAAGTGCACTTGACGGTTGGCCTGGTGGAATATCAGGTTGGCGAAGAGAGTCGCTTTGGTGGAGCTTCTCACTTCTTGTCACATGGACTTGAAGAGGGCGGTGAAGTCAAAGTGTTCGTAGAGCACAACAACAACTTCAAACTGCCGGAGAATGGTGATACGCCAGTTATTATGGTTGGTCCTGGTACGGGTATTGCCCCATTCCGAAGCTTTATCCAAGAGCGTGATAATCAGGGAGACAAAGGCAAAAACTGGCTGTTCTTTGGTGATCGCACCTTTACTCAGGATTTCCTATATCAAGTTGAGTGGCAAAAATACCTCAAGTCGGGCGTGCTTAATCGTCTGGATGTAGCATTCAGCCGTGATCAACACGAAAAAGTGTATGTACAACACCGCTTGCTAGAACAAGGTCAACAGGTGTGGCAGTGGCTTGAAGAAGGCGCGCATATCTATGTCTGTGGTGATGCTAATCATATGGCCAAAGATGTCCATAGCGCATTGATTGAAATCGTCAAAGTCCATGGTGGTCAAAGCGCCGAGCAGGCAGAGGAATTTGTCAACGAACTAAGAAAAGCAAAACGTTATCAGAAGGATGTGTACTAATGAGCAAGCAAACAGCCACTATTCAAGAAGTTCTTGGTGAAGAGTTAGGGCCGCTATCTGATAACGAGCGCCTGAAAGCCCAAAGTAACCTGCTCCGCGGCACGATTGAAGCGGATCTGCAGGATCGAATTACAGGTGGGTTTACTGCAGACAATTTTCAGCTTATTCGCTTCCACGGTATGTATCAACAAGACGATCGTGACATAAGAAACGAGCGAGCGAAGCAGAAGCTGGAGCCCCTGCATAATGTGATGCTACGGGCACGTATGCCCGGCGGCATAATTACTCCAGCTCAGTGGTTAGCGATCGATGAGTTCGCAACCGACCACTCTCTATATGGAAGTATTCGTCTGACAACACGTCAAACCTTCCAGTTTCATGGTGTACTGAAGCCGAATATTAAGCTGATGCACCAGACGCTGAACTCGATCGGTATTGATTCGATAGCGACAGCGGGTGACGTTAACCGTAACGTACTGTGTACCACTAACCCGGTCGAATCAGAACTTCATCAAGAAGCGTATGAGTGGGCCAAGAAAATCAGTGAACATTTATTGCCGCAGACCCGAGCCTATGCCGAGATCTGGTTAGACGGTGAGAAAGTGGAAACAACGGAAGAAGACGAGCCAATTCTGGGCAAGCACTATCTACCACGTAAGTTCAAAACGACCGTTGTAATCCCTCCGCAGAATGACGTAGATGTTCATGCTAACGATCTTAACTTTGTAGCTATTGCTGAAAACGGCAAGCTGGTGGGCTTCAACGTGTTGGTGGGTGGTGGCCTGGCCATGACGCATGGTGACACCTCGACGTATCCAAGACGTGCCGATGATTTTGGTTTTGTTGCGCTTGAAAATACGTTGGATGTTGCGGCGGCAGTCGTGACGACACAAAGAGATTGGGGTAACCGTTCAAACCGTAAGAATGCGAAAACGAAATACACATTAGACAGAGTGGGTATTGATGTATTCAAAGCGGAAGTTGAAAAACGCGCGGGTGTTCAGTTTGGCGATAGCCGACCGTATGAGTTTACCGACCGTGGTGATCGTATTGGTTGGGTTGAAGGTATTGATGGTAAACATCACCTGACCCTGTTTATTGAGAATGGACGACTACTGGATTATCCAGGCAAGCCACTGAAAACAGGTGTTGCCGAAATTGCCAAAATACATAAAGGCGATTTCAGAATGACGGCCAACCAAAACTTGATCGTTGCCAAAGTGTCTAAAACCAACAAAACCAAGATTGAAAAAATCGCTCGCGAACATGGCTTGATGGATGATTCAGTCTCAGAGCAGCGTAAAAACTCTATGGCTTGTGTTGCTTTCCCGACTTGCCCGCTGGCAATGGCAGAAGCAGAGCGATTCTTGCCATCATTTGTGACGGATGTAGAAGCCATTCTGGACAAACATCAAATTCCTCAACAAGAGAGCATCATCCTTCGTGTTACCGGTTGCCCGAACGGGTGTGGTCGAGCGATGTTGGCTGAAATTGGCTTAGTAGGTAAGGCTCCTGGACGTTATAACCTTCACTTGGGAGGCAATAAAGCGGGAACCCGTGTACCGAAAATGTATAAAGAAAACATTACGGACGCTCAAATCCTGGAAGAAATCGACTCATTGGTTGGCCAATGGGCTGCACAGCGTGAAAGTGGCGAAGCGTTTGGAGACTTCGTGATTCGTGCTGGGATCATCGAGGAAATCAAAGTGTCGAAAAGGGACTTCTATGCTTAAACTCGAAGAAAACACATCCTTACAGGATTTGTTGTCGTTAACTAAGACGGAGCAAATCCTGAAATTGGCAGAGCTAAATGCTCAGCTCGAAGCACTATCAGCGCAAGAAAGAGTTAAGTGGGCGATTGAGAACCTGCCAGGTCAACACATACTGAGCTCAAGCTTCGGTGTTCAGGCTGCGGTTATGCTTCATCTTGTCAGTGAGGTTGAATCCGAGATTCCCGTTGTTCTGACCGATACGGGCTACCTGTTTCCGGAAACCTATCGCTTCATTGATGACTTGCAGCAGAAGCTTAACTTGAACCTGCATATATATAGAGCGGAATTGAGTCCGGCTTGGCAGGAGTCCAAATATGGGAAGTTGTGGGAGCAAGGGTTAGAAGGTATCAAACGATACAATCAAATCAATAAAGTTGAACCCATGAAACGAGCACTTCAAGAGCTGAATGTTCAGACCTGGTTCTCTGGTTTGAGAAGAGAACAGGCTGAGAGCCGTGCCAGCCTGCCGGTATTAGCGATCCAAAGTGGTAGATTTAAATTTCTTCCTATTATCGATTGGACTAATAAGCAGGTGCATGAGTATTTGATGAAGCACGATCTGAGTTATCACCCACTGCGTGATCAAGGGTATCTGTCTATTGGTGACACACACTCTACTGAAAAGTGGAGACCTGGAATGAAAGAAGAAGAAACTCGCTTTAATGGACTAAAGCGTGAATGTGGTCTTCATGAGGATGATGTAGAGCAAGATGGTTCAGGTATCTAACCAGATGTTTTAATGGGATAGAAAAGGAGGGGAAACCCTCCTTTTTTAATAACTCTGTGGATAACTTGTCATCAAAGTTAGGATAAAGTGGGATAAATAAGGCTTTGGCTGAAAAAGAATCGCTTAACCATTATTTTTCCATTTTTTCTAAAAAAACGCTTGCCAACGTGATCCGGATCTCTATAATGCGTCCTCACTGACACGGCAGAGCCCACAAGGGTTTGAGCGCAGAGTCAGTCAGGCAACTAGCCAAAAGGATAATCTGAAATTTGTTTTTGAAAACTTCAAAAAATAAATTAAAAAAGTGTTTGACACTGAAGATTATCCCGCTAGAATGGCCGCCTCTTCAAACGGAAAGCGAAACGCAACGTTGTGAAGAGAATGCTCTTTAACAATATAAACCTATCAATCTGTGTGGGCACTCGTTGATGATAATCAAATTAGATACTTCGGTATCAAATTAGGTTTCAATGAAACGAAGTGACCATTGAGTCGAAAGACTCAGCACAGTCAATTCAAACATTACTTTATGTAATGTTCAGTATTCATTGAGCCGACAAAATCTTAAATTGAAGAGTTTGATCATGGCTCAGATTGAACGCTGGCGGCAGGCCTAACACATGCAAGTCGAGCGGAAACGAGTTAACTGACCCTTCGGGTGACGTTAACGGCGTCGAG
>NZ_FNVG01000032.1 GCF_900107935.1 Vibrio hangzhouensis | reverse complement strand
AAATCACTGCCGCGCCTAGAAGCCAAGTAATTCTCGCTGAACAAGCATCTTGAGGTTACTTGAGTATAAATCTTTATTTTCAGTTAGCTACGCGCTTTAGGCGATCCTCACTTTCGTGAGAGTGATGGCTGTCTGGCATAGGTTAGAATCAGAGGAAACTCGATTGTTTTTGTCCAGTTCTGAGTAACGATAGCAACAGGTCGTCTGTACGAGTTGGTCGTGACTTATCAGCAGGCTTATCAAATCGAATACGAGCCCGTACACCTAAAATGACTACCAGTGGATATCCAGATCCTGATTTAAGCCGTTTTGGATATCCTGCCACTCGTCTATTAGTTCTCGAGCCTGCCGACTAGAAATGGGTTTTTCCAATGACGAGTCACGGTGATCTTTAAGCATAAGAACATAACTCTTTGCGTTCAGATCGGCAGCGATGCTGTGGTATTCGTCCAAACACTGCTGCTTAGACTTATTTGGCCCCCACGCAAGAGTAATGTTGGAACCATTAATGTTCATACATATCGCAAGCGAGCTACAGTCCATCGGATCCTCCTTATCGTTAGAGATGTCACTCTAACCGTAGCCAACTTTTGCTGCCATGCCAGTTTTTAACATCAGTTCTTGATGCGTAGCTCATTAATCTCGTGCAGCTCGAAGTATGTTGCAATATGGTGTACGACACTACCCCAGCGACGACTATTTCTTCAGTCTGCCACTGAAAACTCTGGAATACAGTGCTCTTTCTTTCCCTTACTCACTTCACTATTATGGTTAGATCTCTATTCCAGTCGGGATTACTTTAATGTCTATCACCCAACAGCTCAGTTTGTTTGTCGATGTCGTCCAGCAAGGCTCTTTTGCCAAGGCCGCATTACTCAACAATATGGACAGTTCAGCCTTGTCAAAACAGATAAAGAAACTTGAAGAATCACTTGGCGTACAACTGCTCAATCGTTCGACGCGATCGTTTTCACTGACGTCTGCTGGTGAAGACATACTCGCTGAAACACATGTGTTTCTTGAGTCTTTGACCAACATTAAGAGTATCGCCGATTCTTATCAGTCTGAACCCAAGGGAATCATTCGTATCGTCTCAGCGGTATTTCTCGGCCAGCAATACCTGCAACCTGTTATTAGCCGCTTTATCAAGAAATACCCCGACGTTCAGGTAGTTTTACATCTCGATGATCGTCGGACAGATATTATAGCGAACCACTACGACCTCGCGATACGTATGGGTACGCTTACCGATTCTAATCTTATAGCCAGAAAAATTGCCAACACCAACTTTGCCGTCGTTGCCTCGCGCTGTTTTGTCAAAAAATACGGTGTTCCTGAGTCACCGGAAGCTTTGATTGCCCTGCCAGCGGTTATATATAACAATGGCAATGTCTGCCTTGATACTTTTAAAATGAGTGACAAGCCCAACGGAACGACACTAAGGTCGTTTAAAATGCAGGGTAACTACAAAGTCAGCGATGTTCGAACTATGATGGCGGCAGTGCAGGATGGGCTTGGCTTCTCGGTTATTGATCTATTCAATCTGGAAAAACCCATTGATGAGCTTGGGTTAGTACCGCTACTTACTGACTATCATCTTTCAACAATGGATACTGGCATTTATGCAATCTACCCACATCGAAAGCAAACTCTTCTGGTCACAGAGTTCATCAATGAATTGAAAGCCCACATTGGTGACCCTGCGATATGGGAAAGCTACATTCCAAACTACGACAAAATGTACCTGTCTAGGTGATCACGAACTGCACATTTCCACACGCTGCCGGGATTTCTCCTTTCCATTGCAACAGGGTTACTGCGGCAACTTACTGGCGATCTTCACGATCTGCTGCCTCAGCCACTGATGAGCGGAATCGGAGTTTCGACTTGGATGCCAAAGCATGCTCAATCCATATTCAGAAGGACCAAAAGGCATTGGAAAGGCTTTAACACCTAATCCTAAGGAAAACTGACTATAAGTAGAGTGTGTTACCATTCCAATCGCCTCAGTACGACTGATCACTGGCAACATGTCCACTTCTCCAGCGGCTCGATATATAATCTTACGTTTGCCGAACTCCGGTAGGTCCGTTTCATCAAAGAAGCTTTTCCTGGTATGCCAGCGAGCCATAACAACGTGTTGCTCTGCCAGATATTGCTCTGTAGTCAGACAGTCACCAGTTAGGCGGGGATGGTCTTTTGCGGCGACAACGTACAACTTATCTTTAAAAATTTCCTGAGACTTAAGCGTTGTTATCTCCTTGCGACTTCGATCAATCACCAAATCATAACGCTGTAAACGGAGGTCAGATTCATGATCTTCAGTGAACAATGGGTGTACTTCCAACGAAATTTTGGGCGCGATTTTGGCCAAACGCACCAATAACTCAGGTATAGCAGCGCAGTTAGCTGCAGAAACTGATGCAATGGAAAAAGTCTTTGTCGACGTTTTGGGATTGAAGTCCCTCGAAGCCTCAAGCGTGGAGTTGAAGTTCTTCAACGAGGTAGCCAACGCCGGATAAACGTCGTTGGCAAACGTTGTTGGTTCCACTCCACTGGCATTTCGGTGAAACAATGAATCATCATAGATTTCACGTAAGCGTTTTAGCGCTTTACTCACCGCAGGTTGGCTTATCCCTAATCGGGAAGCAGCTCCAGAGAGACTCTGTTCCTCATAAATAGCCACAAAAACAGGTATCAGATTTAGCTCGGTGTTTTTCATTTGAACCTTAATCGTCATGCACAAATTATCGTCATCTTTTCAGCCTTTGCTACGCACAGTGGTTCGCTCACTCTTTACGAACCTTGAGACAGTGCCAGGCCAATGACAATCTTTTTTCAGACGCCAGCGTCTGAATCGTCTGGCTTGCCAGCTACCTTTTCCAAATCACTTCATGAGAGATGTCGTTCGAGACTACCTTCCCTTAAACAGAGACTTTGGCGTTTCCCCCGTCCAGCGCTTAAACGCTCTGGAAAAGGAACTCAAATCTCTAAATCCCAACTCCAGAGCAATTTGAGTCAGATTTGTGTTCGGATTGGCTGACAACGATATCGCTTTTTCCAGCTTATAGCTGTCTAACAAGCTACGAAATGAGAGCGACTGGGCACCCAGTTTTCTCATTAGCGTGCGACTGCTCATATGAAAATGTGCTGCCACCGTATCTAGAGTTAAATCATCCATAGCATACTGCTTAAACACCGCAAATACCTGTTCAGCCAAACTGGAATTCAATGCGCTCTTTGCACTGAAGTGCATTGGCGCGACCAACGTCGCATTCAGCTCCGGATTTGCGTAAGAGCTGACTTTATTCACATACCAACTCGGTAAAGCGATTCGACGGATCTTATGTCCATAAAATATTCGGCAATCAAAACGTTGCTCAAGATCCGCCAGTACATCCTCGTCTAAAGGATCGCTTTCAAAGAAGAACTCAACCGTGCAGCTTTCCTTTTGGGTAGAGCGAATGAAGGTAATAAGGGCGATACAATAGTAACTGAAGCCAAGATTAGAGAACGTCGGCACGCCTTTATCGTCATCATGCCTTAGCATCCAAAGCTCAGATTTTTCGTTTTGCCTATGGATAAAAACCAACTTGACGGCCGGACAAAACACGAAAGAAAACTGTTCAAAGTACTTTAGCATTGCATCGACACTGGGGGCACTGTAAAGAAACGCCCCTAATACGCCAGAGCACATGGCGGTAATGCTGGTCCCGGCATCGATAACAATATCAAACGCTCTTGGATGCTTCGCGACGACTTCTATTGCCGCCTCCAGCATGTCTAGTGACACTTTGGTACGTGCCAATTGCTCTGGCCACTGGTGAATCCCATCAGCAATATTCAGTCCATAGCACTTGGCGGCACCATCAAGCGAGCGCAACCAGTGTACGTCGATGATCTGCCTTGCCGAAGCGGCTTCCAAAACCTCAGAGCTCTGCATAGTTCAAAAGAGCCTGAGATTAAGCTAGACCGCACAAACGAAGCAAAATAGTCTCTAACTGCTCCCACGGAAGCAATTCGGTATCGATAACCTCAATACGTGACTCGTATCCTTCCAATGACATTTGATTGACCGAAACAACACGATTGGCGACATTAAAAGCAAAACAACCCTTGTCTGTGTTGACCACAGCTTTCACACGCTCCGCCTGTAAGTCGCTAAACATAGAAAATAACTGCTCAAAATCAAACTTATGTTCCGCCCCGACTATCCAGCCACAACTAAAATAACCCTGACCTTGGTTTTCTCGGCGTATAAAAGGTTTTTCCGGAGGTAGCTCAAACACCGGTTCCAAATCACTATGATCGTGCAGTTCCTGTTGGTGATTTGTCCCGCTCCTTTCAGTGGCAAGTCGACGTTCAATATCAAGTATCTCAAGCGGTAAAGCACCGTTCTTAACCAGCTTGTGGAAAATCTTGGCTGGCTCCTGATCTGTTACCCAGTCATTAAACACATCGATATCTTCAGCACTACACTGGTCGATCTTATTACCAATGATGACATCCGCAACACCGAGTTGATCATTGAAGTTGGCATTGGACAGGTACCTATCATCAGACAAATTTCTCGGATCAACCAAAGCGATGGTTGCTTTTAGATCGATGTAGTTCTCATATTGCTCTGACGTCAATGTTTTCATTACCTGTTTTGGATGCCCGAGTCCTGTGGGTTCAATAATCAGTCGGTCGGGTTTCTGTCTCAGCAGAGCGTTGATACCGACTGACATAGGAACGCCAGCAGTACAGCACATGCACCCTCCTGGCACTTCTTTGATGAGAGCGCCACCTTCCGCCATCATGGCACCATCGATCCCTACTTCTCCAAACTCATTCACCAACACTGCCCAGTTCTCATCATCGGATTTTGCCTTAAGTAAGTTCAGAATAGCGGTCGTTTTTCCAACGCCCAGGAAACCGGTGATTATGTTTGTAGGTACTTGATTTTGCATAGTGCTCACTCTGTATCATGTCATAAATGAAGTATATACCTAAGTGACTTTGAGGTTCTAGCTCCTTCGGTATCCAGGCAGCGTGAGTCTTGCCGTCGAAATGAGTCTAAAGTGATGTTTTAAGACGGCTGGGATTAAAAATGAACTAGAAGTGGCAAAATATGTAGCTGAATTCGAAAAGACAAAAGGCGCACCTTGCGCGCGCCTTTATCCCTCGTTACTCAATCGTGAGTTCGCGAATCTCTAAACCTGTTGTCGTGGTTGAGATAATTTACGAGGCTGTAGTATCTGTTTGTAGCACATCCAAATTGTATGCAGGGTTTTCAAATCCTCCGTGCTTGTAGAATACATACCCTACACTCTAAATATGGTACAAAATTCCAGTTTTACAAGATAAATACAATGATCTGACTCACAAACCATCCTCGTATCGCCCATAGCTAATATTGAAATACTACTTTTCATTCTTGCCACTGTCGCCGAATTCGGGAAGCCGTATAATTTTAGCTATGCATTCAATTCCATTCGGCGCAATTAAGGTCCAATAATCCAATGACAAAGAGAGAAAGAATCAAACAATCGTTGCTCGCTCATGTCCCAAAAGGCACGATTAACCAATTTCTCTCCAGAGACACAACCCCCATTTCTGTCCTTTTGCTTTCTTGTGTGGTAGGTGTTCTGGCTGGGTTAGTAGGAACCTTGTTTGAACTGGGGGTACATTTCGTTACTGAAACCCGTACCGACTGGTTACGTGACGAAATTGGCTCCGTGTTACCGCTTTGGTTATCCGCATTTCTCATTAGTGCATTACTTGCCTTCATAGGTTATTTTCTGGTTCACAAGTTCGCTCCTGAGGCTGCAGGTTCAGGGATACCTGAGATTGAAGGTGCTATGGATAACATCCGACCTGTTCGTTGGTGGCGAGTACTGCCGGTTAAGTTTTTTGGTGGACTAGGAGCACTTGGCTCGGGGATGGTTCTGGGACGTGAAGGCCCGACAGTGCAAATGGGAGGTAACATCGCCCGAATGGTCACCGATATCTTTCGTGTTAAGAACGACGATAGCCGTCACACCCTATTGGCGTCCGGCGCCGCAGGCGGGCTCGCGGCGGCGTTCAACGCTCCGCTCGCAGGTATCATGTTTGTCTTTGAAGAAATGCGGCCACATTTTCGCTATTCACTGATTTCCATAAAAGCAGTCCTGATCTCAGCAGTGACGGCGACAATTGTGTTTCGTTATATCAATGGACAGAGCGCCGTCATCACCATGCCACAGTATGGTTCACCGGACCTGAATGTTCTGTGGTTATTTTTGCTTTTAGGAGCTCTGTTTGGCGTTTTTGGTGTTGCTTTCAATAAACTGGTCACCGTATTTCAAGATCTGTTTGTGCACATCCACAAAAACGACCTGAAACGCTTTTTAATCACCGGATCCATGATTGGCGGTACCTTTGGGTTACTCCTACTTTATGTTCCAGAATTGACGGGTGGCGGTATTGGATTGATTCCAGAGATCACCAACGGTAGCTTCAGTGCCTCTGTTCTGGTGTTACTGTTTATTGGCCGTGTAATGACGACTTTGATCTGCTTTGGTTCCGGTGCTCCTGGCGGGATCTTTGCGCCGATGTTGGCGTTGGGAACCTCATTTGGTTACGCCTTCGGACTTACAGCGAAGGCCATTTTCCCTGATTTACCCATAGAACCCGGTGTTTTCGCCATTGCGGGTATGGGAGCACTATTTTCGGCTACAGTGCGAGCCCCTATTACAGGCATTCTTCTGGTGATTGAAATGACAAACAACTATCACCTGATCCTGCCTCTCATTATTACCGCCGTCGGAGCGACAATCATCGCCCAGTCTCTTGGAGGTCAGCCTATATACAGTCAACTGCTACACCGCACTATCAAAAATGAGAAACTTCGCCAACAAGATCTACCGCGTAAAGAAAACTGAGGGCATTATTGCTGATTCTATGCAATAATTAGACGGCTAGACTTCCAGAGCGGTTAAAAACCGAGCTGGGTTATAATAATAAGGATATTACAGAGAGCTCTCTTCGTGACCATTAGCTTTGCCGCCCTAAAAAGACTGACTCAGTTTCACAATGTACCGACCTCCCAAGCTTCATTAGCTCTGGGGATGATTGGCCTGGGACACGCCTGGGCACTCTACGCTCCTGGCCTTGGCAAAAATATTCATCCCATCTTAGCATCAATCGGCGCAGTACTTCTGCTACCAGTTCTGCTAAAATATTTGCTAAACGGCCATATATTTTCAGCCGATATAAAAAACCCACTGACCGGCAGCCTAATGGCACCTATGAGCATGGCACTGTTAATTCTCTGCGATTATCTTGCCGTCATTCTACCAGTTATTGCCTACCCGCTATGGTTCGCAGCCCTCACGTTGCACATTTTAATGGCAGTATTATTCTTCTATTACCAAATACGAAATTTCAAGATTGCCAATATTGTTCCCAGTTGGTTTTTATATCCGGTGGGACTTATCAGTAGTTCACTTGCCGGTACGCAATTTGGTCATACCGTATATTCCGAGACTATTGCCAGTTTTTGTATCGCTATCTATTTTTTCATGCTTCCACTGGTTCTTTACAGGCTAGTATTTGAGGGTATGTTGAGAAAGCGTGCCAGACCCACGATTGCCATCATGGCAGCACCGATCAACCTCACATTATCGGCATACTTAGTGAACTTCCCAGAACCTGATCCTATACTCACGGGTGCTCTTGCGGGGATTGCCATCACCATGACCCTGCTGATTTACCTGTGTTATTTCCGATTGCTTAAACTTAAGTTTCAGCCTTCGATTGCCGCAATTACCTTCCCGTCGGTGATCAGCTCAATCGCAATGCACAGACTAACAACCTTTTTTGCTGAGGAGTATCCTCACTGGCATTGGCTCCACAATTTCGGGTTCCTGGAACTATCTGTCGCGACTTTAGCGGTTATTTGGGTGAGTGCAGGTTTTATAAAAATGTACTGGCCTGAACTAATATCACATTAATAAGAATTTTGTGATATAAATATCAATAAAGGAAGGGATGCGAGCGAAAGTATGTTGCTTAGACCCCCTACAGGTATAAACAAAACAAATTAATCAAAAGAGACTATAGTTCATTTTGCAGGCAATACCAAAGAAATAAATATTCCATAGTGACAGTTCTTCTTAGTTCGGCAATAAATAAGTGCATCGGCCGACATATGATTTCATTTACATAGAGAATAACTGTTATGCACTTAACACAAATCAAAAAGGCTCTTCCAGAATTTATAACACAAAAGCACGACTATTTTATCGCAGATAGAATCAGCTCGAACTCAGATAAGAAGCCCGCAATTTGTGGTCAGCGACCTCAACTTGGGGACGTTGTTATGCAAACAAACGATTATTTGAGCTTAAACAGTAATGAAGAGATTAAGGAAGCTCACATTCAGGGCATTCGCGACAACGAAGAAAGTTTGCTGATGTCAGGCGTCTATCTCCTAGGTGCAGAGAAAGAGACTGATTTTGAAACCAAACTCGCTAATCTAACTGGTTTTGACAGTTGTGTGGTTACGCAGTCAGGCTGGACGGCAAACGTCAATCTGCTTCAAACTATTTGTGACAAAGATACCAACGTTTATGTAGATTTTTTCGCTCACGCATCTCTCTGGGAAGGAGCAAGGATCGCTGGCGCAAAAGTTCATATGTTCATGCACAACAATATGCGCCATCTAAAGCGTCAATTAGAAAAGAATGGTAGCGGCATTATACTTGTTGATTCGGTGTACAGTACGATTGGCACGATAGCTCCGTTGGTAGATTTGGTGTCGTTAGCCTACGAGTACGACTGCGCCTTGGTTGTCGATGAATCGCACTCACTTGGTACTCATGGTCCAAATGGGGCGGGAATTGTTGCAGAACTAGGCCTAACAGAGCATGTTGATTTTATTACTGCCAGCCTGGCGAAAACCTTCGCATACCGAGCGGGCGCAATTTTGGCTAATGAAAAGACCAACTACTGTGTGCCAATGGTAGCTTTTCCAGCCATATTCAGCTCGACTGTACTGCCCTATGAGCTGAAAAGGCTTAGCAAAACATTTGATGTTATCGTTCGTTCCGATGAAAGAAGAAAGGCGCTTAGCCGAAACGCAGAATACCTGAATAAGAAACTGCGCGAAATAGGTTATGACATACAGAGCGAGTCACAAATTATTGGTATTGATACCGGTGACGTTGAAAACACCATTAAGGCGCGAAACTTTTTCGAAAATAACGGCATCTTTGGTTCTGTATTCTGCCCTCCAGCGACGCCAAATGGTCGGCACCTGCTACGTCTGTCCATCAACTCGGACCATACAATAGAGGAGCTGGCAAGGGTCGTAAATGTATGTCAGAAAGCATGGGATAATCCTGAAATAACCTTCAGATAATTTAGGCATAAAAGAACGCCCGATTCTCGGGCGTTCTTTTATATCCAGACCGCTACTTTGTCGATAAGCTCATCTTTCGGAGTAGGTTTAACGATGAAGTCATTCATACCATACTCGCTGATCTTACCAACCGTTTCTTCACTCTTGTCCCCGGTATAACCAACAATCGGGATGGAAGCATACGACGCGTTAGATTCTCGAATAAGTTTGGTTGCTGATAAGCCATCAAGCACTGGCATTTCTATATCCATCAAAATCAGATCGATATCTTCTTGCTCCAACAATTTAAGTGCTATTTCGCCATTTTCAGCCTGTACGACATGTAAACCTTGCTTTTCTAACATGATGCTAGTGATAGAGCGAAGAGAATGGTTATCGTCTACAATCATAACCGTCCGTTTTGTCGCTATCTCGTTGTAGGGTTGAATTGGCTGGTCAATTTTAAGTTCATCAAATAAAAGGTAGTCCAACGCAATAGTTGGAGAATATAGAAATTCTTGTCGGCTAAACAACTCAATATCCACATAGCGCTGAAAGTACAAGTTTCTCTTCGCTTCTTCATCATAGACAAATGCTATGCGTGCTTCCGTGAAACTCAGTTTACCTTCGAGGCGGGTCATCAAGGACCACCCATTTCGGTCTAGGCTACCATCGATCACTATAAGACTGTATTCAAACTGGTGCTCTTCCAAGGTAGCCGCTTCGGGAAGAGTGACAAACGTAATATTTAACTCACAATCTTCGCCAATTTTCTTCAACTCTTTGGCAATTTCTGATTCTTCCTCACCGATGAAGAGTACTGTTTTGGCTTTCATTAACTCAAACTTAATGTTATTGATTTTACTAGAGTGATATTCTGGAAACTTCAGCTCAAACTCTGTCCATTCACCGTGAACAGAACGACATTCAATGCTACCGCCAAAAGAAAGCATAACTTTGCGACAAAAAGACAACCCCAAACCAAAGGTGCCGTTTTTTCCGGTTGTATAAAAGTCTTCAAATATGTTTTTGATTAGATCAGGTTCTATACCTTTACCACTATCTCGTATCAAAATACTGTGGCCATCTGCTGTTTTTTTAGACTTAATCGAAATAGTGAACTTACCCATACCGCGATGACGAAAAGCATTTTTTAACAAGTTATAAATCAGATACTTAAGCAGTGTATCACTTCCTAGGTAATCAAAATCATTGTCCATCTCTAACTGGACAAGCCTTATCTCTGATGCATTTTTATAACTAAAGCTTTTCACTGCATTCTCGACCACTTGTTTTGCTCGGTGTTTACAAAAGGTCGAAGTAGACACCCTGTTTTGGTCTATGGATGTCAACAAAAGATCAATGGTTTCATTTCCGGCCCAGATGACTTTCATCGAATCTTCGACGATGTCGTTTAGCGTCTGAACCTCCTGAGCATTCAGATGATAGGAACTTCTGTACGATGAACTACCATTTGGCACAATAGAACGAATGACCTCAAAAGAAGAGAGCAACGCACTGAGTGGGTTTCTCATTTCATGAGCAATCCCTGCACCAAATGATTTCGCGATTGAAAACTTTGCCTCATGCTCGGTTTGGTTACGAAAGTAAAAAAGGTTGCCAAATAAATAGGTAAAAGCAAATATCGGTAAATAGATGGCATGTTCTGACAGATGCAACCCTTCCTCTAGATCGAGGGATGCAAAAAAGCCCGCAGCCGTCACGCAAGCAACCGCCTGTAAAATCATCACACGTGTATCGTATACCAGCAAGATATGCAGGAATATTGACGACATAAAGGATAGAACCCATACGTTAGACCAATTATTCATGAACATCATGTAAGAAAAGAAGAAAGGTAAACACAGTCCTATGGCGAACAGGTAGTAATACGGCAGGTATCTTTTCAACTTATTGGACATTACTCCCCGAAAAGCTAATACCATCACGACCAGTGAGCATACCATTCTTAACCAGAAGTTCTCATATGGCTGTGGAAAGAGGTATTGCCATATCCAGTAGTATATCGGGTAGCCAAATCCCGCCATTATGACAACCAAGGTCGTATTCGGCTCAGCGTAGCTGTAGATTTTCTGAAGTCTGTTCATCCACCTAGTCCAACGGGAAAGATGACTGGCTCAAGAATTGACATAAAGTGTAGTTGTAGAGTCATTCACAAAAGAGGCGCGCCAGCTCTTTCTTTAATTTTTTTCCATTAATCAACAGTATGAACGAAAAACTGCCGCAAATACAACAACGCCTTCCGAAATAGAAGGCGTTGATTGAGAAACTGATTCAAAAAAAGACCCTTGACTAGCGAAGCCCGTGTAAGAATTCGTGACGGGTTGCAGGATTTGACTTAAAAATCCCGCCCAATGCGGTTGTTGTGGTCTCGCTTGTCGCATCCATAACACCACGTGACTTGACACAATAATGTACTGCGTCCATCGTCACCGCGACGTCTTCACTTTCTAACAAAGTTTGTAGTGCAACAAGAATTTGCTGAGTCATACGCTCCTGAACTTGAGGACGCTGAGCAAAAAATCTGACAATTCGGTTGATTTTAGAGAGACCAATAATCTTGCCACGAGGAATATAGGCAACCGCCGCTTTGCCATCGATGGTCACCAAATGATGCTCACATGTACTAGTGACTGTAATGTCTTTTACGCGCACCATTTCACTGACGTTCATCTTATTCTCGATGACAGTAATCTTTGGGAAGTTTTCGTAATCCAGTCCCGAGAAAATTTCATCGACATACATTTTAGCAATACGATGAGGGGTTTCCATCAGGCTGTCGTCAGCAAGATCAAGTTGAAGCAATGAAAGGATTTCGCGCATATGATGCTCGATTCGCTCTTTCTTCTCTTCTCTACTCACTTGATTTGGCAACATTGGCGTTTCCAGGCCGCGTTCGGCCAACGCCGCTTTCACCAATTTTGCTGATTCACTTAATCCTGACATTTTACTACCTCGCACTAACTCCCGTAAGGGGCCACAAGGATACTCGGAATTGGCACCAATTACACCCACAATTTCTGTATTGCTATCTATGCACTATGATTTGCAGCATATTTTCAGTGATTTTATCCCTTGGGATAAGCCTCTATCAAAAGAAAGTATGATACATTCCAAACAGTTTACTTGTTTCATCCAATCAATTAGGACAAATTATCATATGGGTTGCTGTGACGCACCGGGCTTAATGCCTATAGAAGAAGCATTAGACAAAATGCTCACTCCAATTACTCCTGTTTCTGAAACTCTTCAACTTCCTCTTCCCGAAGCACTAGGGTTCGTGTTAGCAGAAGACATTCTATCCCCGATTAATGTTCCGCCATTTGATAATTCCGCAATGGATGGTTACGCCATTCGCCTACGCGATCTTGAAAAGAGTACCACCCTCACTATGGTAGGTAAGTCATTTGCCGGGGCTCCGTTTGAAGGTGAGTGGCCAGAAATGACCACCATCAGAATTATGACGGGAGCAAAAATCCCTGAGGGTTGTGATGCGGTCATCATGCAGGAAAATACGTCTGTAGAAGGCAATAGCATTACATTCAACCAATGCTCACCAAAAGCAAACATGAATATCCGCCCTACTGGTGACGATATTCGCCAAGGCGATGTGGTACTCAGAAAAGGCGCTCGTCTGACTGCCCGAGATATACCGATGATCGCAACACTGGGAATCAGTCACCTTACTGTTTACCGCAAACCTAAAGTCGCCTTCTTCTCTACCGGTGATGAGTTGCGCCCATTAGGTACCACATTGAGCGATGGTCAGATCTACGACAGTAACCGTTATGGCATCAAACCCCTTATCGAGAACTTTGGCTGCGAAGCCATCGACCTTGGAATTATTCCTGATTGCCAAGAGACATTAAAAGCCACCTTTGAAGATGCTCAGCTACAAGCAGATGTCGTCATTACTTCTGGTGGTGTCAGTGTCGGCGAAGCGGATTACACCAAAGATATTCTTGAAGAATTGGGGCAAATTGGCTTTTGGAAGCTCGCCATCAAACCAGGCAAGCCGTTCGCGTTTGGTGAGCTCGACCATGCCTGGTTTTGTGGCTTACCTGGCAACCCGGTGTCAGCCGTGTTAACCATGTATGTGCTGGTTCAGCCTCTTATCGCAAAACTGTCGGGTCACAGTGAATGGAAAGCGCCTGAGTCTATTCCGGCCATCACGCGTAGTGCTTTCAAAAAGGCACCAGGAAGAACCGACTATCAACGCGGCATCTATACTCTAGAAGATGGGCAGTTTGTTGTGGAAACCACCGGCAACCAAAGCTCCGGGGCATTCCGCTCAATGAGTCTGGCCAACTGCTTTGTGGTGCTGGAGCGTGATCGAGGTTCAGTCGAAGCGGGTGAAACCGTTCAGATCCAGTTGTTTAATCCAACTTTATTCTAACGAGGCTGTTGTGGAGATACTGTCTGACGAAGAAATGCTGCGCTACAACCGTCAAATCATACTCAAAAACTTCGATTTCGATGGTCAGGAAGCGCTGAAGCAATCCTCTATTATCATTATCGGCGCTGGCGGCTTAGGCTGTGCTGCCAGTCAGTACCTCGCAACTGCAGGTGTAGGCACATTGACGCTGGTCGATGACGATCAGGTGGAATTGTCCAACTTGCAACGCCAGGTACTGCACACTGATGCTTCGGTGGGTTTAGACAAGGTCGATTCGGCAAAACAAGCACTCGTCAAGCTCAACCCCCACCTGAATGTCAGCACGATTAATCGACGCCTAGATGACGCGGAGTTGGAATCGGTAATCACTCAACATACACTGGTGTTAGATGCGACCGACAATGTCGATACCCGTAACCAGCTTAACCGCCTTTGCTTCAAACATAAAAAGCCTTTAGTTTGTGGAGCAGCCATTAGAATGGAAGGACAGATTACTGTCTTCACCTACCAGGATGACACGCTACCATGCTACGCCTGTTTAAGCGTATTGTTCGGCGATACTACATTAAGCTGCGTCGAAGCAGGCGTTATGTCACCTATCGTCGGTATCATTGGTGCCACACAAGCCCTTGAAGCCATAAAAGTCATCGCCAACTACGGTCAACCCAAGGTCGGTAAATTGCTGATTTTTGACGGTCTGTCACTTACTTGGCGAGAAATGGGCTTACCTAAGTCCCGTCAATGCAGTGTGTGCGGTTAAAAGCATATAAACTTAGAGATAACGGTATGAAACAACTGACCATCGCCTTCATCTTGCTTAGCTCTGGCGTTGGTCTTTTGCTGCTTCTTATCTTTTCCCCACTTTCCGGTTCGGAAGAGACTACTGAAGCAACCGTACTGAGTCAGATTCTAACTCAATCACTGGATGGCAACCGTCATTATCTGGTCATTGAGTTAACAGACGGCTCCACACACAGAGTCCCTGCAGATAAAAGTACTTCGTGTCCAGTGGGCTCAAAGGTGAAGATTCAGGTGTTATCTTCGACATTCTCTGACAGCAAAACCTATCGCCTTGACCGCTGTCTCAACCAATAAGGAGATTGCTCATGGCAAGCCCTCTCGTCACTCCCCAATGGCTCAAGCAACAGCTGGAGTCCGCTAACAAACCTGTCGTGCTTGACGCCAGTATTGAGTTTCAAATCCCCCTAGAACGCGAAAAAGATAAGAGTGGTGTGATCCCAGGTGCCCAGCGCTTTGATTACGACACGGTGTTTTGCGATCCAGACTCCCCTTTGTCTCATATGATGCCATCTGAATCACGCTTCAACGAACTCGCAGCCCAATTAGGCATCACGCCGCAGCGTAAAGTCGTGGTCTACGATAACTCCGGCACTTATGCCGCACCCCGAGCCTGGTGGATGCTCAAAGCACTTGGGCTCGATGAAGTCTACATTCTTTCTGGAGGGTTGCCCGAATGGAAAGAAGCAGGTTACGGCACTGTCGACTCCTTCTGCTCGCAAGAGTGCTCTAATTTGTCCCAGCCGCTCAGCGCCTCTCACTTTATTTCAGCAGAAACTGTCCTGTCACACTCCAATAATGACAGTGCTTGTATTGTTGATGCGCGTTCATTAGCAAGATACAAAGGGGAAGCCAAAGAGCCTAGAGAGGGTCTGCGCAGCGGGCATATTCCAAAAGCGGTATGCCTGCCATTTGCTGAATTGATCGAGGATGGTAAGCTCAAGCCCGTCGAAACACTGTTACCACTGTTTGCAGACATCACAGAAGACAAACAACAACCGTTAGTGTTTAGTTGTGGTTCAGGTATCACCGCATGTATCCTCGCTCTTGGAGCTCATATCTGTGGTTATGAAAATATTTCTGTCTACGACGGGTCATGGTCTGAGTGGGGTCAAAGACACGATCTGCCTATTGAAGTCTAGCCAACGCCTCTGTCAAAGAGTACAACGGTGGTAGATAAATAAAACTCTCTCATATAACCTACTGTCAATAACGTTTTATTATCGGCAGTAGGACTATGATCAATACCACCTGGCTAAACACCTTCAAAACTCTGGTTGAAGTTGGCCACTTTACGCACACGGCTGAAAAACTGTATATGACTCAACCTGGCGTCAGTCAACATATCAAAAAACTCGAGGCCAGCCTTAGTGTCGATCTCATCATCAGGGAAGGCAAAGCGTTCGAGCTGACTGAACAGGGACGATTAGTTTACGACTATGCATGTGATCTGGCGACGCGTGAAAAGGCACTGATTGAAAACCTGACGTTTGATGATCCTGAATCAGGTCACCTTAGCTTCTCTGCCTCGGGTGCCATTGTCACCGCGCTCTACCCCAGTCTGCTTAGCCTTCAGAAGCAATACTCCGGTCTGAGAGTCAATGTTGAAGCGGCGCCCAATAAACGCATTTTGGAAAGTGTGGCCGACGGCACGATTGACTCGGGAATCGTAACCGCCAGTACTCAGCACCCTGAGTTGTCCACCGAGTATCTGGGACAACTAGAGCTTTGCCTGATAGGTGAAAAAGAAATGGTTAGCAACATGTCAGCATACGAGGCGATCAGACAACAAGGCATCATTAATCACCCGGATGCTCAGTACTACCTGCAAAAGATATTCGACGACAGTGGGATAGAAGAACTGAAACAAGCTGACTGGAAGGACTTTCACAAGGTCAGCTATATCAATCAGCACAGCCAGATCCTACAGCCAGTTTCTTTGGGCATCGGTGTGACCGTCCTGCCCAAAGTGGCCATTGATTATTCAGAATACAGTAACAATGTCGATGTTTGGCCTACTAAGCAATTGGTCAGTGAACCGCTCTATTTTGTGCAGAAAAAACGTCGCAAGCTACCCGCTCGATACTCATTTCTGTTGGATGTCATCAAAGCTACCAAGTTTTCATAGGCGGCAATATTACGTTTTGGGCAAACTCAACATCTGCTCATCAAGGTTTAAAACCGTTAAGGCGTTGCTAACACTGGTTGCG
Organism: Vibrio hangzhouensis; assembly: GCF_900107935.1. Lineage (GTDB taxonomy): Bacteria > Pseudomonadota > Gammaproteobacteria > Enterobacterales > Vibrionaceae > Vibrio > Vibrio hangzhouensis. Next base: position 29,828 of record NZ_FNVG01000032.1, on the reverse strand, counting down.
ACCACATCAATAACACCCGTTCGCAACGCCCCCAGTAAAGCCATTGGCTTACTGTTTTCTGAGGCTATCGCTATCACCTCAGAGATCATTCGAAATTCTTCTAAGCCTAATCCTATAACACGGTCACTCATCACAGTGTCTGCTGCGCGGCCCTGTATATCGAAAAAATCGTAGCCAGCAAAATCGCCAACAACGCCCTGATTTAAACGAGACTGAACCACTTCATCCGTAGTAAACCACCCCAGATCAACCATATAGCTGTTTTCACTCATGTCTCCGACGCCCACCACAGCCATATCTGCCTTGCGTGCAAGGTCGAGGGTTTGTTTTACAGTCGCATTCTGCATAAATGCCAGCTTCTGAGCCTTGTTTTCCGCATAAGCTGGTGCGTACAACGTCTCGGACGTTCCACCGTACTTTTTCGCTAACTGACGACAAATATGATCCGCGTTGAAACGACCGCCACGAGGGTGAATGCCACCAATTCCACAAACAAACTTACAATCCCTCGGAGTAATGACGCCCATGTGGTGGGCGACCGCCGACACATTACGACCCTGCCCGACTGTCACCACAGTGCCCCCTTTTAAGGTTTGTGCCAGATAATTGGAGACCAGTCCTCCAACTTGCATTCGTTGCGCCTCTTCGTCAGGCTGGTCCAGAGCAATCAGAGCTCTCTTCACGCCAAAACGTTCTATCAGTCGCTGTTCAATCTTGGCACTGTATACCGGATGATACTTAACCGTGATTTCAACAATCCCTTCGTCTCTGGCTTGTTTGAGAAGCCGGCCTATTTTGGCTCTGGAGACGCCAAACTTTTTTGAGATTTCTTCCTGTGTTGCCCCATCCTGATAATAGGCAACCGCAATCTCGGTCAGCAAGTCATTACTTGTTTCATTATTATCGCTTTTCATAGTCAAAATCTGCCTGTGTGTTCATGTTGCTCATTGGCTCAGTGCATCATCATATGCTCAATCATATACACAACCTAACATTCGCTCAATACCATTACATTTTCTCAGGTCAAACTTTAGACCAATAATTGGCCCCACAAAGCCTGGCAGTCCTTGATTTGCGCCAAAACTACGCTTGCGTTATCAAAAACCAAAAGCAAGCCAATGAATACCAGTTTTCGTACCAGTATTTCGTTGACTTTATTTCTGCATGAGGTAAATATGGATTCAACATTTACTCAGATGTGATACATATGCTCAGGCATAATGGCTCACAGACACGGAAAAGCTTTATGAGCTAAACCAAACTTAATGTGAGTGTTTGGCTCATGACTTAGCATTTGTAGTATGAGGCTCTTTCCCCTCAAAAATCTATGCCCCAAGAATAGGAACATACCGATGAGCAATAAATTAGAGCAACTTCGCAAACTTACCACAGTAGTCGCAGATACTGGAGACATCGAAGCCATTCGTAAATACCAGCCAGAAGACGCGACAACGAACCCATCTCTGATTTTGAAAGCAGCACAAATCGCTGACTATGCACCACTTATCGATCAAGCGATTGAGTACGCAAAAACACAAAGCGATGATAAATCACAGCAAGTTCAGGACACTTGCGACATGCTTGCTGTAAACATCGGTAAAGAAATCCTGCAAACTATCCCGGGCCGTATTTCAACTGAAGTAGATGCACGTCTTTCTTATGACACTGAGGGCAGCGTCGCCAAAGCTCGTCAACTGATCAAAATGTATAACGATGCCGGTATTGCTAACGATCGCATCCTTATTAAGCTTGCATCGACTTGGGAAGGCATCCGTGCCGCTGAAGTTCTCGAGAAAGAAGGCATCAACTGTAACCTGACGCTTCTTTTCTCTTTTGCTCAAGCTCGTGCATGTGCTGAAGCCGGCGTATACCTAATTTCTCCATTCGTTGGTCGCATTATGGACTGGTACAAGGCCAAAGAAGGTCGTGACTTTGAAGCAGCAGAAGACCCAGGTGTGATTTCAGTGTCTACCATCTATAACTACTACAAAGAACACGGCTACAACACCGTTGTAATGGGTGCAAGCTTCCGTAACACGGGTGAAATCCTGGAACTTGCAGGCTGTGATCGTCTGACTATCAGCCCGCAACTATTAGCTGAACTTGAAGCGGCTGAAGGTGAAGTTGTGGCTAAATTGGTCGATTCTAAAGGTGCAAAAGATCGTCCGACTGCGATGACTCACGCAGAGTTCCTTTGGGAGCACAACCAAGACGCAATGGCGGTCGAAAAACTTGCTGAAGGTATTCGTAACTTCGCCATCGACCAAGGCAAACTCGAAGCGATGATTGAAGCTAAGCTTTAATCCTAACAAAATCTTAAGGGGGGAACGTTTGCGTTCCCCCCTCTAATTTCCCCTCTCCTGAATTGTAACTATTTGGTATTAATATGGACCGTAAAATTCTAGCAAATGCTATTCGTGCTCTAAGCATGGATGGCGTTCAACAAGCTAACTCTGGCCACCCGGGTGCACCTATGGGTATGGCTGACATCGCTGAAGTGCTTTGGCGCTCTCACCTAAACCACAACCCAGAAAACCCAGAGTGGGCAGACCGTGACCGCTTCGTTCTTTCAAATGGTCACGGCTCAATGCTGATCTATTCACTATTACACCTTACGGGTTATGCACTTCCTATTGAGGAGCTCAAGAACTTCCGTCAGTTACATTCCAAAACACCAGGTCACCCAGAGTATGGTTATGCGCCAGGCATTGAAACCACTACTGGCCCTCTAGGTCAGGGCATTACTAACGCTGTTGGCATGGCTCTGGCGGAGAAGACGCTTGCTGCACAGTTCAACAAAGATGGTCACGAGATCGTTGACCACTACACTTACGCATTTATGGGTGACGGCTGCCTGATGGAAGGTATCTCTCACGAAGCGTGTTCTCTTGCTGGCACACTTGGCCTAGGTAAACTCATTGCATTCTGGGATGACAATGGCATATCCATCGATGGTGAAGTCGAAGGCTGGTTCTCAGACGACACCCCTAAACGTTTCGAAGCATATGGTTGGCATGTTATTCCTGCTGTGGACGGCCACGACTCAGAGGCCATCAACGCGGCGATTGTAGCGGCAAAAGCAGACCCTCGCCCTACTCTTATTTGTACCAAAACCATCATCGGCTTCGGCTCTCCAAATAAGTCAGGCTCTCACGACTGCCACGGTGCACCACTAGGCGCTGAAGAAATCGCTGAAACACGTAAGCAATTAGGTTGGGAGCACGGTCCATTTGAAATTCCGTCAGAAATTTATGCAGAATGGGATGCGAAAGAAGCGGGCGCGACTAAGGAAGCTGCGTGGAACGAGAAACTTGCAGCTTATGAAGCAGCATACCCAGAGCTCGCGGCTGAGTTCAAACGTCGTGTAAATGGCGAACTCCCTGCTGAGTGGGAGCAAAAAACCGCTCAAATCATCGCTGACCTTCAAGCTAACCCGGCTAACATTGCCTCTCGTAAAGCGTCTCAAAACGCACTCGAGGCTTTCGGCGCGATGCTGCCAGAATTCCTAGGTGGCTCAGCTGACCTGGCACCTTCTAACCTGACCATGTGGTCCGGCTCCAAGTCACTAACCGCTGACGATGCATCAGGTAATTACATTCACTACGGTGTTCGCGAGTTTGGTATGACTGCTATTATGAACGGCATCGCACTACACGGCGGCTTCGTACCTTACGGTGCAACCTTCCTGATGTTTATGGAATATGCCCGTAATGCTATGCGAATGGCTGCGCTGATGAAGGTACAAAACATTCAAGTGTACACCCACGACTCCATTGGTCTTGGTGAAGACGGTCCTACTCACCAGCCGGTAGAGCAGATGGCATCACTTCGCTTGACGCCGAACATGAGCACATGGCGTCCGTGTGACCAGGTAGAGTCCGCAGTAGCCTGGAAATTTGCCATTGAGCGCAAGGATGGCCCAACTTCGTTGATTTTCTCTCGTCAGAATCTAGCTCAACAGGCTCGTAGCGAGCAACAAGTAGCGGACATCGCAAAAGGCGCATACGTTCTGAAAGACTGTGAAGGCAAACCTGAGCTAATCCTGATTGCAACCGGTTCGGAAGTCGAACTTACTGTTAATGCCGCAGCAGAGCTTACACAAGCTGGCAAAAAGGTTCGCGTTGTTTCTATGCCTGCAACAGATGTGTTCGATAAGCAGGATGAAGCATATCGTGAATCGGTTCTGCCATCAGATGTGACTACACGTATTGCAGTCGAAGCCGGTATTGCAGACTTCTGGTACAAGTATGTTGGTTTCGGTGGCAAGATCATCGGTATGACCACATTCGGTGAATCGGCACCGGCAGGTGAACTGTTTAAGATGTTTGGCTTCACTACTGACAATGTTGTGAACACAGCGAAAGAACTGTTGAGTTAGTATAGATACACCAACACTTAATAACCAAAAAGCCGAACTAAATGTTCGGCTTTTTTAGTCTGTGTTAAATGTCAGTTACTTTTCATTCTCTTTGACGATTGGCAAAAGTTCCAACTCTGAACGTCCTGTTACCATATCAATGACATACATATACAGGTGCTGCGGATCTCCATGATGCTTAAAACTGAATTGATAGACATGTGCCGGTGAGAAGATAGGTAGTTCTGTAATTTCTTTTAAATCATACCCATCCTGTACGTAAACTTCCTGAACCTCTAACGTTTGTCTTGCCGTGTCTCGTTCTCTGTCGCGGTTATATTCACGTTCCGTAGAAGGGTTAGTAGGATAAGATTTACCGTCAAAACTCATGACACGCAGTGAACCATTACTCCACACATAAAGATCGTTCCAGCCATTTGTTTTGCGATTGGCCACCAGCACGGGTTCTCTGGTCACCGACATTCGGCTAATCAGCTCACCTTTATCGCTAAAAAGGAAACCAGTGCATCCTCCAGAGCCACAAAAGTAACTATCTTGCATCAGTACGAATATCTCTTCACTACCATCACCATTAAGATCGGAGGCTCCCGCTGAATATCGGTATTCTTTCTCTGAACCATCAAGCTTTTCAGCGCCCAAAATATCTTCCATGACCAACCGTTCTACATTATCCAATGTAAAGCGATCTGGACGGGGTTCAGAAGAATAGTTGTGTTTACACCCTACTATTCCCAATATCACCAACAGAGAAACAAAGAGATGATTTGCTTTCAAAACGTCACCCTAAAGACATGAATATGCTCTAAGTGTATGAACATTAATGCCGTTTCTCAAGTTGACAAAAAACATCATTATTACAGTGTGTAGATAACGCGAGCAGCGAGCAGGATAAGAACCAAACCGGATAATTGGTCGATAATCCTGGCCTTAGATTTTAATCCATTCAGTAACCTTGGAGATGACAACATGAAAGTAATCAGCGTATACCACAGGCCATCAATGATAAGTGGTGTAGTCACAATAATCGCTTTGTCGGTCAGTTCGCTACCAACCGCAACAAACTGACTAAACAGAGCTGTAAAAAACAACGCAATTTTAGGGCTCAAAAGAGAAATGAACAGCCCCTCTTTCGCCGCTGATGCGACGGACACTTTCTTACCTGACTCCAGTCTTTCAACGATACCCCCTTTTGAGCGGATCGCATTGAAACCTAGCCACGCAAGATAAAGCGCACCTAATAACGAAATGGTTTTGAACAATAGCGGAAACTGATGGAGCAACACCGAAAGCCCCAAAACAGTAATAAGTGCATAGACTCCGATTCCAAACGCATGAGCCCATGCAGTGGCCAGCCCATGCTGTCTGCCTCCGGCTAAACTATGTTTTGCAACAATAGCCAGACTGGGCCCGGGGGACATAGCCCCTAATAGACAGATCGTCAGCAAAGATAACCAAATAGTGAACGTCATAATATCTCCTTCAAACACAAGGAAACTCTACCACTCTTTGGTTATTACATGAAATCACCATTTATCATTATGGCTATGATTAAAAATCATAAACTGTTCAGTGAACTGAGTACATAGAAGTACGCATAATCGAATGAACATGCTCTCTGAGCCAAATATGTGCGGGATCACGATCATATTTGGGATGCCAGATAAGCCAATACTTGTAACTTGGCACCGAAAAGGGAAACTCCGAAACATGCAGGCCCAATTTATCTTTAAGGTTAATGGCGATATGAAGCGGTAACGTCAGCAGTGCATCATTTTGATTGAGCAGTGCAAATGCCGAAGAAAAGAAAGGGGTCGAAGCTAAAATCCTGCGCTCCAGTCCTCTCTCCTTCATACTTTGCTTCAAGAAACTGTCTTTATCCCCGCCGCCCGAAATTCGAATATGAGAAAACGTTTCAAGATCCTGTTCATTTAAAATCGAATGTTTGGCTAAAGGATGACGACGACGCATCACAATAACGGGCCTGTCCTCTCCTATCTGCAGAGAGCTCAGTGACTTTGGAGCCTCCGGAAGCATAGTGGAGGAAAGCTGTACGTCTATCTCTCCGAGATGTGTCAGGTTTTCTGGCTCCCACAAGCGATAAGCGAAGGTCATAGCAGGCGCAAGCTTTGATAAGTGCGCTACAATTTCAGGGAAAATATACTGCGCCACATAATCTGAAGACGAGAAGGTAACTGTCTTCGCATAAGCCATAGGATCAAAGTGTGACTCTCCAAGTACCTGAGTAATTTCCTTCAGTACCCTTTCCAACTCCCCATTGATCTGTTCCGCACGCGGTGTGAGTAAATAGTGATTGCCACTTCTGACCAATAGTGGGTCATTGTAGATTTCGCGTAGTTGGCTCAGTTGCCGGCTTACCGCAGATTGCGTTAGATTCAGTCGTTCAGCCGCACGGCTAACATGTCGCTCAGTAAGAAGAACTTCCAGCGTATAAAGAAGATTGAGATTAATTTTCTGAGTCATGACCTGCATTGTCACTTGTGGTTAGCTTCTCTCTGAGCGCTAATTAGCTCGAGAAAAAACTTGAGTGCTAGAGGGTAATAACTGGACTACCGCTCGATTTTTACCCTTTCTTTTTGCAGCATACATGAGTTTATCGGCCTCTGACAGTGATTTGAAATCACGCGCATCTTCATACACCGCGCATCCGATACTGACAGAAAGAGACAATAACTCTAATCCGGTAATTGACAGCGCGCTCACAGAACGACACAACCGCTCTGATAACCGATAGGAAAACTCAAGATCGCAATCAACATAAGCCAGAGCAAACGTTCCTCCACCGATTCGGGCAAAGATGCAGTTTTCCGCAATTTGGTCTCGTATGTCACTGGCTATAGACTCTATAACCAAGTCCCCTTTGAGATACCCATGTACTGTGTTGATCAGCATTAAATTATCAATATCGACGACGATAATGCTCAAACTGGTGTCATTGTGCTTCACCTGATCCAAATACCGATGGAAGAAACGGCCATTTCTCAGTCCCGTCAAGGCATCCTTATCCAATGGCAGTGGTGAACTGTTAACAGCTCTATTAGCCAAAACTCGTTTTGCTCTCGCAGAATGGGCACACGTTGCATAATAGACAATAGCAAAAGCGGTCAGCACAAGCAGAGTATAGGGAACGATATACCTCGGATATATCGTAGCTATATGCACCCAACGGCTTAAAATCCGTTGACGCACATCTGATGTGACATTATTGAATCCCGGAATCAATGCCTCTAAGAGCCGGTTGTTGGCTTTTGGCACCGCGAAGTAAAGTGCTCCAGAATACAGATGCTCTGCTGCATAAAAAGGGTTCATCTGACCAAAGTTATACAGATAATAGTTTGCTACATGCAAGTCGGTGACAAAAGCACTTACTCGCCCGGAAAGCGCTGCCTCGAGCAACCGTTGATTATTTTCATAAGAGACGATTTTGGCGCTAGGGTAGTTGCGCTGCAAAAACTCCATTTCATATCCACCCTGAACCACACCAATCTCATAGTCGTATCCCCCCATTAACACCGCCTCTCCCCCTAATGCCCGAAGAGTCTCATGAAGATAGAGTTGAGTATCGATTTCGAACAGTTCAGTGCCAAAATCGAAATATTGAGAGCGGTCACTCGACCACATCAGTCCCCCATGGGCATCCGCATTGCCCTCTTTCACAGCGTCAATAGACTCTTGCCAGTCAACCAGAAGGAACTGAATATCGACATTATTGGCTTCACCATAAGCTCGCCATAAATCAACCAGCACCCCGGCAGGTTCATTGTTTTGATCCAGATAGGAATAAGGTGCCCACGCTTTGGAGTTTGATATTACCAGCGTTGAGTTGTCCGGTTGCATCGCGGTTGAGCAACCAGACCAAATTACAAATATTAATAATAAAGGCAATAACTTATGAACACGCACAGATACCTCTTAGATAAACAGAAACGCCCAATAATAGTTATAGGATCCCGAAGTACGCTATTTTAGCAAAAAGTAATAAACCGAGACCGAAGTCGCAAAAATATATGCAATCAATAGCCCAAAATGTGAGTGTACTCATTGTGCTGATGACATATCGCTATTCCGCGCTCTCCGGTGTCTTGAGTGCAAAACAAACCGCAGCATCACTATGAATTTGAGTAGTGTCATACAGTGGAATCTTGGTATCCGTTTGTTGAACCAGCATCGCTATCTCCGTGCACCCGAGAATGACTGCCTGAGCACCGTTGCGACTAAGGTCATCGATCGTGGCCAGGTACGCTTCTCTGGACGCGTCTTCAACCACACCGTTGACTAATTCCTTATAAATCACGTCGTGAACCAACTTTCGTTGTGCTGGTTCAGGCACAACAACATCGATATTATGCTTTTCTGTTAACCTATCCTTATAAAAGCCTTGTTCCATGGTAAAAGCAGTGCCAAGCAGCCCTACTTTGGATACGCCATTTTGCTTTAGAGTTTCAGCTGTAGCATCGGCAATATGGATAAGAGGAATGGAAAGTGATCGTTCTATATCATCGGCGACTTTGTGCATGGTATTTGTACAAATCAACAGACAATCTGCACCGGCCGCCTCTACGGCATTGGACGCCATGACAAGACATTCCGCTGCTTTGTCCCAGTGCCCTAAGCTCTGATACTTTTCAATTTCAGCAAAATCCACGCTTACTAGGGCAATCTTTGCCGAATGAAACCCTCCGAGTTGCCTTTTCACGCCCTCATTAATGGCTTTATAATAATTCGCTGTCGACTCCCAACTCATACCGCCCAAGAGACCTATTGTTTTCATTACCATTCCTTTTTGATGTTCCGTCCGAATCCATTTTGAATTTTGTTAATGTAAAAATGTCACTTACGCATTGAACACACCACCTTTTCAACGCTATCCATTCATAAAGCCTACGCTAACTAAACCAATCATTTATGCCAGAGGGCAGACCAGTCGCCTTCAACGATATAACTGCTAAAGAAATCCGTGTTGCTTCCGATAATAACACTAGTTATACAAGACACTGTTCTTATTAGCTTAAGAAATAACGATAATATTCAAAGCAGTACTGGCTAGCCCTATCGGCCTGAGGCCTCAGCCAATCTAGGATGTAGTATGAAATTTAGTCACAAAATCGTCTCGGCATCAGCAGCTTTGTTGCTAGTGACCGTCTCAACACTGGGTATCACCCAACTAGTTACCGTTCGCAGTGAGCTTCAAAACCACATTGATGCCAGTATCCATGAACTCATCACTGGGGTTAAGAACACCATCAATTACGACTTAAACTCCAAGCGTGATCTTGCCAGCGCTGTCACCGAATCTATTGAGATTGACCCCTCAAATAATCAATATATCGTGGATGTCATTACCACGCCTACTCTTAAAAACAGCTTTCAAGCAGTAGGTGTCGGTTATGAGAAGGATGGCTCTTTAGTCAGCAATGACGGTTGGGTACCTGATGCCTCATACGACTCACGTTCTCGCCCCTGGTATCAGGAGGCCAAGTCTTCGGGAAGTACGATCATTACCGACCCTTACGTCGACTCTTCAACAAAGAGCGTCATTATATCTTTGGGCTCGCCAATTAATGACGAGAGCGGCCGTTTTCTCGGCAGTGTGGTCTTTGATGTGACCCTCAATACCCTGGCAGATCTGGTTAACCAGACGAATCTATTCAACGCTGGTTACTTGTTTGTGGTTACGGACCAAGGAATGACCATTGCCCACCCGGACAGTAGCTTGAACGGTCAGGCCGTTACAAAGTTCGCACCCGGAATCCAATTATCGGCCGGTGTGCAGCAACTGCAAATAAACGGCAAAGACTATCAGGTTAACTTGATTCAGGTTCCAAAAGAGAACTGGTACGTAGGTGCCATCATCGACAAAGACATCGCCTTCTCTGCGATTGGCGAACTGCGTAATCAGTCTCTCTTCTTTACCTTAGCGGGCCTCATCGTCAGTGTGTTCGCTCTCACCGTATTGATTCGCGTGCTAATGCGTCCTCTCAATGACCTCAATGCAGCCATTCAGGACGTTGCCAACGGTGATGGCGACCTGACGCATCGTTTGGAAACCAATACAGACGAAGAGTTCGCAGAGTTAGCAAAAGGATTCAATACCTTTACCTCCAACCTGCAACAGCAAATCATCGAGTCAAAGGAGATTTCGACTAAGATTCTCTCTCTTACTCAACAAACAACACAGGGGGCGAAGCAATCTGCTGGAGCTATGAGTACTCAGTTACAAGAACTAGAGCAACTCGCAACCGCCATGAATGAAATGGCCAGCACATCTTCAGAAGTAGCGAACAATGCTCAAGGTGCAGCAAGCGCTGCTCAGGCAGCAGACAATGCTACACAAGAAGGTTCAGAAGTGGTTCTAGATACCACCAGTGCCATTACAAACCTTTCCCAGTCCATCGAGGACGCCGTGATTGAAGTCCAGGGTCTTGAAACAGCTACAGACAATATCGAAACAATTCTAAAAGTGATTAACGATATTGCCGATCAAACAAACCTACTAGCTCTAAATGCTGCTATTGAGGCTGCTCGTGCTGGTGAGTCTGGCCGTGGTTTCGCAGTTGTCGCGGATGAAGTACGAACCCTTGCACAACGAACTCAAGAATCAACAACAGAAATTCGTAATATGATTGAGCAACTTCAGTCGGGCGCTCATTCAGTGTCTCATGCTATGACACAGAGTAAAGAAAATGCCAGTCTGGCAGTCGAACGCGCTCAAAGTGCGAACAACGCACTGGAGCGTATTCGTCAATCCATAACGCAAATCTCAGACATGAACATGCAGATCGCAGCGGCAGCCGAAGAACAAAGCCTGGTAGCAGAGGAAATCAATGCGAATACCATTAAAATTAAGGATTTGAGTGAGCAGGTTGCCGATGCGGCAAACGGTGCAAGCTCCGCAATGACTGAACAGTCGAGCAATGTCCATCAGCAAGAAACCATCCTGAATCGCTTCAAGGTGTAATTAATCAAGGGCGCATCAAGCGCCCTTTTTCTCAATTAAGCACAGTTGGTACACTCTCATGCTATAAATAATCGTTCACGTCATGTGACTTCATTACACCACAAATCTGAACCTAGCCAGGTGGCAAACCGTACTTGGTGCTGCACTATGCCAACCGAACCTCTCACTCAAACCAATCCACTAGTCTAATTCACTCTAAGCGCTACAATCATCTGGATTGTCGAGAAAAGGCCATTTATTAACCCACCCACGCTGACAACTCTAGTGTACAGCACCTTAGCAAGCCCGAGTTAACCCTTATATTGACAAGGCTATTTTTGCACTAAACTTACTCCATATTCGATGTTTTCTCACAAAAAGTTTCTTATTTTCGTCCGTTATGTAGCGTTTGAGGGCCTGACATTGGCCAAATATATTCGCAAGGCAAAAATGGATACTTACGCCAATAGATGCTAATTATATCGACAACTTCAGAATTATCGCCTACATTATGCAATAGAGTGATTAATCTAGCACAGCAATTGGCACCAGCACGTCAAGAAAAACCAGAAAATAAACCAAGAAACGTCTAAAAAATCAGCAGTTGACAACAATTTGATGACAAATGTTAGAAAAAAACACTTTTTAGACTTCCAACTCCAACCATAAACTGGTTTACTTGTCACTGTTAGAGCGCCTCTAAAAACTTTAGAAAGTGTATAAAAATAAATACACCAACTTTTCGGCGCCAAAGTTACGGACAAACACAACAGATTATTGGAGTTATCGTGGCAACGAGCAACACAAACACAGCACCCCGCGACAATTGGGGTTCGAAGCTAGGCTTCGTAATGGCAGCTGCAGGTTCTGCAGTAGGTCTTGGTAACATTTGGAAATTTCCATACACAGCAGGTGAAAACGGCGGTGGCGCGTTCATCGTTATCTATCTTGCATTTGTTATCTTTATTGGCTTTAGCGTAATGCTGACTGAATTTGCCGTAGGTCGTAAGACCGGTCGTGCAGCAGTAGGTGCGTTTAAGTCGACAGACGGTCGTTGGACATTCGTAGGTGTCATTGGCGTACTGAGTGGTCTGCTTATCATGGGTTTCTACCCAGTAGTAGGCGGTTGGGCTCTGGCGTACGTTCAAAAAGTATCTACCGGTCTTCTAAGTAACCCTGAAGCCATCGGTGATAGCTTCGGTGGTTTCATCACCAACCCAATTCAGCCTCTTATGTGGATGGGTATCTACCTGCTAATGAACGTTGTTATCGTTAGCCGTGGTATTTCTGGCGGTATCGAAAAAGCCGGTAAGATCCTAATGCCAATCCTGTTCCTGATTCTAATCATCGTTTCAGTGAAAGGTCTGTCTCTACCGGGTGCAATGGCAGGTATCGAGTTCCTATTCAGCCCTGACTTCTCGAAAGTAGACAGTGGCGTAGTGCTTGCGGCTCTTGGTCAGGCATTCTTCTCTCTAAGTCTGGGTATGGGCTGTATGATCACTTACGGTAGCTACCTGAAGAAGAAAGAGAACCTGGTTCAAACTACAGGTATGGTTACAGCAATGGATACAGGCGTTGCAATCCTTGCTGGTATCGCAATGTTCCCTGCAATGTTTGCTCTAGGTATGGAGCCTGCTGCAGGTCCTGGTCTGGTATTCGTTGTTGTTCCTCAGCTATTCGCTGAAATGGGCGGCGTTGGTCTTGTCTTTGCCCTGCTGTTCTTCGTTGGTCTAACGGTTGCAGCACTAACTTCTTCTGTATCACTACTTGAAGTTGTCGTGTCTTACCTAATCGACGAAAAAGGCATGAAGCGTTCTACTGCTGTACTTTCTTCAGCCGCTGTAATGGCCGTACTATGTGTGTTTGCTTCTCTGTCTCTTGGCGGTGTTGGTCCAACTCTGTTTGATACTGGCGCGTTCGACATCTTCGACCTAATGACAGATAAGATCTTCCTGGCTGTAGGTGGTATGTTGGTATGTATCTTCGCCGGTTGGAGACTAAGCCGTGAAGAACTTGAGAAAGAGATCACCAACGACGGTGAAGTGAAATTCCCACTGTTCGGTCTTTGGTACAACCTGGTTAAATTTGTTATCCCTGTAGCTGTAGCAATCGTTGCATTCGCAGGTATCTCAAGTGGCTTCGACAGCGGTAAAGGACCTATCATGCTGATGGGTATCGCAATCATCGCACTTACAGGCATCTTCTCTAAGAAGCTGTAACTAGCAAGTCATCATTAACATAAAAAGAGGAATCTATTGATTCCTCTTTTTTATTGTTTTTAATCCCCTAGCTAGTTTCACTGCTCTCCTCTTCAGGGTATGCTTTGCTTCCCGCTGTTTAGAACGAGAAAAACTGATGTCCACTCTAGCCAACTCCGTTGTCGTACTCGACTTTGAAACTACCGGACTCTCTCCGACCCAAGGAGACAGAGCCATAGAAATTGGTGCTGTCAGACTCGAAGATGGTGCTGTCGTAGACCGATTTCAATCATTGATGAATCCAGGATTTCGCGTCAGCGGTTTCATTGAGGGGTATACGGGCATTAATAATGCCATGTTGGCTGAGGCGCCTAGCTGTCAGGACGTCATGACCGATTTTGCGCAATTTATCTCAGGCTCAAATCTGGTTGCTCACAATGCTTCCTTCGACAAACGCTTCCTCGATGCCGAACTGGCGCTCATTGATCGAGATTACCAAGGAGAGTTTGCCTGTTCCTTACTGGTATCAAGACGACTTAATCAGGAAACCAAGTCGCACAAACTTGGTGACCTGGTCAAGTATCATCAGATTGAAAATGACGGCGTCTTTCACCGTGCTCTTGCAGATGCAGAAGTAACGGCGTCACTTTGGTTACTACTGGTTCAGTCTCTCACATCGCAATATAATATTGAGCACCCAACTTTTGAGCTGATGCAAAAGTTATCAAAGCAACCTAAAGCATCGGTAGCCCGCTTTTTAGCAAAACAGGCACAGCGCTAAACATCAAATTTGTGATTCATAATTACATCAGAGAATGAAATGACCTGACAATACGATGGCGGTATATTTCTCTCTCGGTTTCAGTCAGAGCTTCAAATGAATACAACGTTAGACCCACTCATTCCAACTGGTGTCAGGTACATGATGCTGTCAGCGCTTGGCTTCGCCCTTATGTCTGCCTGCGTCAAATACGTCAGTACCTATGGTATTCCCGTATTCGAAATCGTTGCTGCCCGTGCGTTGGTATCGCTGATTCTCAGTTATTTAGATGTAAAACGTAAACGCATTTCCGTTTGGGGCAACAATAAAAAACTGCTGCTTGTTCGAGGTACTGTGGGAACAATGGCACTTATCTGCGTTTACTATTCAGTAACTACGCTACCCTTAGCCGAGGCAACGATTCTGCAATATATCCATCCAGTGTTTACTGCATTACTGGCGTTTGTCTTTCTGAGAGAGCGCATCCAGTTCTCGACTCTCATTTGCATTTTGCTTAGCTTGCTCGGTCTATACATTATGGTTGCACCAACACTCAGTTCACATGGCATAGACACATTGCCGTTGTTTAGTGTGGGTATTGCGCTTCTGGGGGCATTTGGAAGCTCTGTCTCCTACGTCGTAGTGCGTAAACTGAGTCAAACAGAAGACAGTTCAGTCATCATTTTCTATTTCCCATTGGTAGCTTTGCCGCTATCAATTCTCCTCATGAGCAATGATTTCGTGATGCCGGATCTTTATCTTACTGGTGTGCTCGTGCTGATCGGGATATTTACTCAGGTTGGTCAACTGGGTCTCACCAAGGCAATGCAGACTCAAGCGGCGGGCAAAGCCTCGGCGTACTCCTATATCCAAATTGTCTTTTCTATCATTCTTGGATTGGTTCTGTTCCAAGAAATGCCATCAATTTGGACATATTTAGGAGGGACATTAATCGTCGCAGGCGCGCTGATCAATGCATTTGGGAAACGACTTCGTTTCCCTTTGCTCTCGAGAAGTTAGTTGGTATCGTCATGTGCCGACTTTAATCGATTATCCCTAAATGACTGATTGAGCAACCAGACTGACGAACCGAGAATAGACATGGCAACCAATGCGCGAAGCCAGTAGACAAGCGTTCGAGTCAATAACGTCATCATATCTGCTGTCACGGAAATCGAATACGGATAGGACACAGAGTGATGCTCTGCTGCAAGTACATAGTCTGAACCAACTGGATCAGCACGCCTGTAAACAGGGCTCTCTTTACCAGTTAGAAAGAATGCGTAATTGGCATAATCCAGAGCAGGCTCTAACCAGTACCCCACCAACCTTCTCGGGTTCACATAAGCAAACAGGCGTTTTTCTTTGTCATCGACTGCCACAACCAATGAGGTTTCAGGAAAGTAGTTGGTAAGCAATGACCAGCCGATAAATATATTGGAACGCGAATTCCCCTCCCAGTAGGGTTCACTTAACTGAGTGATACCAAACATGCTACAGACCTCAGATATATCGGCATTCGGACTAATGAACCCAACCGCTCGAATACGTTCATTTTCGTACGCCAGATTGGCGTATTCATCCATAAGAGATTCCGGGCAGCTGGCGTCATAGGGAAACTGTCGAATGGCTGTCACGATTTCATCAATGCGCTTGTCAATTTTCAGTATCGACCCGCTTGCACTGCGCTGTATTTCTCCGGATATATGCTGATAGGCAATGGAAGCACTCAAAAATAGACTCAACAACAAGGCTAGTAGCCATTTCCCATACGACAACTTAGAGGCGCTCATAAGATTCTTCCTCTGAGTTTAATCTGGTATAAACATCAATGACAAAGACCAGCCCAAAAACCAATAGACCTAGAATTGAGAGCCTGACAAAGAAGGTTTCGATACGAGCGGTCAACAGGCCCATGGTTTTAGTTACTTTGATTTCAATTGGATACCGAGAAGACATCAACGAAGTCGACAACTCTTTACCAGCGAATTCACTTTGATTTCGATCAAGCAAAGGCATATCTGAGTCAGGGAAAGACATCGTCACTCTTGCATCATTGTCATAAGGTTCAATCCACCAGCCCAAGACTACCCTTGGATTAATGGTTCCGATGACAAGTTTGTCCCCCCGATAAACGGCCAACGCAAAAGAGAGATCACGTCGATGCTCAGTGACTTGGAGCCTGGCAAAGACGACATCTTCAACCTGTTTCGCTTGCCAAAATGCTTCATCAATCAGGCGCTCTTGCGTTCCGAAATTACTGCAATACTTAGGATCACTACTGGCTGTGTCTGCAATAACCAAACCCCGTATTCCGACGCTTTTGAACACGTGATGGGCAAGCGCAGTCTGTTCTTGTACGTTGCAGATTTCAGGTATAGGAAGAGAGCGAAGGTCAGCTTCGATTATTGAAAGTTGCGCATCTATTCGACGCATGATCGTTTCGGCGTCCGAGCTTAATTCCTCTCGAAACGTTAGCATTTGATAAACGCACCCTATCAGTAGTGTGTACAGAAAAATCAGTGATAGGTTTTGCCAAGTCCGTCTGGTGACCATATATGTATAAATACCGGAAATAATAGAGAGAAAATCATAACACTCAAGAAGTGTCAGTTTCTTTATCACAACTCAATATAACGAAGTCACCAGTCTTATCTTGTGAGAAATTGCACACATATTAACTAAGCCCAAAGCTCGTCTATCTGGGTGAGAAGGAGACAATCCCGCTTAGTTCACGATACACCCATTTCTCTACCCTGCATGCGCTCGGCTCTCTCAGCTTCCTGTTCAACCAGTATCTTCTCATGTGCTTTGAAAAACGGCAGATAAATGAAATAAGAGTTGATCATTGCAAAGCCCACCATAAAGGCGTTCATGTAGCTACCATTTGCCGCCCATGCCGCACCAATTGGAGCAGGCACGGACCATGGAATCATCAACACGACTCGGTCTAAAATCTCAGCTGACGTCAGAAACCAGGCTAATGTTGCATTAAGCATGGGCACCATCACAAACGGTATGAGAAACAGCGGATTCATGATGATTGGAAAGCCAAATAAAATCGGTTCGTTGATATTAAATATCGCAGGGATTGCTCCAACCTTGCCAACCGACTTTAATTGATTCGAACGGCTCCTTATTGCCAGGTATACCAGTGGCAGGGTGGAACCGACCCCACCAATAAGTAAAAAGAAGTCCCAAAATCCCGGTAGATAGATGTGTGGCAATACCGCTTCTCCGGCTTCTAACGCTGTTTGGTTTTCTAACAGATTCGACATCCAGAATGGGTTCATGATCCCAGTAATAATTAATGCACCATGAATTCCCATAAACCAGAGCAACTGACAAATAAGTATTGAGACCAACACCGCGACCAGACTGTCTGATGCCAGGACTAAGGGACGAAAAATCGCCTCAATAAGTTGGGGAAAATGTACACCAAACTGCGCTTCTAGGAACACGTTGAACGAAGAAATGGTTATCAGCACAACAAATATGGGAATGATGAGCTTAAAGCTCTGTATAGTGAGAATGGGCACGTCTTCTGGCATTTTGATGTACCACCCCTGCCGTATGAATACACGAACAACCTCAATAGAGTAGATGCTGGCAATCAGTGCGGTAAATAGCCCTGCTCCCCCCAGATAACGAACATCCTCCTGACCGTTTAGGTAAAAACCAGCCAACATGAGGAATGCCATACATCCCGTCAATCCAGACAATCTCTCCGGCAGTTGATAACTCTTGGCCAAACTTGCAGACACACCAAACGACACAATAAGTCCGACAACACCCAAAGTGAGTTGATAGGTCGGAAGCAAAATAGGCCTCAGAGCGTAAGACATATCCAGCCAAGCCACTGACATCCATGACTGCGCATCAGCAAAGGGTGGGAAAATGACAGGCACAAACATACAGCCTACAAAGATAAACGGCATCGCCAATTGGAAACCATCTCGCATCGCCATCAAATGCTGGCTACGCATCAACAATTTTGCAATAGGATTCATGAACTGCTCTACCTGATTGGCACACAGTCTCATAATAGAGTGATTCATTTGGGCTACCGATTGTCTGGATCTGCGTCAGAATAACCGATTAATCAACAGCACGGAAACGCCGCATCCAAATCTGATGCTTTCCCCACACTTTTCAGCTAATTTTAGTGAATGACAGCCCCGACCATCCCCAACAAACCAGCATTAAATATAATAACCACCCCTCCTCTTGTTACTTTTACGTCTTCACCACTCAGTTTCCATTCAGAAATAGCATCGTTAACTCCGTCACGGAAAATTGACCTCAATATCATTTTCAAGTGATCACTTTCACACTTAAATGGAAATAATTTGGAAACCGGTTTCCAAATTATTTCCACAAAGGCATAGTACAGACACATTCAAGGTTCTGGAGAAGAAAAAATGAAAAAAATTATGCTTTGCTGCTCAGCCGGCATGTCCACCTCACTACTGGTTAGAAAAATGGAAGCATCTGCGCAAGAGCGTGGTATCGAAGCTGAAATAAAAGCCTTTGGTGCTAGCGAGTTCGATGCTCAGGTGGGGAACTACGAAGTCGTACTACTTGGCCCCCAAGTTAAGTACATGCAAGCTGACTTCCAAAAGAAAGCCGATGCACACGGCATCAAAGTAGAGCCGATCAACATGATGGATTACGGCATGCAAAAAGGTGACAAGGTGCTTGATTTTGCAATTGAGCTAATCGGCTAACTGACTTTCGCTCGGTGATCCTCCCTTATTTCTATTTCGACTCCGAGCGTTCTTTTTAATTTAATATCCAAACGAGAGTAACGACATGGGTGCTATGTACGACAAAATGGTCAATGTTATCGAGCAAAAGGTGACCCCTATTGCCGGTAAGATTGGCCAACAAAAATACATTACTTCTATACGTGACGGATTTATTGCCGCACTCCCTTTTATGATTGTTGGTTCATTCATGCTGGTGTTTATCTTCCCCCCGTTTTCAGCGGAGACAACATGGGGATTTGCACGAGCATGGCTAGACTTTTCTGACACTTACCGCGAACAATTGATACTACCCTTCAACCTTAGCATGGGGATCATGACGATCTTTATATCAGTGGGGATCGCATCAAGCCTGGCTCGCCACCATGATCTTGACCCGGTAACGACGGGACTGCTGTCGCTTATGAGCTTCTTGCTTGTGGCAGCGCCCGTTCAAGATGGTATGCTTTCGATGCAGTACTTCTCTGGCCAAGGGATCTTTACTGCAATTATTACTGCTATTTATTCAACCGAAGTGTACGCATTTCTGAAACGTAACAACATTACCATCAAGCTTCCACCAGAAGTACCAACCGGTGTTGCACGTTCATTCGAAATTCTTATTCCGGTACTCGCGATCATCCTGACATTGCACCCACTGAACCTGTTCATTGAAGCTCAGACTGGCATGATCATCCCACAAGCGATTATGGCACTGGTACAGCCACTGGTTTCAGCATCTGATACACTTCCAGCAGTACTGCTTGCGGTTCTCGTTTGTCAAATCCTTTGGTTTGCAGGTATCCACGGTGCACTGATCGTTACTGGTATTATGAACCCATTCTGGATGGCAAACCTTTCTGTAAACCAAGCCGCTATTGCTGCTGGTGAAGCCATTCCGCACATCTTTGTTCAAGGCTTTTGGGATCACTACCTACTGATTGGTGGCGTAGGTTCCACACTGCCACTTGCATTCCTGCTGCTTCGTAGCAAAGCGGCTCACCTACGCACTATCGGTAAGATGGGTACCGTACCGGGTCTGTTTAACATCAACGAACCTATCCTATTCGGCGCACCAATCATAATGAACCCTGTGTTCTTCCTACCATTCATTCTAGTTCCTATGGTGAATGCAACTCTGGGCTGGTTTGCTCTTGACTGGGGTCTGGTTGAGCGTGTGGTATCTCTCACGCCTTGGACAACACCAGGACCTATCGGTGCATCCTGGGCCGCGAACTGGGCATTCAGTCCTGTCATCATGTGCTTCATCTGCATGGCGATGTCAGCAATGATGTACCTACCGTTCCTAAAAGCTTATGAGAAGCAACTGCTTGAGCAAGAAGCTGCGGACGAGAAAAAACAACAAGAAGCAATGGGTCAGCCAGCCACAGCGTAATCGCCAGAAGCTTGCAACCTAACGCCAGAAATAACTAAAAAGTCGCCCCTTAGTCTTAATTGGGGTAAGCACGGGGCGACACTTCCTACCTTTGGGTACACAATATTTAAGAGGCACGAAAATGGATAATACGGATCTAGAAGAACAAGTAATGGGCATCATCATTAACGCAGGCCAGTCACGCAGCTTGTGTTATGAAGCACTTCGCCACGCCAAAAATGGCGAGTTTGAAGAAGCAGAAGGTCTGATGAAAGAAGCACAAGAGTTCGCTAACCAGGCTCACTTGGTCCAAACCCAACTGATTGAGGCAGACGAAGGGACGGGCAAGATGAAAATGACGTTAGTTATGGTTCACGCACAAGACCACCTAATGACTTCAATGCTCGCCAAAGAGCTAGTTGCAGAGATGATAGAACTTCACAAACGTATCGCGAAGTAATCCAGACACGACGCTAATTACTTTTTTCATACTTATCGACCACACGGAGCGAGTCAGGGAAAAGGTGTTACATAGGATCACCTTTTGATTATTGGTCGAAGCAGCTCTACCGTGCTCCCTTCCTTCCGGAGCTGCTATTTTCCTCATTCACTTGTTGTGACGACTTGGCTCACTACCTCTAAAAGAGTACAATATCGGAAATTGTGGGAAACGGTTTCCCATATGCAGAAACTCTCTGAATGAATTAAGGTTGTTTTCATGGCTACTATTACTGACGTCTCATTATTGGCCAACGTGTCTAAAGCCACGGTATCGCGGGTAATGAGTGGCAGCCGTGGTGTAAAACCAGAAAGCCGTGAAGCCGTACTCAGAGCTGCTGAAGAATTAAATTACCGACCAAATGCTGCCGCGCAAACACTCGCTAACCAGCGCTCAGATTACATTGGCGTGATTCTTTCTTCGACCGATGCAGGTCAGGTCTCTACCTACCTTCCCCTTCTGGCTAAATCGCTAAAAGCAAAAGGCAAACATATGTTGGTTCAGTTTGCCGAAACACCAGAAGAACAGATACGAATGGTTGAAGAGCTCAACCAAAGGCATTGTGATGCGATTATCTCGCTCGGCGGCACGACAGAAGCCCTTAAAAACGACAACATCATCGCTATCGACGGCTTAGCCAGTGCCGAACATGCCATCGGCTACGACTATAAATTTGCCGCTGAAAGTGCCTGTCGTTTCCTTTCGAGCAAAGGTCATACTAGCATTGCGATTGTTGTTGATGATGAAAGCTACGCTTCCAATCAGGTGCTGGAGGGGTACAAAACGTCATTGCAAAACTTAGCAATGCCTGTGAATCGCCAACTGATTGTCACTGCAAACGGCAACAGCGAACAGGCGATCATGTCGCTGCTGAACAGTTACCACCCGTTTACCGCACTGGTCGTGATGCGCGATAGCCAGGCTGCAGTTGCGATGAACCTGTTCCGCGACTTCAACTTGGCCACCCCACAAGAGGTATCCATCGTATCTTTAGAAGACTCACAACTTGCCAGCCAGTTAAATCCTCCTTTGACCTGCATCAGCTATCCATCTCAGCAGATCGTTGATTTTGCCATGGAACAGCTTGACGCCATTCTTGATGACAGACCCACCAGCCACAAGCCTCTTATTACCGGTCGCCTGGTGACTCGCGAGTCCGTGACGAATCGACGCTAGTTTTGCAATAACTTGTTCTTATATTGCTCAGGTGTCTGCCCTGAGTACTTTTTAAACATCGCAATAAACGGGCTTGCTTGATTATAGCCAAGCGTGAATGCAACCTCTTTAACTGAGTGGCCCGCCCTTAGTAAATCCATTGAGTAGAGGTACCTGACGCGCAAGCGCCACTCGGTGAAACTCATCCCCAACTCACTCTGGCAATAACGAGCTAATGTACGCTCTGTAGTATGCACTTTGCTCGCCCAGTCATTAAGGCTGATATCGTTAGTGGGTTCTTCCTCAATCGCCGCAAGTATCGGTGCCAGGTATTTATTGTTGCTTGAAGGTAAGAAATGATGTTGCTCTTGCTGATCGCTGAGTTGGTCTAGGAGCACTTGAACCAGACGTTTGTCCTTTTCTGATCCCGCTACGTTGATACTACGGTGACGAAAATCCTCGATAATCGACGATACAATCGGTGTCACTTTAATAAGGCTGGTTTTCTTTGGAAATGTCGACGTCAATTCATGAGCAATATTAAGTGAACAGTATTCCAGGGGTTTGCGGTTAAAACTGCAGTGCATCACGCCAGCGGGTACCCAAATAGCCAGATGAGGCGGTGCAAGAAAACGTGTGTCCTGCGCTTCCATTTCCAGAATTCCACCACTGATAAGCTGTACCTGTCCCCATGGGTGGCAGTGAACTCGTGTTTCGGTATTTGAAAGAAAGGCGTCGAAGTTCATAAAAACGTCTGACGGCATTTTATCAATAGAAAGAGAAGGATGGAGGTTTCGAGTACTTTTTTTCAAATTGTCTTCCTATCGCGCGCAATGTCTTAATGGAGATATTTGTAATTATAACGACCTGTCACACTATGTATACCCAAGTGACCCCAAGATGCAGATTCAGAGCACTAGACAGGGTTTATATCAAGGAAAATGTCCGTAGGAATGGCAGTCCATTTCAAGGGCATTTGACGCCGAGATATGCCCTGCCTAGTGCTCCCTTCAGGCGAGTTTGCTTTGCTCACAGCCTTTGTTGGCTACTTTCTGCATAGGCCCACTATGCATTCAAGCCGCCGCCGTGTCTGCAAGCCAAGAAAATCTCGCTGTATCAGTATGTTGGGGTCACTTGGGTATATTCTTACAAATCGAGACGAGGCTCACAATGGTTTACTTACTTCCCTTCCTGACCGTACTTATCTGGGGCGGAAATTCTATTGTGAATAAGCTCGCAGCCGATGCCATTGAACCCAGTGCGATGAGTTTTTATCGCTGGGCTCTGGCAATGGCCGTCATGACACCATTCTGCCTGCCGAAGCTCAAAAAATACTGGCCCGAAATTAAAAGAAACAGTGCAAAGCTCGCATTTCTAGCACTACTTGGCATGGTACTCAACCAATCCCTTGGCTACTATGCTGCGTTAACGACCTCAGCCTCGAACATGGCACTGATTACGTCACTTGTCCCTCTGATTAGTGTCTTTTTGTCAGTTCCACTGTTAGGCAAACGTATTTCGATGCTCAGCATTGCTGGTGGCGTCATTTCGCTGGCGGGACTGGCATTTATGCTGGGTCAGGGTGACGCACTGTTCTTCCTCCATCAGGATGTCACTCAGGGAGACGCGTTAATGGTGCTCGCTGCAGTTGTCTATGCGACTTACTGTGTGCTTTTAAAACGTTGGAAGATGCAGTTGTCGAGCTGGATGTTGATATATTCTCAGGGGATGTTGGCGGTCATCATGTTATTCCCTCTATTACTGTCCAGCAACGCGGTACTGCCGACTTCGGCGTCGTTGCCTTTAATTGCCTATGCCGGGCTTCTTGCCTCGCTCATCGCTCCGTTATGTTGGGTAAAGGCAATCGATGTGATCGGGGCAGACAATAGCGCTATGTTTATGAACCTCCTCCCTGTTATTGCCGTTGCGTTAGCCGCAGTCTTACTGGGGGAAACCATTACTCAGTACCATTTCATTGGCGGGCTCATGGTGATTTCCGGTGTTATTCTGTCTCAAATTAAGACTCGAAACCGTCAGACACCAATCCGTCCGGTGGACCGGAATCTGACCATTGACAAACAGTAGGCCTTAAATCCCTCATCGCAGTTTATGAATGACATGATTATCTTGGTGATAGCACATTGTTAACAATTTTGTCATACTCGCTTGTGCCCAAAGAATGATAAAAGGATGTTTACAATGAGTAGTGGCAAAAGAGATATTACCCTCCGTTTTCTTGCTGAACCTGGTGATGTCAATTTTGGCGGAAAAGTTCATGGTGGCGCAGTCATGAAATGGATCGATCTGGCCGCTTATGCTTGTTCCGCTGCCTGGAGCGGCAAGTACTGCATCACTGCATACGCCGGTGGAATCCGGTTTGTTCAACCCATTCATGTTGGAAATCTGGTTGAGGTCAGCGCCAAGGTCATATACACCGGCCGCTCTTCGATGCATATTGCCATCGATGTACAAGCCAGTGATCCGAAAGAACTCAAGAACCGACTGACCACGCACTGTATCGTCATCATGGTGGCGGTCGATGAGGAAGGCAAGCCCACAACGGTGCCGGAGTGGATTCCTGAGACATCAGAAGATATTCAGCTTCGTGACTCCGCCATCAAGCTGATGAACATGCGTAAACAAATCGGTGAGGAAATGGAAGCTCACGTAAAGTATCTCAAATAGCCCAAAAATACTAGAATATACTCAAGTAACCTCAAGATGCTTGTTCAGCGAGAATTACTTGGCTTCTAGGCGCGGCAGTGATTTGAAGATCTAGTGGCTCTAAATCGAAAATCGCTAACAAAGCATATAAGCCAAGTAAACTCGCCCTTTGGGAGCTCATCAAGGTGCCCATTTCTGCGTCAAATAGCTTCGAAAGGAAATAGCCATTCCTTCAACTATTTTCCCTAAACTGAACACCTTGATGAAGCTCTGAGTCCTGCATCTTGAGGTCACTTGAGTATACACATGCAGCCCCCACCCTTGGTACTGCATGTGTTATCTATGTGTCATCTACGCCCCCAATTCTGGGTTAAAAGGATGAGTTTTTTCATTGTCCCTTCATCTACACTGCAGTCATACGATAGATTTTTTCTATATCCTACATATTAGTTTCGTGAGACAACTATGCACATTAATCCAACAATAAGTCGCCACCAAAGAATCCATCTGTATCAAATTTTTACTCGCCTCTATGGCAACAAAAACCGCCGTAACCAACCTTGGGGCACTATCGAACAGAATGGTGTCGGAAAGTTCAGCGACATCACAGATAAAGCACTCCAATCGATACGCGAACTTGGCATGACACATATCTGGTATACCGGCATCCCTCATCATGCATTAGTAAGAGATTACACCCAGTTCGGCATTAGCAATGACCACCCTTCCGTTGTCAAAGGCAGGGCAGGTTCACCCTACGCAGTTAAAGACTACTACTCTGTTAACCCGGATCTCGCTGACGATCCAGCAAAACGAAACCAAGAGTTCAACGCACTGATTGAGCGAACGCATAATGCGGGGCTAAAAGTCATTATTGACATCGTGCCCAATCACGTCGCAAGACAATATGAAGGATTAAACAACCCTGATGGTGTGTCTGATTTTGGAGCAAGCGATGATGTCAGCGTTGAGTACTCCCGTGAGAATAACTTTTACTACATTCCCGGTGAGGCCTTTGAGCTACCCGACATCCCCGCCAGCCTTACACCACTAGGGGGTGAAAATCACCCTCAACTGGCCAAACCGTACAGGGAATTTCCGGCCAAATGGACGGGGAATGGCTCGAGGCAGGCCAAACCCAATGCTGACGACTGGTATGAAACGGTAAAAGTGAATTATGGCGTTCGCCCGGATGGCAGCAAAGACTTCCCTGAACTGCCAGAACATTATCGAGAAAAAGACTGTGACGCACACTTTGATTTCTGGTCTGACAAAGAGGTACCCAGTTCCTGGATAAAATTCCGTGATATCGCCCTTTACTGGATCGCTCAGGGGGTAGACGGCTTCCGGTACGACATGGCAGAAATGGTACCGGTCGAATTCTGGAGCTTCTTAAACACTTCAATTAAAAGAACAAATGCTGATGCTTTTTTAGTTGCCGAAGTCTATCAACCACATTTGTACCGGGATTATATACAGTTAGGAAAGATGGATGCACTGTACGATAAAGTTGACTTGTATGACTCACTTAAGGACATCATTCGTGGGCATGGACACACTAAAAATATCACCCGAATCCAGTCGGAGTTAGCCGACATTGAATCACATATGCTTCATTTCCTTGATAACCACGACGAGCAGCGCATTCCTTGCCCAGATTTCGCTGGTCGGGCTGAACATGCTATTCCAGCGATGGTTGTTTCAGCAACAATCAGTTCCGCTCCAACCATGCTGTACTTTGGCCAGGAAGTCGGTGAAGCGGGCGCTGAAATTGCAGGTTTTGGTCAGCCAACACGCACCTCTATCTTTGATTATATTGGCGTACCAAGCCACCAGCGCTGGATGAACGATGGTGCATTCGATGGTGGCCAATCAACAGAAAGCGAACAACAGCTGCGAAATTTCTATCAGAGGCTAATGACCTACTCACTCACAAGCCCTGCCCTGAAGGGCAGCATGCACTCTCTGGGACTGGAAAATGATCACACTCAAGGTGAATTGCAAAGTAAGTTGTACGGGTACCTGCGTCACTATCAGGCACACAATGTTCTGGTACTGGTAAACTTTGATACCGTCCAAAGCTCTCATTCACCGATTCGACTAACTACCGACATTATTCAGGTAATGGGCTTAAAGGACGGTCATTACCTTATTACCGATGCCTTAGACAGTGCATACAAAGTCAGCCTTATCATTGAAGCCGGAATGGGAAGTATTGATTGTCAGCTAAAACCTCTCGCATCACATATTTTTGAAGTCGCGCCGCAGCGCTAAATTCAGCTATCCCGATAAAACATCAAGTGGCCTCAGCCTTTGCGCTGAGGCTTTGTCATTTTGCACCTACCAACATCACATCAAGACCATATGAAATAGATTAAACCTATAGCAGAATCGAAATTGTCTATTTTTCGTCTTGCGCTGGGCGGTTTATTCTGGGTCCATTCCAAATAGTCAGGATAGTAACAATGAAAAAACTAAAATCATCCTTAACGGCTTTAGCACTTGCAACGTTAACCGCTACGCCCGCACTCGCAGTGACAGAAGGGGAACTTCTAATCTGGATCAATAGTGACAAAGGTTACGAAGGTCTGGCAGAAGTCGGTCGTCAATTCGAGCAAGACACCGGCGTGAAAGTCAGTGTTCAGTTCCCAGAATCGCTTGAATCACGTTTTCAACAGGTCGCAGCAACGGGTGATGGCCCGGATATCATCTTTTGGGCACACGACCGCTTTGGTGGCTACGCAGAAGCCGGTCTGCTGCGTGAAGTGAAACCAAGCAAAGAATTCCAGGACAAATTGGTTGGCTTCAGTTGGGATGCGGTAAACTATCAGGGCAAACTAATAGGTTACCCATTGGCTATTGAAGCCATCTCTCTGATTTACAACAAAGATCTGTTACCAGAACCACCAAAATCGTGGGAAGAGTTACCAGCGATTCAGGCTAGAATGGCGGCTCAGGGTAAACAAACAATCATGTGGGATGTGAAAAACGCTTACTTTACCTGGCCTATTGTCTCTGCAGGGAGTTACTCGTTCAAAAAGACTGACGATGGTCACGATGCCACTGACCTTGGCATCAATAACCAACGCGCACAACAAAACCTCGCCTTCTTGTTAGATATGAAAAACAAAGGAATTGTCGATCCGGGGATGGATTACGCAAACGCAGAATCCGCATTTGCTAAAGGTGATGTCGCCATGACCATCAACGGCCCTTGGTCTTGGGGTAACCTTGACAAGGCAGGTCTCAATTATGGTGTTGCCACCTTCCCTACCTTAAACGGAGAGAAGTCTAACCCATTTGTCGGTATTCTGAGCGCGGGCATCAGTTCTGCCAGCCCCAATGAAGACCTGGCGGTGGAGTTTATCGAGAACTACCTGTTTACTGACGAAGCCTTAGAAACCATCAACAACGACAAACCTCTGGGCGCCGTCACATTGAAGACGTTCCAGAACTCTCTTGAGTCGGACTCCCGTATTAAGTCGACAATGGTTAACGCTGAAAATGGCGAAATCATGCCTGCTATTCCACAAATGATGACTTACTGGATTTCTGAAGGTGCGGCTATCGAAAATGCATTAAATGGTCGACAAACCGTACAGGACGCACTAGCTACCGCAGAGAAACAAATTCTAAGATAAAGATTATACGACTCCGTTTTTGATCGTAGGTCAAGTCCGCTGTAAAAGGCGGGCTTTTTTACTTTGTAATTCTGAACGTTAGGAAGGCGCACGTTCAATCGATGTATACTCAAGTAACCTCAAGATGCTTGTTCAGCGAGAATTACTTGGCTTCTAGGCGCGGCAGTGATTTGAAGATCTAGTGGCTCTAAATCGAAAATCGCTAACAAAGCATAGAAGCCAAGTAAACTCGCCCTTTGGGAGCTCATCAAGGTGCTCATTTCTGCGTCAAATAGCTTCGAAAGGGAATAGCCATTCCTTCAACTATTTTCCTTGAACTGAACACCTTGATGAAGCTCTGAGTCCTTTATCTTGAGGTCACTTGAGTATATGCTAAGGTAAGCATAGGATTCACAATTAATTACAAATAATCATGCCTTCTCATTTACCAAAATCATTCAGTAGACCTTTTTTAAAAGTCTTTCATATCCTCGAAGCCGTATTGCTCGTTGCCATCACACTTGCGACTTTATTCGCTATGCTCGCAGAGTTTATGCACGTGTTTACAGAAGGACGTGTACAACTGACTGACATTCTTCTGATGTTCATATATTTGGAAGTACTGGCTATGGTTCAGCAATTTGTCATGAACGGTAAGATCCCCGTGCGGTACCCGATCTACATCGCCATGATGGCCATCGCTCGTTACATCACATTGGGCATGAAAGAACTGGATGCTGTACCTGTCGTTTGGCTGTCCGTTGCGGCGTTTATCCTTGCGGCAGCAACCTTACTGATTCGTGTAGGACATCACTATTGGCCTTACGTGGATTCCAAAACCAATAAACCCGACGAATGAATTCGAAGTTAAGGTGAATATCTGTAAGAAAGTATGTCTACGGGATAAACGCTGTCTCTGAGGTTTTTCAACTAAAAACCAACAAATATCCCGTATATTCAGATTACTACCCTAATCTCAAACAGAGACGGTCCTCCTATGTTTGTAAGCAAACATTCATACTCTTCCGGGCATTCACAAAACTGCCATTGAAATGTTCTACATTGCTATCTATACCAATATCATTCGCTTGAAAAAGCCGGAAAAAGCCGGTTTTAGGCATTGTCGCTCTCAACATGCAACGGCAACGCACGCTCTTTGATACGTCACGTCAGTTGAAACTAGGAGATAGATTATGGATCGGACCTGCCCTATGTGTAACACCCCTATGATCGAAAGAAACACCGAACACGTGTGTCCCAGAAACGATATTGGTGACTGCTGCTACGATCCCTATTTAAGTGATGCTGACACAGAAAAAGAAGTCGACAATGAGTCAGATCGCCTCTATTAATGGCTCAAGAAAACAATGTTATACTCAAGTAACCTCAAGATGCGTGTTCAGCGAGAATTACTTGGCTTCTAGGCGCGGCAGTGATTTGAAGATCTAGTGGCTCTAAATCGAAAATCGCTAACAAAGC
>NZ_FNVG01000042.1 GCF_900107935.1 Vibrio hangzhouensis | reverse complement strand
AAATCACTGCCGCGCCTAGAAGCCAAGTAATTCTCGCTGAACAAGCATCTTGAGGTCACTTGAGTATATTAGGAATGTCTCTCCTTGCCACCGCCAACAGCAAGGGTGTGTAGAGCATAGCAAGAAAAAAGCCCCGGCGAAAACCAGGGCTCAGTGCATGCTTAGAGAGGTTAAGACTTTAACTTATAGATGATACCCGGATTACAGCGCACCATATCAAACTGGTCTGTGAGTCCGGTTAATGATTCAGAAGCGCCCAGCAACAGATAGCCTCCGGGATTGAGACTACGCGCCATTTGATTAAGCACTTTTGACTTCATCTCCGGCGAGAAATAAATCAGTACGTTTCGACAAAAGATAATGTCGAACTTGCCAAGCAATGCGTATGAGTCCATCAGATTCTGAGGACGAAAGTTCACCAAGCGTTTAACGTTGTCCTTCACTTTCATCTTGCCGTTACCGGCTTCTTCAAAAAATACTCGGCGACGCTCTGGGGATAGTCCTCTGCCTAATGCCAAATTATCGTATTCACCAAGGCGACACATATCCAACATAGTGTTGGATATATCGGTTGCGGTGATGGAAACACTGGGCAGCATCCCCGGTTTCCTGTTCTGAGTTTCCAGAACCGTCATCGCCATTGAATATGGCTCCTGACCGGAAGAGCTCGCCGCTGACCAAATTTTAATCGGGCGCTTATTTGCCGCCATCTCTGGTAACAATTTGTCTGCTAACACCGTAAACGGGTAGGTGTCACGAAACCACAGCGTTTCATTGGTTGTCATTGCGTCAACAGCGGCCACTCGCAGCTCTCGGTTACGACCGGATACAACGTCTCTCAATAACTGAGACAGGCAGGTAAGGCCAAATCTGGACACTAACGGACTCAAACGGCTTCGCACCAGATATTGTTTACTGTCACCAAGAACAATGCCGCATTGAGCTTCTAAAAAGCGGCTAAAATCACGATACTCTTGATCGCTAATGGTTATCGCTGTCATTCACTTCTCTATACTACTTTTGAAGGCTTGTTTTATACGCTTATCTCATTCAGTTACAAGCTCTTGTTGTGATTGTCTGACTATTCTGCCAATACGGCCGCTTTAACCGCGCCTCCCAGCTCATCTGGGTTGAACTTAGCAATAAATTCATTGGCACCGACCCGCTCAACCATCGCCTGATTAAAGACACCACTTAGCGAGGTATGCAGGATAATATGAAGATCCTTAAGCTCAGGATGTCGTCTTACTTCAGCGGTTAAGGTATAACCATCCATCTCCGGCATTTCAATGTCTGAGATCAACAAAGAAATCTGGTCATGAATACTACCTTCTGAAGCCATTTCTACCAACCTGTTATAAGCCTCTTTGCCATCTTTAACCAAAATGGACTCAAAACCGATAGAATCAATCGCTCGTTGGACCTGTTTACGGGCAACCGCTGAGTCATCGGCAATCATAATGCGTCTTACCACTGGTTTCTGACTCTTCTGTTCCGCAGCGGCAATTTCAGTCACAATGTTGCTGTTCATTGCTTCCTCGACTGGTGAGATCTCTGCCAGAATCTTCTCGACATCGAGAATTTCAACCAATTCGTTATCGATATTGGTAACCGCAGTTAAGTAGTTGGCCTTCCCCGCGCCTTCGGGTGGCGGCAAGATCGACTCCCAGTGCATATTGATAATGCGCTCGACCGAACTCACCAGGAAGCCCTGGGTACTACGGTTAAATTCAGAGATCACCACAAAGC
Organism: Vibrio hangzhouensis; assembly: GCF_900107935.1. GTDB lineage: Bacteria > Pseudomonadota > Gammaproteobacteria > Enterobacterales > Vibrionaceae > Vibrio > Vibrio hangzhouensis. The sequence continues at coordinate 18,408 of NZ_FNVG01000042.1, read as the reverse complement.
AGTTATCAATGTCCGTCGTTGGTCTGCCTCCGATAGCCAAGCTCAGGTCAATAACAGAAATGGTCTGACCGCGAATATGAGCCACACCTTTAACCAGATGATGCAGGTTCGGCATACGGGTTAACTTTGGACACTGAAGCACTTCTTTTACTTTGAACACGTTAATACCGTAACGCTGGCGGCCCATCAAACGAAACGTTAGCAATTCCAGTCGATTCTGACCCACTAGCTGCGTTCGTTGATTCACCGAATCCAAGATACCGGTCATAAGTTCTTCTCCATCTCAAACTTTTAAGCGAAAAAAGTGATAGTCTACACAGGCAATGAGGAACCCGAGAAACAGAATGCTGTATATCAAGACATCTTTTTTATGTACATCTAGCCACACATTGAGCCAGTGGCTCAAATGGCCTTCTCTTTTTATCGTCGGGCTGGGGCTATTCTTTAGTGTATTAACGCATGCGGCAACGCCTGAGCAAATAGAAAACATCCAAAAGGCTGCCCAAGCTCATGTTTTAAATACGATTGACCAACCAGTAGGCGGCGAAATTATTGCCACCCCCGGCAACATAGATTCTCGGGTCCATGCAACAGATTGCCCCTCTCCACTAGAAACCTCTTCATCCAGCACACGCAACACCAGCAGCAATGTGACGGTATTGGTGGAATGCCCAGAAGACAATTGGCGTCTTTACGTCCCGGTCAGAATGTCAGTATCGATGCCTCTGGTAACCACATCTCGTCCCCTTTCACGAGGCAGCGTTATTGGCGAACAAGATGTCATGATGACGATGATCGATAAAAATCGTATGAGGCGTCAAGGTTTTACCGAATTTGATCAGGTCATTGGCGCAAAACTGAAGAAAAACCTCAGGCTAGGTGATGTGATAGAGCGCAATGACGTTTGCGTGGTCTGCCGCAATGAGAAAGTAGTAATTCGCGCTGTCAAAGGTGAAATGACCATATCCACCAAAGGTACTGCCCTCTCCGATGGCGCCAATGGAGATTCAGTAAAAGTGAAAAATGATAAGTCTCAGCGTATAATTGAAGGAATTGTCACCGGCGTTGCAGAAATCACCGTAAATTTCTGATTTTTTTCTAAAGTACTTATAACGCTGGTCGATATAGTCGGTACACAGGTAAACTATATAGACACCTAGATAATTAACTAGGTAACAAGAAGGCTAAACTATGGCAGGCATTGATAATATTCGTTCTGGACAGACGCTAACGACAACCAGTCGTGCTCCTGCCCGTTCGGAAGCTAGCAAAGACAGTAGTTCAGCTCAAGTTAGTCAATCATCAGCGAAACAAGATGCGGTCACTCTCAGTCAGGGTGGCAAAGCCATTGGTCAAATGCATCAACAAATGGCGAGTCAACCTAGTTTCGATACTGCAAAAGTGGCCGCCATTAAAGAAGCGATCGCCAACGGCTCCTACACCGTCGACGCCGAAAAACTGGCAGACAACATGATGAAGTTTGAAGACGAACTTGGTGGATTACGATAATTATTCACGATAGGAATTACCATCGTTAAACGGTAGTGCCTCTAACAAATAGGTATTCAAAGTGGCAGCACTCGTCGATCTTATTGACTACCAATTGAAAAATGCGAAAGCATTGTCTTTGTTGTTATCAGAAGAAACCAAGGCAATCGCTGCCCGGGATTCCTCAGAAATAGAGAAACTAGCTAAGCAAAAAATGACCATCATTGGTCAGCTGCAGCAAACCGATCAACGACTGAGTCAGCATCAGGACGTGGCGCGACTCACCGATGAAGCGCCTTTAACACAAAAAGTAGCGGACATTAAATCCATTATTCTCGATTGTCAGCAACTCAATGAGATCAATGGTCAGAGCCTGCAGCGTGCTCAATTGAGCTTCAATAAGCTCAATAACCTGATGCAGCAGAGTCATGGCAAAATTGGCATGACCTACAATGCCGGGGGGCAAACTCACACATTGTCGACGTTGGGCACCAATCTGAAGGCTTAGCGCTTCCCGCTTTGCAAAAGCGACCAATGAATTAAATGCCGGGACGCATGCAGTTCACACCCTAGCCCGCCTTGCGCACACTCTGTTCATTCATTCCTCCAAAATGGGTTGAAACCCTATTCTTACCCAATTGCTTAGACTGGTACAGCGCCATATCAGCGCGTTCTAAGTTGTCCTTTAAGGTGGCACTTTTATCAACATTCGTCACGCCAACCGAGCAGGTTACCGTCAGATAGGAACACAGCTGACTCTCCGACACTTTTCTGCGAATACGCTCAGCAATACAAACGGCTGTCTCCGGGCGTTTTGCTGAGCAGAGCAGGACAAACTCCTCGCCGCCCCAACGCCCGATAACCACATCCTCTCTTAAGTGACGAATCAAAGTACTGGCCAAATTCACCAAAATGGCATCGCCCTTGTTATGGCCGTAGCTATCGTTAATCTGCTTAAAATTGTCGATATCAAGCATAATCAAAAACAAAGGTACATCGCTTTTAAGCTTCTCCGTGTAATGTTCTTGTACGCCTTGTCGATTGTACAGTCCGGTTAACTTGTCCAGTGAAGCCAGCTTTCGGTATTTGTCACGCTCCTCGTTAGCATGGGTCAAACTGTTATCAAGAGTAGACAGTCGACTTTGATTTACTCTTACTGAGCCTTGCAATTCGATTAAGCGGTACACAACATCGACAATCACCGCTAAAACCCATGCAGAAACCAGAATGAATTGCAGCTCCGGCAACGTCAGCCACTTGCCAACAAATTGGACAGAGTGAACTGTGATCTGGCTATTCTTAGGAGCGTGGCTGTCACCCGTTGCAACCTGTATGTCGGTGACGTTATAAATGTGAGCCGAGTGATCTGAGATCTGAGCATGCAGAAATGACCACCACGAAGGTACATAAAAGTTTGAGATGGGCAATGAATAGGTGTGCGTTAACTGGTTGACGGGAATAATAGTCTGAAGGTTTGCTCTCAGCACGGTTTTGCTAGAGGCTGGATCATGCTCTGAATTCAGTAGATAAATGAGTACTGAATCTTTCAGGCCGGACGCTTCTGAATATGATAATTTGATATCAATAGAATGATATCGCGTTAGATCAAGGCCTTCTAGCGCCTGGTGAGAGGTCGGTATAACCACGCTGCAAAACGGAAAGGTATTGGAGCGCTGAGTTTGGCAAGAAAAGCGCACACTATCCTCTTGTTGCACAAAATGACCACGTGAACGGCCGCCATTGATCGCATCATTCATCATGGAGACACCGGGAATGGCAAGATCAACATCATGCTTTATCTCCATCCCTGTATGGTGCCATGCGAGTAATACCAAACTCAAAACCGCCAGAAGAACGTAACCATTCTCCCTTTTAAACAACCTCAACCACCGCACAATATTTCTCTCCTTGAAAGAAAGCGCTTCCTAATATAAGAGTATCTCAGCTCGTTTTTGAATGCTCCAAAAAGCAGCAAGTCTCCCTTAAAATCGTGTGATTAATCACATACATATGGGCAGTATCTTCAAACAGGTATTGTCATAAGCTTACTACAAAAGACAGAATCCCCAGCAAACAAAACATACCAAAATGAACTTAATATTATGTTTTTATGACAATTTAAAGAATCGTTCACTGCATCTCAAAAGCCACAGTTAATAGTGGCAAGGTCATATGAATCATTGCTAGTATCATCTGCTAAACTGTCGATATTATAAAACCTTGCCGCCTAAAAAAACACACGATAATAACTGGACAAAATGAAAGCGCTTACTTTTATTGAAAACAAACCACAAATTCAAGAGCACAGAAAAGATCCTCGTTTTTCCATGCAATTTGCTAAAGGTTACGTTAAAAAGGCCGGAATTTTTTCACACTATATCACCATTAAGGTCGTCGACATTTCTAAAGGGGGAATTGGCATTGAATGTCCTCGCAAGATTGACGTTGGAAGCAGAGTAAAGGTAAGGATTGGCAATAGAAAGTATCAGGGAAGAGTCGTGTTTGGCCGGCAAATAGTGGGCAGGCGTCAACTTCGGATTGGCATTCAGTTTGAAAAAAAACTTGGTATTTCAGATATGCTATTCTTCGGTGCTTCTAAACAAATCGCGCTAGCCTCATCGGAGCCTTTCGTGCGATAAGATGTGGCGGCATGATGTTACCGCCACTTCATCAAGCTTTAGAACAGTGATTGACGTTTCTTCTCGGGGACCCGGCGAATCTCACCGTAATCACGCAAACGGTCCATTTTCTCAATATCTAACAATAATTCGGTCACATAGCTATCGCCGACCTTATAGCTGCGTACAACTTCCGCACCACGAATCACGCCATCAACCGCACCCGATGTCGTCTCGACACCCAAACGCTGATCTTGCAAGTCCGCACGAGCGGAAACTCGAAGGCCGTAAACTTGCTCTGCCAGTTCACGATATGCATCAATTTTAGATGCGCGCATCGCACGAACTTGCTTCTCTTCTTCATTGCGACCCGTCTGCTCGCTGATGCTCGCATATCCGACGGCTGTCAGCGTATTCTGATTCATCGCCGTTATCGGTGTGCAACCTAACATTACGAGCGTAGTCAGTGCGGCAATTAATAATCTCATTTTCCTTTCCTATGGTCGCAAGATCACTGTATGTGGTGTTGTCATTGTTGGGTCTGAACGAATAAGCACGCCATCTTCGGTACGCATCTGGTTCAGCGTATCCAAATCACGGCCAATTCGGTCAGCCGGCAAGAAGCCCTGTGCCGACGCAACGACAATACGTGATTGCATACCCACTACACGTGCATTGACCAACACACCGCCTTCCTGACGCAACATGGTGCCAGTCAGAACAAATTGAATCTGTTGCTGTTGAGCCAAATCTTTCCAATCTCGACTGAATACGAAATCTCCATGACTGGTCACCTGTATCGAGCCTGTGGTTTTATAATCGACAACCTTAAACCCACGTCGCTGCAACTGGTGAATAAACCCTTCGGACACCGAATTACCTAGCCAGTTAGTTGCGTCCATATTTTGCAGATCAACAAAGGATGCCACCGCTATCGGTGTACGAGCGGAGACACTGGTATTCGATTTCACCAGTTCGTCCGTTAGACTTTCAACGAAGTAATCCATCGTATGACGAGGGCTCTCTAACAGCATAAACTTACTACCCGAGTACGATTCTTTACCGTTATAGATTGGTGAGTAGGCACAAGCCGTCAGCGTCAACACTGAAGCCATCAGTAGCCACTTTTTCATTACACACTCTCCAAAAGTTATGAATTGGATGAATTGTTCCACGTTCTTTCAAGGTTGGAACAATCTTTGCTTTTCTCATTCTGTCCTAAATAAGAAAGCCCGCTCCAATATTCGTTATAGATTAGCTAGCAAATATTGTTCCGCATTTGGATTGACTGTATGAAAAAAATCATTTCTTCTCTAATTTCAACGGCATTGGTTACTTTTGGTGCCAGCTCAGCTTACGCTGCGTGGTACGAAGTCACCGGCACGGCGACCATTGTCTCTTCAGAGAAGGCGGCAAGGATCTACGCACTAGAGGATGCGGTATATAAAGCCGTTGATTTCTCTGGCGCCGATATTGGTAGCCTGGCAAACCTCGCACCTTTACTAGAAGACGATAAAAACCAGTACCAGTTCATCGATTCTGAAGTGCGTCATATCGTGATCGACGATAAATACGTAAGCGGCAATCAAATGGTGGTAAAAGCGCGGGTTGATATCTACCCTACGGCAAAGGCTTGCCATAACGAGCAGTATAAAAAGACCATAGGGGTGGCAATGTTCGACATTGTTGACCCTCAACAGGCGGTGATGGGACAAATCTATAAGCTAGGAGAAGATTTTAGTTCAGTCGTGGATAAACAGCTCGCGAATCGCTCATACAGTTTTGTATCAGTCGGCACAACTCGATACGAAATTAACAAGCGTTATCCAGAGCGAATTAAAATGATCGCCGATGATCTCGGCGCCCAATATCTTGTTACCGGTGAGATCCGAGATCTGACCGCTACCATCACCCAGGGCGGATTGTTGACCGATGACGTCATTAATCGCCAGTTTGCTATGGATCTTGCGCTTTTTGACGGCAAAACGGGTCATGAAATTTTCCAGCACACCTATCGTGAAATCGCCAAGTGGCCTTTCGCCAAAACCAGTAAGGTAGACACCAAAAGCGCCCGCTTCTGGACATCGACCTATGGCGAAATGATGCAGCGTCTGAGTCGTAACATCATGCTCGATCTGGAAGCCGAGATTTCATGCAAAATGACCTTACCGGAAGTGGTTGCCTCTTATGGCAACAAGGTGACCATCGACCTTGGTCGTGTTCATGGCGTACAGGCAGGCGATAAACTGCGTCTATGGCACACCGGCTCCTTCATCGACCAGAACGGTTTGCCACGCAACAAAGTATCGCAAAGCGAAATTACTTTAACGGTCTCCCGAGTCTACGAGCGCGAAGCAGAAGCCACAGTGGATCAGCCTAACCTCGCCAACAGCATTCAAATTGGTGATGTAATGAACAAACAGAAATAAATGTGATTCTATAGACTTAACTTACTCAAATAATTGAGTATTATTGATCACACGCTCCCGTGGCACAGCTGGATAGCGCGGCCCCCTCCTAAGGGGCAGGTCACAGGTTCGAATCCTGTCGGGAGCGCCATATTTTTCAAAGAGTTAGTAAAGTATTTTGCTAACTCTTTTTTGTATCTACTGCTTTTGGGCCAGCTAACGGGTCAAGTTATCCAACTCCACACAATGTGCACACGACCTTACTATGCATATTAATTAATATTTAGGACTAAAACTCACTTACATTCAATCACATACTGCTTGAAACATAGAGACAATTGCATATAATTTGCGCAACAGGAAAGCGCTTTCAAACGGTGAGGCTCAGTTTGGAGTTTAAGGAACTATATACACCATCAACTCTTGGCAAAAGTTTAAGTTTAGTTGATGGTGAGTGGATTGGTCATTTTGAGGAATACGTCCTAAAAAGTGCATTTCAACCGATTTTATCAAAATCTCTTGATGCAATAATTGGGTACGAAGGTTTGCTGCGAGTGACAAAAAACGCACTTTCGATAAGCCCCTTAGTTTTCCTTTCTCGATTTGAAAAAAAAACTGAGATAGCCAATATCTGTGGACTATGTGCCAGCTTACACTTACGAAACTTTTCCTTAGCTCAGTTAAAGGGAAAAATATTCCTAAATGCCCACCCAACAATGTTCGCTCGCATTTCAAATAACAGCTCAGCAATAGATCACGCGATTAGGCGTATTCACCTAGAGGGATTGAAACCCGAAAATGTTGTTTGGGAAGTCACAGAGTTTAAAGAAAGCGATGAAGCTCATCTGTTACAAGGCCTATCCGCATTTAAAAGATCTGGAACAAAAATAGCCGTCGATGATTATGGCCAAATGGCTTCAAACGATGCTCGTATAAACTTACTAAAGCCAGACATAATAAAAATAGACAGATCACTAATTCTTGATTTTTGTCATAACAATAATCCATTTTTGATATAATTGACTAATAGTTTGTATAGTCAAGGGGTTGAGATTGTTCTTGAAGGTATTGAAACACAAAAAGAACATAATCTATTGCAAGCTATTCCACATAATTTTGTTCAAGGTTACTTCTACGAAAAGCCAGTTGAAATGAAAAATATCTTACGAGCTGAATAGCCACCGACTCAGTAGACACTAGTTAACCGTTCTTCATTTTACCCGCCATTTTATTCGCCGTTGCCTGTAAGCGAGCCATTTACTTCTTCACTGGGACTGGATGGTGGCTCTGCCTAAAAACTTTGCTCATAAGCAATCGAACAAGGATCGCTTCAACGCCGTATGGGATGCCCTATTCTATCTTGTGATACTTGCGGCGACGCTCAGCGGATTTCTGGTTTCGGAGGCGTTATTACCGCAACTTGGTATGCCAATCGACATATTGCCGGTTTGGTCTGAGTTGCACCATGATCTCGGTAATTTGGTGATGCCTATGCTAGGCGTGCATTTGGCATTGCACTGGCAATGGATCAAGAGTATGACCAAGAAAATGATGCCAAGAGACAAAGCACAGAAAAAGGTAGGTGCACAATGAAATATCTATCGAATCAGTGGAAGCAAAGAACGGCGGTTATCCTGTTGGTTTCCCTTACTCTCTGCGCTGCGATGTGGACCATTGAACTTTCCACATGGGCAGAGGCAATCAACGGCTCCGCAATTGTTCTTGAACACAATGATGGCGAGCAGGCAATATCAGCTTTGACCTTAGTCGCGGTATCCTTTGTCAAGTTAACCGTGCTGACATTAGTGCCCGCGTTCATCAGTTATGGCGTTTTACAATTGATGACAAAATTGAAAAATAGGAAAGTAAAGCCTCGACGCAATGCCAAGTTAACTTAACCAACAATTGGCTACTTTTTCTGTGGGGCAAGTTGACAGGGCGACTCGCTCCCAGCGTTAACTTAGACGCTCATATCCCGCAAATGCTATGTTCGACTGGAATTCGTCAAGTTGGTGGCTTACTGTGTATGTGTGTCCACAAACTTCGTTAATGCATTTAAGCGTATATTCAGTCGAATAAGGGGGATAGGTTTGGCTAGTGTGATCCAAGAATGTAACCGAGAGCTCAAAAAGGTTGTACATTACTATCCCGAAGAACAAAGAACCAGTGTCGATTGCTTGCTCGCACAGTTACTGTGCTGCGAAATATTCCTGATCCAATACCCCGTTCTCAACCACTTCAGAGGCAAAAGTTCCCCCTGGTATCACCTACAGAGTATACGCCATACCCTGATTAATAAGGGCAACGAAGGCAGTATCAATTGCTACCAAGAGCCCATTTTTCAGGGCTGGTCTCTGGAAAAGATCGATGATGCACGCGTTTACGAAAAGCCGATCCCCGATAGGGTACGCAAGGCATATCTGGACTATCAGTTTTTCATCGAAAACCGATCCCAGTTATCAGAGCGCTGACGATACAGACTCAATCTCACTCGTACCGCGATGAGGCCCGACACAAAGACATGATAATTCCAAAACAGATCCCCTGAGTGATCATCGCGGTACCACCATAGCTGAAAAAAGGCAGGGGACTGCCCATGACAGGCAGTAGTCCGCTTACCATCCCGGTATTAATAAACGCGTAGAGGAAGAAGCTGAGCGCCAAGGAGCCACTGACCAGGCGGCTGTAGGTGTGATGACAACGGCAAGCCAGCCAGAGTGCTCGCAGGGTAATAAACAGGTACAACGACAGCAGTAACACACTGCCCAAAAAGCCCCACTCCTCGGCGTAGGCAGAAAATATAAAGTCGGTATGGCTTTCAGGAATAAAGCCAAGAGAGCTTTGAGTGGCATTCATCCAGCCTTTCCCGCTCAATCCCCCCGAACCAATGGCAATATGTGACTGAATGATCTGGTAGCCAGATCCAAGCGGGTCACTCTCCGGATTAAGAAACTGAAGAATGCGCTTTTTCTGATAGGTCTCGATAACAAACAACCACAACAAGGGAATCACAGTCGCCACGGCGGTGGCAAAACCACCTATGATTTTCCAGCTCATCCCGGCAAAATAGAGCACAAACAGCATATATATCACGCCGAAAATCGCGCCATCCAAATCGGGTTGAACAAAAATCAACCCTGTGGGGACGGCCGTCATCAACATAGCACCGAGCAGACGCAGACCCGACGGTGCTTCTCCATCTCTCTGTATATACCAGGCAACCATCATTGGGATGGCTAACTTCACTAGCTCAGAAGGCTGAAATCGAAAGCCAGCAAGGCTCAACCAACGTTGTGAGCCATTGGTACTATCACCGACCAGCACCACTGCCACCAGCAGAGTGATGGTGAGCAAGTACAGATAAGGGGAAATTCTGCGATATTGCTTGGCAGGAATCGAGGCCATAATCAGAAGACACGACATCGAAATAGCACACCGAATCAGATGATTTATCATCACGGCCTGACTGTAGCCGCTCGCGCTCCAAATGGTCAGAGAACTCAAAATCATTAAACAGAGTATGGCCAGCACGATAGCGACATCGAGCTGCGGGGTATAGTACTTTTTCATCATATGACATGGTCGAGCATTGCGCTCTTTCGCCACTCTTTTTTATGGATGGTTGATATTGGAAACATGATAATGGGGTTGCGTAAGCCTACCGCAGACAGTGTCCCTACTAACACCACGACACCGTCTCAAGGGCAAAAACAATGGAAATCTCTTGAGTGGTTATTGCAATCGCAAAGCCTGATATTGAAATCTGCTTATATGTACTGCCAAGTCGACAATAAAGCAATCTTTGTCACCCTGCGACTTCTTCTTCAGTGAGAACTTTGCTGTAATAGTTTTTACACCTGTAAATGAAGAGATAACGCCTATGTTTGAATACAGCGACAAGCTACTGGTTGCCCTAAATAAACTTTTTGAGTCTAACCAAGCCGAGCTTAAACTGGCCTCTAAGTTATTTTCTGAGGCCATCATCAATGACAACATGATTCACATATTGGGTACGGGTCACTCGCACATGGTTGGACTTGAGGGTTTCATTCGTGCAGGGGGACTGGGTAATGTCAACGCGATTCTGGATTCAATGGTGCTAACTTCAGACGGAGCATTAAGAGGCTCTAAGCTCGAAAAACTGGAAGGTTTAGCGCAGATCCTTTGGGAAGAACAAAGCATCAGTGCTAATGATGTGATCATGGTGGTATCCAACTCAGGTCGAAATGCCCTGCCTGTGGAATTTGCTCAGCTCGCCAAGCAGAAAGGCCACCCAGTCATTGCTATCACCTCAGTAGAACAGTCATCCAAATACCCTAGCCGACACCGCTCAGGACTCAAATTGATGGATATTGTGGATATTGTTCTCGACAATCAGGTCCCGAGTGGTGACGGCCTGTGTAAGATTAATAAGCGAGTCACCGGAGCTTTTTCGAGTATCTCTGGAATGGCACTTATCAATACCATTACCACAGAAGCTCAAAAGCTGGCACTGGAGCAGGGTGTAGAGCCTTTGGTTTTCTCAAGTCAAAACATCGATGGGTTTGATAATGACGACGTGTATGCTCACTTTAAGGGTCGACTGAAGGCCATGTAGGCATGGTCGAAAGCACAACGCATGTCCGAACACGGTTGTACTTTCTTCAATTAGAGGTGAGCATGAATACTATCGATTATTGAGGTAGCTCATGCGCGATACCATCATGACAATCAATGCAGGTCTGCCCTTTTTCTGCCATCGTCTGATGCCGTCTCTGGGCACTACGAGACTGATTCTCCATGTCCATACGTTCCACATCATGACAATAGCGACACTGTTTTGAATCGTTTTCTTTAAACTCATGAGTCACTTTATTAAACAGTCTTTCTCGGTGCTCAGATTCAAAGTTCTCCAACGTTATGGTGCCCATCAACTTATGAACAATGTCCGCAGTAGCCGCTATTTTCAGAGTCAATTTAGGGATCGTTTCTCGCGGTACATGGCAATCACTACAAGTCGCAGCAATGACCCCTTTGGTGTTGTGGTAGTGGACAGAAGACTGGTACTCCTCGACTATGGTGTCCATGCCCACATGACAGCCAAAACAGAACTGATTGCTATTCGTGTAGGTCATGGCGCTATCGTACCCGAGGTATAAAAGTGCACCTATTATTAAAGCGAGTATTGTTTTCAATTCGTACCCCTTAAATGGTATTGAACAAACAAATTACTTATTTACTGTACACTTGCGTAATACTCAGCAAGAGAAACCAATTGATCTTCGTTCAACTTTTGAATTTCTCTTAACATTTTTTTATCACCCGGTCTTTTAGCCTCTTTGTATTCTCTAAGTGATGATAAAATATATTCTTTATGTTGACCGGCAAGTATAGAAGCTTCGTCTTCGGGATCACTACCTCCTTTGCTGTGACAGCTATCACACTGCTTCTCATGTATATCTTCACCCTGCTTTGCCATATTTTCATCAAAAGGTTGTGAAGCCTTAACAAATTCAAACTCCGAATAGTATGCAGCTAATTGCTCAACTTGCTCTTCAGTTAGTCCCTCCACAATTGATTTCATGTTACCTGTTTCACTGGTATTACCAGAGACATAGCTCACAGTCTTGGCGGGCCTTCCATCCAGATACTGTAACATTTGATCAGATAAGTTCCACTCAGGAATACCAGCGATTGTTGGTATATCAGATGCTTGGCTCACACCATTTTTTCCATGACAGGAGTCACACTTCGCTATTAATTCCTCATTAGCCTGAGAAGCAAAACTATAATTAAAGGATATGATAAATAAAGGAATTAACTTAAATAATCGCATAATTAGATTTGGAATTTTCATGGCAGACCTCGTTACTGAGTGATTTATTGATCCAAGTCTCAACAACTTAACAGTAGATTAAATTTTTAGATTATTTATTGGCCTCGATCAAGTTTTGTTAAGTAATGTTAAATACAATTAACAATGTAAATAAAGTACCAGAACATTAAATTCACTGCACGCTAGTAATAACACGAATGTGGCTAACAATTTAAGTTAGGTGTTTGTTAACCTTATATTTGTGGCGACTACTAGTAAGGATACGCCATGAAAATATTAAGATTTGTATGGTTGACACTCCTCGCGGTCTCACTTGCCGGATGTAATAGTGGTGGAAGTGATGACCAATCCACTCCCGTATCTGGTGACGCGGTCGTTTTGCTGAGCACGCCAGTTCTGACTGACGACGGAACCTTATCGGTCGAGTTTACCGTCAAAAACGCAAACGGAGAGGCCATGACACTGACCTCCGATCCATCGTTTGGGTTAATGAAACTCATCCAGCGACCAGACAACCCGAATCAGGGTGCAACCACACTGAACAAAACCATGTGGAAAAGTTTTACCTATCGTGAACGAGACGGCACAACCACACCTTACGTGGAGACCACATCCAATCTCGAAACTCTGGCCCCCGGACAATATCGCCATACATTCAGTTTCGATGTGACCTCTGTGGTTGACCCCGCTGACAGTAATAATGCCGTGATTCCCTGGGATGAGAACTTACTGCACCGCATCACCTTCGAGTACAGACTCGAAAGCGGTGACAGATTGAGTGAGGTCATCGACTGGGTGCCAAGCGGCAGCGTGCCCCCTATGACCAGAAACATCCTTGATGGCTCAAGTTGTACGGATTGCCATCAGGACACAGGAATTAAACACGGCAGCCGTAAAGATCCCCGCGTTTGTGTTGCCTGTCATAACAACAGTGTTCCTGAGACCAGTCGCCGTAGCCTCGAGACCATAGTCCATACCGTTCACGGTGATATTTTTGAGTTGATTACCGAAGATGAAAACGGTGACCCTGTTGCGAACGACCCAACTTTGGCCTCTTCTTATGCGTTCGTTGATAAACCCTACCCACAGGATATTCGTAATTGCGATACTTGCCATAAAGCCCCTGTTGCAGGTGTAACAGACGATGCTACGAACTGGATGAAGCAAGATTATGACTCCTGCCAAACATGCCACCAGGTTAGAGATACTCTCGCGAGCGGCGCAGGGTTCTCAGTGCACGCCGGGGAAGCGGGTTCGAACTGGTCTGCCGCCTCTTGTACCAGTTGCCATACCGAAGGGAATCCTGACGGCCTTAATGTCCACGATGTTCATATCGGTCGTTTGAATAAGATACAACAAGCCAGCGACATGCTGTCTATATCGATAGAAAACGCTCGCATCGAAAGCAACAATTATGTTGTCGATGTCAAAGTTGAATTAGACGGTGTGGGCATTAATTCGATCACGGCATTAACTCCGTACCTTGACATCAATACTAATAAAACTACTCCTAGAGTTTACTTACTATTGAACTGGGACAACGGTTCCGGGCCAGAATTAAGCTACGGCACGACTCAGCTTAATATGGTTACCAGTGACGGAACGAGTGATAACTGCTCACCACAAGGTAATGGCCTGTTTGTCTGTACCCAAGATATTTCGGGTTATGCTAAACAACCTGATGCCAACTCGAAACTCACCGTTTCAGTAGCTGAAGTGATGTTATGTGCTGACCGACGTGCGGGCGTGTTAAAAGCATGCGCTGACTTAACCAATGAAAAGCCAGACTATATTCCTTGGAGAGTTGCAGCCAAGAATTCGAAAGGCGCATTTGACTTCGGTGGCATCGCCATTTCCCATGCACTGCCAGTGGGGGCAGATGTGGAATCTTGTACCAACTGCCACAAAGACTTCACCATCCATGAAACCCGCCACGGTGCAACGGACTTACAACAGTGTGTCAACTGTCATAACTCCGAGCGTGCTGCGTTTTACGCCGGGTTCCCTGCCGACCTGAAATATCACGTGCACTCCTATCACACCTTTGGCTCTCACCGTGATGGTTCTCCAACCTATCCCGGCGACAGCAACAACTGTGAAGGATGTCATACACGCGACCAATACAACCTGCCAAATCAGCAGAATGCGCGTCCTTCATTGGCCACATCGAATGGCGAAGCGAAGTGGTTCAGTGCTGCGTTGGTTACCTGCGGTGCATGTCACGTCGGTATCGAGAATGAGGATGGTTCACAACAGGCTCTTGGAGATGCAGATGTGGACACCTTCCCACTCGACCATATGATTCGTAACGGCGCCGTATTCGCAGCAGATACTGCAGAAGAGGCAACGGGCACAGAACAATGTGCGTCCTGTCATGCTGTGGGTATGCTAAAGGGTGTGGATAGCGTTCACAACGTCTACGACTATCGTTAATCATCTGACAGCGGTCCGGGTTATTACCGGGCCGCTGTTTTCTGCAGCTAAGGAGCAGTGAATGGATTGGGCAATTAACCGGTGGTTCAGTGTCTTGTTTTTGGCTTTGGTCAGCTTTGCCACTTCAGCTTACGCCGAAGACTCAGATCCCAGACAGGAGGTCGAGTCGCAGCTCGTCGAGAAATTTTCTGACGGAAAATACTCTCGGAGAGGGGCGAATGAGTGCCTTCGTTGTCATGACGATGAATCTGAGCACTCAGCCATGGGAATATTTGACAATGTTCACGGTAATGTCCGCCACCCAGAAAGTCCGATGAATACCAACCAATGTGAAGCCTGCCATGGACCTCTTGGTAACCACGCACGTAGACCCAGAGGCGATAACCAGAGAGAGCCCATGATCACCTTTGGTGACCTTTCTCCAGTGAGTGCCGAAAAACAGAACAGTGTCTGCCTGTCCTGTCATACTGACTCCGGGCGGGCAGCATGGCACAGCAGCGAGCACGCCTTTGAAGATCTTTCTTGTTCAAGTTGTCACAAAGTGCACCAAAAAGAAGACCCTATGATGGTCGCTGAGTTACAGACCGATGTCTGTACTGACTGTCATGTTCGCACAAAATCGGATCTTCACAAACGGACCAGCCACCCTATATTGAACGGCGATTTGCAATGTTCGAGCTGTCACGACGCACATCAGACCGTTAACGAATACAGCTTAAAGTGGCGTTCTATCAACGACAGTTGTTACGAGTGCCACGCCGAGAAACGCGGACCTAACCTCTGGGAACATGAACCGGTAACCGAAGATTGCAGCCTGTGCCATAACCCACACGGGTCGATCAATCAGGCTCTGCTCATCAAACGTCCTCCACAACTCTGTCAGGATTGTCATAGAGTGCCGCATGCCAATGTAGACATTCCCGAAGGCGATCTGCGCGTGAGAGGCGGGAGTTGTATGAACTGTCATAATCAAGTTCACGGGAGCAATCATCCCCGTGGCCGAGTTTTGAGTAATTAGGAGGGGGTATGAAGCTTTCACCTTTGTGGCTTGCCATCTGTGCAGCCCTTGCTCTACCTGCTTGGGGTGCTGAGAGTTTCTCTGCTCAGAACGCTAAGCAAGCCGACACCAGTCGCTGGGGCTGTGATGTCTGTGAAACGATTCCCGATCGCACGGCTAACGTCAATCTGGGCGTTGGCTATGTCGATAACGGTGGTAGCCCACGGTTTAACAATTGGGTTCCCATAGGAAGAGATCAAGGTGCCGTCGCCGCGCTCAATGGTGACGTTGCTAACCAGGATGAATCTGGAAATTACCAGCTATTTGAAGTCCGTAACCTCGGGTTCGAGCGGTTTTTGCTGCGTGGTGAAATCGGAAACTATCAGGGCGTTCAGTTAGGGCTATCCTACAGCGAACATCCTTACTACTGGAATAATAATAGTCTGACGCCCTACACAGGCAGCAACAACGTTCAGGTACTGGACTCAGATTTTCGCAACTTCGAGAAGTCCGTTAAACGCAAAGTGTTAGGGTTGAATCTCAGTTACGAGCCGGACTCTCCATGGACGCCTTACGCCGACATGAAACTCGAACAAAAACAAGGTACACAAGCGTCTTACATCAGCTTTATCCCAGGTTTTGGTTATGCGCCCAGTTATCTCGCTAAACCCATTGATCAACAAACCCTGAATAGTCAGGCTGGCATCAAATACCGGCAGCAGGACTGGGGAGCGGAAATCACCTATCGCGGCTCTGTATTCAGAAATGATCACAGCGTTCTTTATTACGGTGAAACAGGCAATGTATACGGTAATCAGCAATCCTATGAACCAGACAACGATTTTCATCAGCTGAGTCTGTTGGGCGACTATCGAGCCGACACCCAGTCGCTAAACAGTCGACTACAGTGGTCACAATCAACCTCTGACGCAGGGCTCACGCAGTACCCTCAAGCCCCAATAATGCAAAATAACTTCAAGGGTAAGGTCAACACCTGGAGCTTTGATGCAAACTACCTCAATCGGTTGAGTAACAAGTCCACACTTAAGGTTAAACTGGACTATCTGGATCGTGACGACAAATCCGATACTAACGCCCTGGTTGGCATTCAGCGTGTCGATTACGACCGTAGTCAAGGCAAAGCGCTGGTCGTTTTAAACCATAAACTCAGTCGCTCTTTAAGGTTAGACGGGGGTTATGAGTATCGTCGGGACAAACGACAATACGCAGACCGAGAAATGACGCAGAATAACCAAGTGTATTTTGGGGCGCGCTATCGACCTGTGGGTGACTGGCAACTGGGAGCTAAACTGCTTTACGATATCCGCTCAGGCTCAAATTGGTCCTACGCATCCAGTTCTCCGAATTTGCGAAAATTCTACCTGGCAGACAGAGACCGACTGGAATCAAGAGTCGATGCCAGTTACGACCTGACACAAACCTGGCAAATTACACTCGATGCCTGGTTGGCCAACGAGAGGTACCCTAAACCGGACATTGGCACCAGCTTTGCCAGCGATATGGGATATGATCTTGGCGTGAACTGGGTACTCTTAGGTACCACCACAGGCTATGCCTACCTCAATCAACAGCGGATTCAATCTGAGCAGCAGCATGCGAACAGCAGCGCTAGCGACTACGCCAGATTCCAGTCAGAGCTGACGGATGATATCACCACCATTGGTGTCGGTATTGCCGACGATACCCTGCTGGAATCAAAGTTACGTTTGTCGTTCGATTACAGCTACAGTGATGGCCGCGGTAGAACAGAGACCAATGGCGGTGGTTATCAATATCCCGACAACGATGCCACCTCACATAGGGCCGAAATTCAGGGCCGATATCAACTAACAGAACAGCAAACCTTACATCTGGATATGCGCTACGAGCGCTTCTCAGAGTTTGATTACCTCTATAGTCAGGATCAGGCCACTATGGGAGACATTAATCAGAGCTACAATGGCTACTTTGCTTTCGTTGGTTGGGGATATCGCTTCTAAATCCTAAGTCTGGAGAAGAGATCACTTCAAATTACTGATACTAAACAACAAATTACAAGACTTGACGATAGAGTTATGTAAAATGACCTTACCCTAGATGTAAGTTAGCAATGAGACTGACACACAATTGGGCTATCAGAATAACAATGTAATAAGGTATCAGTATGAATCGAGTCATTCATGTGCCCGCTCACTTTTGCGAAGTGGGCAAGCATGAGACTGTCGACTACAGTGACGAGCCTGTTTGGACCAAAACCGGCTATTCCAAGTCTGTCGTTGACAGTGTGCGCCTCACCGAGGATCTGCAAAAAGCAGTGGAAACCCTGAATCAAGATGGGTTTGAGGTAATCTCCATTACGCCAATTACCAGTGGCGACTACGACTTTAAGGCTTTACTAGAACCTGGGGGTCGTGGCGATAACGGGTATGGCGGTTATGGTTACGGTTATGGATACAGCTACACACAAGGGCTCATTGTCACTGCTCGCCAGGTTTCTGTTGCAGAGCGCCCGACACCAAAACCTTATTAATCTCAACTGAATCTCTACAAGCTCGCAATGAAGCGGGCTTTATGATCACCTCTCATCACAAACCTATACTCAAGTGACCTCAAGATGCAGGACTCAGAGCTTCATCAAGGTGTTCAGTT
>NZ_FNVG01000009.1 GCF_900107935.1 Vibrio hangzhouensis | reverse complement strand
CATTTCTGCGTCAAATAGCTTCGAAAGGGAATAGCCATTCCTTCAACTATTTTCCTTGAACTGAACACCTTGATGAAGCTCTGAGTCCTGCATCTTGAGGTCACTTGAGTATATGTGTCAGGCGTGAGGCGAGTTTATGGACATCATTCTGTTAATGGGGCTGATTTTGTCGAATGGTGCGTTTGCAATGTCTGAAATTGCACTCGTTGCGGCAAAAGGGAGTCGACTAAAGAAACTGGCTGAGCGAAATAGTGCTGCTCGGTTGGCGTTGCAGCTAAAAGATAACCCCACTCTTTTTCTCTCTACCATTCAGATCGGCATCACTGCAATCAGCATATTGAGTGGTGTGTTTGGCGAAGCAGTGTTGTCGTTGCCCCTTAAGAATTGGCTTGTCTCAGAAGGTATTGAGCAAGAGCTCGCGGGAGTACTGGCAACGGGCAGTGTGGTTGTCATCATAACCTATTGTGCCATTGTTGTCGGTGAACTGGTGCCAAAACGAATTGCTCAAAATAACGCTGAACACATCGCGGTATTGGTGGCATACCCGATTCACGCCCTAGCACTACTTGCGAAACCTTTTGTCGCACTGCTTTCCGTTTCTACCAACGCCTTGCTTATACTTTCGCGTCAGCAAGAAAATACAAGTGACAATGTCACAGAAGAAGATATTGTTGCGCTTGTAAAAGAGGGCTCCGAAGTTGGGGCGATTGAGCACCAAGAGCAAGAAATGATTGGGAACTTGCTCCAACTTAACGACAGAATTGCTACTTCACTAATGACGCCGCGTAGCGAAATCCAGTTTCTCGATGTTGAGCAGCCCATAGAAGTGACACTTAAAAGTTTACGTCAGACCAAGCACTCCGTCTGGCCAGTTTGTCGGGGCAATCTGGATGATTTGCTAGGTACGATTTCCTCGAAAGCGTTGTTGGATGAGTACGCTGGCCTGTCTATAACCAAACTAGTGAAGTTATTACGCAAACCGAGATTTGCACCAGAAGCCATAAGAGGACTTTCATTACTGACTTATATGCAGCAGACCAGTTCAGAAATGACGTTTCTGGTTGATGAATACGGTGACATTCAGGGTGTTGTTACTCACTACGATTTGCTGGAAGCGATCGCAGGAGAACTTGGCGTCGCCCCTGAACAATCTTGGGCTAAACACTTTAGTGACAATAGTTGGCAATTAGATGCGCTTATACCTATGGCTGTGCTTAAAAACAGATTAGCACTTGAGGAGATCGAAGGGGAAAAGGAAGAGGGGTTTCAGACTCTCAATGGATTTCTCACCTGGCTATTTGGTCGGGTACCAAAGTCGGGGGAAAAAATTCATTATCAGGATTGGGAATTCGAGGTTCTTGACGTCAGAAACAATCGTATCACCCGGGTGAAAGCAAGAAAAGTGAGGTTGGACGAGTCAGATGGTCATGACTCATGAGACAGACCCGCCACAAGATCATTGTTGGCGGGCCTTGTATTTCTTCATTAGAGCGTTTGATGAAGCTCGAAGTAACGTCCTCTGGCCTCGATGAGGTTCGAGTGATGTCCAAACTCCAAAATCTCACCGTCTTCGAGTAAACAGATAGCGTCAAATCGTTCAAGGTGAACCAGTCTGTGGGTGATAAATATGACCGTCTTGTCAGCGAAATGCTGTTCAAACAGAGACATAACTTGCTGCTCGGTGTTTTTGTCCAGCCCTTCCGTAGGTTCGTCAAGCAGTACGATTGGCGCATTGTGAAGTAGCGCTCTGGCAATTCCAATTCGGCGTTTTTCACCGCCGGACAATTGTCGCCCGCCATCGCCTAACCAGGCATCCAGACCATTGTCTTCAGCCAGATGAGACAAGCTAACACTTTTCAGCGCGTTGAGCAGCGCTTCTTCACTGGCATTAGGGCTAGCCATGGATAGGTTATCACGCAGGGTGCCATTTAAAATGTCCACTTTTTGGCTGACGATGCTGGTGGATTCACGCAATTGTGGCTCACTCCAGTTTTTGATGTCCGTTCCCGCTAACTCAATGTGGCCGGAGTTGGTATCCCAATAGCGTGAAATTAACTGCAACAACGTCGATTTCCCAGAACCAGTTTGGCCAACAATCGCCAGTCGGTTTCCTGCGGGCACCTCAAGAGAAACGTCTCGAAGTGCGAGTTGTTCTGCGTCCGGATAGGCAAATGATACCTTGTTGAACTTAATCGAATAGTCATTACTGTGAGTTGCCGATTGAGCGGAGAAGGTGACTTCAGGCTCTGCCAGTATGACTTCATTAAGTCGTTTCGCTGAAGTGAGAGTTTGTCCCAGATACTGGAACGCTCCGGCAATCGGCATCAGCAACTCAAAACTCGCCATAGTTGCAAATGCCATTAGAGCGATAAGTGGGTCTGGTTGGTTACCACCGACACCGTCGGCTGCCAGCCAAAGCATTAGAACCAGAAGCCAGCCATTAGCGAGAATAAGCAACCCCTGAGCCATGCCGGAGATTCTGGCATGAACTAGCTGATTAGAGAGCAATTTGGTTTGTGCGTTTGTGATCGCCTTGCGGTAACGAGATTCAGCACCGAACAGGGTCAGTTCACTATAACCTTGCAACCAGTCGAGCGTTTTGATTCTTAGTTCGGCTTTATTGAGCGTTAGTGATTCGCCATTCTCTTTTCCAAGACGATAAAAGACCAAAGGCCAAACGATCAACATCAGCATCAGAATGGCGCCCAAGGTGAGGCCTAGTGTTAAATCAAACCAACAAAGCACTGCCGTTAAGCACAAGATACCAAAGACGCCCACGACAATTGGACTGATAAGGCGCAGATAGACATGGTCCATAGCGTCCACGTCGGCGACCAAGCGATTGAGCATGTCTGCATCACGGATGTTCACCGCTTTACCGGGAATGAGTGGCGCAAGCTTGGTAAAGAAGAAGATGCGTAGGTCAGTCAGTAATTTGAATGTGGCATTGTGGCTAACGACACGTTCGCCCCAACGACCCGCGGTACGAGCCATTGCGGCTCCACGCACACCGGCACCGGGGAGCATATAGTTGAAAGTTTCTCTGGCGATGGTCAATCCAGCGACGGCTGAAGCAGAAATGAACCAACCGGAAAGCGTAAGCAGTCCAATAGAAGCAAACAGGGTTGCAAATGAAAGTAACATCCCTAAAGAAAGGCCAAACCAGTGCTTCTTATACAGCTTTAGGTAAGGGAGTAAATCACGCATCTAAGTTCCCCTTATCTTTAGCTATTGTAGATTGATGAGCAGAAAGCATGGTGCTAAATAGTCCCTCACAGTCTGACAATTGCTCATAACTGCCTTGTTGCTCTAGTTTGCCTTGATTCAGCACTAAGATGGTATCCACCCCTTTAAGTTGAGAAAGTTGGTGAGTCACCATAAGAGCCGTTTTACCTGAGATACTGGCGTGAATGCCCTGTGTTACGAGTCGCTCACTCTTGGCATCGAGGCTGGCAGTTGGCTCATCCAGCAACCAGAATTGGCCATTTTGGATCATCGCTCGGGCTAACGCTATACGCTGTGCCTGACCAACCGACAGTCCGCCAGAACGGTCGGTGATCAGATAGTCTAGGCCGTGTCTTTCTACAAACTCCGCAGCAAAAGAGGCGATTAGGGCATTGTTTATCCGCTCTGGTGCTACACTCTCTTTTCCTAAGGTAATGTTGTCCAAAATCGAACCGTGGAGCAGTAAAGGGTTTTGGCCTACCCAGCTTATTAGATTGCGCCAATGCTTTTGGTCAAGTTGCTTTAACTCGACACCATTGACAGTCAATGAGCCTTCATAGGGCATAAAGCCCAGAATCGCGTTGATTAAACTCGTTTTTCCGGCACCGCTTGGGCCGACTAATGCTGCAACCCTATTGGCCTGAATCTCGAAGCTAATCGGGCCAACCAATCTCGTGCCCTCTGGACTGTGTACCTCGAGGTCAGTCGCTTTAAGGGTGAGGCATTCAACGTCGCTAAGCTGCTCGTTACCCTGTGGGAGAGCGGCTACTTCTGTATCCAAGAACTCGACGATGCTCTCAGCAGCTCCAACGGCTTGCGCTTTGGCGTGATAAAAGGTGCCCAGGTCTCGAAGTGGTTGATAAAACTCCGGGGCAAGGATCAAGATAAACAGACCTGCAAAGAGCGTCACACCCAGACCGTAGTGGCCAAAGTTGAGTTCTCCAATATAGCTAAAACCAAAATACACCGCCGTGATAGCGATAGAGATAGATGTGAAGAATTCAAGGACCGCTGAGGATAAAAATGCCAGCCTCAGCACATCCATTGTTCGTTTGCGAAAAACTTCAGATGCTCCGTGAAGCACTTCAGTCTCTGACTCAGTTCGATTGAAAAGTCGAATAGTGGTCATTGACTGAAGACGGTCGTAGAAATGCCCTGACAGGCGCTGTAGTGCCTTAAAGTTTTTACGGTTTGCCTCCGCTGCTTTCATGCCAACCAGAGCCATAAACAGTGGCACCAGTGGAGCGGTAACCAAAAAGATTAGACCGGCTGCCCAGTTAATAGGGAACACAACGATAAGGATGATGACGGGGACGACGACAGCAAGAGACATCTGAGGCAGATATTTTGCGAAGAAGTCTTGCATCTCTTCGACTTGCTCCAACACTAACGTAGCCCACGTGCCAGCTGGTTTACCTTTGATATAGGTCGGGCCCAACTCGCGCATCTTATCGAGAACTAGCTGCCGTATATAACAACGGATCTGCTCACCACATTTAAAACCGGCAATTTCTCTGCCCCAGGCGCATCCGGCACGTCCGGCGACTGCGATGAGCAATCCTGCAAAGTATGGAATCAGTTCTTGTTTGTCCGTGTGCTCAATAATGAGCTGGTGAAGGATCGTGGCGATAAGCGCAGCTTGCGCGAGCAAGAACAGACTTGACAATACGCCTAACCCAATCGCAATCATAAGCCAGCGTTTGGCGAGCTTACTCTGCGTTCTGAGCCAATTGTTCAAGCTCCGTTGTTTTTTCTTATCCATGTAGAAGGCTTAATGAGTATTATTATTAGAAGAAGCAGCGATTATACAAAAAGAAACCCAGAGGGCATACCTATGGGTTTCTAGTTTTCGCAAATAAAGATTGCTGGCTACAGATTCTGTGCGCTTAACCTGATTACTGGGAGTCCAGAAAACGTTCTGCATCCAGTGCTGCCATACAGCCAGTACCGGCAGATGTGATGGCTTGGCGGTAGTTGTGATCCATCACATCACCAGCAGCATAGATACCCGGGATGCTGGTTTGAGTGGCGTTGCCATTCAGGCCTGACTGAACCACTATATATCCGTTGTTCATTTCAAGTTGACCTTCAAAGAGGTCGGTATTGGGCTTGTGGCCGATAGCGATAAAGGCACCCATTACGTCAAGCTGTTCAACCTTATCAGATTGTGTGTCTTTGATGCGAATTCCGGTGACCCCCATGTCATCACCGACTACTTCATCTAGCGTGCGGTCTGTATGGAGGATGATGTTGCCAGACTCTACCTTATCCATCAGACGTTTAATCAGGATTTTCTCTGCTCGGAAGCTGTCTCGGCGATGAACCAGATGAACTTCTGATGCAATATTCGAGAGGTACAACGCTTCTTCTACCGCCGTGTTTCCACCGCCTACGACTGCTACTTTCTGATTGCGGTAAAAGAAACCATCGCAAGTTGCACAAGCAGAAACACCACGACCCTTGAACGCCTCCTCGGAGTCGAGACCAAGATATTTAGCCGATGCCCCAGTCGAAATGATGACCGAGTCTGCTGTGTAAGTCTGGCTGTCACCAAACAGCTTAAACGGACGCGAGTTAAAATCGACACTGTTCACATGGTCAAAGATGATTTCGGTTTCGAATTTTTCTGCGTGCTCTTTCATTCTGTCCATTAGAAGCGGACCAGTAAGTCCTTCCGCATCTCCGGGCCAGTTTTCTACTTCTGTGGTTGTTGTTAGCTGTCCACCTTGCTGCATACCAGTAACCAGCACAGGATCCAGGTTGGCCCTTGCTGCATAAACAGCGGCAGTATAGCCCGCTGGCCCAGAGCCTAATATCAGCAACTTACAGTGTTTTGTGTCAGCCATAGCATCTCTCACTTTTTCAATTCTTATAGGCACCCGCAAGAGTGCACGTTAGCTATCTAATATATTGGGGTTTTGGGCAAAGAATCAATACCGTATTTGTGAAGAGTGGTGTCATTTTGCGCAATCAGCTGTGCTGCTGGTCTTTAAACTGACCACTTTGTTGTTTGGTTGCGTTCTATAGAGAAACATACTGTGTTTTCTTCATAATGTGGCGATAATTTCCGTTTGAATTTAAACCGGCAGCCTGCGGCTATGATGGTGTGGATAGAGGTAATGTGCTGTTTTAAAAGCATTGTTTAGAACAAGCAGAGAACAATGCTGGTTTTTTGATAGTCACAAGTGTGGGTGCTGGTTTATATACTGGATTTTTATGTTTAACAAGTATTATATATTGTTATAGTAAGTTTAATGGATTTTAAAACTGAAAAAGATTGAAAAATCAGAACTAGTGATATTTAATGGATGTAAATTAATTGTAAACAAAACGATATCAGGGCGTAATATTAAAAGGAGTTAATGATGCTAAGCACTGCCGATAGTACCCTACATCTGACTAGTCTGAGCTTGGAGGCGATTCAACAGCTTGCCCCTACATTTGCAACGTTACCTAACACCAAACACGCTGATGGCCAGTATCGATTACGTCGTTATTCCGTCATTAACTTTATCGACGGCGCGATCGTCGATAAAGGGGACAGCAGCTTTGTACAATCAGAACACTTTAATCATTTTCAGGGTGATGTTGTACGTCAGTTTGAGCCAGTTTTGCCTTCGACACTTCAAAGTAAGGCGATGAAAGAGTTAGTTGCCCTGTTTGCACAAACCAATCACCTACCAAATGGCCAGGAAATTGAAATCCACCAGATACGAATCGCAGCGGTGTATGATGAGACTGAGGTCGCGCCGGAGGGGGTGCATCAGGATGGATTTGACCACATAGCCTTAGTAGGGGTAGGACGTGAAAATATCGTTGGTGGTGAAATCATGCTTTACAGTGACAATGGGGAAGCGCCTTTTTTCAGAAAAGTGTTGGAAAATGGTGAAGTTGCAATTCTGGATGATTCCAAGTTGTGGCACAACGCACAACCCATTCGTTGTATTGATGCCCGCCATGCGGGGCATATGGATGTGTTTGTTTTAACCGCAAAGGATTCTGTCAATGCACTTCACTCCTAATCTGGCGAGAAAGTGCTTTAGCGCACTGAATCAGCAGCATAATAATAGACCCGTGGTTTTTCTGGACGGTCCGGGTGGGTCGCAGGTGCCTTCATCTGTGCTGTCAAAGATGAATGACTACCTCGGCCACTATAACGCCAATCTTGGCGGACACTATTTTTCCAGTAAAATCACCGTCGACCTGATGAACGAAGCTCGTTTTTACGGACAACAGTTTGTTAATGCAGAACATGCCAATAATATTGTTTTTGGCGCTAACATGACCTCATTGACCTTCCAGTTAAGCCGCACCATTTCGAGAGATTGGGAGCACGGAGATGAGGTTGTAGTGACCGCACTGGATCATTACTCTAATGTATCAAGTTGGCAGTTGGCGGCGGAAGACCGAGGTGCGGTGGTCAAGCAGGCGCGAGTGTCAGAACATGATTGTTCGCTGGACTATGACCACTTCGAAAGCCTTTTATCGAGCAAGACTCGCCTTGTTGCGGTTACGTATGCCTCTAACACTACCGGAACCATCACGGATATTAAGCGAATTGTTGCATTAGCAAAAAAGTACGGTGCACAGGTCTACGTTGATGCCGTGCATTTTGCCCCGCATGCCAGTATTGATGTTCAGGATCTTGGTTGCGACTTTTTGGTGTGTTCGGCTTACAAGTTTTTTGGCCCTCATTTAGGCATTGCCTATATTGCTCCTGAATGGCTGCAAACGTTAAGACCCTACAAAGTAGAGCCAGCGACCGACACGGGGCCGGGTCGTTTTGAAACCGGGACTCAGAGCTTTGAGGCGCTTGCCGGCTTTATTGCTTCGGTTGATTATATTGCTTCTTGGGGAACGGGTGACAGCCTCCGTAAAAAACTGACGTCAGCAATGGCGCAATTTGGCCAGCATGAGGAGCAAATTAGTCGCTATTTCTTAGAGAGACTGTCCTGCTATGAAGATCTAACGCTTTACGGGGTTGGACAAAGCTGTCATAAGAAACGCACACCTACCTTTGCTATAACGTCGAGTAAATACACGCCTGAATTAATGGCGAAAGCGCTGGGTGAGCAGAATATTTGTGTTTGGAATGGGCACTTTTATGCCATTGGTCTAATAGAACAGCTCGGACTGAAAGATTCCGGTGGCGTATTGCGGGTTGGCTTTATGCATTACAATACATTGGAAGAGGTTGATGCGTTTTTTGACGCCCTAGGAAAAATCTAGAGCCTAATTATACTTGAGTATATTCAGCCCGCAGTATGCGGGCTGAATGGTGTTGGTCATCGCGTTAAGCGGACACTTCGACTTCGTAAGAGGTGAACTTGCGTATGTTAATCACGCCAGAGTCGAAGATTAAATACTGGCCTTTAATACCCTGCAAAATGCCACTCACTACAGGCTCTTTATCGAAGTTATGGGACTTGATTTTGGTTGGGTAGACTTGTACCGGATAGCTCAGAGGGGTAATTGCTTCACAAAGTAGTTCGATGGCGTCCTCACCATACTGCGCTTTGATTTCTTCGATTTTATCGGCAACCAACGGCAATAACTCTTTTGCACTTTCCGCCAAATCCATTGGCTCACCGTCTTGTTTAAGTAAGGTGCGCCAGTTGGTTTTGTCTGCGATATGCTTAGCAAGTTCTACTTCGATGAGTCCAGAGATCTGTCGTGTTTTCACTTTGAGGATAGGTAAGCCTTGAGTGGCTCCTTGATCTATCCAACGCGTGGGGATTTGAGTGTGACGGGTAATGCCTACCTTCAAGCTGGACGTGTTAGAAAGATATACGAAGTGGTCTACCATACAGTTTGCCTCTCCCCATTCTGGCTCACGACATGTCCCCTGATCGTAGTGACAAGTCTCAGGTTTCATAATACACATGTCGCAACTGGCGAGTTTTTTCATACAGACAAAGCAATGTCCTTGAGAGTAGCTTTTTTTGGTTTTTTTTCCGCACGAGCAACAGTAGATGTTACCGGTATGAGTAAGGGTGAGTGTTTTTCCTAGATAGGAAGAAAGCTCGACTTCTTGGTCGCCAACAGGAAGACGATATTGAACGGTTGAGTCGAGGGAGGCGCGCATTTTTGAAAGCGTACCTGAGGCTAATAGTGACATGACATTTCTCATTTTTCGTTGTTTTGCTTAGTGTAACAAATACGGGAGAGAGGTGTGCTAAATTCTAATGGTCAGACGGACTCCAACACGTTTGAGGCCCACCTTTTTTCTTTGCTGAATACATGGCTTTGTCGGCCTGTCGCATCAGTTTTTCAGCGTTGACTGCGGTGGATGGGTAAATTGCGACACCAATGCTCAGTGAAGCCATAAAGTTTGGTAAATCCAAATCATCGTTCAGTTGGGCAACGGAATTATGCAATTTGTCACATATGGAATGCACGGTATCCAGGCTCGCCAGATTGGTAATTAACACGACAAATTCATCTCCACCGTAACGGCAGACGACGTCACTGCTTCTCAAACTGCCAGCCAGAGTGTTGGCGATGCTTTTAAGCAATAAATCGCCATTGTGATGACCTAAATGGTCGTTAACCTGCTTAAAGTTATTCACATCGATGAACATCAAAGCCATATGCATTTGATGTATTTGATGCTGTTCAATTTCTTGCTGAAGTGTTTCAGTAAAGCTATGCCGATTGCTCAACCCTGTCAGGTGGTCGGTGCGGGCTAAGTGCTGAAATTTCTCTTCTGACTGCTTTAGTTGGGTATATTTTAAGTTGAGCTTTTGCTGCAGGTAGTTCAATGCATTGGCTAAATCACCGATCTCGTCTCGATGTTCATACTTATAACACGCTGTTTTTTCGCCTAATGTTATGCGATTAGCAAACTGTGCTATTTGCGACAAAGGTTGCGTAATAAGCTTGAATAATGAGTAGGAGAGAACCAGAGCAGTGGTCACCAACATAAGTACTGTAATCGCGTAACCTTCGAGAGCGTTGGACATCCATAGATGAGCGATTGATTCATTGCGATACTGGCCAAAAATATAATGCTTCACGGTATTATGGAGCGCAAATTCGGCAGAAAGAAAATAAGCATAAACGTTTGATTCGGAACTGGTATCGGATGTGGTTTTGAAAAATGAAGGAATTTTTTCGCTTACCGTACGTGCGGCTTGTGGGTGGTCTATCTGTACTCTTTCGACTTTTCCCCGAGTGAAACCAAACTGCTTATCTTCGTTTGGGTGTAATAAATAGTCACCTTGAGTATTGGCGATGATATACATAGATGGTTCATCCATGATTGATGTAGCATCCAGCATAAGTTTTTTTATATCGATCGTAACGACAAGAGAGCAGTCATTTTTTGATGAGATGCTAATCGGATAAATAATGAAAACATAGGGCGACAATGTGGGGTGGCTTAGCCGGTCATAATGACTTGTTACCGGCGATACGAATATTTTATCGTCGCTACCTTTGTTAGCGATCGCGAATATCTGAACGTGACCAAGGCTCGTATTAGAATTAATTGTTGTCCGTAATCTCTGCGTTTGATTGTGGCGCTCAACTTTAAACAGCTCAGTTTGTGCCCTGGTGTTGTCCACAACTGAAATACTTTGATAGCTCGGGTTATTTTCAATCACGGAACTGATGACACTGGTGATTTGATATAACTCGGTCCCCGCTGCAATTTTCTCTGTTATGACCTTTGCAAGCATGTCATTAGTTCTTTCAATATCAAATAGTCTTTGTTGCAATGCATTCGCAGCAATTTCTGACGTTTGCTTGGCTTTTAATTCACTGTCTTGCACTAGCAAAGCTATTGACCTGTCATAGGTATACCAAGCGATGCAAGTAAATGTCGCCAATATTGACAGCGTAAAGATCAGGGAAATTTTTCGAGACAGTGTCATTGTCAGAATGACTCCAGATGCTTGATAACACCGGGAAGTGATCTACCACTGTATATCGCGTTCCACATCGCCTCGCGTTTTTCAGGATTTTCTACTGGAGCCAGCCAGATCAGACCTTGATGCACTGTCTTAGGTGAAAACTGTAGTAGTGGACTTTGTAAACCATGCCGGTCGACCATCAACTTCTGAACCCATGGCTCGAGAGAGAAATTGAGCCATTTGTATGCAAGCTCAGACTGTTGCGATGAAACAGGAATAGCCCAACAGTCTAACCATGCGAGTGCACCTTCTTCAGGTATAACATATTCGACATCGGCCCCAGTATTCTGCAAAGAGTTAAGTTGCTGATAGCCGAAGTTAGCAAACATCATTGACAACTCATAGTCGTTAAATAGCCTAGTTGCTTCTTCTATCGAGCTGTAAAAGGTAAAGGCATTTTCTCTAAATTTAATAAGTTGGTTTGCTACGACCTGCTCTTTGTCAGAAGGAATTGAAAACGGGTTTGGCATCTGAAGATACAATGCTGCAAGGCTGACATTATGCGTACCTCCGTCGTAACCGAGAATTTTGTGTTTATTTTCTGAGCTCCAGAATTCAGCCCATGAAGTGGGCGGGCTATTGACCCTTTCTTTGTGATAGATGATGCCCATTGAGGAGTAGGTGAAAGGGATCCCATAGGTTAATTTGTTTACGGCGATTTCAGGATAGTCTTCTATAGGGGTAAACCTATTGGCCAACCATTTAATATTGGTTATCTTTTTGATGTCTAGCGGTCTGATGGCTTTTAGAGAGATGTATCTTTGAAGTTCTGACGTATTTAAAGCGACTAAATCAAACTCAGAATCAGAGCTCTCAATATATTGCCTGAGTTGTTGATCATTGTTCACGTATGTAATGTTGACATCGATAAGGTGTTTTTGTTCGAATATCTTTACCACATCCCGATCTGTATACCCACTCCAAGACAAGATGTTTAATTGTTCTTTTGAACTTGATTCGTGTGGCCAGAAAAACGCCATCAAAGAAAATATGGCTGTTGTGTAAAATCTCATTGCTATAACCAAAACTAAAAGTGCTTTGTTATTATAGAGTGATGGTAGTGTTAATGTGCACTTTATTTCTTAACAATGCCGCATGCTATTGACACAAGTATCAAACTGAGATTGTGGTCACAACTTGTATATCATAATAATCATGACGCTTCGGTTCGTGTTGCGATCTTTATGGTGTCAGTTTTAATGTTAACCTTACAGAATATGTGGACTAATAATACGATAGCGATTAATGGGGACAATTATCCAAGCCTATTATCTTTACCTTGGTCTCTTTAAATCGCCAACGCGCCTGTAAATCAATCATGCTCACTGGCCCAAGCTTCTCGAAATTACTTGGGTATTCTATGGGTTGTCGAAATCGAATGGTGTGGACGAAGGCTCAACAACCGGTTCGATAATGGGCTCTTTAGGGCCTAAAAATTTCGGTTGAGTATTCATAATATAAAGATCTAAGAACGCTTTAGAACGAGCAAAAACTTCTCTTAGTCGTATCGAAAATCCAGACTTAGATACTGGCCCGGAAACCGCGAGACAAGTCGCGTTGATATCATAGGAATGGGCGATAAACAGTGCTCTTTCACAGTGAAATTTCTGAGTAATGATCAGAAAATCATCGGTGTCGAATATCTTTTTCGCTCTAACAATTGAATCTAAGGTTCTAAAGCCTGCATAGTCTAGATGTATGGCCGGTTCGGGAACTTCTGCTCGCAGTAGATCCCGTTTCATGGTCCATGGTTCGTTGTACGATCTATGGGCATTATCACCGCTGAGCAAGAAGTAAGATACTTTACCTTCGTTGTAGAGGTCGATGGCCGCTTCAATACGGTGAGAGTAATATTCGTTGAGTGTTCGTCCAAGATA
This sequence comes from Vibrio hangzhouensis, assembly GCF_900107935.1. Taxonomy (GTDB): domain Bacteria; phylum Pseudomonadota; class Gammaproteobacteria; order Enterobacterales; family Vibrionaceae; genus Vibrio; species Vibrio hangzhouensis. The sequence continues at coordinate 167,067 of NZ_FNVG01000009.1, read as the reverse complement.
CTTACTGGTACCGAGAACGACAGCGACCTGAACGTTATCGACTTCCTTGATGGAAGTGACAATACGATCCTTTGCTTGCCAAGTAACCCACTGGTCGATAGAAAAGACAATGGCAGTAAGTGCCATCGCTGTATAAAAGACGATACGAACTGCTCTCTTTGCAAAAGAGAGTAGGGACTTTGACAGCAGTGTTTCTCTGTTAAATCTGAAGGTCACTAAATCTGACGATTCCTCTGAGCCCAAATGCCTATACTCACAAAGCTTAGAACCACGATGGCGAACATCAAGCCTGGTTCGGTACTGTTTAACAAATCTTTCAGGTAAGGTGTTGCTTTAATAATGATTAATCCATACCCAAATGCATTGAGTAGTATAAAGCAGACTGTACGAATCACGAAATTTGTGTCTCTGAGTGCATTTCGCAACAAACGATTTATGTCTGCGCCTAATACGACAAGCGAGCAGGCAATTAGTGCCGTTGCAACTTCAAAAAGATAAGGTGAAATCAATCGGCCACCTGGCGCGAAAATGTCCAGCATATGGTGTGTCCTTGCGTGGTTATAGCGAATGAGGGTCGTTCATTAAACAAAAAAAAGGCCCTTGTAAACAAGAGCCTTTATGTGACTTCGATTCAGATTAAAACGCTGAGCGTTTATATTTGCGATACACAGGTTGCCAGAAGTTATCTTCGATGGCTTTGCGCAGAGTATCGTCTGAACATTCTTTAGCTACGCCTTGCTCAATCGCTTTCTTCGCTACTGCAAAGGCTATACGCTTAGAGACCAGATGAATTTCTTCTAAAGGTGGCAGTAGCTGACCGGTTCCTTTCTGGGCTAGTGGAGAACATTCTGCCAGTGCTCGGCTTGACTCCATTAACATTTCGTCGGTGACGCGCGATGCTTGCGCAGCGAGTACGCCTAATCCGATGCCCGGAAATATATAACTGTTATTGCATTGAGCGATTGGATAGGTTTTTCCCTCTACGACCACAGGATCGAACGGACTGCCTGTAGCCACCAGAGCTTGACCATTGGTCCAGCGCAAGATGTCGTTAGGCGTTGCTTCTACACGGCTGGTTGGATTTGATAGAGGGAACACAATTGGACGTTCGCAATGTTGATGCATTTCCTGAATGATCTCTTTACTGAACAAACCCGGCGCACCAGAAACCCCGATAAGAACCGTTGGTTTACCATTGCGAATAACATCGTGCAGGGAAAATCCGGACTGTTCTGAAGTCCAGTCTTGAGTATTCGCGTGTTTTTGTACCAGCCTTTGCTGAAAGTCGAGCAGATTGGGCATGCCCTCTTGCAGCAGACCCCAGCGATCAACCATGAATACCTGAGAACGTGCTTGTTCGTCACTAATACCTTCAGACACCATTTGAGCAATGATTGCCTCGGCGATACCACAACCTGCAGACCCCGCTCCCAGGAACGTGACTCGCTGCTCAGAGAGTTTACTGCCTGCAGCTTTACACGCTGCCAGTAATGAGCCGACAGTGACGGCTGCTGTGCCCTGAATGTCATCATTGAAGCAGCAGATGCGATCTTTGTAACGCTCTAACAGGGGCATCGCGTTTTTCTGGGCAAAGTCTTCAAACTGCACCAGAGCGTCTGGCCAGCGACGTTGTACCGCTTGGATAAAGTCTTCTACGAACGCGCGATATTCGTCACCGGTGATGCGTGGATGACGCCAACCCATATACATTGGATCCGCCAGGCGCTGAGGATTGTTTGTACCTACGTCGAGAACAATTGGTAGCGTATATGCCGGACTGATACCTCCACAGGCGGTATACAGCGCCAATTTACCAATAGGAATACCCATACCACCAATCCCTTGGTCGCCTAAACCTAGAATGCGTTCACCATCGGTAACAACGATCACTTTCACGTTGTGGTTACGTGCGTTATTTAGCAAGTCATCAATGCGATCCCGGTTCGGGTAAGAGATGAACAGACCACGACCACGACGATAAATATTTGAAAAGTTCTCACAAGCTGCGCCCACAGTCGGGGTATAAATGATGGGCATCATTTCTGAGATGTGATTCTGGACAAGGCGGTAAAACAGAGTTTCGTTTGTATCCTGGATGTTACGCAGGTAAATGTGCTTATCCATATCATTTTCAAAGCTTGTGTATTGCTTGTAGGCACGATCCACTTGCTCTTGAATTGTTTCGGTTGTTTCTGGAAGAAGTCCTTCAAGGTTAAAAGACATTCTTTCTTCAGCAGTAAAGGCACTGCCTTTGTTGAGTAGGGGCGTGCTAAGTAATGCAGGACCCGCATAGGGGATGTAGAGCGGTCGTTTGTTGTTGTTCATTAGGTTACCTGTAAGGGAACAGTCATTGGGGATTGGGAACAATTTGGGCTGCTAATTTAACACAATTGTTCTCATTTCGCGATGATGAAATGTTAACTAGTTGTATTCGAAATTGATGGTTGTCATTGGGAATTGATAGTCTGAGCAAAGCGCGTCGAATCTTAGTATACTCAGAGCAAGTTTGCATAATTCACTGTTCAACATGACCACCTTACCAATCGAATCCATCAAGACAGATTTTCAACATCAATTAAAAATCAAGCACCTTATCGTAGAAGCTGAGACAGGCTCGGGAAAATCAACGCAGCTCCCTATATGGGCGATGACTCAAGGGCGCGTAATGGTTGTGGAGCCAAGACGTATTGCCTGTACTTCGCTGGCAGGGTTTGTTGCGGAATCGCTGGGTGAGTCAATTGGAAAAACGGTGGGGTATGCTATCAAGCTTGAAAACCGTTATCAGGAAAGCTCTCAAATCGTTTTTGTAACGCCAGGCGTCGCACTGAACTGGTTTGCGGAAGATGGATTGCGTACTTTTGATATCGTGATGGTTGATGAATTTCATGAGCGGCGTTGGGATACTGATTTACTCGTCGCCATGTTAAAGCAAACTCAGACGCACAAAACCGTTATTACTTCTGCAACCCTTGAAGGAGAAAAACTCGCTCGTTACTTTGATGCGAATCGCCTGGTAGCAACGGGTCGTAACTTCGACGTTAAGATTGAGCACAGGAGAACAGACAGCAGGCAACTTCCTGACTCGAGACACCTCGAACAACGAATAAAAGAGGAGGTTGAGGCGCAGCTAGAGACTTTGTCGGGGGATATTCTGGTATTTCTGCCGGGACGAAAGGAAATACAGCAAGTATCGAGTGTACTGAAAGGATTGCAAGGCGAGTATGATCTATTGATAGCGCCGCTGCATGCTTCGGTCACAGAGCAAGAGAGGCAAATCGCAATGACCATTCAGCCTCACCGGAAAGTCGTGCTGGCGACCAATGTCGCGGAAACATCACTTACCATTCCCAATGTGGAACTGGTGATTGACTCGGGTTTGGAGCGCCGTAACGTGCAACGAAACGGACAAACTACATTGATGTTGACACACATATCAAAGGCCAGCGCCGCTCAGCGGGCAGGTCGAGCAGGGCGTGTCATGAATGGGACCTGTATACGTTTGTATGGAGAACATGCGGCATTAGAGTCTGTTACCCCTCCAGAGCTTCAAAGAGAATCTATCGTCGAGCCAATGCTGGCGTCTGCACTGTGCGGATTTAGTATCGGCGAACTGGCGTTTATTGATTCGATTCCCGAGAAATCGCTGCGGAGTGCAAGTGAACAATTGAGCGCGTTGGGGGCCTTGGATGACAGTGGTATTACCGAACATGGTAAGCGCTTAGCTCCTTTGCCTATTGACGCCGTGTATGCAGACTTGGTTTCCAAGATGCCAACCAAACCGTTAAAAGAGGTCATGATTGACCTGACTGCGGCTATTTGCGCTACCGGAAAACTGTACCAGCTCACAAGCAATGAAGAGTTACTCGAAAAACTTGAACGCGAGGAGCCGATAGGCTGTGATGCAGAAATCATGGTGGGTCTGGTGCGAAGCAAGCAGTTTTCTGGGGTGACAGTAGAACCCGACTGTCTGCGCGAAGCTAAGGGGCTATCTAATCAAATGAGAGCGGCGTTTGAGTTGCCTTCGCTGGAAGTGGCGTCTCGTTATGACCGACGAGAGTGGCTCAGACAGATGGTGATTGCCAATGCGTCGTTACTGTTTATTCGCAGAGAGCGTCGTAAAGAGGCGATGAGTAACGGTCATTTGGAGGTCATCTTAGGAAGGCAAACCCGCCTTAAGTCAAAATATGAGGCTGGCTTAGTGTTGTCCACACACAGTTTGCCAGGGCGTGGTATCAAACAGACGATGACGCTGGCTACACTTGTGATGCCAGTCGACCTGTCGTTGGTGATAGAGGCAGAAGTCGGGCATTGGGTTAGCGGAGATACAGTGGACACTGAGCAGGGTATTCAAACCCGTCAAACACTAAATTATGCTGGTCGTGTCATCACTGAGCGCTTGACAGAACCTAAAGGGGATATCGCCGTCCCAGTGATGGCAAAGGCGATTGTTGAACAGCAACTCTTTGAGGGACTGGCGCCGCGTATACGACAACAGTTGGAACATTGGAAGTTGTATGTAGACCTCGGCTTATCTGCTAATGGCACTTGCGGGGAAGCAGTATCGCTCGTTGACTGGTTTACAACGAAATTAATTGAACTTGGTGTAGAGAGTTTTGATGATCTTGAGCTGATTGATGAAGGTGACTTTATTTTTGAAGGCATCCCCGATTGGGAGTATTCAGATTTTGCTGCCAAGTATCCGTTGGAAGTGCAATTGAGTGGCATGAAGTTGACGATAGAATATCTGGGTAAAGGGAAACTAGTTCAGGTGCACCATCATTCAGGCTCTCGTAAGGAAGACCCAAAGCGCAAAGAGTTACCCGCATGGTCAGGTTGGCGCGTGCGCTATAAAAAGGCCAGCCGTGTTATCGATTTGAAGTAGTTATGACTCTCTTATTTATAAAACCGAAGGAAAGTGAGTGAATGCGAGTTAAACGTCGGGCAAGCTATTGATATCAATTTGTTCTTAGGATGTTGCTGACTAGGTTTTTATATCACCTTTTCATGTCCTTTTGGGGTATAAAAGATGATTTTCATATATCCTATTGCTATATAAGGAAGTTTGCATAATAGTAGTTGCATAGCATTCTGTTATCGGGAGTGGTCATGAGTGACAAGAAATTACCGCAAGTAGAATTTGATTATACGAGCTTTCTTGGTGCGTCCTGTAAGAAGAAATGGACCTTTCTAGAAGCACTTTCATCTGTTGCACCGATATTTGGTGAGGCGTGGAAGGAGAGTGCCAAACAGGTATCAGAGCCTGCAGATCGTTTATGGGATAAAGCATTGAATGCCATGTCGTCTCGTCGAAGTGATGAGTCTAATCTTGTGGCTCTTATCAAGATTGCCAGGACAGAAAATATTGCCTCGCTAAAAGTAGTGATGCCATACTCGCTTGAGCTTGAACAGATAGAACAGATTCAGGATAAAGGAAACGTAACAATAGTTGCCGTCCCTAATGAGGATGTGTTGATAGCTAAGTTCAACTGATAGTGACAGATTAAAAAAGGGAGCATTGCGCTCCCTTTTTCTATTTATCCGTTTTATAGATGACTAGTCACCAATTAGGTCATAATCCTGGCGCAGAATATCAATGATCTCCTGCTTAGGGTTATCGCTTAATGTAATCTTACGGCCCGTTATTTTCTCTGCAATACCGATATAGGTATTGGAGACAGCCATTAAGGCTTCTTCTGGCAACTCGTTATCTGAGGCAAGCGCTTCTCTTTCAGGCATACGGTCTTTATTCAGCAAAATGTCAGGATCTGGGAAGTAGTTCAACAGAAACTGGCGGAAACCTTCCTTAGAATTCTCAACGATTTTACCTTGCTGGTAGGCCTTAGTATCCCAGATACGTGACGAGTCAGGCGTGCCCACTTCGTCCATGTAAATCAGCTTTTCGTTGCCTTTTGAGTCGGTGACATAACCAAATTCGAACTTAGTATCGACGAAGGTTTGGTCAATGCTTTCCAGCGCATCACTGATAACAGTAAAACCTTGCTTCAGTAGTTTCTCATAACCTTCAATGTCAGCCACGCTGCTAAAATTGAACGCTGCAAAGTTATCGGCAATGTTTTGACGCGTGATGTTGACATCATCCGCTTCTGGGACGCCAGGAATGCCACGCAAAATACCCTTCGTTGAAGGGGTGATCAGAATCTCATCCAACTTCGAGTCTTTTTCCAGACCTTCTGGCAAAGTAATACCGCAGAACTCACGTTCACCTTTTTCATAAGCTCGCCACATTGAGCCGGTAATGAACTGGCGGCAAATCGCTTCGATCATGACAGGTTTTGCCTTCTGTACAATCCATACAAACGGGTGAGGAATGTCCAGAATGTGGCTGTCAGCTAAACCGTTGTCTTTGAAGAGTTGAAACCAGTGATTGGAAATCGCGTTCAATGCCGCCCCTTTGCCCGGCACGCCACGCAGGCCGCTTTCACCGCGCCAGATGCAGTCAAATGCAGAGATGCGGTCACTGATAACCATGATGGCCAGCGGCGCGTCTTCGGCTACATCGTAGCCTTTCTCTTTAATAAGGCGTCGGCTATCTTCTTCGGTCAACCAATAAACAGAGCGTACTTTGCCGCTGTGAACAGGCTTATCGGTACGAATTGGTAGATCATCGTTTACGGCTAGAACTTGATCAGCGAGACTCATGGAGACATTCCTATCTGGTTTTGGTCGCATTGCTCCGCGACAACTAATGGACGAGTGATAACACTCAGTTTTGCCTCGCATCATACCAGAACTATTTGAAGCTTCCAGAGAAAAAGCAAACGTTTGCTTTCTTTCGTTAAAGATGGGTTCTAATTGATGAAAAAAAATACGGTAAGCGCTATTTGCTAGTGCTTACCGTATGTCAAAAGGCAGAGAGCGTTAAATTAAAAAGGGGTAAGTTAGTGAAGGTAACTTTCCAGAGACAAAAAGATCACTTCGCAATGATAGTGAGTAGCGAGTGAAGAAAGTCGGCGTTGTTCATCTTGTGAGAAACTACCATTAGCGATAACGGCACAAGCATTTCCTGAGCGAATCGCTTTCTCCACAACTTGGTATTGCGACAGGTTTACCGATGGTTTCATTTGAACCATGTGGTTGCCTAATTTGTGAAAGTGCATGATTTGACTAACGGAAGGGCGAGGGCATTCAGCAGTTAGCAAAATCCACTGTGGTTTTGATGTTAACTGAGACACCTTCTCTAGGATCTCATCTTCAATTCGACCTATGTGTTGAGTGTTAACACGGCCATCAAAAACACCATACTGGCCAGAGACATTGTATTGTGAGCGCATTGAATTGTTGTGTAACATAACCCTGTTCCTTTATACATGCTGTATGTGTATACAGTAGTTATTTGGCGGGGAAAGATCAAGCATTTTTTGAGCAAATATAATACAGATTATTTTAAGTGATTGATTTTAAAGGATGTGTTTCTTTTGCAATTACAGGGGAATGGGTCGTAAAAGAAAGGACGACAGTAGAATAAGCGAAAGTACTGTATAAGAGACAAGAGGAACGAGAGTTAAAAAAGGGAGGTGGTGTGAAGGTAAAACTAAAACGCCTCTCAGGGAGAGGCGCGGTTCTATTACGATTGTGCTAATGATTTTGCTCGAAACTCTATTTCTGCCAGATTAAACTGCCTAACGTCCATAACAGCAAAGCTTAGGCATTTTTCACACGAGTGGTGGCATTTACCGTCTATGTACTCATGTTTTGTAACAAAGCTTGGCGTTTGGCACCAATCACAAAAACCTTCGATAGTGAATGTATGCATTTTTACTCCTCACCCTTATTGGTACGGGTGCTATTGTCGCGCGCTATTATGACATAAAATTGCATGCAATGTTAAATAAATGTTTCTATAATGGCCGGAAAATTGTTTCGTTATATGAATTTGGCTATAAAAAACTCAGTTTTAATGGATTTTCTGTGTTTTTTTGAGGTGTTCAACGATCACGTTGAAAGCCAGATTGAGTTGTTTCATTTCTTCCTCACTCCCTTGAGCATCGGGGTGATAAATTCGGCAAAGTTGTTTGTAGCGCATCTTAACCAGTTTAGGAGTCAGGTTTTGCGTTTGAGCCACGGAGAAACCAAACCTTAGGTAGGCGTCTGACAATGTCGTGTTGTCAGTCTTGAACGTTGGTGCTGAACGCATCGATTCACGTTTGCTGCTTAGTTGCTTGTGCATTTTCCTGATTAACTGTTGCTGCTGAGTAAGCTTTTGTTGCAACTCAATATGTTGTCGTTCAGTTTCAGTCAACTTAATTCGTTGTTTTCTAAACAGTATGATGCCCGTAGTCAGCGTGGTCAGCAGTGCGAGCAGGTAGCTCAGATGCAAGGTCCAATTGCGGCTGTCAGGCGTTTTATGTACGCCCTCTTTTAGTAAGGGCTGAGTCGAACCTGAGGCGGCTTGTTCTTGTTGTTCGAGCGCTTTTATCTGCCTTAACTGCTGGGCATCGAATTGTTTTTGTAGTGCCTGAGCATAGGCCGAATCGTACTCGGGCGAGAGGTCTTTTGCCAGGGAGTACCATAGAACCTCTTGATCCTCATTGGCGATCTGAATGTCGTGGCTTTGATAAAGTCTGGCGATCTTGCTGTAAGTTGACTGGTCACCCAATGCGGCTAGCCGAGTGTACAGTAACACGGCCTTTGAGGGATTGGCTTGAACGCCTCGCCCATATTCCAGAGCCTGGGCGTAATTGTAGGTAGCGGCCGGATGACCATTGTCAGTCGCTTGTTTATACCAATGGGCGGCAAGGGTAAGGTCTCTTTGAGTCCCTTCTCCTGTTTCGTAAGCGAGGCCTAGTTTGTATTGTGCTTCAGCATTGTTCAGCTGAGCTTCGTGCTGGAGTTGCTCAACAGATGCATGGGACTGAAACGGAAGCAAGAGAAAGATAGCCAATATAGGTAAGCTGAGATGTCCTAGCTCCAAGCCTTTTTTCATTTTGCCTCGCTCCTGAGTGATTGTTGTTAAAGTAGGTTATTTAAGAAACTTGGGAGCCTGTGCGCCATCAATAGGGCGGTTAACCGAGACTTTTCGTCCTTTTTTCAATCCCACTTCGTAATCTGCAGTGATGTTTTTCATGGCTTCCTTCAACTGCTGTTTGAACGTTTCGCGGTCGATATTTTTAAACTCTTTATCAATGTAGCTGTTGATTTTGTTGGCAGATTCATCGTCAGGCGTGATGACCGGAAGTTTTTCCAGTGCGCCCTCTATCCAGCCCGAGACAAACGAATTAACGCGACGTGTTACTTCTGTCGTTGATGTGCCTGAGCCAGCAAAACTGTTGCGGAACTGGCCCGTTTGCTCATTCATTTCACGATATATGATGTCAAAAGCAAATGCGGCAAAAATAGCTCGGTCTGCCTCGCCGATAAACTCGACCCGTTTGAGCCCCTTGTGATTTAGCAGTACCGCTTCGACACCAAACTTGGTGTTGATTCCGCGTATGACGCGAAGTAGTGTTGAGCTGATATTCGCTGGCAATAGGTGAGTCGATTGTGTTTTGCCCATCTTAATGAACTCGATGTCGTCTTTATCGAGACCATATTTAAGCATCAGACGGTGAGCCATTTTGATGGCATTTGCCGCTTCATTGACGTTTGCAGAGTTGCCTAACTCAAGGCACTTAGCGATCTTTTTGAGGGCTTTTTGTTTATCCATCGACAATCTGAATTCTCTCTACCGCACAAGAAAAAGGGCACTATTTTAACGATTTTCGGGAGAAAGGGGAAGGGTTGGTATGGTGTAGGAGGACTCATACAATGTTGTTGAGTCCTCTTCTCTCATTTGCTGTACAGCTTCTGGGTTAGATTCCGAGCTCGTCGAGCAGATCCTGATTACCGTTTTGAGCGCGTTGCTTATCTGCGCTGTGGTCAGTTTCAGAGGTTCTGGCTTTCTCGATGATAGTGTCCGGACATTCGTCTGGTTGGACTTCGAACTCTTCCATCTGGATAAACTCAGTCTTGTCCATGGCAAATTCTAGGTAGAAAATATTGTTGTTTTCAGTAGAAAAGGTCACGCGACGAGCTTGGGGACGTTCTAAGTTGGTATCCACTGATAGCACTACCTGCTTGTTGATTGACAACATTTTGGGCTGGTTTTGGGTGATGTTCGTCTGCAGCTCTTTTTTGACCTTATTGGTAAAGTCACCAACCAGTTGGTTCATTAATTCTCCCAATACGTCGCCGACTTCGTCCGCATTATGATGAATTGCTAACTCTTCCTCGGGCATGCCCATATGACGCATGTAATTGCCGTACACCTCTAGGGCGGCTTGAGAAGTGAAATTGATGACAACCAGACCGGAGAATCCGCCATCGAAAAGAACAAAACAACCAAAATCGGGTTTTAACGTCGTTTTTGTTATTTTCTGAACCATCGCAGAATAAGTAACGCTGGACTGTGTTGCAGAAGTGAGCACAGTAGAGACTGACTGGCAAAGCTTTAACAGGATATCTTCTGTCGTAATGACTTTCGTTTTTTTCATTGGAGACCGCTTATCTAGTAACTTCTTCCTTGCAATTGCTTCAGCTACTATTAATCGAAGTAACTCAGCGCTACGAGTGTGTCATGAAGCTTTGAGCTTGAAAAGGTATAAACCATAGTTATTCGCTATGACTTTCTGATTTGATCACATTTTTAATTGTTGTAAAGTGGCGAGATGAGTAAAATCGATGTGGTTTCAGCTACGTAGAATAACTAAAAGCACATATAAACAGTGTGTACAGCCAGTAGCTAGGCCGTTTTTAATTTTGAATATACTCCTTTGCTGAGCGGATCGGCAGAATTAGGGGGCAGGAAGCTAATGTTACCAAGACTAAACTCTCAAACCGACATCAATCCCACCGTACAGGTGTTTCTTCAGCTATTAGCATCAGAGGGATTTACCGGGGATATAGAAACACAGTATTCAAGCAGACTGGCGGTTGCTACGGACAACAGTGTCTATCAAAAATTGCCGCAAGCGGTTGTTCACCCGAGGACAACCGAAGACGTTCAGTTGATTGGTCGACTAGCAAATCAGGATAAGTTCAGCGCGGTGGTGTTTTCCCCGCGTGGTGGTGGAACCGGAACCAATGGTCAGTCACTGACCTCCGGTATCGTTGTTGATCTTTCCCGCCATATGAACAGAGTGCTTGAGATTAATGAACAAGAAGGGTGGGTGAGAGTTCAGACCGGTATCGTAAAAGATGCTCTTAACGATGCTGTACGTCCGTTTGGTTACTTTTTTTCTCCAGATCTTTCGACCAGTAATCGCGCTACTCTAGGTGGGATGATCAATACGGATGCGTCCGGCCAGGGCTCGCTGAAATACGGCAAGACGTCTGACCATGTCCTTTCTCTGCAGGCCGTATTTGCTGATGGCTCAGTGATTGAGAGTGGTAGTAGTGAGCATGGTTCTGAATCAGAGAGTTTTGCCTCGACCGCACTCAATGTGGCCAGAAGTGTATGTACTGACAATCGCGCTCTGATTGATGAGAAGTTTCCACCGCTAAATCGGTTTCTTACGGGATATGACCTCAAAAATGCCTATCTACCGCACACAGACGAATTCAATTTCACTCGCATTTTATGTGGGGCAGAAGGCTCGCTAGCGTTTATTACCGAAGCTAAGCTGAACTTGACGCCGATACCCAAAGCAAGAACACTGATCAACGTAAAATATAACAGTTTTGACTCTGCACTCCGCAATGCCCCTTTTATGGTAGAAGCAGATGCGCTGTCGGTGGAAACGGTCGACTCTCGCGTACTGAACCTTGCGAAACAAGATATTGTCTGGCACACGGTAAGTGACTTAATCAGTGATGTACCGGGCAAAGAAATGCAAGGGATCAACATGGTTGAGTATGCTGGTCAGGACGAGGCAGAGGTTGCCGAGGCCGTGAAGGCATTGACAGCGAGTCTGGATGAAAAGCTTGAAACGGAACAAGATGGCATCATTGGATATCAGGTCACTAGCGATGTAGCTAGCATTGGTCGAATCTATAATATGCGTAAGAAGGCTGTGGGTTTGTTAGGGGCTGTGAAAGGCAGCGCTAAGCCTATTGCTTTTGCCGAAGACACCTGTGTCCCACCAGAAAATCTGGCTGATTTTATTGAAGAGTTTCGGACACTTCTGGATGGGCATGGCCTTAACTACGGTATGTTCGGTCACGTCGATGCTGGAGTATTGCACGTAAGGCCTGCTTTGGATATGTGCGATCCACAACAGGAAGCATTGATGCATCAGGTCTCTGACGAAGTCGTAAAGCTTGTGGCAAAGTACGGTGGCTTGATGTGGGGGGAACATGGTAAAGGTTTCCGCTCAGAATACGGACCGGAATTCTTTGGAGAGAAATTGTTCTCTGAGCTCAGACGTATCAAGTCTGCCTGTGATCCTCACAACAAAATGAATCCTGGCAAGATTTGTACCCCACTGGACAGTACAGAAGAACTGGTAAAAGTGTCTGACGTAAAACGCGGAACATTTGATCGCCAGATCCCAGTAGAAGTCCGTGACAGTTTTGCTCAGGCGATGGAGTGTAATGGCAACGGCTTATGCTTCAATTACGATACGGCCTCTCCGATGTGCCCTTCAATGAAAGTGACGGCCGATCGTCGTCATTCACCTAAAGGCAGGGCGGGGCTGGTCAGAGAGTGGCTGCGCCAGTTGTCAGAGCAAGGTTTCGATGTCATTGAACTGGAAAATGAAGCGAGAACGGCGAGCAGTGCTAAAGGACTGATTGAGAAGTGGCGTAATACATTCAATAAACGCCACGAATATGATTTTTCTCATGAAGTCTATGAAGCCATGAATGGGTGTCTGGCCTGTAAGGCTTGTGCAAGTCAGTGTCCAATTAAAGTTGATGTACCCAGTTTCCGAGCGCGTTTCTTGAATCTGTATTACACGCGTTACCAGCGCCCGGCCAAAGATTATTTGGTTGCGAACATCGAAACCCTGCTGCCTTATATGGCAAAGATTCCGAAGACCGTCAATTTTGTTCTGAAGCAACGTATCGTTCAGAGCTTAACAGAGATGAGTGTCGGGTATATTGATGCACCATTGCTGTCAGTACCAACATTAAAGTCGCGCCTGAAAACACAACCGGTGATTGAGTTTAACCTGCAGCAGATGCAAGCCATCCCAACTGAGCAGCGTCAAGATTACGTGTGTATTGTGCAGGATCCGTTTACCAGTTTTTACGATGCCGACGTTGTAGAGGATTTTGCTAAACTGGCTCTCAAACTAGGTAAGAAACCGGTTATGCTGCCTTTTAAACCTAACGGTAAAGCTGCGCACATCAAGGGTTTCCTGGGACAGTTTGCCAAGGGTGCAAAGAGTACCGCCGACTTTTTGGCGCAGACAGCAGAGTTAAATATCCCTCTGGTTGGTGTCGATCCTGCGTTAGTGCTGTGTTACCGGGACGAGTATCAGGAAATCCTCGGTGATGATCGTGGCGATTTTGATGTTCTCACTGTACATGAATGGCTAATGCCTCTTTTGTCATCCTCTTCAGCGAAAAGCGCCGTGGATAACAGTGATTGGTACTTGTTTGCCCACTGCACAGAGAAAACTAAGTTGCCGAATGCCGAAAAGGAGTGGGGAACCATTTTCAGCCACTTTGGAGGTCGATTAACCACCGTCCCTGTGGGGTGTTGTGGAATGGCGGGGACGTTCGGGCATGAATCGGATAAGTTGCAGATGTCTAAAGATATTTATGGACTGAGCTGGAAGCCAAACTTAGATAAACTACCTAAGGAGCGCTGTCTGGTCACTGGGTATTCGTGTCGCAGTCAAGTAAAACGTTTTGAAGGAGATAAGGTCAGGCATCCTTTGCAAGCCTTGTTACAATTACTAAATTAATTAGTTTTATTTACTATCTTAAGCGTCCGTAAGGGCGCTTTTGCTTTCTGACAAAGGAGCAAATGATGAAAGCGCTAGAGCTTAAAATACCACCCGTTCTGGTATTTATCTTGTTTGCAGCTGCAATGATTGGATTGGAAAAATTTAATAATGGTTGGCTGTACGTGTACATCCCATTGAAAATTATTTGGGTATCCGGGCTTGTTATTTTGAGCGGTTATTTTGGTATTGCCGGGGTGTTAGAGTTTAGAAAAGCACAAACAACAGTCGACCCTACGAAACCGGAAAAGGCGAGTTGTATCGTCGATACTGGGGTCTTCTCAATCACTCGAAATCCTATGTATGTAGCGTTATTTGCTCTGCTTGTCGCCTGGGGGATCTGGCTTGAAGATGGATTGAGTTTGTTCCTCTGTTTGCTGTTTGTCCCCTATATGACCCGCTTTCAGATCAAACCAGAAGAGAAAGTGTTGGAGAGCTTATTTGGAGATGACTACCTTGCTTATAAAAACAAAGTAAGGCGATGGCTTTAAAAAAAGCAGCCTCAGGGCTGCTTTTTTTGTCTTTATTGTTTGCGAAACGTCGTATTATGCGGCATCGCTAAACTTGCTCAGGAAATCTGCTTTACACTCGTTGAAACGCGTTACCAGATCGTTCACTGCACTGTCTTCATATGGCTTAAGGCCACTTGCCACCATGCGTTTGATGCCCTTACCAACGACAACACCGTCTTCTTTGAAGGCAAAGTTCAATGTGACAACACCACGTTTACCTTCAACATCAAATGTTGCGCCTGTAAACGACACTTCAGGGTGAGTCAGATCCAGGTGTTCAAATTCCACTTCCATGCTTTCATAGATGACCAGTGGACGCTGACAGTTGATCATCATCTGCTGCTCTTGCATCAGAGGTACCATGATGTGGGGGAAGTTCATGCCAGAAAACTGTACGTAGTTAGTCACGACGTGTTCGATGAACTCCTGGTTATAGCTTTTCTCACCGTGATGAGTCATTTGCAAATATTCTTTGCCTGACTGGTCGACAACGGCGCTCTCACTATCACCTTTGTTACTAACGTTCAGTGCTACACCGTCACTCACCATGCCAGAGAAATCGAAACGCATTTTCTGGCTGATGCCTTCTTTCTGCAGCAGCACGGCAAATAGCAGGTCGCCAGGTACACAGAAGCGTTTGTTGTCTTCGTCGTGGATAGGATTGAAGTCACCAGCGACTTTTTTTGCAAAGTGGCTTGCTTGTTGACGAGTAAACTCGAACTGTTCGTTGTTGGTTGATACGTAAGGAGCTAAAAACATAATTCTCTTAGACTAAACTCTATTGGCTGCGATTATATATGATGAATTGATTTGAATGGTCCATCCAGTGGGCTATTTGAGCACTACTGACTTTATCTAGTATAGCGCTCAATGGGCCATGGGGCGATACCTAAGATAAAGCTAACTTATTGGAAAGTCATATTATTGCCTCAGTATAGTCAGTGTATATCATGCTCAATGCGTCCCGGCCGAAGGTGCTTATGCTGCGGTTGCTACGTGGTTGTTGCGTTTGGCATAGACAGTTAAACCAGCAATACATGCCAGGGCGACGATGATACCACCCAAAGATAGGGTAAAGACCGAAACGTAACCGAACTTATCGATGGATAAACCTGCCAACATAGCGCCAACCCCAAATCCGCCGGCCATGCAAAGCATTAGAAGACCTTGAGTAAGGGCAGGGGAACTCGGGCTCAGTCTGCCAGCGATCGATGGAATGATCATGTCATTCCATGACATCGCTTGCATCAGAATAACCAGAAGCGCAATGGGCAACACTGCGGGAACGTCGTGTCCTGCAGTGATCCAGAACAGACCGCCAACGATTAGATAGACTCCTTGTGCAGTGTACCAGACCATGAAGGGACCTCTTCGTTGCATCCATCTTCCGGCAGATTCCAGCATAAAGATGCTAATGACGGCAGAAATGGCCATACCAAGTGCTGAGTTACCGATGTCGACGGAATAGACTTCTTTGATCAATAACGGGCCGAGTTCCATCAGGTTTGACGATAGGAACATAGAGAAAAACACGGCAAGCAAGAATAAAAACCACGGTGCAGTGCTTTTGATTATGTCTGATTTTTGATTCAGGTAGTGCTCAGCTTCGATGTGTTCCGAATTATCGATGTCAATTTTCGGTGGTGGTGCCACAGAAACCAGGCAGAGTACCGTCACTACCAGGGCCATTAAGATCAGCAATTGATCGTCACTGTGTACCTGAAGCCTGTCGGCAAGAGCGATCAATAGGCCGGTAACAACGACACCGAAAAATTGGCATTGATAGAGACTGGCAAGTCCTCGTCCTTCATCATTCTGGTTTTTGCTCGCAGCGATGACAAAAGTGGGATTAAGTACCAACAGGGCGACACTGCCAAGGCCAATCAGTGCACCAACCAACCAGTAAATCGCGGGCGTGGTTGCGGCGAAGTAAAGGATAAGCAAAGCGATAAAATGAGTGAACAGCGCCATTCGCTGCAGAACTCGGTGGCAGGAATACTTGTCTGCCAAACCACCTATCAGTGGCGCCAGCAAACCAGCACCGCCAATCAGAGCCATAACTTGTCCCAATAGTGCGCCACTGCTGGTTCGTTCTATGATGATAGGGTTAAGTAAAATTGCAATGCCTACCCATTGAACAATACCAAGGGAGGCCTGAGCAAAATGCCATAATCGGATGCCATTCATAAGTGGGATTCTCTATTAATAATATACTCACAAATTGTCGAATATTTCACTGAAGAAACAAGTAACATACCTTGGGTTACCCTCTCACAATCACAGTTTTTTCAGTCAGAGATATGATGTTACCCGGATCGAAAATCATCCGTTGCAGGCGTTCACAATCCGCGCTAGTTGATGTAGTTGTACGTTGAAATTTGTTGGCTTTCATCTAGCTTTATTAGAAGGGGCGTAGAGGAAAATAATATGAAAAATAGCCAGTTATTTATGTGCTTCGGTGTTGGTCTTGTGTTAGTGGTTTCTTTTGCCGGGTGTTCAAATACACAGGTGCCTGCAGAGAAAAGTGTAGGTATGGCTAACCCTGCTGCCGTGTACTGTGAGCAACATGGCAGTTATGAGTTGGATACTGGGCAGTGTAACTTGAAATTGGGTGGAAGTGTCGATGCGTGGGAATTCTATCGCCTACACCATGAAGAAATGCCTAACGAAGCGGCCCGATATTGTGAGAGCACGAATGGGGTGTACAAAAACGACAGTGATGAATGCGAGCTTCCAGATGGAAAAGTAATGGATGCTTCGGAGTATTTCAACGCTCATAAAATGAGTGGTGGTTAACAGAGCAGAATGAGTGAAATGGTGAAGTATTACTTCCTGACCCGTTGGGTTATCGGGTCACTGCTAGTGCTTGTTGCGGGGTGTTCGAATACGATCATTGACCAAGAGCCTGACATGTATACCAGTTCGGGTTCAATAGCTCCGTATCTTCAGCCTAGCTTCGATCAATATGTGGACGAGACGCGCCAGTGGCTGGATGATACCCGTGTGTTCCATGGGGCAGGGTATCGGGTCGAGATGGATGTGGTCAGCCCCTATCGATTAAGACCTCAAAACCCAAATGGTCAAGGAATACTGTTGGTACATGGCCTTGGGGACTCGCCCTATTCGTTTGTCGATATTGCCCCCTATTTGGCCAGACACGGCTACCTGGTTCAGGTGATGTTATTGCCCGGTCATGGCTCACGTCCGGCAGACTTGATGAATCCTACCAATGAGGACTGGAGGCAAGCTGTTGAACATCAAATTTATCTGCTTCAAAAGGAAGTAGACACAGTTTGGTTAGGTGGTTTCTCAACGGGTACAAATCTGGTGACCAGTTATGTTGTTCAGTCGACCGAAAAGGTAAAGGGGTTGATCCTATTTTCACCGGCCTTTGTGCCCAAAGATCCCTTTGCATCGATGGCGGGTTTTGCCAGTCATTTCGTTGATTGGGCAAGTTTAGAAAAGGAGCAGAATTATACCCGATATGACTCTCTGGCTATGCGCGGTGCTGCGCTCTATTATCAATCTTCGATCGATGTCAGAGAAGCCATTACCAAAAGCAATATAGACGTGCCCACTATTCTTATGGTTACGGAAACGGATGAGTTGATAAATGCAAAGGCAGTATACGATTTGTTTACTGACCACTTTCGCCACCCATCCAGTTCATTGATTTGGTTTGGAGAACAAGAGTATTCAGATCCAAGGTTTGTGTTGTTTCCGATGAATATCCCGGATTCGAACATCCAAAGTGGTTCCCACATATCAGTGCTTTACCAAGATACCAACCCTCTATACGGGCGAAGGGGGCTAATGCGTCAGTGTGGTGGCCAGCAGGCTGGTGAAGTCTATCGGGTCGATTGTGCCAAGATGCCCACACTGTCTTATTCGGCCTGGGGCCTGTTTGACGAAGATACCATCAGTGCCAGACTGAGCTGGAATCCATATTTTGAACCTATGATGGTCAGGGTATTGGAATTTATGAGCTCGGATTTATAAAATTCTAAATGACCGTGGCCATAAAAATGTTTTTATTAACTAGTACGCTGTATTGATCACGGTCAAAATAAATCTCTGCTCTAAGTGATTAATATCTTTACATTCATCTTTTTTGTTAGCAAGTTCTCAAATTATATTCTATAGTGATGACATGACGAATTAATTATAGATAATTAACTTAGTTAGTTTGGAATATGCCTTGGTCAGCAAGGTATTGAACACTCAAGTAGGTAAACAAATGGATAAGTTCAACATCACAAGTAGCTGGATCACTCTAGACTACAAAATCGCTTTCTTCTTCCCTTCGAGATAACCCTGTCTCTCGCACTATCCGGTGCGCTTGGCCTTACATAGTTATATTCAACTGATCTTATAATCGTCTTGTGGTTGATTATAGCGTTACTGTATCGCTTTACTTTATAAATAAAATTAATCGTATCTGGGTATATATTCTGGATAGGGTTCTCTTCGAATAAAATTAATTGTCTTGTTGGTTGATATATTAAATAAGACAAATGAAATATTAGGTATATAAATATGGAAAACTTCAAACATTTACCAGAACCGTTCCGCATTCGTGTTGTTGAGCCAGTAAAACGTACAACACGTGAATATCGTGAAGAAGCTATTATGAAAGCAGGCATGAACCCATTCCTGCTTGACAGCGAAGATGTATTTATTGATTTGCTAACTGACAGTGGTACAGGTTCGATTACCCAAGAAATGCAGGCGGCTATGCTGCGCGGTGATGAGGCTTACAGTGGTAGCCGTAGTTACTATGCGCTGTCAAACGCGGTGAAAGATATTTTCGGTTATGAGCTTACTATTCCGACTCACCAGGGCCGTGGTGCAGAGCAGATTTATATTCCTGTCCTTATTAAGAAGCGTGAGAAAGAAAAAGGTCTTGATCGCTCTAAGATGGTGGCATTGTCAAACTACTTCTTTGATACCACGCAAGGTCACACGCAAGTTAACTGCTGCGTAGCGAAAAACGTTTATACCAAAGATGCGTTTGATACTGCGGTTAATGCAGACTTTAAAGGTAACTTTGATCTGGAAAAACTGGAAGAAGCAATTATTGAAGCAGGCCCGGCTAACGTTCCTTATATCGTCAGTACGATTACGTGTAACTCAGCTGGTGGTCAGCCAGTATCCATCGCAAACCTGAAAGCCGTGTATGAAATTGCTCAAAAATATGACATTCCAGTCATCATGGACTCGGCGCGCTACGCAGAAAATGCTTACTTTGTACAGCAGCGTGAGCCTGGTTATCAAGATTGGACTATCGAAGAGATCACACGTGAGTCTTATAAGTATGCTGATGGCCTTGCGATGTCTGCGAAGAAAGACGCGATGGTTCAAATGGGCGGCCTATTGTGCTTTAAAGACGAATCCATGATGGATGTTTACACTGAATGTCGTACTTTGTGTGTGGTTCAGGAAGGCTTCCCAACTTATGGTGGTCTGGAAGGCGGTGCAATGGAGCGCTTGGCTGTAGGTCTATACGATGGCATGCGCCAGGATTGGTTGGAGTACCGCATTAATCAGGTGCAATACCTGGTTGATGGCCTGGAAGCAATCGGCGTGGTTTGTCAGCAAGCAGGTGGTCATGCGGCATTCGTTGATGCTGGTAAGCTTTTGCCACACATTCCGGCTGAGCAATTCCCTGCACACGCTCTGGCTTGTGAGCTATATAAAGTTGCCGGTATTCGAGCGGTTGAAATCGGTTCACTTCTTCTGGGCCGAGACCCTGCAACAGGTAAACAGCATCCATGTCCGGCTGAATTGTTGCGTTTGACTATTCCTCGAGCCACTTACACTCAAACCCATATGGACTATGTCATTGAGGCGTTTGGGAAAGTGAAAGAGAATGCCCATAAAGTGAAAGGTCTTGACTTCACATACGAACCAGAAGTGCTGCGTCACTTCACCGCTCGTCTAAAAGAAGTGGAGCCCGTAACAACTCAAGCTGAAGCTAAAGTGCTCGAAGAAGCATAACCCGTTAAGAGCGTAGCCATTCCGGCTGCGCTCTCTTTCTCAAGCAACACAAATAATTAAAGCTGAGAAATATAGGGTGAATCACTCTAATCCAATAACGTGAATTTAAGAGAACAGAATGATGAAAAAAAATCCGTCTCTGATAGGTGGTGCCTGCATTATAGCGAGTGTCTGTGTAGGCGCTGGAATGTTAGGTTTACCGAGCGCGGGCGCTGGTGCCTGGACCGTCTGGTCCATGCTGGCAATTGCAATAACAATGGTCGTCATGACAATTTCCGGATGGATGTTGTTAGAAGCATTTAAAAACTACGATTTGAAAGTGTCGTTCGACACCGTCACCAAGGATCTTCTAGGTGATAAGGTTAACCTTATCAATAATATTACCGTTTACTTTGTTGGTGGTATTTTGCTCTACGCATATATCACGTCATCAGGGCTCATTTTACAGAATGTTTTAGGTCTCAATGCCAAAGTGGCTTCCGCACTTTTTGTTCTTGTATTCTCAGCGTTCGTTTGGCATTCAACCAGAGCTGTAGACCGTATATCTGTAGTACTTATTGCCTTTATGATCCTGAGCTTTGTGTTTGGGGTATCGGGTCTGGCGGTAAAAGTCGATATGGCGGTGTTGTTTGACACTATTAGTGAAGAGCACGCCTATGCACCGTATGCTATGGCCATGTTGCCTGTAGCCCTGACATCCTTTGGCTATCATCACTCAGTATCATCCATGCGTGCCTACTATGGTGAGGAAAACAAAGCGAAGTATGCGATTCTAGGCGGAACCGTAATTGCGCTGAGCCTTTACTTCCTATGGCTATTTAGCATCTTTGGTAATCTTCCAAGAGCCAACTTTGGTCCCGTGATTGAGCAGGGCGGCAACGTAGATGCATTACTTCAAGCCTTGGGTTCTGTGATTGAGTCAGACAAAGTTGCCAGTGCCATCAACACATTCTCTATGGCAGCCATTCTGTCTTCGTTCATTGGTGTGGGCCTGGGTGTTTTTGACTTCTTGGCTGACTTCTTCAAATTTGAGGATACCAAGCAGGGTCGTACTAAGACCTGGCTGGTGACATTCCTGCCACCGTTGATTCTTTCGTTGCTGTTTCCGTTTGGTTTCGTCATTGCGATTGGTTATGCAGGTGCGGCAGCGACAGTTTGGGCTTGTATTATTCCTGCATTGCTGGCGAAGAAAACCCGAGAGGTACACGCTGAAGTGGAAGGATTCAGAGCGCCAGGCGGGCAAGTGATGGTGAATTTGGTTATCACCTTTGGTGTGCTGACCGCAATCTTCCATGTGCTATCAATGGTAGGGATGCTACCAACATTTACAGGCTAGACGAATACCTACGTTAATACCGAACGGCCAGTTTGTGCGGAGCAGACTGGCCGATATATTTAAATTTAAGGAGCTTTCTATGAGTGCAATTACGACGAATAATGCACCCGCGGCCATCGGTCCTTATGTTCAGGGTGTTACCTTCGGAAACATGGTGATTACATCCGGCCAATTGCCTATTAATCCTAGTACTAAGTTGATGCCAGAAGATGTGGCGGCGCAGGCAACACAATCTCTGGAAAATGCGCTTGCGATCATCAAGGAAGCTGGTTTACAGGCAAGTCACATTGTAAAGACAACTGTGTTCGTTAAAGATCTTAATGATTTTACTCGTGTTAATGCAGCGTATGAACGTTTTTTTCAACAGCATGAAGCACCATTTCCGGCTCGCTCTTGTGTCGAAGTCGCCAGGCTTCCGATGGATGCGAAAGTGGAGATAGAAGTGATAGCTGTAAGAGGTGAGTAACTTTTGTGCGGGGGCGCCTACGATAGCGGCGCCTCATTTCGAGTCTTGCGCTCTGTCCCAAAAGATTTCAATATGTCTGTCTGATGGCTGCATAGTTTAAAGTGTCTATTTGCTTCGCCATGTTTTGCTAATCCACCCTCCAATTTCTTCATCAAAGTAATTTCCACTAAATTCTTGTTTGTATTCAACGACATTATCTGATTGTGGTCGTTCATCAAGTAAATGGTTGATATAGACCGCCATTGGATCATCAAATTGATCCCGGCGCTTGCGTTCAGCGACTTCCTTGATGATTTTCATCCGATATGCCTTGCTCATTTTTTTCATGTTTTACCTCCCATGTTGTGATCGGTCTATCAACAATAGAAGTAAAGAAGGGGGTGGTCAAATAATGAACAATATTTTATAGCTATTTATGTATGAACGTGGTAGCGCATTATGTACGTGTTACAGAGTGATAATGTAAATTAGTGAAAAGCTACAGCCAGATCTTTGTCAATGTGATAACCTTAAATGAAAACAATAATCATTATGGTAAGATATGAAAAAGCCAACACCCAAAACCATTACTGTCATTGACATTCATGCGTTGTCACCCAACATACTGCGAATTTCCTTCCAGTCAGAGGCTCTTAAGCACTTCCCTGAAGACAGTGAAGGTGGCTACTTCAAGTTTCTATTCGATGAAGAGGGCCAAGTGCTAGTAGGTCCCCTCAAGGATAATGCCAAGCCAAAAATGCGCACCTATACAATTCGTAATCTTGAGCTTTTGTCCGGCAAAATGGATGTGGATTTTGTCACTCATGTTACTGATGACAAAATGTGTGGCTTCGGGGCGCGATGGGCAATGTCTGCTGAGGTTGGTGACACTATATCTATAGTCGGTCCAGGTAAGGTTCAGGAGGTTAATCTCGACAAGGACTGGTTCTTTTTTAGTGCCGATATGACGTCTTTGCCTACTCTGGCGGCAAAACTGGAAAAGTTGCCCAGCCACGTAAAGGGTTACGCTGTGATTCAGGCAACGGATAGCAGAGACCAACAGTCTGTTCGCGCGCCTGATGGAATAAAAGTGATTTGGACCACCGAATCATTGTCTACAGTGTCAATGCAGCAACCCTGGTTAGACGGTGAGCCTTTTGTCTGGTGCGCTTGTGAATTTGATGAAATGAGGGCGCTTCGTCAATATTTCAGAAATGAAAAAGAGGTCAACAGGCAGGACATTTACATCAGCAGCTATTGGAAGCGTGGCGTCGCAGAAGATGGTCATAAAGTCATCAAAAAACGTGACCACGATGAATTTGAGAATACCAAGTGAGCATATTCATTGGGTGTGTGGATGTGTTCTGTGGTCTGCTTCCGCACTCTTGATTGATTAGGGAAAATAAGGTCGGCTTTGGTTATAATTTTTTACGACTAAGGTCGAAGTTTTTGCCATAATAAATTCTACATAAATCACACTTTTCCCTATTTTTGGTATCGATTATTTTTACTAGCAGATTAAGTCCCTGTTTGTTACACTCCTGCGCATAAAAAATAACAACACTATTACACCCCCAATCCGCTCATTATCTCTTGTACCCTACAGCCAAGAGTAACGAGCCTTTAACTTTTAGAGGTCCTCCAGTTACTATGAGTAATAGCAACATCTCGCAAACTGAAATCCACCAGAACCAGTGGCAACGTAACCAAACTCTCGCCGAATCCATCATGCCGTTACTAGGGCGGTTGTACCGAGAGAAGGGTGTTGAAATTCTATTGTTCGGTAAAACACTCGTAAATGCCACAACAATAGACATTATCAAAACTCACCGTGTTTCCCGCCATTACTCTTCTCATCCTGTCGACATCGCTCAAACTGCTCCTATCATCGAAAGACTGACCGAACTCAACCTGTCTCCATGTTGTATTGATGTTGGTCAACTGGCTCAGCAATATTGGTCCTCTCATGATAGTGAAAACAATATCGACGACTTTTTGATGACGGCTTTGGTGGAGAGCATTGAAAGCAATGGCGCTATCGAGTCTCGCGATGTTGTCCTTTATGGTTTTGGTCGTATTGGTCGTCTTCTGACACGTATCCTGGTCGAAAAAAGTGGTCCGGGTTATCCGTTGCGTTTGAAAGCCATAGTGGTTCGAGGTGGTCGTGACGGCGATTTGCAAAAGCGTGCGAGTTTATTGCGTCGTGATTCTGTGCACGGACAATTCAATGGCAGCATTGTTGTTGATGAAGAAAATAAAGCACTGATTGTTAATGGTAATTACATCCAGATTATTTATGCGAACAGCCCGGCAGACGTTGATTATACCCAGTACGGTATTCAAAACGCATTGGTTGTTGATAATACGGGTGTATGGCGCGATGCTGAAGGTTTGGGACATCACGTCGCTTGCAACGGTGCAGATAAGGTACTTCTGACGGCACCTGGCAAAGGTGCGATTAAGAACATCGTATTTGGCGTGAATCATGAGTCGATTCTGGATTCTGACACGATTGTGTCGGCAGCTAGCTGTACAACGAATGCGATTACGCCGACACTAAAAGCGGTGAATGATAAGTACGGTATCGTTTCTGGTCATATTGAAACAGTGCATTCATACACGAATGACCAGAACCTGATCGATAACTACCACAGTGGTGACCGTCGCGGCCGTTCTGCATCGCTGAACATGGTTTTGACGTCAACGGGAGCAGCGAGTGCAGTCGCCAAAGCACTACCTGAGCTTGCGGGTAAACTGAGTGGTAACGCTATCCGCGTACCAACACCAAATGTCTCAATGGCTGTGGCTAACCTTAATCTGGAAAGCAATACGACAAAAGATGAGTTGAATGCATATTTGCGTGAAATCTCTCTGACGTCAGCGCTGTCGGCTCAAATTGATTACACAGATTCGACAGAAATTGTCTCGACCGATCTGGTTGGCGCACGCCACCCAGGTATTGTTGACGGTCAGGCAACCATTGCTCAGGACAACCGCTGTGTACTTTATATCTGGTATGACAACGAGTTTGGATACAGCTGTCAGGTTGTTCACTGTATGGAACAGATGATGGGTGTGAAGTATAAGACGTATCCTGCTATTGGTTAATCGAAGATACCAAGATTAAGATGTTTCCGCGACGCCATCAGTGTAATGCTGGTGGCGTTTTTCGTTTTGAATCAACCAACTTTCATATCAGTTTTACTGCTCAGGTGCTCAATGGATGAGTTATTAGGTCAGTAGTTCAACGTATATGTGACCAATAGAACGAAAGCTACACGCTCTGTGGTGGTAGTGGTTAATCTGGGCTATATAGATATAAAGGGAAGAGTGACCAGCGCAATCTGGCCAGAGGGAAAATGGAAGCAAACCGCAGATACTTAGTTAAAGTGATGTACGTATGCTTAATAGTGTTCGTTTCTATTTTTACTACACTTTATGTCACATTATTTGAGATAAATAGCGATGTGGCATTTCTCGTATACATGGCTAAAAATACTGGATGGAAGGAGTTGTATGCTGATTTTTATGAAGTAAATCCACCTCTCATTGTTTACTTATATAAGCTATTTTTGACTCCGAGTGATATGGGGTTGTTAAGTGATATATCGGCTATTCGTATTGGCACGACAATATACTTCCTTATTTGCTTGTTTTTGGTGTATCAGCTGTTGCGTCTTGTGTCAAAAAACGCATTACTGATTACTTTTTGTGCTTCGTTAGCTCTGTTTACTATTTATCCGTTGGCATACTCTCAAAGAGAACATTTTGTTGCTGCTGGACTCGTTGTTTATATCTGCAATGTCTGGTCATCAGGACCTGCTACCCGGTATGGTCTTGTTAGACTGATGTCGACCTTGGTAGCTGCTATTGGTTTCTGCCTCAAACCACAGTACCTTGTTGTCATGTTCCTCATAGAGTTTATGATGATATGGAAAGGCCGAATAACCATAAGGTATAAAGATGTGCTTCTTATATCCATGTGGGGCATCTTTTATATATTCTCGGTTTACTATTTTAATAGTGGCTATATTTACACCATCATTCCCATTTCTTTTGATTATTATACGCAATATAAGACCAGTAAATCAGAGCTTGTGTCGGTCGCTTCTGGTTTGGCTATTACTGTCCTACCTTGTTATATCTTTATGCGCGGGATTAAGTGGGAGTCAGAGTATGTAGTTTTATTAGCTATAGGAATATTAGCGACATTGGTTGCTTATGCTTCTGCTGGAACAGGGTTTGGCTATCATTTAATACCAGCCATCACTCTTTCATCCACGATGTTATACAGCGCAGGTATCATCGCAATAAAGGGGCTTGTTGCTGGTAAAAGAACAATCAACATGATTTTACTAATCATCTCGCTAGTGCCGCTGTCTTTTTTACATGCCCCATACTTCAGAAGCATAGACCTCTTCATGTTCAAACCGTCTGTCGATCGACTCTTTGCGATAAATCAGGAGTTGAGTGATGACATGATAGTCGATGAAGAGTTACTTCTGTTATCAGAGGAATTAAGCCAGATGACCGAAGAGGGCGATGGGATCCTTGTTCTCGCAACAACAGCTATGTACCCGCACCATGCTATTGTTATGCATTCCAAACTAACATGGGCAAGCAGCTTCCCCAATTTTTGGTTGCTTCCTGCAGAAGTTAATTATGACGCTTCAAGTGCTAGTCAACAGGCGCACATTGAAAATATTAGGTCTTTGGTTTTTCGTGACTTATTAGACTATAAGCCTAAGATCATTATTTTCGCCCATCAAAAGGACAACTCTACGCACAGTCTAACGCTACTCATGGAAGATACCAACATTGCCCAGAAACTATCAACTTATGAGTTCCACATCAAAATGCCGGCAGATGACCTAGATTATTTCATATATAGTAACCACGGTAACAAGTAGCCCAAAGGCTATTTGTTACTGTGGCTAGTAGTATTTTTGCCCTTAATCGCCACATTTTGCAGCTAACAGGGTTAGCGGCTCTCCTGATGCATCAAACTTCAGACTCCAGACATAATTCCCAGGTTCCATGAGCGTAATGGTGGTATCTTTTCCATAGCCACCATATTCTAATGTGTTCTCTTGTCCCAGTTTTAGACTCAGACCTTCAGCAGTAAACTGAGGATCCCAGGTTGCGGAAGAATATTGCATACGGTAGCTGCCGGGACTTTCTGACGCCACCACTTGATAAACACCGTTTCCCTTGTACTCAAAGGCGCGGCTTGGTTGGTGAGTCCAACCAGAATCACTGAAATCTCCGACGACATATAGCGTTTCAGAGATAGGACCTGATTCTAATACGGTAGGGTTGTCACAGGCACTCATGAATGGATCTGAGTCCCCGGAACTTCCTTCGGCTATTACGGGCACAGGTAGCTCGCCACTTGGCTCATCGATTCGTAAGAATCGGCCCTGATAGGGAGATAGCGGAATACTGTAGTTACCTGACTCCAATGCGATTGATTGCTGATCCTGTAGATCGGTGAGGCTACCTAAAGAGGCTAGCTGGGTATCAGACAATGATATAGTGCGCGTATCTGCAGAAATGTTGACGATATAGAGAACCGATTCATCTTGATGTTGCTTTACATCAGCATAAGTCATGTTGTCGGCTACAACGTTGGTTCGGGTACCTTTAGAAAGAGCGGGGTGGTTTACACGCAGGTTCATCAACTCAGCCACATATTGTCTGAGCTCACTTTGCTTAGTGTTGAGTGTGGTATTGACACCTTCTACTTGACCGCTTGTGCGCGCAACGTGATCGTCACATTGGCCGATAATGGCGCAATCTGATTCGACGCGATCAGCAAACCCTGCCAACTCATCGCCGATTTCATCGCCATAATAAGTTGTGATGGGGCCAGTGTATGCCGCCTGAAATGAGAACGCTGCTTTATAGCGCTGCCAGTACTCATCTTCTGCCGGGGTGGTGATGTTGCCACGCTCGAGGAGATCTCCGAAACGAACCAGATCATGATTTCCTATCATTAAGTTTGGTTTAGCATGTGACGGATACAAGGCGTGTAAGTTCATTCCTTCCGCTAGCCATTCACCACCGCGTCCACCTATACCAGACTCATTAACCGCGAATGTCTCTACCAGGCGATAGCGAACCGGGAAGTCAAAAGCAGAGCACAGTGCTGGCGCAGCTTCTGAGCCATACCCTGTTTCGATGATTCGGTTTTCGCCGGCCCAGATCTCAGCCACCATGTAGCCCAGAGGATTTACTGTTTGGCCTTCGCTATTAACATACGTTACAGATTGAGATGCTTGATCGACAGCCTGCCTGATTTCGGTCCAGGCCTGTGGTGGGACTTGGTAAGCCTGGTCGAGGCGCCAACCATCAATTTTTAGTTCTTTAATCCAATACTGTGCCACTTCTTTAAAGAAGGGGAGGCTTTCTGGGTAACTTACCGGGTTATCCTCACCAACCGGTGTTAAGCCGGTTGGCGAAGGGACCACATTACTTTTATGATGACCAAAGACGCCATCGAAGAAGACGTAAAGGCCTCGCTTGTGGGCTTCCTCCACCAGCGTTTTAGCATCGTCTAAGGTGCCAAAACGCGGGTCGATACTAAAGTAGTCTGTTGCGAAATAGCCTGTGGCGTCCAGACGATCTGCCCAGTGGTCCTGATTTTCAATAGGGATAGAGTGGAAAATGGGAGTGAGCCAAATACCGTTCATCCCAAGAGATTGAATATAGTCCAGTGAGTCAATGATACCTTGAATATCGCCCATATGATGGCTGGTACCATAACCGGTTCCGTGACCAATACTTGGGTTTCCATTAACAAAGCTCTCGACCATGACCTGATAAATACGCAGGTCGTCTGCGGTATCAATATTTGACTGTTCGCAACTATAAACGAGAGGTGAATTTTGTTCCGAAGGCGCTGTCGATTCACTAGCGCAGCCCAACATTAAGGCACTGGCCACTGATATTGAAACTAACGTTTTAACCATTTTCACACGATGTCCTTATTGTAATTATTCAGTAGGGTATTCGCGATTATTGACTGAAGTTGTAGGGAATAGATCATCCCAAAATGAATGAGTAGAGGATGAGATGTTAGGGGTGAGAGATCGGCGTCACGCTTGGTGCAGAAGAAATCTGACCTACTTGAATGGAGGTGTTTACAGACGCTGGTTGAATCGCTCGTTTTTAAGAGTCTGTGTTCTTGCTTACATCTAACTCTAGAGCGCCTTTGAACTGTCTGAAGGTACTGGGACTCATGCCAGTTTTCTTTTTAAACATTCTCGAAAAATAAGATAAATCATTAAAACCAGATTGAAAGGCAATTGACGAGATCTGTTGACTTGATTTTTCTCTCAATAGTTTTTTCGCCAGTTCAATTCTTTTGTTACAAACGTAATCTCTGAAATTCTGCCCAACTTTTTTATGGAAAACCCTAGAGAAATAGGAAACAGATAGGTGGCAGTGCCTCGCAACGTCTTGCTCTCTAATTTGAGAGGTAAAGTGACTGTCAATGTAGCTAAGCATTGTATTCACGATCTCATCATTCATATTGTGTGAAAATGGCGACTGCTCTTCGTGTGGCTGCAACATATCAGTATCACGGTTAGCTGTGAGGTTTAAGGAATTCAACTTGGCGTCGATTAAAGTAAGTGACTTCATTGGATTGTGATCACATAGGCAGACGCTACCAAAAATCAGCTCCTCGTCCAAGTAGTGCTTGGGAATCGATGAATAATGAAATAGTATCAGTTTCTTATTGAGGTTCTTGCAGATACGAAGCGTCATCATTAATAGGCGTTCATCTACATTCTGATCGGCAAGAAAAAAGCAATATTCAACAGAATGTTCTGTTATTACAGAGACATCGGCCAAAGCATCCACAACTGAATAGTGAGCGACTAAAAAGTTTCTCAAAGAACTAGGAAGAAAAATACTCGACTTTCCAAGCCAATAAGCCATAGAACCCTCTCAAATTTGCGACAAGCACCCTAAACTATGTACTTAGTCTAGCCACTTGTAATTAATTTGCCACTCAATAGGCAAGAAAATGCTAAAGAAATCGATCTTTGTCTCACAAGTAATACATCCTTCAAAATTACAGGTTTAGATAACAATAGCAAGAGTTCCTATAGTAGGGCAATTGATGGATAAATAAATCACAGCGTCTTGAAATTAAGTCTCTTGGTTTAGAAGTTAACTAGAGAAGATATGCTTAATAGGCATGATAATCTAAACTAAAGTTTATTTCATATGTGATCTTTTAGTTCATTTTATAAATTAGTTGCTGTTTGTGTTGCGCAAAAAGGTGCTAAAAACAAACACAAAACTTATAACATGTTTTATTGTTTTTTGACTAATTTGAATATGCGTACATCGAGATGAAGATAAAAGGAGATTGCTCATGTCATCTATTAAAACGCTGATTGTTGATTTTATGAAAGAGGAAGAAGGTCTTTCGGTTGTTGAATATGTATTGGGCGGAGCACTAGTCGTGTCGGCACTAATTGCGACCGACCCTTGGGCTGAGCTTGGTGCAGCTGTAGAAAATGTTATCTCAGATGCTGAAAATGCCTCTTCAAGTGCGACGTAATTCAGTTCGGACTTTAGGCCACCCTAAATAATACTCTCAGGGGGCTTCGGCTCCCTTTGCTCTTTGAGGTATCCCTATGTCAGTAGCAATATGGACGTTGCTTATAATATTAGCTGTATATGATCTCCGAGAGAACAGAATTCCCAATAATATTCTGGTGCTACTTTTACTCGTCGTTTTTCTTAATTTAGTTACAGTGAATGGTGGAATTACATCTATACCATTGAGTCACGTATGGGGATTACTCACAGGTTTTAGTATCGGATTTATTCTTTATCTCATTGGTGCTATGTCTGCCGGAGACGTCAAATTGATTGCGGTTCTCAGTTTTCTGGTTGCAGTGGATAACGTAGGACAGTTGTACATCAATATTGTGTTAGTAGGTGCGATAGTAAGTAGTTTTTATGTGCTTTTAGCTGTTGCTCGCTCCAGTCAGGGATTCCACTCGTTAACAAGGAACTACATAGCTTCAAATGTCTATGGGCGCTTACAACGCTCCGCTGTGATTAAGCCTATGATTTTTCAGGTACCTTTTGCCCCATCTATTGTCCTAGCTTACTTGGTTCTAAACTAACTCGGTGGAGAGAAAACTATGAATGCTATCACTTCATCTTTAAATCGCCCACAACTCAAACCGCAGATCGAAGCGCCTGGCGTGCCGACGTCTATGGAGTCTCTAAATGTTCCAGTCGTTGTATTAGAGAACTTATTATTGAAACATTTGGCGCACGAGGTCAAAGCTGATTATTTAGAGCTGTCCCGTTTGTTAGGCTTGAGCACTCATTTGATCGAAGAGCTAATGCAGTCGCTAAGAAAGCGTTCTCTTATCGAGGTATATCAGAAAAATCATAACGACCTGCAGTTGCATCAATCTTCCAGCAAAAATCATGTTTTATTTGGGCTCTCTTCTGCGGGTATGCAGGAAGCCGAAATTGCTTTTCTTAAAGACGCTTACATTGGTCCAGCGCCAGTATCACTGGCTGATTATAGTCACATTGTTAAGCTACAAGATATTAAAAAGAACAATATTAACAGAGAACACATTGAAAACGCTCTCAGAGGTATATACGGATCCGAATATATGGTGCCCATATTGGGACCTGCACTGAACTCTGGAAGGGCACTCTTACTATATGGTCACGCAGGTACTGGGAAGAGTTTTGTCGCCGCGCAATTACTTAATGCTTTTGATACCTCTGTATATATACCTTATGCAGTCTACACTTCGGGGAATATTGTCAAAGTGTTTTCTGAACTTCATCATAAGAGAGTTGATAATAACGAAACGGCACAAACTATCCATTTCAATCAGCAATACGACAGGCGTTGGACCTTGTGCGAAAGACCAAACATACAGGTTGGTGGTGAACTGACTTTAGAAATGTTGGAAGTGAATCACTCTGAGCATAATCGAGTATGGTTGGCTCCTCTCCAGATGTTAGCAAATAACGGATTGCTTATTATTGATGATTTGGGAAGACAAGCGATTTCTGTAGATGCGCTTCTGAATAGATGGATTGTCCCTATGGAATATTCTATTGACCATTTGGTGTTACCTAGTGGTCAGCAAGCTTCGATTCCTTTTGTGTTAACACTCGCTTTTTCAACAAACTTGAACCCACTCGAAATTGGAGACCCAGCGTTTTTGAGGCGTCTTGGTTATAAGGTGGAATTTTTTCCTTTGCTTGAAAAAGACTATTTTGACCTGATAGAAAATGTATGTAGATCAAATAATATTGAGTCTTCTCCCGCAGCACTGAGATTTCTACTATCCTTACACGAAAGCCATGGTGTGCCATTTTACCCATGTATACCAAAAGACGTTGTAGGGATATGTCGTGACATCATTAGCTTTGAAGAAAGGGAAAGCGTAATAACCAACACGGTGTTAGAGGCTGCATGGCGCCTCTACTTTACTTCCGATGGAATGGGAGGTTGATATCATGAGTCGTTCACAAGTCTTTTTACTTTTATTGTTCTCCGTGGCTTTAGGGCTGGCGGCAGTATTCTTTGCAAAAAAATGGATGGATCAGCAAGTTCAACCGGAAGTGGTGCAGGAGGTAGTGGAACGTGTACCGGTAGTGGTGGTTGAGCAGCAAATATTAATTGGAACAGTTATAGAGCCAAAACACTTGTCAGTCAGGCTACTCGAAACGGACTGGAAAAATGATAATGATCACTTTGCAAGTGTTGACGAACTAATTGGCAAAGTTGCCAAAGCAACTTTGTTCAAAGGCGAAATTGTACACAGGTCTCGCACTGCTTTACCTGGAGAAGGTTCTACACTTGCAGCCGTAATAGGTGAAAATAAAAGAGCGGTCACAATTCGAGTTAATGATGTTATTGGTGTCGCAGGATTTCTATTACCTGGAAATAAGGTGGATATTATCCACACCAAAAAGGTTTCCAAAACTCGGTCGTCATCAAAAACGGTGTTAAGGAATATAAAAGTGCTTGCCGTTGACCAGACCGCTCGTACCAATGACAACAAGCCAGTAATTGTTAGAGCTGTTACCCTTGAGGTTACACCTAAAGAAGCCGAAAAATTGATGACAGCGCAAAGCGAAGGAGAGGTTCAACTGGCGTTGAGAAATCCGCAGCAAAAAGATATGCCTGTCGCAAAAACAAGATACGTAGCTCCACCTAGCGTAACTATTATTAAAGGAACACAGTCTTCAAATATTCGAGTTAGAGATTAAGGAATCAGTATGAATATGAAAAGGATTTTTCTATTTTTGGTGCTGTTTACTTGTTTTGGCTCTTTTGCTGCGACTCAAAGTGGCAAGGTAGTTAAAGTTCCTCACCACAAGTCACAAAACGTCATTCTAGCGGGAAAAGCTAAACGTGTTTCTCTCGGTGACCCAGAAGTACTAGATATTGTAATGCTTCGCTCAAATGAAGTGTTCTTAATTGGTAAGAAGCTAGGGTCGACAAATATGATGGCCTGGGACAGCCGAGGAAGGTTAATCGAGTCCGTCAATATCGAAGTCACTCATGACCTTAATGGTGTCAAGTCAAAACTCTATGAGTTTTTACCAAATGAAACAATTGAAGTTCATAGTTCTCAGGATAAATTGATATTAAGTGGTCAAGTTAGTAACCAGTCAGCGATGAATATGGCTGTTAAGGTGGCTGAGACTTTTACTGCTGGACAAACAGTGGACGATGAAACTGAGTCTGCAGATAAAGTCATCGATAATACTGGTGTGATTAATTTGATGACAATAGGTGGAGCTCAGCAAGTGATGTTAGAGGTGACGGTCGCTGAGGTTCAAAGAAGTTTAGTTCGACGCTTTGATTCAGATTTTCATTTCTTCAATCAGAACGGGAATTTTGGCTGGGGGGCAACCAGTGGTGGCGCAACCATCGATGATATCGGAGGAGGAATTGGGCCAATATTTGGTACACCCGCCATCGATGAGACCGGGTTACTTGCCACGTTTTTAGATGGTAATACTTTGTTTACGCTCGCCCTTGATATAGCAAAGGAAAATGGTGTTGCCAAAGTACTGGCAGAGCCGAATCTTACAGCCCTAAGTGGCTCGAAGGCTGAGTTTTTGGCCGGGGGCGAATTTCCGATTCCGGTACCAGACCGTGATGGCATAACCATTGCGTATAAAGAATACGGTGTTGGGTTAAAATTTGTTCCAACGATATTGTCTGATCAGAAAATTAACCTGGTGCTTTCTGTAGATGTGAGTGAGATAGCGAACTCGGGTTCATTAACTCTCGATCCAATAGAAACGAATGCGACCTATGTTATTCCTCCGATTACTAAACGAACGGCGGCGTCAACACTAGAACTGGCAGATGGGCAGACAATTGGTATTGCAGGTTTGCTTAGTGAAAATGTTCGTGATGTGTCAAGCAAAATGCCGGGAGTGGGTGACATTCCTGTTTTGGGTCAACTTTTCAATAGTCAGGAATTCATTTCGGGAGAGACAGAACTGGTTATTCTGGTAACTCCAAGACTCGCTCGGCCAGTTGATAGGGATACGATTCTGTTGCCGACGGACGCGTTTGTTAAACCAAATGATTTGGAATACTACCTATTGGGTCAAAACTCTTACATTGCTGAAATGGATGACACGAGCAAAGCCTATACGCAGTCTAAACAAAACGATGTACCAGTAACCTCTGGAGGCTCAGAGGGTACATTTGGGCATGAACTGTGAGGGATAAGTCATGATTAAATGTCTAATAATAGTACCAGTATCGATTCTCCTCGTTGCAGGCTGCGCCAATAACGAGCCTTTGGGGACTTCAGTTGCTAAGCTGCGTTACGAACAAACCTACGATCATAATGCTACGTTAAACAATAGAGACGTAATACCCAACGGGACTGGAAGTCGTTTGCAGGTTTCTTATGATGCTTATACTGGCCAGTCTGCATATGACGGTAGAGCAGAAACTTTGATGGGCAGGGAACTGGCAACTTCGCGTACCAGTGGCTCTAGTTCGAGAAAATAGCATGAAGTAGCCATTTCTAGCTAGGGAGGTGAATGATGAAAGTGAACGAATATAAGAGGGTACTCTTGGTCCGGAAGCAAGGTGGTATAACGACCATTCTGATTACTTTGCTTTTACTTGTCTTCTTGTTCTTTACCGCTTTGGCTGTTGATGTAAATCATGCATTAGTTAATAAGTCGAGGCTTCAAAACGGTGTAGATGCCGCTGCTCTTGCCGCGGCAGTTAAAGTTAGCGGTGGTGAAAGCGATGCGGTGGCAGAAGCAACGGCGCTTTCAACTCTGACCTCTATGTTCACCGCTGATGGTAATTCGGAGATTTCCTTACCAGCGGAGTCCATCAGCATAACATTCTCCAATGATCCTCAAAACTTTTCTGGTACTTATGATTCCTCTGCTGACACCTATGTCCGTGTAGCGCTAACGGATGTGCCCCTCACATCCTATTTCCTTCACTATTTTGATATTGATAAGGAAAGTGGAGCGAGTGCTGTTGCCGGTCCAAGTTCTACTTTGGTTTACGCGTGTAACATAGTCCCTATCGCAGTTTGTGCGGACACTGTGAGCGGCCCAAATGACTTTCTTGGTTTTGAGTATGAAACGATACATGAGTTGAAAGTTGCAGACCAGAATTCGTCGGAGATGGGACCGGGTAACTACCAGCTTCTAGACTTTGGTTCAGGTGCGGCTACGGTGCGTACAGCGCTTGCTGGCGGGTATGAAGGTTGTGTGGATATATCCAATAATGTAGATACCAAACCTGGTAATACCGTAGGTCCTGTAGGGCAAGGTTTGAATACTCGATTTGGTGTTTACGCGGGAGGAGGAGTTAGTGCAGCCGACTATCCTCCAGATATTTATGTTGAAGAACCTGGCAGTCTTGCTTCTACGGATGCGGATGGGAATGTCGTGTACAACGATACATGGATGTATGCGGACTACCTTACAGAATCCGCCAGTTGTGATGGCAGCGCAAGTGGCAACTGTACAGCTGGAGAAGCAGGACGTCGTATTCTGCCTATTCCTATGGTTGATTGTACAGGAGCAGGCGGTGGTGCTACATCGCTTCCAGTTACTGCAGTCGGGTGCTTTTTCCTCATTCAGAAAGCACCCGCAAATAACGGTGCGCAAGATGGTGTTTATGGAGAGTTTATCGAGGACTGTACAGTAAAAAATGGTTCAACAGGTATGACTCCAAACGCCGAAGGCATATATAAAATTCAGCTTTATAGAGACCCATTAAGTGGGGAGTCTTGATATGAGTTCATCATTAACGAAACACCGAGGTCTTGCTGCCATAGAGTTTGTTCTGATATCACCTTTGATTATCGTGTTTATTGCAATTTGTGCGGATATCGGAAACTTGTTAGTTGAGTATCAGAGTTTAAATAAAGCGGTGCGCAATGGTGCACGTTTTGCGGTAACTGAGATTTATGGAACAGCAACAGCAGTTGACATAGCCCCTATTTCTGAGATTCAAAACGTCGTGGTATACGGAACTAGCAGTGGCGG
The DNA here is from genome assembly GCF_900107935.1 of Vibrio hangzhouensis. GTDB lineage: Bacteria > Pseudomonadota > Gammaproteobacteria > Enterobacterales > Vibrionaceae > Vibrio > Vibrio hangzhouensis. Next base: position 130,338 of record NZ_FNVG01000009.1, on the reverse strand, counting down.
TACAGAACCAATTCTTGAGGGGTTAACGCCAGAGGCGGTGACGGTGACAGCTCCTACCTCAATAGACACAACTTTGGTGGTAACTGCGGTCTATACTTATTCACCTACTTTTTTGACCATTCCATTCCTTGATATTCCGATGACCATAGATTTCACAGCGTCAGCGGTAATGGAGACTGGCATATGAGAACAACAGCAAAACGTCAGAAAGGGATTACCATCATTGAATTCACCTTAATAGCTCTGGGCCTTTTTGTATTGATGTTTCTGGCATTTGAGATAGGAAGGTACATGTTTTCAATGCAAATGCTCAATGAAATGACAAGAAAGTCTGCGCGACTGGCAGTGGTGTGTTCAATATTAGATCAACAAGACATAGCAAGTCTTCCTGAGGTTGTCGAAAACAGGCCTTTAGGTTTTGACACAGAGGATCTAGTGATCTCCTATTTAGACAGAACAGGCAGTGTCGTGGAGACTACAGGATTTGGATCGATGTCGATAGACGAGCAAAACTTTGTGCTTTCACAAGTGCGATTCGTTAAATCAGAAGTGATGTCAGGAGAGACTGGGTATCGATTTCGGTTCTTTCCATTATTAGCGTTTGTTGGTGATGGTGGTGCGGTGAGCGTTCCTCCATTTACTACCACATTACCAGTAGAGAGTTTGGGTATTGTCAGGCCGAATACAGGTTCACTCAACGGCACAATAGAAGATTGTTAAGGAATTAAGTGATGGTGGAACCAGTACCAATTAAAAAGCAGCGTCATGAAAGCCTGTCTTACACGCTGAGAACCAATCTGAACATTTGGATTTTTTACGCGACTGAAGCATTTAGAACTCATATTAATCAGGAACTTGAGCATTGTAAGAATGTAGCGTTTGAGGTTGTCCCTCTAAAACTGATAAGCAGAGATCACTTGCGTACATTGACTGCCCCAGATGTTATCCTGGTAGAAGGCAAAGATGGTTGGGCAAGCAAAGTTTCAGAACTCAGTCAGTACGATTTGCCTTTTGAAGATTTAGAAGCTTCATTGATTGTTTTTGGAGACGAAAGTCATACCGCTTCGCTGAAGTTAGCGCTACGAGTTGGGGCTTCTGACTTTTTATCTGAGCATTCTTCAATAGAAGAAATGATGCCTTTGTTTCGATCTATTGCCGAGCAAAAAGTCGTTAGTCGTTCGATGGGGGAGTTGTTGGTCTTCATTAATACTAAAGGAGGTAATGGAGCCACAACAACAGCCTTAAACATGGCGATTCAGTTGGCTGACCGTTTCCCGAACGAAGTACTACTGATTGATATTGATACCCAGTTTGGTTTAGTCGAAGAATATTTGGATCTGAGACCTAAATATACAATGTTGGATGCGCTTGATAAGTTAGATGAGCTCGATGAATCTTCGGTGAGTAGCATGGTGTCGAGGTATGAAGGCAAGCTGCACACCATAGGTTTTGGTAGAGGACAAGGTGCGCTTGCGTTTGATAAGTCGAAGGAAATTCAGCGGATTTTACCTTTGCTAAGACAATTCTACAAATACGTCATTATTGATTATTCACGAGGAATTGAACCTGCATTTTCACAGCTTATTTCGCCAGCGGAACGAGTATTCTTGGTGCTTCAACAAAACTACATGTCGCTGAAAAATGCGAGCCGGATGGTTAATACATTAAGGCTTGAGTATGGGCTTCCTCAAGACTCTCTGGAGTTGGTTATCAATCGTTTTGATAAGAAGCAGTCAATTTCACTTAAAGACATTGATAATACTTTACCTAATATGGTGACACATTTGATACCCAATGACTACAAAGGGGCAAGCGAGAGTGCAAATCTTGGGAAACCGATTGTAATTTTCAAGAAAAAGAGTGCTATCAGCAAGGCAATTAATAAGCTGACTCAGTCTCTATTACCTGAAGATGGCAAACAGAGAGGGTGGTTCTCCAAACTATTTAGCTAACTCTCATACCAAGGAAGGTCGGTATGTTTTTTAAACGAAAAAATATAAATCCAGATTTTGAACAGAAAGCAGGGTCAAATAGAGAACCTGAGGGCGTCGAAGACCTGATTCAACAAAAAGTTGGAGACGAGTCTTTTGAAGGCACTGATGATGACTTTGTTGCCCATGAACAGCAAATAGCGAAAGACAAGGCTATTGATGAAGAAAGAAAGCAGTTAGAAAGGGATTTAGAAGTTAAGCATTATTTTCATAAAAAGCTGCTAGAGACGTTAGATCTTGGTCTCTTGTCCAGTCTAGATGAAGATGTTGCTAGAAAAGAACTTCACCATGCTGTTCAAACACTGATGGCTGATGACAATGAGCACCCTTTAAGTCATGAAGGGCGCAAGAGAGTGTTGGCACAAATTGAGGACGAAGTCTTCGGCCTGGGGCCATTAGAACCGCTACTTAAAGATTCAAGTGTCTCAGATATCTTAGTAAATGGTGCAAAAAACGTTTATGTCGAGCGAAGAGGGAAGCTTGACAGAACGCCGTACACCTTTCTCGATGATAGGCATCTACGCAATATTATAGATCGTATTGTTAGCCTAGTTGGGCGTCGTATCGACGAAGCTTCTCCAATGGTGGACGCACGTTTGAAAGATGGTTCGCGTGTAAATGCGATTATCCCGCCTTTGGCTATTGATGGTCCCTCAGTTTCTATACGACGTTTCGCGGTTGACCGTTTGACCATGGATAATTTGCTTGAGCTGAACTCTCTTTCCCCCCAAATGGCAAAATTCATTAACGGTGCCGTGAAGGGAGAGCTAAATATATTAATTTCAGGTGGTACTGGTTCTGGTAAGACAACTACCTTGAATATATTTTCAGGTTTTATCCCAGCGGATCAGAGAATCATAACGATAGAAGACTCGGCTGAACTTCAGTTACAACAACCCCACGTCATTCGTTTAGAAACCCGTCCGGCTAACCTTGAGGGCAAGGGGGAGATTACCCAGCGAGAATTAGTTAAAAACTCACTACGTATGAGACCCGACCGAATCGTGGTCGGTGAGGTTAGGGGAAGTGAGGCTGTCGATATGCTGTCTGCGATGAATACAGGTCACGATGGTTCCTTAGCGACTATACACGCTAATACACCCAGAGACGCGCTTAGTCGTGTGGAAAACATGTTTGCTATGGCTGGGTGGAATATATCCGCCAAAAATTTACGTTCACAAATAGCATCGGCGATTCACTTGGTTGTACAAATGGAACGTCAGGAAGATGGTAAGCGTCGTATGGTTAGTATCCAAGAGATCAATGGTATGGAGGGCGAAGTGATTACCATGTCTGAGATCTTTAAGTTTGAAAGGGATGGAATTGACAAACAAGGCAACGTAATTGGTCGCTATTGTGCAACAGGTATTGTACCACAATGCCATGCTTCTCTTGTTAAGCGGGGTATTGATATGCCGTTTGAGTTATTTAACGAAGTGAATGAGTAAATTAGATAAGTGAGGCTAATATGACATTTGATACCACAATGTTCCTCATACTCTTGTTTGTGTCTGTTGTTATGATCTCTCAGGCACTAATCCTTCCTGCGGCGGGTCAGAAAGCAAAACACAAAGAGCTGACGAAAAGACTTCAAGAGACAAGAAGTGAACTCGACTCCGAAAGTATCAACTTACTGAAAGAACACTACAATAAGTCTTTGTCTCCATTTGATAGGAAGCTTATTGAAATCCCATATTTCTCAAGTCTGAAAAAAATGACAGAGCTAGCTGGCATAAAAATGAGCCTAGGCGACATCATTTTAAGAACAGCAATGGTTTGTAGTATTGTGGTGTTGGCTTTTTTAGTGCTGCGTTACCCGTGGTATTTTGGGGTACTTATCTGTTTATTCATCATAGCCGCCGTGTATTTGTTTATTAACTGGAAAATCAGTCACAGGCTTATGAAGTTTGAGGAACAATTACCGGAAGCCTTAGATATCATGAGGAGAATGCTTCAGACCGGGCAACCACTGGTTCAGACTTTTAAGGAAGTTGGGGACGAGCTGCCTTCTCCAGCAGGTGAAGAGTTCAAAAACACCTTTAATCTTTTAAACTTTGGTTATGATATGAGAATAGCCATCCTGAATATGGCTGACAGAGTACCGACAATATCCATGCTTGCTTTTTCCTCAGCGGTATTATTACAAAAGGATACTGGTGGTAACCTGGCTGAAAATTTACAGAAGGTTTCTGAGGTTCTAAGAGCTCGTTTTAAGTTAACGCGAAAAATCAAAACACTTTCTGCAGAGAGTAGGATGTCAGCATGGATCTTGGTACTGACCCCGTTTGCTCTTTTTGCTCTATTGTCAACGTTAAATCCCGGTTTTATGGAGCCGTTATATACAGATCCTAGGGGAATGAAGATTATCGCTTTTGGAATGTTTAGCCTAATGTTAGGTGCCTTCTGGATACGGAAAATTATCAATATCGAGGTTTAGTATGGATACTGTACTTTTACAACTTCAGAGCTTTGACATATCTCGAGACTTATTGATTCTTGCTGGGTTATTGATTGCAGTATCTATGTCGGTTTTTATTCTAGGTTATCTTGCCGTAGGCATGAAATCTGATATTAACCGAAGAGTTGGAGAACTGAGCAGTCTGGATAAAAGCCCTCAAAGTAGTAAATTCAAAGATACGCTTGAATCACTATCACCTTTGTACGTCCCTGGTGATGAAAAGGAAAGAGAGAGTATTCGACATCAACTAATGCATGCGGGATACCATAACAAAAGCGCTGTCGCTAACTTCTACACATTAAAGCTGTTGTCCTTTGCTTTGGGTTTGATTGTTGCTGGTGTTTTATATCTTACTCTAACAGGTTACTCGCAACTACATACTCTTATGCTTGCTTCTGCATTTGTTGGATTATTTTTACCAAACTTTATTCTCCGGAAAATGGTGAAAACCAGACAAAGTAGAATACGTGGAGGCGTTCCTGACGCGCTAGATCTTTTGGTGGTTTGTACTGAGTCTGGTTTGGGTTTCATGGCTGCGCTAAAACGAGTGGCCAGTGAAACGTACATTTCTCACCCAGAACTAGCGGATGAGCTGGAAACTATATGTATAAAGGTAAAGGCTGGGGTCGAACTTCCTCAGGCTTTCTCCGAGATGGTGGTTAGGACAGGTTTAGAGGAACTGAATGGGTTGGTTAGTATGCTGTCTCACGCGTCGCGAATTGGTGGTAGTCTTGCGGCAACGTTAAGGGACTACAATGAAGATTATCGCGATAAGCGCAATCAGGCAGCAGAAGAAATAGCGGCCAAAATACCCACCAAGATGATGTTTCCAATGATATTGTTTATTTGGCCTTGCTTCTTTATTGTCGCCCTTGGGCCTGCGATTTTGACTATTATGAAAGCATTTGAATAAGGGGTGTAATATGAAAGGATTCAGAATTTTTACATTAGTGCTTTGCTTTATTGGTATTCAGGCGTGTTCCAGTTCGAATAATCAACCGCAGTACGATACCTCACTGTATTCGGGGCGTCCCATTGATACCCTCACTCAAGACCCTCCTCCAGTATCAGAGGTAGAAGCGTTACAAAGAGGTGATGCCGCATTAGCAGCAAAGAATATTGACTTGGCTCTCTATGAGTATATTCGTTCGCTCTCTTTTGAGCCGACAGTTTATGCTGATAAAACATTTTACACTATTGGTCAAATTCACTTGTCTAGAGGTAACAATGAACTCGCGGAGAGTGCTTTCTTAAAGTCAGTGGATGAAAACCCTAATAACCCTATGGCGTTGCAGCAGCTTGGAAATTTATACACACAACTAGGACGAGTGGATGAAGGGCAAACTTATTTTTTGCGTTCAGTGAACGCAGATCAAGTACGCATGGGTTCACAAGCAACGATCGATTTCAATGACATGAGTATTGATAGTGTTCAGGAACTTAAAGTCGATTCAGATTCTCCGGCAATCGCATACATGGGATTAGGCATACTTGCTGATATAGACCATAACTATGAGACCGCAAGACTATTTTATGATAAGTCTTATACTGCTGAACCAAGGTCTACAAAAGTTTTGATCAATCAGGGGTACTCGTATTACATGTCTGGTGACTATATCAATGCTTCAAATTATACTCAGAAAGCGCTTAAACGAGAGCCTAACAATGAAAGGGCGCAAAATAATATGGCTTTAATCTATCTTGCTCAAGGAAAAGAGAACAAAGCGCTTAACATGTTTGACAGACATTTGGAGAAGCCTGAAGCGTTGAATAATGTCGGTTATTTTTTAATGTTACAGGGAATGCCTGAAAAAGCGATACCATACTTCCAGCAGGCCATAGACGCCAAAGCTTCTTATTATAAACTGGCTAATGATAACCTGGAAAGGGCTTTGGCAGAGGTACGCGCTAAAGAGGTCATCGTCTCTAGTAATTAGTCTTACTCGCGACGATACAAGCGGCACAAGAAAGGAATCTTGGCCGCTTTTTTCATAGGGTTAGTTAAAACGCAACCTGACTATTCTGACCTACATCAACAGTCACGCCTTCAACCTTATAAACACTAAACCCATCAGCTACAGGATTAGAGCCTTCTTCGCCGTCGTCGTGTTGTGCGGTACAGGTGTAGCCCAGATTATAACTTCCAGGTTCCAAGAAGCCGAACGAGAACTCGTAGCCAGTCTGCTCTTGGTTCATATTTACCGCCGCTGATGTCAGAGGTTTGACGTCATCAGGGCCACCAATCGGTGCCATGTTTTCTTGAGCAACGCTGCCATCATATAGATAAACAGCCTGGACATAGGTCTCCTTACCATCCACCTGAGTAGTTGATGCATCGAAACAGCTATCAAAGGTCGTAGTTGCAACCGTACCTTCAATGTTGCCGGTGGTCACTGTGTTGATAATGCTCACGGACGTTCTCTGGATGACATAGTCTCCTGCCGCTTGCGGGTCGTCTCTTAGACCACGTCTTAGGTCGAACTCCACAACAAAATCATTGTTGTCTGCATTGACGGCGAAGGCATTGTTAAAGTAGAGAACACCTGCAAAGTCCTCTTTGCCTACGCCTTGCGGACAGGCACCGTCCCCCTTCACGGTTAGTCCCGGATGAGCGGAAATGTCAGTTTCATTCTCATCTTCAACGACGTAAGAGCGATATGAAGGATGATCTCCGTCATTAGCAAATACGCATAGCTTATAATCGCCTACAGGCACGACTTCGTCTTTGATCAGAGGTAGAGAAAGGCTTCCTTGAACACTTAGTAGGTTAATACTTAGTGGAATGCGCTCACCATTATTGTCCAAGATTGGTTCGCCGTTCTCATCGGTTTCATAAACGTCGTACACGATAGGAGAGTTACCATTTTGAGGTAGAAGGGCCACCTTACCAAAGGTCACCACAACTTCTTTGGCACCATCAACTGGCGCGTCAGACACACTCAGAGTAAGTGGAGTTGTTGATACTGAATCAGAATCGCCACCACAACCCACTAACGCTAGTGAAGTGAGTGCTGCAAGAGTGGTCAATTTTGCATATTTCATTGGTAATATCCTCTTAAATAAATGCTCGAAAGAGCGTTTTATTCATCGTCCTTTTTGCCTTTCTTGCTCTTGTCGTGTCCTTTCCCGGGGTTGTTATCGCCATGCACGCTCCGGTTTTCACCGTTGCCCTTATCTTTGCCTTTATCGCTGGATTCACAATCTTCGGAACGTAGCGTCATTTTGTCGCCTTCTATCTGACGACAGTCTTCGCTGATCTCCATGCGGTCGCTTTTAATCGTCAGATCAGCGTAAGCTGTGGAAAGTGGTAATAAACAACAAATGGGTACTAGAACGAGTTTTCTCATAACGAACCTGCCTTTTTGAAGCACACGAAAGTCGTGTATAGGTTAGTTAAGTTTAGTCAGGATATGTCAGAGCTATTTAATAAAGCGAGGGAAATATATTGGCCGTTAGCAGAAGTGAGACACTTAGCCAAAAGGCTCGCCAGACCTTATGAATAAAGATTTATAACACAGTCAGCATATGAGCTGGCTGTGTTAAGCAGTGATATGAGGATTAAAACCAGCTAAGTTTGTGGTGCAGTTGGGTTACGCTGCCCACAACGATCAACGCTGGACTTTCCGCTTCGCGAGCCATTTGTGGCAAGGTATTAAGGGGCCCCTGAAAAACTCGTTGTTCTTTGCGAGTTCCGTTTTCAATCACGGCACATGGTGTATCTTCACTCAGACCATGTGTGATGAGTTTATCGGTAATGCGACCGCTTTGTTTCAAACCCATATAGAACACAAGTGTGTTGTTGGATTGAGCAAGCGAGCCCCATTCGATTTCACGGCCGTCTTTTTGCACATGCCCTGTAATAAACTGAACGCTTTGTGCATGATCACGGTGGGTGAGGGGAATACCCGCATAAGCCGTTGCCCCCGCCGCCGCGGTAATGCCCGGAACAACTTCAAAGTTGATGCCGTTCTCAGCCAAAGTTTCCAGTTCTTCACCGCCACGACCAAAGATAAACGAATCCCCACCTTTAAGGCGAACCACCTTGTGACCTTCTTTGGCCTTTTCTACTAAAATTTGGTTGATTTGCTCTTGTGGAACGCAGTGATAGTCGAGCTTCTTACCCACGTAGATCATCTCCGCGTCGGGTTTTGCCAGCGAAAGGATATCTCTGGATACCAGTCTGTCGAAAACGACTACATCAGCAGACTGAATCACGCGATATCCTTTCACTGTCAAAAGATCAGGGTCTCCCGGCCCCGCACCGACTAATGATACAAAGCCGGCATTTAAAGATGTGTGATTGGTGGTCATAAGCTACGCCTATCAAATCATAATTTGGGTATAAAGAGTAACACTCGACAGTACTACTTTTTATAGCCAAAGGGGCATAAGACCTCACCGCTTGGGTGAGGTCTTTTCGACATTATTTCGCGCTTAGTGCTGGCTCAGCTTGCACTTGTGCTTCTTCTACGTCTGCAGAGATTGAAGGCGCAGTCTTAGCGTGAGTTAAATAAAGCGGGATACAAGTCATGATTAGACCGCCTACGATGTTACCCAGGATGGTTGGGATAAGGTTGAAGTTCAACCAAGTCGCGATACCAAAATCCGCACCTAGAATCATACCTAGCGGGAATAGGAACATGTTTACTACTGTGTGCTCAAAGACGAGTGCGAAGAAGATGAAGATTGGGAACCACATCATTGCTACACGACCCGCTACAGTGCGTGCAGTCATGTTGCCGATTACGCCCAGGCACACCATTAGGTTACAGAAGATGCCGCGAACGAAACAGGTAATCCATCCGTCCATGCCCATGTTTTCAAAACCAAGGCTACGAGCAGTAGAAACCGCGATGAATTTCTTCGCTACCGCGTTTAGCTCTAGAGAGAAGTTACCTGTTAGAGAAACAGCAACCAGGTAAGCAACAATGAGTGAACCGATAAGGTTACCAAGACCAACCAGACCCCAGCAGCGGAATACTCGGCTCCAAGTAATACCTGGGCGATTTTCAAATTTTGCTAAAGGTGCAAGGCCGAAAACACCGGTAACCAGGTCATAACCCATCACACTTAGAATAACGAAACCAACCGGGAACACCAATGCACCCACAACGCCCATACCTGTTTGAACGATAGTGGTGATCGCTACCACAACCGCTAGAGACAGGATAATGCCCGCCATGGTACCGCGTAGTAGCAGGTCGCGAGTGCTTGTTTTCGTCTTGGCTTCGCCAACATCGATCATAGTTTGCACGAATTGTGCTGGTTTAAAATCAGTAGACATCATGTCTCTCCAACAAAGTTTGTATTTAAAAGTTAAGATTGAATAGTGATAGGGGTTGTAAACATGGTTTCTAGGACCTAGGACCTAGGACCTAGGACCAAACCAACCCCTATGGTTATTCACTCTTTAGCGCACATTAGACGTTAAGCCGATATCTCGACAGCACCTTTAGTGACGCGAGCTTTGTATGCTTTCACGCTAAAGCGCTCATCTTCCATACACTTGCCTGTTGTCAGGTTAAAGCGCTGCTTCTTAAGTGGGCTCGCCACCCAAAGCTCGCTTTGATGCTCAACAATCAAACCACGTGACAGCACGTTAGATTGATAGAACGGATCCATGTTGCTAATGGCCAGTACTTCTTCGGCTGCACTTGGACGGAAAACCGCGACTTGCTGACCGTCAATCAATGCACAAACGCCTGTGCCTGGGACGATATCTTGGATATCACATACTTTTTGAAATGCCATGATTACTTCTCCAGCTCAACGTGTAGGATGTCGCCTTTTCCCTGAGACTGAATGGCTTCAGGGTGCTTCTCAGTGAAGGTCGCTGGACGGTGTTGCTCACGTTCTTGAACGAAAACCACATTGTCGTCACGCAGGTCACTGTTGATGAAGTGAGCAAAGCGTTTAAGCTGTGATTTATCTTCGATCGTGTTCTTCCACTCACAGCTGTAGTCACCAACCAGGCGTTGTACATCGGCTTCAAGCTGGTCGTTAATGCCCAGTTTGTTGTCAACAATGACTTCACGTAGGTAGTCCACACCACCTTCCATGTTTTCCATCCATACTGATGTGCGTTGTAGTGGCGCAGCCGTGCGGATGTAGAACATCATGAAGCGGTCGATGTATTTGATTAGCGTTGCTTCGTCGAGGTCTGAAGCCAGTAGGTCTGCGTGACGTGGCTTCATACCACCGTTACCACACACGTACATGTTCCAGCCAGCATCCGTTGCGATGATGCCTAGGTCTTTACCTTGTGCTTCCGCACACTCACGAGTACAGCCAGATACACCAAACTTCATCTTATGAGGAGTACGGATGCCTTTGTAACGGTTCTCGATACGAGAGCCCAGACCCACAGAGTCTTGAACGCCGTAACGACACCAGGTAGAGCCTACACACGTTTTCGCCATGCGTAGTGCTTTTGCATACGCTTGACCAGTCTCGTAACCCGCTTCAATTAGCTTCTTCCAAATAGCTGGAAGGTCATCTTTCTGCGCGCCGAACAGACCGATGCGCTGTGCACCGGTTACTTTAGTGTACAGGTTGTATTCTGCAGCCACTTCAGCCAGCACTTTCAGCGCTTGAGGTGTTACTTCACCACCTGCCATACGCGGAATCACTGAGTAGGTACCGTCTTTTTGGATGTTACCCAGGAAGTTATCGTTGGTATCGTGCAGCTTCACCAACTCTGGCTTCAGAATGTGGTCGCCCCAGCAAGACGCAAGGATAGAGCCTGCAAGTGGCTTACATACTTCACAGCCGTAGCCAGTGCCGTGCTTCTCAAGTAGCTCTTCGAACGTCTTGATTTCGCCGATGCGAACCAGATGGAACAGCTCTTGACGAGAGTAAGCAAAGTGCTCACACACATCGTTCTTAACTTCAATACCAGACTTGGCAAGTTCAGCATTAAGAACAGAAGTCACAAGTGGGATACAACCACCACAGCCAGTACCAGCGCCTGTTACCGCTTTGATGTCGCCAATCGTATGGTGACCTTCAGCGACTGCCTGAGCAATCTTGCCTTTGGTTACGTCAAAGCAAGAACAGATAACCGCTGACTCAGGAAGCGAGTCTGCACCAAGTGTCGGCTTTTCAGCGCCAGCGTGAGCTGGAAGGATAAGTGCATCAGGGTGCTCTGGCAGGTCGATTTCGTTCAGCATTAACTGAAGTAGGTCGCCGTAGTCAGAAGTGTCACCAACCATGACTGCACCAAGAAGCTTTTTGTTGTCTTCAGAAACGATGAGACGCTTGTAAACTTCTTGCTCTTCGTTTTGGTAAACGTAGCTCTTACAGCCAGGAGTGCGGCCATTAGCATCGCCAATGGAGCCCACTTTCACGCCCAGAAGCTTAAGCTTCGCAGACATGTCAGCACCTTCGAACTTACTGTCGTTACCTACAACGTGGTCAACAGCAACCGTCGCCATCTTGTAGCCTGGAGCCACCAGACCGTAGAACGTTTCGTTCCATGACGCACACTCACCAATTGCGTAGATGTTCTCATCTGACGATTGGCAGAAGTCGTTGATAGCAATACCGCCACGAGGTGCGATATCTAGCTTCATTTCGCGAGCAAGTTTATCTTGCGGGCGGATACCTGCAGAGAACACGATGAAGTCAGTTTCCAGCTCAGTACCGTCAGCAAAGCGCATCACGTTACGTGCTGTTTTGCCTTCAGGAGCGATTTCTAGCGTGTTCTTGCTGGTGTGAACGTTCACGCCCATGCTTTCAATTTTTGAACGAAGCTGGTTACCGCCAGCCTGGTCTAGCTGCTCAGCCATGAGCTTTGGTGCGAACTCGACGACGTGAGTTTCTACACCTAGAGCTTTTAGTGCACCAGCGGCTTCAAGACCTAGTAGACCACCACCGATAACAACGCCGCTCTTACTTTTCTTGGCGGTTGCTTCGATAGCTTTAAGATCTTCGATAGTGCGGTAAACGAAGCAGTCTTTGCTTTCGTTGCCTTTGATAGGCGGTACAAATGGAAATGAGCCAGTGGCGAGGATGAGCTTGTCGTAAGTGATTTCACGACCGGTACTAGAGTAGACGATTCTATTTTCACGGTTGATATTGATAGCACGTTCACCGATCAGAACATTGATACCGTGTTTTTCGTAAAAGCCTTCTTTGACGAGAGAAAGCTCATCGGCAGTATGGTGTGAAAAATAAGAGGAGAGGTGTACACGGTCATACGCTACGCGGGGTTCTTCGCAAAAAACGGTCACTTCATAATGAGTCATGTCCGCCTTCTCGACCAGATCTTCGAGATAGCGATGACCCACCATGCCGTTTCCTACGACGACAAGCTTCATCTTGCTCATATTAATACCTAAGTGTTAGTTCTTCGAATCTTTGCGCATTGTTATTTGTGAAAGAAAATTAATACATGATGTAAATCAATTACGGAATTAAACTACCCTAAAGGGGTAGATGGTGTGGTTAACTAATCGCCTGATTTATATTAGTTGTCATTAACTATCGGCTTTTTGCATGGTGTAGGGATAAATATGGGTAGTGCTTACAACGTGACGCGTTGCTTTAGAATATATTGGTTTTGAATTTACATATCTTGTAAATAAGCTACATAAGCCATATTTAAATTGTGGTTAATTGAGAGATCAAGCTGTCGCAGAATTAAACCTTTATTTAATTGTGGTTAATTGACGGTTGGAGTTAAGAGCAGACAGATTAAATAATGATGCTGACTTTATCGCTTTGGATTTCGCGATGTGAAATGAATATGGTTATCGACCTGACACAGTAATCAAAAAGGGCTCCCTTGTAGGAGCCCTCTATCTAGCCAACAAATAACCACACACCGACACCGCACATCAGCGTGCCAGCAATGCGGTTCATGGTGCGTACATTATTGGCGTTCCCCAAGGTGCGCTTAAGCCCTTTACCGCCTGTTGCGTAAATGGTCATACAGACAAATTCACTGAGCAGGATAATTGCCAACATGATCGATACCTGTGAGAACATAGGTTTTGACTGATCAATGAACGGTGGTAACAAAGAGATCATAAAAGCCCAGCCTTTTGGGTTTGCAATCGCGGTTACAAAGCCCTGCACAACCAGATCCCAGTCATTGTGTTCTGGAGCGTCTTCAACCTCCGAAGAAATCGCCAGTTTGCCTTTTGAACGCCACATCTGTATACCCAAATAAAACAGATAGCTCGCGCCAACAGCCTTAAAGACAATAAAGATTTCTGGATATTTAAGCATGATGGCTGCAATACCCAAGATAGCCGCAAGGGATACAGCGGCCACGCCTAATAGTTCACCAATCATCATCCAAAGGGTACGTCGGTAGCCGATGCTCATGCCCATGGTCAGCGCCAGAGTCATACACATACCAGGGGTGATTGAAACAAAGAAGAAAGTTGGAATAAAGATTGAAAGCGTAGCCCAGTCCATAATGCATCTGATTAATATATTTAACGATTTAGCTATTAATAACAGACATTTCGTGACGAAACTATCAGTTTGTTAAACAGAACGGAATATTTTTCACTTTCTATAGAATGGGGAAATATAGAGCGTTGCGGTAACTACCAGAACAACACACTGCGTCATGGTTAAAAAGTAGTCGATTTGGCTAATTGCTTAGTGAGAGGTTCTAAGATAACACTTTGACATACATATCGTTAACAAGCATTGTGAGGTGGCTATTCAATAACGTACATAGGAAACATAGAAATGGAATTTAAAAGAACCATTCGCCGGGTCAGTACAATCATCCTTGCCTCCCTCACGGCATTAACCGCTGTCAGTGTTCAGGCAGAGGACAAAGTATACCGATTAAAGCTAGCGGAAACCTGGGGTCCGAATACCCCAATACTGGGTGATGCTAGTAAAAACATGGCTAAACTGGCCAAAGAAATGTCGAACGGCAGGTTGATCATTCGAATCGACTCCGCCAATAAACACAAAGCACCGCTCGGTGTGTTTGATATGGTTAAGTCGGGGCAGTACGACTTAGGGCACTCTAGCTCCTATTACTGGAAAGGAAAAGTCCCTAATACACTGTATTTTTCTTCTATGCCGTTTGGTATGACGACGATGGAGCAGTATTCATGGTTTTACCATGGTGGCGGTTTGGAGTTGATGCAACAGGTTTATGCGCCACATAATCTGCTCTCTTTCCCAGGAGGTAACTCTGATATTCAGATGGGGGGGTGGTTCAAAAAAGAGATCAACACGGTTGAAGACTTAAAAGGTTTAAAAATGCGCATACCTGGTTTTGCAGGAGAGGTTCTTGCGCAGGTAGGGGCAAAGCCGACGAATATTGCTCCGGGAGAACTCTATACCTCACTGGAACGGGGAACCATCGATGCACTTGAATGGGTGGGACCGGCTTTTGACCTTCGTATGGGCTTTCAGAAAATAGCCCCTTATTACTATACAGCATGGCATGAGCCAGGATCGGAGACACAATTTCTGGTCAACAAAAAGGTTTGGGAGTCACTGCCAGATGATTTGAAAATCATTCTGGAAACTTCGTTTCGCGTAGCAGCTTTCGACATGTATACCCAGGCGCTACATGAGAACGCCAACAGCTGGTCGAAGATGAGCACTGAGTACCCAGACATTAAAGTTCGCTCCTTCCCACCAGAAGTCATTGCGGCATTGAAACAAGCAAACGGTGAACTGCTGAAACAGCAAGCAGACAGCGATGCACTGGCAAAGGAAATTCTGGATTCTCAAGCCGGTTATCTGGCTAAGATGAGGGAGTGGACCAACATTTCTCTTCAGGCTTATCTCAACGAGCAAAGTAATTAACGATCCCGCGTGTAAAAGAGCCCCGCACTATGCGGGGCTTTGCTTTATTGTTTCAGCGAATCCGCATTAAGGAGCACGACTGGTAAATGAGATGTCTTTGCCATGACCGGCGCCTATCATGACAGCCTCGAAAATGGGTTGTGATGCCTGGTCTGGGTTGGACCATTCGATTAAAAAGTTTGCACCCACACCACCACTGACCTCGCGTTTTTCGACCAGATATTCTGAGCTAGACATTGCAGCAAGTTGGTAGCCTTTTTCAATATACTGAGTAACTAGTTCACCATTAGTGTTGTAGTAATCAACGCGATGGACGTTAATGGCGTTCTGTGGGTCGGTGTTGCGAATCACCAGAGTCGTCTCCAATAACACTGCTTTCCCACCATCACTGTATATATGTGAGTAGACTGGGACGTAGGAGCGTTGAACGCCATCGATAGCCTCATCGTTTAGCAAAGACACCCGCTCAATTTTTTGTGCCTGATGGCTCAGTTTCTCTTCTATAGAGTCTACCGATTTGACCAGAGTGCCCAAATAAATGGCTAATCCAATAACCAGAATTGTAGAAATTATCGACACAAAATGACCTGCGTTCTGTTTGTCTCTCATGGCTTTCCTCTTACATTTAGGGAGCTATGTCCTGATTATAATCCTCAGCGGTCTAATGCGCCTTATCTGTCGGCAAATCATGATGTTAGATGGGGCTATTTTGTGTTAACAAGTGTGAATGCACTCATTTGGTGTGATATGACTA
Source organism: Vibrio hangzhouensis (assembly GCF_900107935.1). Classification (GTDB taxonomy): domain Bacteria; phylum Pseudomonadota; class Gammaproteobacteria; order Enterobacterales; family Vibrionaceae; genus Vibrio; species Vibrio hangzhouensis. The sequence continues at coordinate 114,347 of NZ_FNVG01000009.1, read as the reverse complement.
GAATGGTGCCCGGATTGCCTGTTTTTGGTGCGTTGTTTGCACTGATATTGCCACAAAAATGCTCTTCTCAGTCGGAAATTAGATAATAGTGAAGCAAATTTGTTCAATTGTGAGTGGGTATATAAATTGCAGTGCAATCAATGGACTAGAATCAAATGGAGTTGTTGATGGATCTGACGAAAAGTGAAAAGAGCTGGCTGCCGTGGTTTGGGAAAACCGGTAAGCTCGCGATGAAATACGCGTGCTTTAGTAATCGAAGTAGAATCGCTGAACTTGAGCAAACGTTTGAAAGCATTGCAGAGACACGAGTTAAGCTCCTTACCACATGGACTGAAAATCAGTGGCGTTTTTTAGAAGACGCGGCGTTTTATTTATCCTCAAAACCTGAAAACGAACAATTAGACGCCCTGAGATTACTATTGGAACGAGGAAGAGATTTTTCAGAGTTATTCATCGTGGATCAGAGCGGTAAGACGACGCACTCGACCTATGCTGCTTCACTGGGTAGGCGGGTTTGTTCAGTTAAAGCTCTGGAGCATGGCATAACCAGACCATTTCTTCATGGTCCTTATATCGATGACAACACAGTTAAAATTGGCCCTTCGTCATCAAAGTTCCATGATGCAGTAACCTTAATGTTTTACCAGCCTGTTAATATTCATGGAGAGAGTAAAGTTCTTTGTGGCCGAGTTCCCAATGATGTATTAGGGGATCTGATTCAACGAGAAGCAGGCCATATCTACAGTGAATCCGGAGACAACTATCTGTTTATGGTTGAGTCGCGGTTTGATCCGACCATACCACAAGGTATCGCTTTATCCCGCTCACGTTTTGAGGACAATACCTTTTCACATGGAGAGAACCTCAAACAAGGTGTGTCTACGGACTGGGGTGTGGTCAAGATTGATAAGCATACCGAATTTGAAGTCATGTTTAACGATCCAGCCACAGGTCAACTTCACCCAGGTATCAGAGAAACCATTCGTAAAGGCAGCAATGTTTTTGTTGAATACCCGGGGTATTCCGATTATCGACATATTCCGGTAATAGGCAAAGGGGTGACATTTTCTTTGCCAGGGTCGTTAGATAAATGGGGCATGATGTGTGAATCCGATCTGGAGGAAGTCCACCGACACCGTTCACTCTCCACACGCCTCACGCATCGTTTCTTACTTTCGGCCATCGTTATGGCGGCTGTGCCACTTCTAATGCAACAGTGGATTGGGTTGTCCATGTTCACTGGCGCTGGCATATCGTTGTTATTCGCGTTGCTAATGACATGGCTGTTTCAGAAAATGACCGCCAAACCATTGGCCCATAACCTTGAACAAATGACCAGTGTTATGAAAGTTCTGGCGGAAGGTGACGGAAATCTCAGGCAGAGACTGGATGCGTCAAAGTTTAAGTCTGACGAGACAGGAGACCTAGGGCGATGGACCAACAGTTTTATCGACAATCTGGAGACGGTGGTATCAGAATTGGTTTACGCCAGCCGCGAAGTAAACCAGGTGTCTGAATCCATGTTTCGTTGCAGTCAAAGGTTATCAAGCTCCAGCGAGGACACCGCCGCATCCATATCCAGGCTGGTTGAGCTATCGGGTCATCAAGGTAAAGAGATACAGTCTGCCAATGACAATGCTCATGAAATGCACGAACTCATGAACGAGTCTGTGGAGCAGGCCCAGAGTGAATATGAAAAAGCACGAAATAGCGCGGATTCAATTAAGTCTATTGTACGTTCGTCAGCAGCGAGCGTGAATGATGTGAACAGTGACATGGAAAGGATAGGTGACATTGTCACATTAATCACGGACATTACAGCACAAACTAACCTGTTGGCTTTGAATGCGGCTATTGAAGCTGCTAGAGCAGGTGAGCATGGTCGTGGATTTTCTGTTGTGGCTGATGAAGTCCGCGTGTTAGCTGACCGCACAGCGGCCGCTGCACAAGACATTGGCGCTCTGATGTCTCAGCTTAGACAGCAATCAGAAAAAGCGGTGGCTACGATGACAAAAGGTATCTCAGACGTCGAAAGCAATACTCAGTTAATTGACTCCAGCCATCAAAATGATCGCTTGCAAGGGTCCGTCAACCTGCTGTTTGAAGCCATAACAGATCTGGCACACATGAGCAGTAACCACAGTGAAACCGCAGAAAAAGCCGCTGACTCGACCCAGGTTCTCAATTATCAGTCTAAACAGCTAGCCAGAAGAACGGCATTGATGCAGAACGCAATTACCCGCCTTGATCAATTAGTGGGCCGCTTTGAAGTCTAACGACGCCTATTAGACCTGTATCAGTTAGGCCCATGAAAAGAGTGCGACAGGGAGGAGCTAGGTTCCCGGCCTGCTAGAGTGAGTGCGTTTTTTCGGCTCATGCATGGCAATTAGGGAGTCTAGCTTATCTTTGTCCACTACAACGCTGCCGATATGTTGGGCACGCTTAGCTTCATACATCGCGAAATCGGTGTAAATCATTAGTTGTTTGATGCTGAGTTCACTGATATTAGGCAAAAATACACCCACAGATGCGGTTAAGTTCAGCATCAGGTCTTGTCCCCGAACTTCAAACCGGAAACGTTCTAATGCAGGTAGCAGTGTATTCAGGCTATCTTCGGACAGCGGGGTGATCGCAACAAATTCATCGCCTCCAATTCGATAAAGGTGGCCTTCAATTTGCTCCTTCATGATTTTCGCATAACAGCGAAGTACCTGATCACCGACACCGTGTCCATACGTGTCGTTGATATGTTTAAATCGATTCAGATCGATGTAAATAAGCCCATGATCTTTGTCTAAAGCCTGGCGTCGGATTCGGTTGAGAGCATGTCGATTCTTCAAACGAGTTAATGCATCGTGATTGGCTCTGTGATTGGTGATAAAGCCAAACAGCAACGTGGTCAACGCCAGTAAAATAAGAAGGGCGTTGATGATGTTGAGGCGTCGTTTGTCATTCTCTTTTTCATTAAGTTCTCTCCAGTTCACAGGAGCCTGATAGCGGTGATTGATTGTTTGCGCGTCAATGAAATCCAGCGTTCGGTCGAACAGTTCGGCGAGGATCTTTCCACGCTCAGTTTTGGGAAAGCCGAAGCTCAGCTCCGATTGATAAAAGGGGTTGAAAAACTTATCCTCGGTGATGCTGGTTATTCGATGCTCATACAACAGCGCATTCAAGGTCACCTGACTGGTGATGGCATAGTTAATATCCCCTAAATTCAGGCCGTTAAGCATAGATTCGGTGTCATCATAGTAGACGAGTTCTTTGTTTGGCAGCAGTCGTGACGTCACCTTTTCAAATACATCCTCTTTGACGACGCCGACTTTCTCTGCGAACAATTCAGAGATGTGTTTATACACTTCCTCTTTATAGCCCACGCGTTTGGCTACCGCGCCTTCAATCGAGACATATGGGCGGCTGAAGTTAAGATAGAAGCGTCGGCTAGGACTGTCAGCAATTGGTGTGGTTACGTCCCGCTCTGCTTGTTTGAGTTTGTTGAGTGTGTCTCCCCATAGCTCTTGAGGGTTATAGATGAACTCACATTCCAGCTTATTGAGGTTACATACCTCTGTTGCAAAATCGACCGAGACACCAGTAGGTTGGCCTTTGGCATCCGCGTAGACATAAGGGTGTCGGGGGTTCAGATAGATAATTACAGGAACACTAAGATCCAGTCCGGTAGAAGCCAGTTTAGATTGTAACTGAGCGATGGCAATGTTGGCGATGTAGGTTTCCATGTATGCTCTAATCTGTTTTTGCACTTCATCTTGTGAAATGATGTCGCTAAACATGTCCAACAGAGCGAGATTTTCTGGTTTGTTGGTGATAATAGATACAGGAGGAATGGACACTTTATCGTTGATTAGCGTCGCTTTGAAACCAGCACCGAGAAAGGCCTCCAACTGCAGAAATGTGCCGATATAACCATCGATGTCGTCAGCCCGTAAACTCTCAAATGCTACGTCATTGTCATTGAAGCCCAGCACTTGTTTCGTAGGGTAGTGACGCTGGATGATGTCATTGAATGCCGTGCCCATGGTGGTGCCGATAATCTTCATTTCATCGAAAGGCAGTTCTCTGGCTGAGAATATATAAGTAGGCTCGATATTTATTGGTGGTGAATAATGGAATCGTTGCGCTCTTGAGCGGGTGTAAGTGACATTTGCGACAAAGTCAACTTTACGATCTTCGACGGCAGAGAGTCTCTCACGAAAAATGGGGTAATCGACGTATTCAAAGGTCAGCTTGGATTGCTGTTCAATGGTCGAGAATATATAGCGAGCGAGAAAGTCTCTCTCGTTAGCAGAGACCGTATAGACATTGCTTTGTGAGGACTGTTCAGAATACGCAGAGGTGCTGAGACCCAAAACACTCAAGAAGAGGGTAATTATCATAAACAACTTTGTCATAAACTCATGACGCTTTTTCACCCCTAGAACCTCTTCCTTGAGTTAATTAGAGATCACTTAAAATACCAGCTAAGCATACTACCATTATTGAGTGAGAAGAAAATAAATTGTTGATTATGAGCAATATTTGAGAGACGGAACGGTTGCACGCCGATGTACGGTATTTATTTGTGTTCGCGCTTTATTAAGTAAACTGCGAACACAGGATATCAGGCGGTAATTGCGTCCCCTGTGCTGTCAGAGCCGTTGTCGTGTTTCGCGATATGGAGCCCCCATATAGCCAGTAATGCCATAACCAGCATAATAATGCCCAAAGGGAGCTGGCTTGTTGCAGGGATAGCCGATGCGCCCAGTGTGGCGAGACCAGCTCCCAGATTTTGCATTCCTCCTAACACGGCACCTCCTGTACCAGCGTGATTAGGGAAGGGGGTTAATGCACCGGTTGTCGCTGCCGGAAAAAGAACACCAGCACCCAGAAAGTACACCGTTGAACCTGCAGTGAGAGTCCACGCATCAGTCAGTCCACTTAAGCCTGGTAGCAACACGATGCCAGCTCCGAGAACAATGGCAAGTAGCCCGAACTTAAAGGCAGCGTTGTGACCATATCGCTTTGCAATGAGTGACGAAAAACCAGCGCCCAACAAGTAACCCGGGATAGGCATCACAAATAAAATGCTCACTGTAAACGCAGACAATTTTAGCACTCCGCCGAACAACACTCCGGCCGCGGCTTCAAACACTGCAACCCCGGCAAATGTAGCTACCAGACAAATTACATATCCCTGAAAGCGTTTGTCTGACAGCACAAAGCGGTAGCTTGCTGCAGCAGAGCTTTTTGACCTTCTATCAACGGGCAGAGTCTCTGCGAGTTTAGACCACATAATGATCACGACCGCGATCGCGAATAAGGTTAAAAACAAGTAGCTTGAACGCCAGCCCATAGTTTCAGTCAGCACGCCCCCTAAGACCGGAGCCAGGAGTGGTGAAAATATGACGCACATGCTGATGATACTATTGGCTCGATGTAACTCGTCTCCGGCAAAACAGTCCCGAGACAATGTTCTGGACATAGCACCGCCGCTGCCTATTCCGGCCCCCTGAACAAAACTGCCTAAAAGAAAGAGCTCAAAGGATTGGGCAAATAAACTCATTAGTGCACCAACGACATAGACACTCAAACCCGCAATAATGATTGGTTTGCGTCCTAGTTTGTCTGATAGTGGTCCATAAATAAACTGAGACAGTCCGTAGGGGATCAAATAGCACGCCATCACAGCCTGAAGCATGGCAGGATTGACAGCAAATTCCTGAGCCATTTGACCAATAGAAGGTACATACATAGTTTGAGTCATTTGGCCGACTGCAGTCAAAATTGCAATTAGAAAGGTCAGTTTTGCTAATGGAAACTTGGGTGCCATTTGTTTGGTGTCTCATCTTAGTGAAATGTGGTAAATATCCCCTGTAGCCCTACCTACAGATATTAGGGCGCAGATGTTAGACGTGTGGGAATCTTCAATCAATGAAAAAGTGTGATATCGAACAAGATAAATTTTTCATTTATAGATTAGAAATAGTAATGCATGAATTGAGTGCGTACGAGGAGTCGTTTTGATTCAGTATGATGAAAAAGCCGGCAAATCGCCGGCTGTTCTAATGGGAATGATTATGTACTCTGGATTAAGGCTAATGTTTGAGTTGCCCTTTGCGATTTCGTAGGCCTGCATCCAGTTTTTTCAGTGATGCAGCAATGGCAGGGTACATGATTTCGTGAGATGCTTTTGCTGAAACTCGAGCCCCTTCGTAATTAGTAAAGACCTCAACTTCGTGTTGTCCGTGTTCTTTTCTAATGATGATGTCGCTACTAATCAATTGCGGAAAGTGGTCGGCTATCTTTTCAAACTTGCTTTCAATTTCTTGACGTGACTCATCTCCGATGGATACGTGATGGGTCTGAATATTTACTTTCATTTATTACACCTCTCCTTTCACTACGTATTTTAAAATTAGCAAAGGAGAGGCGTTTTGACAAAGAAGGTATTGTAGCTATTCGATCTGCACCTATTCAGCGTCATTAGAGACGTGGAACGGGTACTATGGCACTCACTGACTGAGTGCTTTTTCCAGTTGTTTTACCGAGTAGCTGTAGGTCAGCCACGCACTGACGCCTGCGAGAATGTTACCAATTAGTGCACCATAGAACAGTCCTTGTATTCCACCTAGCTGAGAGCCTATCCATAGACAAGGAAGGAAAAAGGCGAAGAGACGCAGCGTCGAGATGGTAAGCGCAGTTTTGGCCTTGCCCAGGGCGTTAGAGATCGACACCATTAACATGCAGACCCCAAGTGGCCCCAGGCTAAAGGGAACCAGAATCAAGTGGTAGCTGAGAATTTCGAACACGTTGTCTTCACTGGTCATAAGCGCAGAGAGTGGTTTCGCCAGCGCATAGGTGATGAGAGCAACGACCAGTTGAAAGCCAAGTATGTAGATCACTGCGATGTTTACCAGTTTTTTGATATCGGTGAGGTTTTTGGCCCCCAGCATTTTCCCCACCATTGGTGGCATGGACATCGTTAAAGCCAGCACCGTAACGATAGCAAAAAACTCATAACGTGAGCCCAGTGCCCATGCTGCCACTGCAGCAGTGCCAAATGTCGCCAATAGTTTGGTTGCCAACATGGATGAGAGTGGGGGCAACAATTGGCTAATCATGGCAGGGGCCATTATGCTCCATAAGGACCGCAAGCTCTGACCAATATTAACATCACTCCAATCGAAGGTAGCCCAGTGTTTGGCCATAACTTTTGGGGCGACAACCAGAATGCCAAGACTAAAAGCAATAACGGTGGCGAGTGCAGCACCATTGATGCCCAAACCAAAAGTAAAGATGAACACCGGATCCAGGATGAGGTTTATTATGCTGGTAACGACCATCATCATGCCGGGCAAGACTGTGTTTCCGTTAGCTCGGCAGATGCTATAGAAAAAGTAGAGTACTGCGCCCACCCAGGAGCTAACGAGCCAGAAGGGCCAATAGCTGTCTATCACGGGATATACCGATTCTGGTGCGCTTAGTAGTGTAAGTATGGGGTGACGGACAAGCCAGATAATTAAGCCTATGATGGCAACACCGACACTACCAAACACCAGGATAAGCCCACCCAGTTGTTTTGCGTACTCATGTTCACTGGCCCCCAATGCACGAGAGATGATCGCCGTTGTTGCGATGCCTAAACCAACCTGAATTCCGATAATGACCATTTGCATGGGAAGGGTGAAGCCCTGTGCGGCGAGAGGTAGTACACCGAGTTGGCCGATAAATGCACTGTCTACTAATTGGAAACTCATCAGGGATAACACCCCTAGTACCATAGGCAGAGTCATGTTGAATAACTGTTTTGCCAGCATCTTGTTGTTGTTCACTGCTATCTCTTAATTATTACTTTTAATGGCTGCTTTATGTAAATGGCGGGCCAGAGCCCGCCATATTGTGTTGGATGTCGGTGTCAGTCGGAGCTTTCTTCCAGTCTATCGGCGTAACCTTTGGGAGGAGGTGTCCACCCACGTTCACGAGAATGTTTGTCATTACGATCGACTTTCATTGCTTCTTCGATCAGATCTTCGAGCTCCATAAATAGATCTCGATAGTTGTTATCGTACCGTTGTCCTTCGGCAACGTTTTTCCAGGCTTGATAGAGTGTGTGGGACTGTTTGTCCTCTATGTCTTTATAGATGGACTTTTGTTGCTCAACAAAAAACGGATGAAAACCCAGGCATTTCATTGTCTTTGAACCGAGTTCAAGGGCAGAGTGATAGGTTTCAGATTCGATGTAGTCTGCGCCAGCCTGTTTTAATTGATAACCATGTCCGCGATCGTAAGCCCGGGTAAGAATTTTAACGTGAGGGTACGTGTGTTTAACGTATTTCACAAGCTCAACACTTGATTCTTTGTTATCAATGGCAATAACAAGTAACTTCACTTCTTCAATTCCCGCAGTATGCAAAATGTCCGGTTTGGTAGCGTCACCAAAAAACGCCTTAGTCTCAATCTGTCTCATTAGGTCGACTTGTTCGGCACGAATGTCCAGAACAACCGTCTTAACGTCGTTGGCTACCAGCAATCGATTGATGATCTGCCCAAATCGACCGATGCCAGCGATTAATACTGATCCTTTTTCATCAACGGTATCCGCTTCTCTTTCATTACTGGCTTGTTCGAATCTAGGCAGAATGACTTTGTCAAAAAGGATAAATAAACCCGGAGTAAAAAACATAGAGAGAGCGACGACCAGGGAAAGAATTTCAGAAACATCCGTTGGCAATACATGGTTTTGAACGGAAAAGCTGAGCAGTACGAAACCAAATTCACCAGCCTGAGCCAGGCTGAGTGTAAACAGCCAGCGATCGCTGTTGTTAATCTTAAATATCATTGCCAGAAGGTACAGCACTGCAGCTTTAAGCAGCATGACACCCAGTGTCAGGCCAATGATCATAAAGAAATCACTGAACAATATGCCAAAATTGATACCAGCACCCACGGTGATAAAGAACAACCCGAGTAGCAGACCTTTGAAAGGGTCAATATTCGATTCTAGTTCATGGCGGAACTCACTGTTGGCCAAAACGACTCCGGCAAGGAAGGTTCCCAGCGCAGGGGATAGACCAACCAGACTCATTAATGCTGCGATACCGATGACCAGCATTAACGCAGTCGCGGTAAAAATCTCTCTAAGCCCTGATGAAGCAACGAACCTGAATAGTGGTCGGCTTAAGTAATGACCACCGACGACGACAATCGCTATAGAAGCCATGATAATCAACCCATAGACCCAGCCTGGCAAACCGGCAACCAGACTCAATTCATCATGGTGTTCCGACGCTTGATCCAGCGCACCCTGAGCTTTTTCTATCAATTCTGGTAATGCCAGCAACGGGATAAATGCCAGCATTGGAATCACGGCGATGTCTTGAAATAACAGGACAGAAAACGCGCTTTTGCCCCCTTCCGTTTTTGTTAGTCCCTTTTCATGAAAGGTCTGCAACACGATAGCTGTAGAAGAGAGCGCGAAAATCAGGCCAATGGTGAGTGCAACAGTCCAGACCTGCCCGAACACAAGAGCGATCCCCATTACGAGCAAGGCGGTGCCTCCTACCTGGATACCACCCAGTCCGACGAGTTTGTGTCTCATTCCCCATAACATTTTTGGCTCAAGTTCCAGCCCGACCAGAAATAGCATCATGACGACGCCAAATTCGGCAAAATGTTGGATAGTAGTGGTTTCTTCACCGACCAGTCCGATGATGGGCCCAATAACGACACCGGCCATTAGGTATCCCAGTACAGAACCAAGACCCAAGCGTTTAGCGATTGGAACGGCAATCACTGCCGCGACAAGATACACAAAGGCTTGTAGAAAATATCCAGTCATGACCTCTCCTTATAGGCTTGCGCAGTTTGGTCTTCAATCCAGTAATGGTTGAGTTTATCCAGCGGTTTGGCGCGCGCGGTGTCGAAATCACCTGTCACCAGCAAGTTCAAAAGTTCTCGCCAGCGTTCCCGGTGTTTAGGAATGCGGTCCTCCTCCTGAGCGGTACGGGAACCAAAAAGACAGAAAGGTGGCAGGTAGTTCATTCCCGTTAACGCAGCGGTTTGCTCAAGAGGCTGAAGTAACTCTCTAATGGTAAAGTGATTGTAACCGTCAGATTGATAGGCATCGGCCTTGCCTCCAGCCGAGATGGCACACAGAAAAGTTTTGCCATGCAATGCTGTCCCCTCGTGACCATAGGCAAAACCGTATTCAAGTACGAGATCCTGCCACTCTTTTAGTATCGATGGTGTCGAATACCAATAGAGTGGGAACTGGAAAATAATGATGTCATGGTCGATGAGTCGCTGCTGTTCTTTATCTATATTGATGTTGTAGGTGGGGTATTCAAAATACAGATCGACGGTAGTCACACCAGAAATCGACTGAGCATCTCGGAACATTGGCGCATTGACTTCAGAACGCCTTTGAGAAGGGTGAGCATAGAGAACAAGCACTTTGTTATTGTTTTCAGGCATAATGCTACCAGTTAATTTGAAACCATGAGTTTTAATATCTAGTACACAAACAGATATTTTTCAATTAGTTACTATATGGTTACCTGGTGACGTGCGGTTCGCTCTTGAATTTTCCGTGCCACTAGCGCATCTTAACCGACGGACCAATAAGGGAAGTGTAGAGAATGTTGATGATCAGGCAGGCCAAGGTAGCAGATGCCAAGCAAATACACACACTGTTCCTAGAGACAATTCGCACTGTAAATAGTAAAGATTACAATGAGCTACAGGTTAATGCCTGGGCTTCGAAAGAACTGACCACTGATGCTTTTCGTGAATACATCGTCAAGCACAACCCTTTGGTAGTTACCGATGGTGAGCAGGTACTGGGATACGCCGATATTCAGAGTGACGGGCTGATCCATCATTTTTACTGCCACCATGCGCAACAAAGGTCTGGAATTGGTTCGATGCTAATGAGCGAGTTAATCAGACGAGCGCAAGACATGAAACTGGTTTCCATATATTCGTATGTCAGTATCACAGCGCAGCCCTTTTTCGAGCATTTTGGATTTACAGTATCGAAGCCAAACAGAGCAGAAGCAAGGGGTGTGATACTGGATAATTTTCTGATGGAAAAGCGGCTATAGGAGCCTAAATTATGTTCGAGATTAGGCAGGTAGAACCGAGTCAGTTGCCTCTGGCGTTGTTGATGACTGCAGATCCTGAGAGTACCGCGATTAAAGTTTATCAGGACAAGTGTGTAGCGTATGCGGCTTATTTGCAAGAGGCACTAATTGCTGGCCTGCTGGTGGCTGTCGATGAAGAAAGTCACCGCGCGGAGATTTTCAATATTTCCGTGTATCCTCAGTATCAAGGTAAGGGGTTTGGCGGAGCGTTATTGTCTGAAACGTTGCAATGTCTCTCCGGACAAGGTATTGAGTACGTGGAACTCGGGACAGGTTGTTTTGGCTATCAGTTAGCTTTTTATCATAAACATGGTTTTCGCGTAGACCGCGTGGTGAAAAATTTCTTTCTTGAGAATTATTCAGAGCCGATAATTGAAAACGGAATACAACACAAAGATATGCTTCGTCTGATATGGCGTAGCACCGAACAAAGAGAGATGTGAATGGGTGAAATGTATACAACGCATGCTGAGAAGTATGCGGATGTCATTGAGAACAATGCATACAATGGCCTTTATGAGCGCCCATCTACCCTTGCTTTGGTGGGTAACGTGTCAAATAAAACCTTGCTTGATCTCGGGTGTGGCCCGGGCGTTTATGCCGAGTATTTCGTCCGGAGCGGCGCCAAGGTCACAGCGGTCGATCTTTCTGAACAAATGGTTGAGCTAACAAAGAAACGATTGGGCGATACTGTCACGTGCTATGCGCAGGACTTGTTATTAGGCTTACCAAAAGAAAAAACGGCGAGCTTTGACTGTGTGGTGTGTCCATTGATGATTCACTATATTGAAGATCTCGTTCCGTTTTTTAAAGAAATAAGACGGGTACTGAAGAAGGGAGGAATGTTTATTTTCTCCACCCATCATCCGCTTATCGATTTCGAAGACGATGGTTTTAGCAATTATTACCAGGTGGAGCGTATCACTGAAGATTGGGATACCGTCGGTCAACCTGTCGAAGTGTCGTTTTTCAGGCGCTCTTTTACCAACCTATTTGACAGTCTCCATGAAGGGGGCTTTGTTCTCAACAAGTTTTCTGAGGGATCGCCTTCACCGGAAATGAAGACCACGGCTCCTGATGTCTATGAGAAACTGTCTCGTCGTCCGAACTTCATTTTTGTTCGCGCTGAAGCACGCTAAATGTGAGTGTAATTCGGGAATTTTTCCTTCTTTCGAGCTGGATTTTATCTAAATGGGCAAAAAACGTGTTTTTTTTGCCCAATAACCCGTTCAATTTACAAATCAATTTGGCATTGGCGGCGGGTTTTATTAGTATGTACAGCTATCAAAAAACACCCTTATGGATACTACCGGACGGTAGACGAGGAAACGATGCAACATCTAGAAGAGATCATTGCTAACGCGAGCGCGGCAATTGAAGCTGCAGACTCGCTAGTCGCACTTGACGAAGTGCGTGTTCAGTATCTAGGTAAGAAAGGTGAGCTAACCGCTCAACTTCAAAGCCTAGGTAAACTACCACCAGAAGAGCGCCGCAGCGCTGGTCAAGAGATCAACAAAGCAAAAGGCGTTGTTCAGCAAGCGATCGCAGCTCGTAAAGACGCACTACAACGTGCAGAGCTAGAAGCGAAGCTAGCCGCAGAAACAATCGACGTGACTCTACCAGGTCGTCGTATCGAGAACGGTGGTCTACACCCTGTGACTCGTACTGTTGAGCGTATTGAACAGTTCTTTGGTGAGCTAGGCTTTAACACTGAGTCTGGTCCTGAGATTGAAGATGCATTCCACAACTTTGATGCACTAAACATCGCAGAAGACCACCCAGCGCGTACTGACCACGACACGTTCTTCTTTAACCCTGATCTAATGCTACGTACTCACACGTCTGGTGTTCAGATTCGTACGATGGAAAATGGTAAACCACCATTCCGTTTCATCGCACCGGGCCGTGTTTACCGTAACGACTACGACCAAACACACACGCCAATGTTCCACCAAGTGGAAGGTATGCTAGTAGACGAGAATGTAAACTTCGCACAGCTTAAAGGCATTCTGCACGACTTCCTATGTAACTTCTTTGAAGAAGAAGTTGAAGTTCGTTTCCGTCCCTCTTACTTCCCATTCACAGAGCCTTCAGCAGAAGTAGACGTGAAAGGTAAGAACGGCAAATGGCTTGAAGTTCTGGGCTGTGGCATGGTTCACCCGAACGTACTTCGCAGCGTAGGCATCGATCCTGAGAAATACTCTGGTTTCGCATTTGGTATGGGCGTTGAGCGTTTAACTATGCTTCGTTACGGCGTAAACGATCTTCGTGCGTTCTTCGAAAACGACCTTCGTTTCCTAAAACAGTTCAAGTAATCCAGGGGATACATCACTATGAAATTTAGCGAATCTTGGCTTCGTGAGTGGGTAAACCCAGCGGTTTCAACTGACGAACTAACGCACCAAATCACAATGGCGGGTCTAGAAGTAGACGACGTACTACCTGTTGCTGGTTCTTTCACTGGCGTTAAAGTAGGTAAAGTGGTTGAGTGTGGTCAACACCCAGACGCTGACAAACTACGTGTAACTAAAGTAGATGTTGGCGCTGAAGAACTTCTAGACATCGTTTGTGGCGCATCTAACTGTCGCCTAGGTATCAAAGTTGCGGTTGCGACTGTTGGTGCTGTTCTACCAGGCGATTTCAAAATCAAAAAAGCAAAACTACGTGGTCAACCATCACACGGCATGCTGTGTTCATTCTCTGAACTAGGTATCGACGTAGAATCAGATGGCATCATGGAACTGGCTGAAGACGCAGTAATCGGTACTGATTTCCGCGAATTCCTGGGCCTAGACGACGTAACAGTAGACGTAGACCTAACGGCTAACCGCGCTGACTGTTTCAGCATTCGTGGTATGGCGCGTGAAGTTGGCGTTCTAAACCGTGCTGACGTAACTGAGCCTGCGGTAAACGCAGTAGCACCAGCGATTGATGACACAGTTTCTATCGAAGTGAAAGCGACAGCAGCATGTCCACGTTACCTTGGCCGTGTGGTTAAGAACGTGAACGTTCAAGCTGAAACGCCACTTTGGATGCAAGAAAAACTGCGTCGCTGTGGTATTCGCTCTATCGACCCAGTTGTTGATATCACTAACTTTGTTCTTCTAGAACAAGGCCAGCCAATGCACGCATTCGATCTTGCTAAGATTGAAGGTGGCATCGTAGTTCGTATGGCAGAGCAGGGCGAGAAGCTTACTCTTCTAGACGGCAACGAAGCTGAGCTAAACGCTGATACTCTAGTTGTCGCAGACCACAACAAAGCACTGGCTATCGCGGGTATCTTTGGTGGTGAAGAGTCTGGTGTAACGACGGAGACTAAAGACGTACTACTTGAGTGTGCATTCTTCGCACCTGATCACATCCGTGGTCGCGCGCGTAGCTATGGTCTACACACTGATTCTTCAATGCGCTTTGAGCGTGGTGTTGACTTTGCACTACAAGCTAGCGCAATGGAGCGTGCAACAGAGCTTCTTGTTGAGATCTGTGGCGGTGAAGTAGCCCCTGTTGTTGCAGCAGAGTCAGAGGCTGACCTACCAAAAGCAAACACAGTATCACTGCGTCGCACTAAGCTAGACAGCCTACTGGGTCACCACATTGCTGATAGCGATGTTGTTGAGATCCTTGAGCGTCTTGGCCTAACGGTTGAAACAACAGATGAAGGTTGGACAGCAACAGCACCAACATGGCGTTTTGATATCGCAATCGAGCAAGACCTGATTGAAGAAGTAGGTCGTATCTACGGTTACGATAACATTCCTAACCAAAACCCAGCTGCAGCACTTAAGATGCACGACCACGTTGAAGCGAACATTCCGCTAAAACGCGTTCGTAACTTACTTGTTGACCGTGGTTACCAAGAAGCAATCACTTACAGCTTCGTTGAACCAGAGCAGCAGAAGCTTGTTGTTCCAGGTGTTGAGCCGCTAATCCTGCCATTCCCAATCTCTGCGGATATGTCAGCAATGCGTCTAGGCCTGATTCAGGGTCTACTAAACACTGTGGTTCACAACCAGAAGCGTCAGCAGCCACGCGTTCGTCTATTCGAATACGGTCTGCGTTTCATCCCATGTGAGTCTGCTGAAAACGGTATGCGCCAAGAGCCTATGCTTGCAGGTGTTATCGCAGGTACTCGTAGCGAAGAGCACTGGGACATCGAAACCAACACCGTTGATTTCTTTGACCTGAAAGGCGATCTAGAAGCGATTCTAGAACTGTCAGCAAACGAGAAAGCATACTCATTTGCTGCAGCGAAACACCCAGCGCTTCACCCAGGTCAATCTGCAGCTATCATCGTTGATGGCAAGCAGGTAGGTGTGATCGGTACGGTTCATCCAGAGCTAGAGCGTAAGTTTGGTCTAAACGGCCGTACTATCGTATTCGAAGTAGAGTGGTCTGCAATCAACACTAAAGTGATTCCAGAAGCAGTACAGCTTTCTAAGTTCCCATCAAACCGTCGTGATATCGCTGTTGTAGTTGACGAAGCTGTAGCTTCAGGTGACATCGTTGCAGCGTGTCTAGAGCAGGGGGGTGAGTTCCTGAAAGACGCGAAACTGTTCGACGTATACGTAGGTAAAGGCGTTGAAGAAGGTAAGAAGAGCCTAGCTATCGCGCTTACACTACAATCGGTTGAGCGTACTCTGGAAGACGCGGATATCGCTGGTGCTGTTGACGCAATTGTTGCTCACGTGTCAGAGAAGTTCGGCGCAACATTACGAGACTAATGGATTCTTAGACTCCTGCAAAGAGAAAAAAGCGAGCTATTATTAGCTCGCTTTTTTTATAACTGTGACGCAATCTATAACTATAGTGCTAATTCCCAACAAAATAACTTTGATCTTTGGTTAAGGAAACGTGTTTCATATTTCAATATCACTGCAACCTACTGTTTTTATAGAATAATTCATTGAAAACTGTGCTCTATATTAGGTATTTTATAATTTATTGAATTTTTATTAATGCCTGCAATGTCAAGTTATTTCAGTTTAATGTACTGACAAATTGCTCCAAAATCACCTAAAACCTCCGTATAACTCTAAAATGACGGTAACTCGCTAATAGATAAGAAAATATCCTGACATTGCTCTGAAAATAAAAAGTTGGCGAAAATCAGAAGGTTGGCTTACACTTTTCAAAGTTAGGCCGTTATGTTGTTGATTGGTCGAACGAAATGTTAAGCGCTATCGCTGTGATAGCAAGGTTTGAATTAGCTTTGAGGGGAGTTTTATGGCGCTCACAAAAGCCGATCTGGCTGAGAACCTATTTGAGAAACTCGGATTCAGTAAAAGGGATGCCAAGGAAACGGTAGAAGTGTTTTTCGAAGAGATTAGAAAATCACTCGAAAGTGGCGAACAGGTAAAACTGTCGGGTTTTGGTAATTTTGATCTTCGTGACAAGAATGAACGTCCGGGACGAAATCCTAAAACTGGTGAAGACATTCCTATTTCTGCTCGACGCGTAGTTACATTCCGTCCCGGCCAAAAACTAAAGGCGCGAGTCGAGAACATCAAAGTAGATTAAGTTGTTACTACAAAAACAAAAAGACCACGCAATGTGGTCTTTTTGTTTATCAGTTGCTTTGAAAGGACTCAGGCTGCGCGGATATGGGTTGTAATGTACGGTTGCCACGCGTTTTGATACAGCTCCAGAGATTGTCTTCTCAGACTGGTTATTTGAGCAGTCTCAATATCATTCAAGCTTCGCTGTTGTGCAGCAGCTTTGCGTTCAATTCCTTGAATAATTTCATATAGGTCATGCTCTGGTCCGCTTTTCACATCGGCAATTGCTTTTAAGTGCAATTGCACTTCGGCAATAATGCCTGTTTTCGGAAGTTGAACCAAAATATTCAAGTCACGATATCCCGATGGAGCCGGACTTTTGAAGCGGTTTTTAACACGAACCACTTTGGCTTCTCTGTTTAGTGCTTCATAAGCGCTAACCAGACTCTCAACGTCATCTGCAACAATTGTACCTCGAGCCAGATCTGTGATTTGGTTGGTCTCACCGTTAAGTTCAGTACGAATTTTCTCCTTCGCACGTTCAGCGGATTTTACGCCAGCAAAATAGGCTTCGGTCGTAGTAAGCAGGGCGGTGGTTTTGCAAAGAGCCTCAAGCTCGTGCTGTGCTTGATGCGCTTTGCTGTATAAGACATCAAAGTCGGAGTGTGGCTGAAGGGCGTTGCTGTTTAATGCATCGATACCATAGAGCCCGCTCAGGCTGTGTTTGAAAACAGATGGGCAAACTTCGTTTTGTTCTTGCTTTCCTTTTGTTGAATTGGAATCGGATTGATTAAGCGTTGCCGCTAATGCAGGGGTGCGGCTGAGTACCAATAGCATTAATGCTGCGGTACGAAGAAAAGTGCTCATTCTCTCTCCTAACTACGTTAAAAACGGTATCAAAAAGGGGCCAACGAATAGGAGTATTACAAACTATGATATGGGGATAATGTTTCAGATCCCAATCAAAGTGTGTAACAGACTGTGTAAACTGTGATGTCTGTCTGCAATAAAAATCTACGTCAATGGGTGTGACATTTTGTCTGCACTCTGTAAACTCTACGTTAACGATTATCCATAACAAATATGAACAACAAATGAACGATTTTGAACTTTGGCATGATAAGTGGGCCGCGAATAAAATTGGTTTCCATCTGGAGGATGTGAATCCGTTGCTCATTAAGTACTGGGAGCAATTGGCCCCTCATCGTGAACAGTCGGTTTTCGTGCCCTTGTGTGGCAAATCAGAAGACTTAGTGTGGCTGGCGCAGCGCCACGACAATGTTGTGGGAGTTGAGTTAAGTCAAATTGCGGTGCGTTCATTTTTCTCAGAACATTTTTATACGCCAATGGTGACTCCGATCAGCGGTCAATATGAGTTGTACCAGTTTGATGAGCTGAACCTCTATGTCGGTGACTACTTTTCTGTTCCGGTTGAACCGGTAGAGCTTATCTATGACCGTGCCGCACTGATTGCGATTCCGCAGTCACTGCGTCCAGCTTATGCAGAAAAGCTCAAGCAGACGCTAAAGCCGGAAGGTAAGATTCTCCTTGTCTCACTCGACTATATTCAGGAAGAGATGTCCGGACCTCCTTATAGCGTGGATAGACAAGAAATCGAGCAGCTTTTTGGAGAGGGCTACTCAATTGAGAAGCTTGAGCGAGATGAAGCTGGCAAGGACCATAGAAGGATTCAGCAGGGATTAACCAGGTTTGCTGAGGAAGTCTGGCTAATTGAACGTACCGACTGACCTCAGGTTACAATGCTAAAAAAACCGCCATTTCAGATACCGAAAGTGGCGGTTTTTTGTTTGGATGAGTATCAACGTAGTAGTGTACGGGCTTTAATTAGCCGCTTTACCTAGCTGAATCCAGGTATCGATAACAGTATCCGGGTTTAGTGACACTGAACTAATTCCTTGCTCCATTAACCATTCTGCCAGATCTTCATGGTCTGATGGACCCTGACCACAGATGCCGACATACTTACCTGCTTTGGTTGCAGCATCAATGGCCATTTTCAGCAGCGCTTTTACTGCAGGGTTTCGTTCATCAAAGAGGTGAGCGACATCTCCAGAGTCACGATCCAGACCCAACGTCAACTGAGTCATGTCGTTTGAGCCGATAGAGAAACCGTCGAAGTACTTCAGGAACTCATCGGCCAGAATAGCATTAGACGGTAACTCACACATCATGATGACTTTCAGGCCATTCTCACCGCGGCGTAGGTCGAATTTCGCTAATAGGTCGATGACTTGTGCTGCTTCACTTGGTGTGCGTACGAAAGGAATCATGATCTCTACGTTCTTCAGTCTCATTTCATGACGAACGCGTTTAATCGCCTGAGTTTCCAGCTCAAAGCAATCCTCAAATACTGGTGAGATATAGCGAGATGCACCACGGAAGCCCAGCATTGGGTTTTCTTCGTGTGGTTCAAATGCTTGTCCACCAACCAGGTTGCCATACTCGTTAGATTTGAAATCAGACATACGAACGATAACGCGTTTTGGCCAGAATGCAGCAGCGATCGTCGCAATCCCTTCTGTCAGCTTGCTTACGTAGAAATCGATAGGATCTTTATAGCCACGAATTCGCTGAGTAATTTCGGCTTGCAACTCTGGCGCTTGCTGGTCGAAGTTAAGCAGTGCTTTCGGGTGAATGCCAATCATCTTATTGATGATGAACTCCAGACGAGCCAATCCTACGCCTTCATTTGGAAGTTGAGCGAAGTCGAACGCACGATCAGGGTTACCCACGTTCATCATGACTTTAGTCGGAAGCAATGGCAGTTCGTCAACAGCAGAGCGACGGATCTCAAAGTCCAGTTCACCCTGATAGACGTATCCCGTTTCGCCTTCTGAGCATGAAACGGTCACCGTCATACCGTCAGTCAGGCTGTCGGTAGCATTGCCGCAGCCTACGATGGCAGGAATGCCCAGTTCACGGGCAATGATCGCTGCATGGCAGGTGCGACCGCCGCGATTGGTCACGATGGCAGACGCTTTCTTCATGACAGGTTCCCAATCCGGATCGGTCATATCGGTGACCAGTACATCACCTTCCTGAACCAACGACATTTGATCAAGAGAGTCGACCAGACGCACAGGACCAGTACCAATTCGCTGGCCAATCGCGCGTCCTTCAACCAACACTTCTGCTTTGTTGTTCAACTGGAAGCGTTCAATGACATTCTGCTCACTTTGAGAACATACGGTTTCCGGGCGTGCCTGAACAATGTAAAGCTTACCGTCAATGCCATCTTTGGCCCATTCGATATCCATCGGACGCTGGTAGTGCTTTTCGATGATCATGGCTTGTTTAGCAAGTTCTTTGATTTCCTCGTCAGTCAGTGAGAACTGGTTGCGTTCTTCTTCAGAGGTATCGACGATTTCAACTTGCTTACCAATTTGCTGGTTGTCGGAATAAACCATCTTGATCTGCTTGGAACCGAATGTTTTCTTCACTATCGGTGCCTGACCTTGTTCAAGAAGAGGCTTATGCACATAGAACTCATCTGGGTTCACGGCACCTTGCACTACCATCTCACCCAGACCCCAGGCCGAGGTAATAAACACAACTTGATCGAAACCGGATTCGGTATCTAAGGTAAACATGACACCTGAAGACGCAGCGTCAGAGCGAACCATGCGTTGAATACCGGCGGAAAGTGAAATGCCACGGTGATCGAATCCTTGGTGAACACGATAAGAGATTGCTCTGTCGTTAAACAGAGACGCGTAGACATGCTTGGTTGCTTCCAAAACGGCATCGACGCCTTTCACGTTTAAAAACGTTTCTTGCTGGCCCGCGAAAGAGGCATCAGGAAGGTCTTCGGCAGTAGCAGAAGAACGCACTGCCACCGATAGTTCCATGTTGCCATCGATAAGTTCCAGGTAATTATCTCGAATGTCCTGCTCTAAATCAGCAGGGAAGGGGGCTTCTAATACCCATTGACGGATGGTCGCGCCTGTCTTACGCAGTGCGTCAACATCATCAACATCTAGTTCGTCTAACAGTCCGTGAATGCGATCATCCAGTCCTTCGAAATCGAGAAACTGGTTGAATGCATAGGAAGTCGTCGCAAAGCCATTCGGTACGGAAACTCCGGCGTTAGCGAGGTTAGAAACCATTTCGCCAAGAGAAGCATTCTTACCGCCGACCTTATCGACATCTTTCATGGACAGACCATTGAACCAAAGGGTGTTGTTTTGCATGTCTTTCTCCAGAAACATTGCAGCTGTAGGATATAGCAAACGATTACGTATTCAGTGAAAAAATAGTTAACTATTTTTCCAAACTGTGGGGGGACGTTATTGAATGCTAGGGTTTGTTATCGATATTATGTAATGCATCCTACTTAAATTAATTTGAAAAATTAAATAGAAAATGAAAAATTTTGGTCAAAGTCGTGACGTATTCTACGTTTCTGATGGAACAGCGATTACTTGTGAGACATTGGGGCACGTGGTGTTGGGTCAATTTCCATTCGAAGCAAATGAGAAAACGTTTCCATTTGTGGAGAGCGCCCATAAGCTGGATGAACTCATTAGAGAAATTAATCAATCTTATGAACGTAATGGTGTAAAACCGTTAGTGTTTTTTTCTATCGTAGTCCCGGAAATTCGCAAAGGTCTTATGAGTTCATCTGCCTATTGTTACGATGTTCTGGAGAGTATTGTGGCGCAAGTTCAGGGAGATTTGCAGCTAGAGCCGAAACCCAAATTGCAACGTTCCCACAGTGTGGGAAAAGACTCCGCTAAGTACTTTGACCGTATCGCAGCGGTCGAATATACATTGGCACACGACGATGGTATTTCCCTTAAGAATCTGGACGAAGCAGACATCATACTATTGGGAGTATCCCGGAGTGGCAAAACCCCAACAAGTCTCTATTTAGCCATGCAATTTGGTTTGCGCGTGGTGAACTATCCATTTATTGATGATGACATCAAACGCCTTCGGTTGATGCCTGAGTTTGAGATACACCGGCACAAACTGTTCGGTTTGACTATCGATCCGCAAAGATTAACCGAAATCAGGGAAAACCGCTTGGCGGGCAGTGATTATGCGAGTACACAACAATGTCTTAATGAACTGGCGAGCGTAGAGGCGCTGTTCCGCAGGGAGGCGATCCCTTATATCAATACTTCATCATTGTCCGTTGAAGAAATATCGACCCGAATTTTGGAGCGTGCAGGTTTGAAGCGTCGGGTGTTCTAGTAAAATCCTTGCTACCTCACAGTCACGATTCAGTGCAGTCGATATACTGGTTGTTCCTTCGATATTACGAGTGATTATAGTTTGTTCAGTTCACTGTCTTTGTTTGTCGTACTGTGTGGTAGTGCCATTTTCATTGTGGCGTTTTTAAGTTTGAGTGCGATAGCATCCCGACGGACGCGCGTCTTATATTCCCTGAGTACAAGTGTGTTGGTATGTGGCATGTCCTGGCTAGTTTGGAGCCAGATACGTACCGAGCTCCCTCAGCCTGCCGAAACACCCGTCGTAAAGAATGGTGAAACCATGATGAATGAGTTGCAGCAAGCTCTGAGAGGCGATCCTAATAACGGCAAAAACTGGTTTCATCTGGGGCAACTCTATATGCAGCGTAACGAGTTCGATGCAGCGATTACCTGTTTTGACTACTCCATTCGACTGTCTGAGCTCCCTTATGCGGGACAGTATGCCGCGATTGCCACGGCCAAGTACTTTAGTGAGTCTCAAACGATGACACCGGAGGTGCAACGGTTCATTGACAAGGCGTTACATATGGATGAATTCAACGATACTGCTCTGTTACTGGTTGCATCCGATCACTTTTTGACTTCGGATTATGACAGTGCAATTACTGTCTGGACTAAGATCCTCGACTCTAATCGTCCCGGGATTGATCGCGCCAATATCATAGAAAAAATCAATCAGGCGAAAAGTATGGCTGGCCGATAGCACAACTCACTCAGCCGTGCGTATATACAAATCCTCCGTACATGTACTTTGTCGCTTCTGCGCCTAATACGGCGACTTTAGCGCCAGTGTGAAGCTTGCCACTGCTAATCAATTTGGAAAAACTACACCAAATAGCAGCAGAGCCAAGATTCCCCCATACTTTGGCATCATTGATGATTTTACATTGATCGATATTGAGTGCCTGACTTAGTAGCTCATCAATGCGCCCACTTGCCTGATGAGGAATGATGTAGTCAAACTGCTCGAGTTCAAAGCCCTGTGAACGAAGAGCTAGGATCCCAGCCTGAAACAAGGCTTCTCCGCTTTTTCGTACATTGGTGGCGTTGTGATGAAAGCGAGCTTTGCCACCTTGGGTGTAGACGGATAGAGAACCGCCGTCAAGAGAGAGTCCCGGGGCTTGGTCAACACTGATTTGCCCTGTAAAGCAATGTGAGATTTTACCCATCCCGCTTATACCCGAAGGTGCGAGTATGACGCCGCCTGCGCCATCACCCATTTGCATGTAGTTCACGAGTTGCGACTGGTCGAGGAATCCCTTGTGGTAGTCAAAATAGACGGAGCCCGTTTCACTGCCGGCGATAATGACGGGTTTGTGGACCATCGCAAGGCGGGGGATAACTATTTGTAAGGCACTAGAGAAGCCAGTGCAAGCCTGTCGAAGTTCCATGAAGGGGCCTTGATAACGCAGTTTTTCTGCGACCCAGGCAATACTTGGAGGCAGTTGAGTGTCTGGCGTGGTGGTATGGCCTACCAAATAATCTATATCGGCAAGGGTGGTATGAGATTGATTCAGCAAATCTTCAATGACACTGGTCACCAGCTCTGAATTAGTAGGGCTAGGCGCACTGGTGCAAGTGCGGACACTTCGCGAAAAGTAACGCCCTTCAATGCCAAGAAATGGTACGATTCTGGCCGCAATTCGAGCGTAACGTTTACCAGATAATGTGGTTAAGGCGTCAAGGAGCTGCTGATTGTCCAGGTATTGATCCGGAAAACAATAACTGGCCGCGAGCAGGGTCGCGTCGCCGGGCAGAAAGCTTGCACTCATGTCCGAACTCCCTTTAACTTAAGTATATCTTCTAAAATAATACCTAAAGTTTCAAATGCCTGAGATTCTGTCTTCAGAAGCTCATACAGTTTGCTGCCGATGTGGCGCTCCATTATTTTCCAACCGTCTTTATCGAAGCCGAGAGAGACAGCATGATATTTCGAAAGTGACACATGCCTTGCTTCATCTTGTTTTATTGCCCTGCAAAGCTTAACGAAGGGGTGGGTGGCTTCAAGCGAGCTTTGTTCCATTGCCAGCATCAGTTTACAAACCAAGGCGTCCAGACAGGCTATCTGTGCAAAGTGTTGGTCAAACCGAGAGCGATTTCCCAGCTCGGTAAAGAATCGTTGACTTCGTCTCTTTATCAATAAGATATCTTCAGGTTGAGGAAGTTGATGGTGAACCAGCTCAAGGGCCTCTTCATGGTATTTCTCATCTGCCACAATGCGTTCAAAGTCTGAGGAGGCGACGGTGAGCATGTCAAAGGAGGTGTGCCTTTGCGATTCGTTATAAAACACCCATTGAGAGGATTGTTCGCCACAGATAAGAAGTGGCAGCAATCTTGAGAGCGCTGTTTGATGGCTTTTTTCAAACACCAGGCGTGTGCTGCGATACTGTTGTAGCCAGAGATTGACAGGGCTATTGCTAGAGAGACTTATCGGAACAGAAGGGAAACACGGCTTCATGGCGCCTCACAGGTTCAGGTTACAAAACTTACTATACCTAGACCGGATGGCACCGGTTTTCTTTCGTCAAAATCGACAAAGTTGATGAGCCGGCAAATCCCACGCAGCGTGTCACTGGGTATAACCTTATAAACTGTAGTTTAAATTTTGCACATTTACCCTTTAAGATGGGATGACGGTCTTTCTGTTGGAGGTAGTTATGAAAACGGTTCCTAATGGTTTAGTGAAGGGGCGAGTTCTTGCCCGTAAACAATGGACGGAGAAACTTTTTAGCCTCGAGATCAATGCTCCTGTAGAGAAGTACTTGCCCGGACAGTTTACCAAGTTGGGTTTAACGAATGAGCAAGGAGAGTGGGTTCGACGTGCTTACTCGATGGTTAATCACCCAGGCCATGCATACGGGCATGATCATTTGGAGTTTTTGATCATAGCTGATGATAACGGCCAGTTGTCACCAAAGTTACACAAGCTGAATGAGGGTGATGAAGTGTATGTCGGTCAGAAACCATCAGGCTTCATGACATTGGATGAAATTCCAGACTACGCAAAGGATTTGTGGCTGCTGTCAACGGGAACGGCAATAGGCCCGTTTATTTCGATGTTGGCAGATCCTTCGCTGAAATGGCGCTTCACTAACATTACGCTGGTTCACGCCGTACGCACGAGTGATGAACTGGTGTATCAAGACGCTATTAATTCGCTTAGTCGTAATCTTGGTGACAGATTTCAGTATGTAACGGTTGTATCCAGAGAAACGCATGCGACGAGCTTACAAGGTAGAATTCCTTTGTTGCTGGCCTCGGGTGCTATTCAGGGGAAAGTAGGCAGAACGTTTATTCCTTCAGAGAGTTTTTTGTATATTTGCGGCAACCCATCCATGGTGAAAGATACTAGTCAGACCTTGACTGATTTGGGGCTTGTAAAGCATTTGCGCCGCAAACCTGGTAACTTTGCCAGCGAAAATTATTGGTAGTGACAGCGTAATCTTTTTCAGTAGGTATAGCCCAATCCAAAAAAGGCGGCCTCGAGGCCAGTATTGTAGCCAACATCTGCGGTGAAACCGGTGACTCCTGTCTTTATCAACAAGCCAATATTGCCGTTGAAGGTAAGGGAGGAGTCGTCACCCTGATCAGGCGAATCACTAAGTTTATCATCACTCCGGTTTGCCAGACCCGCGCCAACATAGCCAACCATGTTCTGGCTCAACGATTTGACCAGACCAACGTTTAGCGCAAAGTTATCATTGTTTGGTCCCGTTCCACCTGCAAGATTTGAATAAAACCCAAAACTTAAATTGCGATCATGGTAAAGGCCAACGCCAAAACCTCCTTCGTTGGTGGTGCCTACAGAGACACTGTTATAGGTGCCCGCTACGGCAAACCCTGAAACCAGATAGGTTGCAATTAAGATCGCTCTATTCATGATCATCTTCGTTTAAGTCATTACTATTTACGAGTTTAGCAAAAAGCCCCAACGCTTGGGTTGAGGCTTTAACTAAAAAACGAATAGATCACAGAATGTTAGTTGTGAACCATTAGTACTTGGCTTCTCTTGCTTTTGCTTCTTCTTCCCATTTTGGCACAACAGTTTCAAGGAAGTGTTTTTTCTCTGCGTTCATCTTATCCATGTTCATTCCCAAAGCAGCTTGCGCTTTCTCCTTGGTCGAAATATCTGGAATTTCTACAGGATCGGTGATGCCTTTCTTCGCCAGTAAGCGGATAAGTTTAGCGCGTGCGTCTGCTGCTTTGTCGACGGAAGTACCCAGAATTTCAAGGGCAACTTCTGGCGCATGCATGTGCACACCATGAGAAGCGATTGCGTAGTCCCAACGCCATTGTGCATGACGAATATCCATCAGAATTGATTTCATTTCATCTTCAGTAGCACCGGCATCCCATGCTGCGCCAGCCTCAAAGTGAGCAGCGACAATTTGCTTCTCAGCAGTGAGCTTCATGTTAAGTACCTGAGCTTTACGCGTAGAGACTACGCCCTGAAGTTGCTCTTTGCTTTGAGTATGACAGTTTGCACAGGTGTCTTCGAAGCGGTCAAGTGGGTTGCCGACCTTGTGGTCGGTATACACAGTACCATCTTCTTTGGTTACTTTTGGCATATGACAATCAACACAAACGACACCGTTTTTGCCGTGGATACCATCTCGCCAGGTTTCATAACCCGGGTGCTGAGCTTTTAACATCGGCGCTTTGGATACGGCATGTTGCCAGTCTTTAAAGTTAAGAGCGTCGTAGTACTGCTCCATTTCGCCAACGGTTGTTCCCATATCCCACGGGAATTTAACCGCTTTAGTTGGACCTGTGAAATAATACTCAACGTGGCACTGCGCACAGACAGAAGCTTGCTTGTCCAGTCGGGACTGGTCGTCAAACTTTTTGCCGATGGCTTCGAATGCGCGCTCAACGTATGGGCGGGTCAACGCTAGCTCTGGCTCACCATTTTTAAATTTCTCGCTTCTGGTGTCGTGACAGTCTGCACAACCAATAGGGTTGGCGATTTCTGCCCCAAGGCGAGCCCATTTGCCTTCGAAATAGCCATCTTCACCACGCTCATCGATAACACGTGCCACATCGGGGCTCTTACAACTCCAGCACGCCATAGGCATTGGACCTGATTTAGGGTCGGTTGGACCGCCGGTACGTAACGTTTGTCGCACGTCATCCAGTGCATAGAAGTGTCCACGAGCTTTGTTGTAGTCTTTGGCAAAACCATAACCTGCCCATAGAATCACCATGTTTGGGTCATGGGCAAGGGCATCATCAATTTCTTCGCTTTCACTTGTTTGCTTCCAGCTCTGATATTGATCAGGGTGATCTTGCTCGTAGGCTTGATTTCGAGGGTCAACTAACCCTTTTTCTGAGGCAGCAAAAGCAGGCGCGCTAGCGGCACCTAATATCGCTAATGCAGCAACGGAACTTAGAATCCAGTGCTTGTTCACAGTGTTATCTCCATATTCTAATTTTTGAAATGCGTTGTGGGGCATATTTCCTAAACAAGATTTGGAGATGTCTTATTAAGACTTGTTAATATTAGCTCATATCTTGCAATATCTAATTACATGGCGATGTATTTAATGTTTTAGATCAATTTATCTAAGTGATTGAGTTCACAACTATTTTCATCTAACCCTAAAGGGGTAGGGTGGATTAATGTTATTGAAATTGATTCTCATTAAAAACAATAAGTTGTGTAAAAATTCACACATAAACATTAGTGATATTGCTCACTAAATACCCCAAAAGTGATAGAAATGGCGTACGGGCAATATTATTATTTTTACGTGAAGCGTTGTGGCTCATCCTAAATAAGAATTGATTACATTTTATTGGCTAATACCAGTAAAAAGTTATTAATTATTAATCCGAATAGTGACTAATTTCGTTAGCTGGCTAATCTGGATTTAAGGAAAGGATACAATGGGCAATGTTAAATTGACCATGGCGATAATGCTTCAGGCCCTCCTGACACTGACTCTCTATGGTTACTCACTCAATGCCTTAGCTGATGAGACCGCCCTCACTCAAGAAGGGGCATCTCAACGGCATAAGGTGGAGTTGATTCGTGACAAGGATTATAAGTGCGTCCAGTGTCATAAAGACTCCAAACAGACACTCGCAGGCTCTCATGGTGAAAATGCCATTGAGATTCTCGGCAACGAAGTTAATTGTACTCAATGCCATAGCAATATTGGTCCGGATCACCGCGACGGTGGCTCTACGGTCGTCAAGTACCATCCGGCACAATCACAACCAGGTACAGACAAAACGTGGTTAGATCCTGAGGCCATTTTAAAAGCAAACAGTTTGTGTACGGATTGTCACCAGCCAAAGTATCTGCAAAAAGACAGCTGGACTCATGATGTTCATGCCAAAAATCTAACGTGTACTAACTGTCACTCCGTTCATGCAGAAAAGGCGAAAGTCCTCTCTTATGACCACAAAGCGAAAATAAAAATGTGTGTCGATTGCCATAAAGACTTCAATGAAAAACGTGAAGAGGAGGGCAAATAATATGAGTTGTTCTAGACGAAATTTTCTTGCTGGTACCGGTGCTGTCATCTTCACTACTGGTGTCGCTACTACATCGGTGTTAACGGCACGAAATTCTGTGGCTAGCGATGATACAGATAAACCTGTCCGTTACGGAATGCTCCATGACGAGAACGCATGTATTGGCTGTACAGCATGTACCGAAGCATGTCGGGAAGTGAATAAGGTGCCGGAAGGGGTTTCTCGATTAGAGATCCATCGCTCTGAACCTATGGGTGAATATCCTGATGTCGAGTATCGATTCACTCGAGATTCTTGTCAGCATTGTGATAATCCCCCTTGTGTTTATGTGTGCCCAACCGGAGCCGCATATAAAGACGAGAAGACGGGCATCGTCGATGTTCACAAGGAGAAGTGTGTAGGTTGCGGTTATTGTTTAGCAGCCTGTCCGTATCAAGTCCGATTTTTCCACCCTGAAGACAAATCTGCAGATAAATGTAATTTCTGTCGTGATACTAATCTGGCCGAAGGTAAGTTGCCAGCGTGTGTCGAAAGTTGTCCAACTAAGGCTTTGGTGTTTGGCGACTTGAATGATCCGAATAGTGATATCAATAAGATGCTAAGC
Source organism: Vibrio hangzhouensis (assembly GCF_900107935.1). GTDB lineage: Bacteria > Pseudomonadota > Gammaproteobacteria > Enterobacterales > Vibrionaceae > Vibrio > Vibrio hangzhouensis. Next base: position 85,396 of record NZ_FNVG01000009.1, on the reverse strand, counting down.
ATCAAAGTCATCTATCGAGATAAAGAACACCTGGGCACCAAGCCGAAATTGTTCAAAGTTCCATTCCATAAGGGGGAGGTATAGTATGAGTACTTGGGAAACTGCCTTTCATTTTGACTCCTTGGTTTGGGATTGGATCATAGCGATCTATCTGTTCCTTGCAGGTATGTCAGCAGGCTCGGCATTGATTGCCATTTATCTGAAACGAAAAGTTATCGAGGGCGATCCGGCACAAAATGGCATCATGAAAGCGATGGCATGGCTGGCACCATTTGGCATTATCGTTGGATTGCTGATTCTTATTTTCCACCTGACCAAGCCGTTGGATTTCTGGAAAATTATGATCTACTACAATCCATCCTCGGTTATGTCGATGGGTGTCATCTTATTCCAGGTATACATGGCTGTGCTGTTTGTCTGGATTGGTATGATTTTCAGAAAGCCTATCATGGATGTTTTGGGCAGCAAGTTCGACTTTGTTGAAACTATCTTGATTAAGTTTGAGAAGGTTGAAAATGGCTTAGAACTGTTCTTGGGCTTTCTGGCTATTGTTCTGGCTGCGTACACGGGCTTCCTTCTTTCCGCATTGAAAACATACCCAATGTTGAATAACCCAGTGTTGCCAATTCTATTTTTGTTCTCAAGCCTTTCTTCCGGCGCTGCGGCGAGTTTATTGTTCGGCATTCTGGTGTTTAAAGAAGATGCACACAGTCCAAGTGTGGCGTGGGTACACAGCTTTGAACGTCCGGTAGTTCTGTTTGAACTGTTCGTTATCGTTACTTTCTTCACTGGTCTTATTTTTAGTGGTGGACAGAATGAAGCTGCGGCCTGGAATGCGATCGGAGGTGGATTCTGGGCCAGTTGGTTCTGGTATGGTGTGATAGGCATGGGTATGTTGTTACCCCTTGCAATGAACTTCTTCAGTTCAGACAAAGCGAAACACAACCATGGATTTATTTTGGTAGTGACCAGTCTGAGTTTGATTGGTGTTCTGATGTTACGTACTTTTGTTCTGTACGCAGGACAAATGACGATTGTTTAAATCGTATAAGCCCCGCGCAAGCGGGGCCTCATATACCCAAGTCACCTTGAAGCCCCTTCATTTTGAGGTCACTTCGGTATAGAGCATAGGATCCAAGCGCGGTATGTGTTTAATAAGGTGAGTTTTAAGGCTTCTGTTATCGCAGAAGACAGCAGCATAGAGGTTATATGTTAGGTTATATAGGACTATTCACTTTAATAGTCGTTGCTGTCACGAGCAGTATCGCTGCCAGTATTGGTATTCTTTCCTGCCTCAGTTGCAGTAAAACGGGTTTGACGACGCGAGCCTCGGTAATTCGGACTTTTGCTATTTTGGCTTGCTTGTTTTCGCTGATATCTATTGTGATACTGGCTTATGCCTTCATTGTTGATGACTTCTCTCTCTCCTATGTTTCAGACAACTCCAATAGCCAGTTATTGATGGGCTTCAAAATAGCTGCTACCTGGGGTGGGCATCAAGGTTCGATGTTATTCTGGGTAGTGACGCTGTCACTATGGGCCGCACTCATCACTTCTCTTCAGCCCGCTACCATACAGAACAACATGAGTGGTCGATTCCACGCAGCGTGGTTAATGCAGCTTATCGTCGCCGTCTTTGCCTGGTTTACATTGCTGGCTTCTAACCCATTTGAATTGAACGCAATCATGCCGCTTGAAGGGCGGGATCTTAATCCAATGTTGCAAGATATTGGCTTAATCATTCATCCACCACTGCTTTATGTCGGCTATGTGGGATTTGCCTCAGTGTTATCATTGGCGTTAGGCGCGCTGTTTGCTAAAGCTGATGTAACGGAATGGGTACCTTTAGCCAAAACCTGTACTGTGATTGCCTGGTTGTTTTTAACTGCAGGCATAGCCGTGGGTTCCTGGTGGGCATACTATGAACTCGGATGGGGCGGTTGGTGGTTTTGGGATCCGGTTGAAAATGCCTCGTTGTTGCCCTGGTTGACGGCGAGCGCACTGCTTCACACTATGATGCTGGTCAGAGAGCGACAGTTAGTTTTCTGGAGCTACTCATTAGCATTTGTCACGTTTTGTTTGAGTATTTTGGGGACGTTTATCGTTCGCTCTGGCGTGTTGACGTCGGTACACGCATTTGCAGTCGATCCCACAAAAGGTTTTAGTTTGTTGGGTATCCTAACCGCTATGTTTGTTGTTGCTTTTGTGACGCTCATTTATCGGGCAGATAGCATTGACACTAAACCGATTCGTCACTTTCAGTCTCGAAACTTCCTTGTTTTGCTCTCGGCGAACTTATTTGTGTTGGCCACCGTTGTGGTTGTTTTCGGTACTTTTTATCCGATGGTTTATGAGCTTTTAGGTTTTGGAAATATTTCTGTCGGCGCCCCTTATTTCAATCTTCTCTTTGGTCCATTGGCCATTATCAGTTTGTTTGCGATGGGGTATGCCCCTTTCGTTCGCTGGTTTAGTGCTTCGAGCGATGTCTCTGCAGTGCCCGCTCAGCGACGCCCATTAGCGGTTCATTTATTCCTCAGTCTGGCTCTCGCTCTATTGGTTGTGCTTTACTATGTTTCTCATAACGAAGTCGTAGGGGCGCAATGGTCTTATTGGGCGCTAGCGACGGTTTGGGGGAGCTTATGGGTACTTGGTGCTCATCTACATATGCTGTACAAAACTCCCATAGGCCGCCGGTGGCGTAGTTTACCTTTTGTACTAGCGCACGCAGGGGTTGCTGTCGCGGCATTCGGGAGTGTTATGAATGCGGAATACTCCTATGAGGTTACCCGAAAAATGGGGCCAGATTCGCAGATCGTTTTTGGCGATTATCAGTTAACGTATCTTGATACCCACTTGTACGTCGCTCGTTCATTTAGTGCTGAGCAAGCACGAATCGAAATCAGTCCGATAGATACGCCGTCAAAAAGCTGGCTGGCGCTACCAGAGAAACGTCATTATCCAGTGAGAGTCATGAACATGACAGAACCTTCAATGACTGCGTTTTGGGATGGGGATATTTATATTTCGTTAGGCGACAAGATAGATGAATCGCACTATGCGGTGCGTGTCCAGTTTAAAGCCTTTGTTCGCTGGATATGGTTTGGAGCCTTACTTGTGTGTGTGTCGGGAGTGTGGGTGTTGGCGCGTAAGCGGTTTTTCATAACTCCCATCGGTGATAAGAAGTTAGTAGGAAGCTCCAATGCTATATAGAATTTGTTTGTTGAGCTTTGTTTGCTTGATTTCATCAGCAATGGTTGCTTCTGAGGGAACCGCATACGCTTCAGAGAGGCAAAGTGTCGAACTGTTCGAGTTTGAGACCCCAGGACAACAGAAGCAAGCCATAGAATTGGCAAAAACGCTTCGATGCCCTATGTGCCAGAACCAGAACCTTATCGAATCGAACTCCCCTGTGGCAAAAGATATTCGCCTTAAAGTGTTTCAGTTGGTCAAGGCTGGTAAAACTGAGCAGGAAGTGAAGGATTTTATGGTGGCGCGATATGGAGAGCATGTACTGTATAAACCGTCACTAAGTCGTCAGAATGCGTTGTTGTGGGGTCTACCTGTGATACTTGGGTTGAGTATCGTGATCTTCATGTTGCGTAGCGTTATTCGAACAAAAAAGCAATAATTTGTTGATTTTTATGAGTAATGCGTTTAACTATCTAGCTACAAATGGTTGGGCCGGGAAAGCGTTTGAAACAAGAAGTAACTGATCGAATAAGCAGCTAATTTAGCCCTGCACCTTCTACTTAATGATGTCACACGCCATTGTGTGACGCTGGCCAATGTTCCGGTCACTCCCCATCTCGGTTACGTAGAGATAATTAGCTACGAGCTCGATTTTCGAGTCGCGTTTGAGAACTTAATCGATGATTTGTCCTATGACGATTAATACTGGCAGCTCAGGATGCTCAGTCACTATAGCGCTTGTTTGGTTTTGAACCCGTGCCTAACCCGGAGATGCTAATGCATAAATGGAGACCTAATGTGTAAGATTGAACAAACACATCGGAATCAAGGTTCGTTGACGTTTGATTTGTTGATAGAGCAGCCTCAGTTCAAACCAACAATAGTCAGTTGGTACTATGACACTTGGGGCAAGCGCGATCCAAACGTGAGCGTGCGAGCTTACCGTGAGAAGCTGGATACTTTGCTAGCCAAGGGGGACATTCTCAATAGTGTGGTCGCTATTTCCGAAGGTAAGTTGGTGGCGACGGCCCATATCAGAAGACACGAAATTCCTCAGTATCAAGATTATGAGTATTGGCTCGGTGGCGTGTTTGTGAATAGCGCAGCTCGTTCTCAGGGAACGGCCACAAAACTTGTCCGGCATATTATTGAGCGGGCAAGAGCAACAGGAATCGCTCGTCTCTATTTACAAACAGAAGATTTATCCGGTGGACTTTATGCCAGACTTGGCTGGAAACCGCTGCATCAGATAACCAATAAAGGGACTGAAGTTATTATCATGGTGAAGGAACTTGACGATGACACCTAAGCAGCGAGCTTTCGTTGCTCAATACTTAAACACAATTCCAGAAGATCAAAGATTTAATGTCGACGATATTATCGCGGAGCACTTCTGCGCAGATGAATACAATGCTAACGAATGCGCAAGGCTAATCAATATTGGAGTGAAAACCGCCTCATGCAGTCTGAAGGCGGCTTACGACATAGAACAGGAACCGTTGCCGGAAGTGGGGCGTTTGTCAGTCGTGCTTGACTGGGAGCAAAATCCGGTCTGCATCATTCAACTGACCTCCGTTGAAGTGAGTCCATTTGATCAGGTGACAGATGAATTTGCTTACGCTGAAGGAGAAGGCGACAGAAGTTACTCATGGTGGAGGCAGGCACATCTCAAGTTTTTTAATGAGTATGCAGAATACCTCAATATCCCCTTCACGGAACAAGACGAGTTGGTGTTAGAGCGATTTGAAAAAGTGTTTCCAAAGTAAGCGTCGGTGACGCAAGGAAATATCAGCTCAGAAAAAGTGCTGGAAAGATGTGGTTTTAAACTCGCCTCTGTGAATAAGTTGGCTTATGAAATAGGTGGGTGTCTATTGGATGATTATGTATACCAGAGAGCAGGGATGAAGAGAACGATATGATCAGGGATGTCGAATTTAAAGACTCGATTGCCATTGCGGATATCTATAACCATTACATACAGAACTCGACCTGTACATTTGAGGAAGAGCGGCTCAGTGAGCGGGAAATGTGCAGCCGAATCACTGCTGTAATTGAACACGGTATGCCATGGCTGGTGTACGAGCATGAAGGACAGATTGTTGGCTACTGTTATGCCAAACCCTGGAATAGTCGAAGTGCTTACCGTTTTACGGTGGAGTCATCGGTTTATGTGGACGCCGACTCACCGGTCAGTGGGGTAGGATCGCTGCTTTATCAGCACCTGTTTCTGCGACTGGATATCTTAGATATAAAGAATGTGATGAGTGTGATTACCCTGCCTAACGATCAGAGTGTGGCATTTCATAACAAGATGGGTATGGAGCAGGTTGGACACTTTAAGCGTATGGGGTTCAAATTCGGGAAGTGGCTCGATGTTGGATATTGGCAAAAAGAACTACGATAGGAGACTCAGTGTGTTTGCTGTTATTTTTAGGGCGACCATTAAGGATCTGGATACGGAATACAGCCAGTTGGCTCAGCAGCTCAGAGACGTTGCACTATCCAGATACGGGTGTGTCGAGTTTGTTTCAAGTTCGGAAGGGAATCAGGAAACCGCTATATCTTACTGGACCAGTGAAGCGGATATTACCAGATGGCGAGAAGACCCGGTTCACCAGCAGGCTCAGAGGCTGGGCAGGGAGAAGTGGTATCGGGATTACAAGGTAGAGGTTGTGGAGATAAAAAGGAGTTACTCAAGTGAGCGTAGTATATCGTGAGATGCAAGTGTCGGATTACGACGATGTTCTGGCACTGTGGCAGCAGACTGAGCATATGTTGATCCGCGAAGCCGATAGCCGAGAAAATATTACGCTCTATCTGGATAAGAATCCCAACATGAGCTTTGTCGCTCAACAGCACGGTAAAATCATCGGAGCTGTACTGGCGGGCACCGATGGAAGAAGAGGCTATTTGCAACATCTGGCGGTGGATGCCGAGCATCGCGGACTGCGGATAGGGAAATCTCTGGTGGAAAAAGTTACTCAGTCATTTGCGCAGATTGGCATCAGTAAAACGCACCTTTTTGTCAATACTGACAATGAACAGGCTCAACAATTCTATCAATCCATGGGATGGGAAGTGCGAAAGGAAGTGAAGATGTATTCGTTTAATGCTTCTGCCAACCTGGATATATGAACGATTGTCATTAGGAGTTGCCCCTTGACCGCCGTAACCATTAGTGCAAATACGGTCACTCGATCAGTGGCCGTATGGACACCATCAATACACGCATTTCTTAACCATTTGTCGGCACAGGCCTTTGAAGGAGCCCCCAACGTTGTTTCTCTTAGTCATGGGTGTGAAGTGTTAAGCCTGGTTGAGGGGCAAACTTACAATTATCCATTGGTTGGAGAGATTGCAAGTGATCAGGTTTTGCAGTCAGCGGCAAGGTTACAGAGACGATTACACGATGCCAGTATGAGCTTTATCCATCAGTTTGCCGTATCCGATATGCCCTGGATGCTCGAAAGCGATCTTCCATGGGAAGTGATGTGTCATGGTGATTTCGCACCTTATAACGTCGCTTTAACCGAAGGCGCTGTTGCCGGGGTTTTTGACTTTGACACCCTTCATCCAGGGACAAGAGTATGGGACCTGGCGTATTCAGTATACTGTTGGGCGCCTTTTAAGACCAATAAGGTCGACAGGTTAGGAAGCTTAACCCAACAAGCTTTAAGAGCAAAAAGCTATTGTGATGCTTATGAACTCGATACTGCGGGCAGGCTACAGTTGGTTGATATGATGGTTCGTCGTCTACAATATCTGGTTGATTTTATGCGAAGTTCCGCTGATGCGGGGAATGAAGACATGCAGCGTTGTATCGCAGAGGGGCATGTGCATAGCTATCTGGAAGATATAAATTACTTGATAGATCGAAAACAGGTTATAACCACTGCTCTCTGTGAATGAGTTATCAACGGGTTACCGTAAAAACCGGTTGTAGACGAACAACAACAAGAAAGCCCCCAGCGTTGCTGTAACGATGCTACCAATGTTGATTCCGCTCGCTCCCCCAACCCCCAAAAATCCGCCAAGAAATCCACCCACAAATGCACCGGCAATGCCAAGTAGCATAGTTGCAACCCAGCCTCCGCCATCATTGCCTGGCATTAACCATTTGGCGAGCGCTCCTGCGATGAGTCCGAGAATAATCCACGATAAAATGCCCATAGCTGATTTCCTGTTTGTTTCCCATGAGTAAGCTAAGCATAGTTGAAATTTGCTAACCGAAGATTTACTCCCATATTTTACAGTGACCGTTTCGACAAACTTGATTCAGAATGGCGAGAGTCAGTGGAGATCTGACCTATATTTAACATTCAGGGAAAAGAAATTATAACTTGGCACCATTTAGGGAGTGTTGAATGAATATGAGTGTTTGCAGGAGAGTTCTTCTCCAGTCAGCAGTGGTTATGCTGGTGTTTGTTACCTCTTTGTTCTCTGCAAATTTGTGGGCACAAAGTGAAGGGGAAGCACCTCCGCTACCATCAAAAGCTCAGGTTGCTCTGAATCAGGTCAATAATGAAATTCGTGAACTTTCCGAGTCGATAAAGGTTGCGACTGGCGATCAAAGGGACGCAATTCAATTCCGGCTGTTTAATAAAAACAATGAGCTGAGAGAAGTTATTGCAAAAGCGGTCGATGCTGATTCGCTGCCTAAGGAGATGTTAATAGAACAGGTTAAGTTTCAGCAAAAATATACCGAAGGAGCAAAAGTTTACCTAGAAGGAAAATTAGCGGCCGTGAATGAGGAGTTTAATGGCGCAAACGATGAAAAGAAACTCTCCATCCTTAATAGATACAGCGAACTACAAGAGTATTTGGATTCCGCCTATGAGTCGAATTGGCAGAATCTGATTTGGATGCAAAAACTGGGGGTACAGGATAAAGCAGATGAATCGGCTTTTGAGTTGCTTGTTGAAAAGCGTTTAAGATTAACGTCGGCGTCAATCGAGTACTTTAATCAGCAAATAAGCGCAATTGGTTCTCAAATCGCATCGGCCCCCGAGGCTGATAAGGCGGGACTTCAGACTGGTCAGCTGATTTTGAAACAGCGAATGAACATCGAGACCAAAAGCCTAAGACATCTCATTGTGCTTGGCGATCAAATTGGTCTTGATACGTCGGAATATAAGCGCCAGGTCTTTTCGGTAACTGGGAATATTACTCAGGATATTTTAGATTCTAAGGTCTTATTCTCTATGTTGAGCCATTGGTGGAGTGCAGCTATTGACTGGTTGGCGGATAATGCACCTCAGCAACTGTTTCAATTGTCTATTTTGATTCTGATTCTTTTTGTGACTCGTTCAATCGTCAAATTGGTCAGAAAAATTGTCACCAAGGCGGTACAGAATAAGAACCTTAAGTTATCCCATCTGATGCAAAACTTCTTTGTTTCCATGTCCGGTAATATTGTATGGATCATTGGTATCATGGTGGGTTTATCGCAGATTGGTCTCAATCTTGCTCCTATCCTAACCGGTTTCGGTATTGCCGGTGTTATTATCGGTTTCGCGCTACAGGATACATTGTCGAATTTTGCAGCCGGAATGATGCTGCTTATTTACCGTCCTTTTGATGTTGGGGATTTCGTATTTGCTGGTGGTGTTGATGGCAAGGTGAGCCATATGAGTTTAGTCAGTACGACGATACGCACCTTTGACAACCAGATTATCATTGTCCCAAATGGCAAGATTTGGGGAGATGTCATTAAAAACGTGACCCATGAGCGCACGCGTCGTGTCGATATGGTGTTTGGTATCGGTTATGGCGACGATCTTCTCAAGGCGGAATCTGTGTTACATGAAATTGTCTCTGCACACCCAGCGGTGCTTAAATCTCCTGAACCCAATATTAAAGTACATACACTGAATACCTCGTCCGTTGATTTCATTGTCAGGCCATGGGTGAAAACGGATGATTATTGGGATGTGTACTGGGACATTACGAAAGAAGTGAAGTTACGTTTTGATAATGAAGGGATATCAATTCCTTTCCCTCAACAGGACGTACATTTGCACATGGTCAATAAGCAAGAGGCCTAAACAAGTCCAAAGTGTTTGATAAGGCTCCAATTTTTATAACGGAGCCTTTTTTATAGCTAAAATATTTGTTATTAAATAAGTTTAGTATAAACAGATGGCTAAAAGATGTGAGTAAAGAGAGGGTTTTATGATTGATGAAAGAGAGAGTTCAAAAAGTAACGAGGTGACGGTTGTTGATATTAAAATGCCATTCGTGTCCATGGTTGTCTTTATGGTCAAGTTTGCTATTGCCTCCATTCCGGCCATGATCATTCTGGGCTTTATTTTTAGTCTACTGGGACTGCTATTTGGTGGCATTTTTGGCGGATTTCATGGCGGAAAGGGGCGGTATTAAACCCATTAATAAAGGCAATTAGGAGTATAGAAATGCTAGGAAAGCATCAGGAAGCCTACGGCGCGTTTTATCGTTCTACTCATGACAATGAGCATTTGGACACCAGAACAGAGTTGCTCGTCGGGTTATCGGCAGCCATGGCAATGAATTGTTTGCCATGTACGAGATATTACTTAGCTCAGGCTAAGAAGGCCGGTATTACTAAAGGCGAAATTTCGGACGTTACCGCTAAAGTCATGGCGGTTGCTGCGGGTCAAAAGAAACTTCAATTTCAGGAAGTTCTGGAAAAGTACCATATCGATCTGGAGCAGTACGACGGTCAGTGACTTAGGTTCAAAGGCCACACTAAAAGTACGGCTTCAAAAAACATGTTCTGTCATATTTTCGGGTGTTACTATGACACTTGGTTATGCTATTTGAATTGAGTATGTTAAAGATATCTAACACCGTGACTCTGGCGGATTGGGAGATTGAGCTTAATGCCATCCGTGCAATGGGGAGCGGCGGCCAGAATGTCAATAAGGTGTCTTCCGCGATCCATTTGAGATTTGATATTCGGCGCTCTACATTGCCTGCGGTCTATAAAGAACGTTTGTTGGCAAGCAATGATTCCAGAATATCCAAAGAGGGCGTGGTCATAATAAAAGCGCAGTCCTATCGGACTCAGGAAAAAAATCGAGAGGATGCGTTAATGCGACTTGTTGAGCTTATCCGATCAGTCATGGTTGTTCAGAAGAAAAGAAGAGCAACGAAACCTACTCGTTCTTCACAAATAAAGCGAGTAGACAACAAGAAAAAGCAAGGTCAGAAAAAGTCGCTTCGGGGCAAACCTACGTTTTAATATTTAGCAGGAAGATAAAGTGAAGATAATTAAGGATGATTTAGCCGGCACAGAGATCAAAGCGTTGTTACAGGAGCACTTGGATGACATGTATGCGACCTCTCCGCCGGAAAGCGTCCACGCTCTCGACGTCGATGCGTTGAGACGACCGGAGATTACATTTTGGTCCGCGTGGCTAGAAAGTGACCTGGTGGGGTGTATTGCACTTAAATCGCTTGAACCGGGGCACGGTGAGATCAAGTCGATGCGAACGGCAAACATCGCTCGTGGCAAGGGTGTTGCCAAGACACTACTTCAGCATTTGGTAGAACAAGCTAGAAGCTCGGGATTGCACAAACTGAGCCTGGAAACGGGAACACAAGCCTTCTTTGCTCCAGCGCGCAACCTGTACCTGGGATATGGCTTTAAAGAATGCGCTCCATTCTCCGATTACAGACTCGACCCCAACAGTGTGTTTATGACGAAATGCATTAAGGAATGATATGAAGGGACTTCTTGGCTTTGTGGTTATCAGTAACTTGTTAGCTGGTTTAACCGTGTTTGTACTGGGCCAGTTTATTCCTTTTTTTTCTACGCCCTATCTGTCTGATTTCAGCTTTTTTATAGCGATGGTATTGTGGGGGATTGCCGCTCTTTCCTGGGATGGCGGACGAGGAAGTCGCACCTATGATGTTGACATTGTGACTCATAAAACGAAAACAATGGTTAAAGATCACAGCTTTGAGACTGACAAGCGGCAGCAATACAGACAAAACTATACGTTTGGTCTCTCACTGTTTATTGCCGGCTTGATACCCTTGATATTGTCTGCACTATCTTATTGGTTTTTGTAAAACGTAACGAGGCTTTTTAATTGATTGAAATAAAGACAATCACTGCGGAACAGGTATTACCAATCCGCCATCAGGTTTTGTGGCCTCACTTTCCTCCGGAACACTCAAAAGTGACCGGGGATGAAGACGCGCTTCATGTCGGAGCGTATAAGGACCAAAAGTTGGTTTGTGTCGCCTCGGTGTTTCGGGAGGGCAATAGTGCCAGGTTGAGAAAGTTCGCCACGTTGCCATCCTACCAGGGAGTAGGCATTGGCAGTCAGGTCATTGAGCACATTCTAACGATAGTAAAGCAGGAGGGGGGTGAGACTTTTTGGTGCGATGCCCGAGAATCTGCGTTTGGGTTCTACCAAAGGTTTGGAATGACCACTATTGGAGAGACCTTTTACAAAGAGGACATCCCTTATAAGAAGATGTCAGTGGCACTTTCATCGAGGTCTGACTGAACGTTCTACTCACAGATAGTGTGGTATCGGTTGAATTTCTATTATATGCGTTTGTTAATACATGTAGCGGATTCTACACTTTGCTGAGTACGAAAAGGTGGGGACAACATGGATGCGATAAAGGCTTGGCGAGTAAATTGCCCATATTGTGGTGAGGCGTTTGAAACATCGATCGACTGCTCGGTGGAGCATCAGGAGTACATCGAAGACTGTCACGTTTGTTGTCGTCCTATATGTTTTGAGGTGACTCTGGAAAGTGATGATCTGTATGTTACCGTAAGACATGAGAATGACGCTTAGCTTGTAATACAAGGGATGAGGCGTTACAACCTTGATTTGATACATGGACGTTAATTGAGGTAACGGTGGACGTTAGCATCTTCTTCACAGGTTTCTCCCTGGGGTTTTCATTGATTCTTGCTATTGGTGCTCAGAATGCGTTTGTATTAAAGCAGGGCATTAAGAAGCATTATGTGTTTGCGGTGTGCACGGTGTGTGCTGTTTCGGATGCTGTGCTCATATCGGCCGGTGTAGGCGGTTTTGGCATCATCATCCAACGCTTTCCAGAGATCGAATATGTTGCCCGATATGCAGGTGCTGCCTTCCTACTGGTTTATAGTTTTCAAAGTCTCCGCTCAGCGCTTACCAGCGACCATCAATTAGACCCTCACGGGGATGCCAGTGCAGGATTAACCAAAACGTTATTGATTTGTTTAGCGTTGACCTGGTTAAATCCTCACGTGTATCTGGATACTGTGGTGCTATTGGGCTCTATTTCTGCTCAATATGCACCTAATCAGTGGTCTTTTGGACTAGGGGCGGTCTGCGCCTCGTTCGTCTTTTTCTTTACTTTGGGGTTTGGGGCCAGGTTGATCGCTCCGGTTTTTCATAAGCCAATCTCATGGAAGATTCTGGAGCTGGTCGTGGGCGTGGTGATGTTGTCGATAGCATTCAGCTTGGTCTGGACATAAGGCGAATATGCCCTTATTCGCGAAAACTAATTAGGAAAAAGGAAGACTAAATGCATCCATCCCAACATCAAATCCAGTGTCACTGTGGCAATGTGTCAATCACTTTTGAAGTTTGGCCAGAGTCGGTGACCAGTTGTAACTGTTCTGTATGCGGACGTTACGCAGCGCTATGGGGATATTATGAACCAGCGAGTGTTAGCGTCAAAACCAAACAACAGGCTACTACGGCGTATCGTTGGGGAGATGGCATGATTGACTTTCATCACTGTTCTATCTGTGGATGCGTGACACATTACACCTCGACAGACCAAGCTCCAAAACCAAAGGTTGCGTTGAACTTTAGGATGGCGTTATCTGACGCACTCTCGTTGACCAAAGTTCGCTATTTTGATGGTGCCGATAGTTGGCAGTATCTAAACAAATAAGGGGGTATGATGGATTGTACAAGGTTAAGATTTCAGGATGTATCCCTTCGTCAGGCGGTCATATCTGATCTGGAGCCGCTATATCATTTAATGATTACGGATGAGAAATGGACTGAGTATAACGGTCCGTATTTTGGTTATCAAAAGCCAAGTATCGACGAGTTTCGCACCAAAGAGTTTCATCGTCTCACGACGGGCAGGGACGCACTTGTCATCGATTATTTGGGACGTGCGGTGGGCATGGTCAGTTTTTACTGGGAAGATGAATCAACGCGATGGTTAGAGTTAGGCGTTGTGGTCTATGATTCCACGCTCTGGGGAAAAGGTATTGGCAGTAAGGCTCTTATTCCTTGGATAGAGCACCTGTTTGCCACTCTAGAGATTGAAAGAGTCGGTTTGACGACCTGGTCGGGCAACCCCAGAATGATAAGAGGGGCGCAAAAATTAGGCCTGACGCTCGAAGCTCAGATCAGGAAGGTGCGTTATTATCAGGGTGTTTATTATGATTCCGTCAAATTCGGTGTGCTCAGGGAAGAGTGGACGTCTATTTATCAAAAGTGGATGAAGCAGGATAGGATCTATCTGTTTGATTGGGGCGACACGATTATGGTTGATTTTCCTCAACAGCAAGGAAAGATGTGCGAATGGCCAAAGGTCGAGGTTGTATATGGTGCTGAGGCGATGTTGGCAGAGCTCTCTCAGTTGTGTCCGGTGTACATTGCCACTAACGCTCAGGACTCATCAGAGTCTGAGATTCAGCTGGCATTTTGCAGAGCAAATCTGTCTCGCTATATCTCGGGTTATTTCTGCTTCCATAATTTGGGAATTGCAAAAAATGACCCTGAGTTTTATCGAGCGATTACAAGCCGTTTGGGCGCTCCTGCGAATAAGATCACTATGACCGGCGACCAATGGGATAAGGACATCGCTCCAGCCGCCAAAGCGGGCCTATCGACCAACTGGTTTAATCCATCTCAAAACGAGGTGACCAATGACCCTCAGGGGCATGGCTCATTAGAACAGGTATTGTTCAAAGAGCGACAACATTTATTGTGAGCTTATGAGGCCTGAATCGTCGCAATGAGTTTCTCTGCCTGATCCAGATATCCTCCGCCAAACAAATTGCAGTGATTAAGCACGTGATAAAGGTTGTAAATGTGTTTCCTGTATTCGTATATGGGATCGATAGGCAACACGCTTTCATAGCCATCGTAGAACTCTTGTCTAAAACCACCAAACAGTTCGGTCATAGCGAGATCGCATTCGCGATCCCCCCAATAACTGGCAGGATCATAACAAATAGGCCCAAAAGCGGTATTTGCCGCATTGCCATACCATAAGTCACCGTGGAGCAGGGAGGGCTTTGGATTGTGTCCTGAGAGCTGTTCGTTGATCAGATCTACAAAGTCGTCAATGTCGGTAAAGGTAACTTGTTTCTCTTTCAGTAGTTGCAACTGCCAACCAATACGTTGTTCAGAGAAAAAACGTGACCATTTCTTGTGCCACTGATTTGGTTGCAGAGTGGCACCAATGTAGTTGTCCTGATCGAAACCAAACTCTTTCTGTTCACCCCATTTGTGAAGTTTGGCAAGTTCAACACCAAATTGAAAACTGGCATCGGCAGTATCCAGCGGTTTGACCGGAATATAGTTCAACACGAGAAAGGCGCATTCTTTGGTGTTGCTTATGAGCACCACCTCAGGAACATGCACTGTGCCCGTTTCACGTAAAGCTTTCAGGTTTTCCGCTTCAATTTCAAACTTGGGGAGAAACTCTCTTTCATTGGTTTTAACGAAGTAGCGCTGTTCACCGTCACTGATCATATAGCATTGGTTGATCTCACCACCGCTCATTTTCACCCGCTCAGTAATGGTAAACTCGAACATGAGAGTTTCTGATAGCTGATTAGAAATCGCTTGCCACATATGCTACTCCTGTCTGGTTGCCAGTCTATGGCTAGTGTAGAACAATATTGCTTACATAACATACTGTGAGCGCACAGATTCGTTGACATATAGCGCGATTTTACGTACCAGTTCTTACAAACGTGACCCAGGTTTGTTATGTTTAACTCATTGTCATTTAAACATTTGCTAGGAGAGAAGCCTTGGTTGTAGATACTGACGGCTATCAGGCATTAATCGAACATCTCGCATTCAATTTAAGTGTGTTTACTGACTCCTCTGGGGATACTGGTGACGAAACCATCGAAGACGTCTCTACGGATATGGTGGCATCGAACATCATGGTTCTGTTTGAGCAAAACCCAGAGTTGCACTCAAGTGTTCGCTTTAAACTGCTGAAAGAAGTGGACCTGGTGATACAGGATCTTGAAGAAGTACTGGCAGGCGTATGGAGCCGTAAAGCAACCAATGAACAGGTCGCTTTTTTGGAAGAGTACATCGCGTTGGTAAAGAATCTGTTTGATACTGCAGTGGCAAAATACGACTAGCCAGTTTCAGTTCCGCTTTTATGAAGAGTGTAAGTGTGAATTAACCGATCACTGCACACTTCTGAATTGCCAAAATGTCGAGGCCCAATAAGGGTTGTCTAGTCGTGACAAAACAACACCTTTAGAAGTCGAGGCGTGCATAAATGTGTTACCACCCAGGTATATTCCTACATGGCGCGTCTTTCTTCCGGTTTTAAAGAAAACAAGATCACCACTCTGTGCGCTATTGTAGGAGACTTTTTGACCAATCGTGACTTGTTGAGCAGTGGTGCGCGGTAGATTGACGGCGTACGCATCCTGATAGACGGCCTGAACGAACGCAGAGCAGTCAACGCCAGAGAAACTGTTTCCCCCTAGCCGGTATGGTACACCTTTCCACTTGTTATATTCGGTTAAAAATGGGGCGTTCTCAGGAGTATTGTAACTTTGCTGAGTGTGCACTGCGTGTTCAGGCTGACTTGAGCAAGCACCTAACAACACCACTATACCAAGGGGAATCAATAGCTTAACAATTTTCATTTGTCACACTGCTTACATCAATATGTAATAAACATGTCATTAACGATAACTACCATTTCGATTAATGTTACACCAAATCAAGAAGTTGTACTATTCAACATAAAGGTTTGGTTGCAATTTAATCAACAGAAGCAATGGAATCGCTATGACATCCCACAGAAAAGGAAAACCTTCCATTTCTCTTATTCACTCCTTGAGTGCAATATTTCTGCTCATCATTCTGTTTTTTATCGTTTTAAGTCTGCTTAGTACCAATGGACTTAAACAAGTTAAGCAGGAATTTGATAATTTGTCAGATAAAGCTCTGCCTCTGGCAATGAACAATGCAGCGTTAACACAAGACATACTAGAGCAGTTGAAACTGCTCAATTATGGAACCCAGCAATCCTCAATAAGTGAACTGGATATTACACGGCAACGCATTAAAGAGTTAACTGGGTTGAGTGAAGGTAGGGTCAGTAATCTCTTTGCTATTGCAGAAACGTTTGCTAATTCTGTGACAATAGAGCAAAGAGATACATTGAAGGCGAAAATCATCGAACTGCAATCACTGACCGAGTCTGTGTTGGCAATGCAATCACAGATATTGGTCATGAAGGCTGAAATTGATAAAGATGTCGCTGGCCTTCGCTATGGGCTGAGCTCTATCGGTCCTGAAATGAATCGAATCAGTCTGCTTCTGTCACAGGATAATCTTGCGTCAGCCGATGCTGCGAGTCGTTTTATCGCGAGCGCCAGCTCTATGGAGAGTACTTTTCTGGTGTTAATGATGCACGAGGAGGTGACAAGTGCCAGACGGGAATACCGCGAAATGCGCAATCGTATTGCGGGCATAAATCTCGCTTTTGATGATTTCTCACAATGGCACCCTGAAGTGAAGGAGTTTACAAGTTTAACCGCACCATACAATATGGTGCAGCAGGGCTTTTCCGAACAGGGTGTCTTGAAGAAGATTCTTGCACGTCTGGAATGGGTCGAGAAGCAAAAGAACGAACTGGCTCAAGCGACTCTACTGGCCAATGAAACCACTAATCTTCTCTCGGAACTATCTGAAACTGCAGCAGGATTGATTCTCACGAGTCAGGGCGTAGTGAACGAAACTATTAATGACAATGTCCTTGTCTTACTGACGGCATCGGGCGCGCTGGTTTCAATGATCGTTGGGATATTCCTGGTATTACGTCGGTGGCTGAATTCAGCCCTTAAAAGCATTATCAAACAGCTTAGACGTTTGACAGAACATGACCTTACCGGCGCTGTTGTTTTATCCGGTCCGAAGGAATTGAGAGATATTGCGACAAAACTCAATTTGGTTATTGATTCGACGCACAATTCCATCGAACTCGTCACTCGCAATTGCGAAACTCTATATCAGACGGCAGAACTCAGCCACGGTGCCGCTGACCAGTCGCGCCTCAGTCTTCGTACTCAAAGTGCTTCTTTGGACTGTATGGTTGCTACGGTAACTGAACTCGAAGCTTCTATTAAAGAGATTGCCACGGTAACCGCAGCCTCATTCACTGATGCCCAAAAGGCCGAGGGGTATACAAACTTAGGAATGCAAGCTGTTGAGGAGAATCAGCAACGACTTCGAACTCTGGAACAGAAATTGGGAACCAACGAAGCGGCAATGGATCAACTAGAAGTGAAGGTTAAACAGATTCAAGACCTGGTGGATATGATCAGCGGGATAGCCGACAACACCAATCTGCTGTCCCTTAATGCTGCGATTGAAGCTGCTCGCGCAGGGGAAAAAGGTCGAGGTTTCGCTGTCGTGGCCGATGAGGTACGAAAACTGGCGAATGATACGTCAAATCAGACAACAAGCATTCGCCAAATGATGGCGGACCTGATACGTGCGTCTCAGGATTCTCGACAGTCGGTAATAGACTCTCGAAATGAGATGAATCATGCATTGAAATCTAGTGACAAAGTAAAGACCTCTTTCTCCGATATAGCACTGTCGTTCAATCAGATAACAGGTCGCATTGAGCAAGTGTCTGTGGCGACCGAGCAACAGCAACGTGCCACCTCAGATGTGGGTCGCTCTATCGTACAGGTTAACGATCAGAGTGAGAATTCCAATTTGCAGCTTGAGTCTATGGTGGAAAGTGCAGAACAAGTCGCTGATATTGCCGGGCATCAGCAGGCGATGTTGCACAAATATACCCTCAATCACGCTTAGCTGTAGGGTCTTTCCGGAATGGTTGGGTAAGTAATTTGTCCAACCTTTGTTCCTCGGGAGCTGCGAATTCAGGGAGGCCAATGACGACTTTGTCATGCCCGAGCTCAGGTTGTGACCGATAAGTGCCAAACCATCTGTCCCAAACAGACAGAAAGAAGCCAAAATTTGAGTGCGTTTCTTTGGCGATAATGGAGTGGTGAACCCGGTGAAAGTCCGGAGTCACGATGACGGTTCTCAGTCGTTTATCCGCGACTAGTGGCAACTTAGCATTACTGTGGTTGAACATCGCACTGGCATTTAGAATGATTTCGAATAACAACACAGCTAAGGGAGACACTCCGAGTGCCAAAACAACGGCGATCTTTATCCACATCGAGAGGATGATTTCGATGGGATGAAATCTGGCTCCAGTGGTAACGTCAATGTCCCGGTCGGCGTGATGCATACGATGTAAGCGCCACAGGATTGGAATTCGATGGAAGACTCGATGCTGTGCATAGATAACTGCATCCAGCAGAACCACAGAGAGCGGAACGGTAATCCAAGAGGAAACAGGCAAGTGATGCAGTAGTCCTATCTGATTGTTCTGAGATAACACCGCCGCTTCAATGGCCAGTATAGGCATGGTCATCGCCAGAATTGCGGAGTTAAGGCCAACCAAGCCCAGATTGTTTGTCCATCTGAGCAGCCTTGTTCTTGTGCGTTGCTTACGCGGTGCCGCCCATTCCCAGATGGCGCATATCACCAATACGGCACTAAAAATAGCCAGCCTTATTGAGTCACTGTTTTCCATTGAGATCGTGTTTCCTTTTACTAACGTCACTGACAAGAGTAGAATCCCGCCACCTTTTGTCAGAATACCACGAAAATGAGACGTCACGCTTTCCATAAAATGTACGATGAACGCCTGGCTGCCGCAACTAAGCCATTTAATGCACGAGGTGCCAAAGTGATTCGTTGTAAACAGTGCCAAATCGCGGAGCAATATTGCATTTGCGAGCACCAACCGGCAGGCCGTTCTGACTTTGCGGTATTGTTGCTTGTTTCTGACGCTGAGATTTTAAAACCAAGTAATACCGGTCGCCTTATTCTTGATACGGTTGAAGAAGGGTACGCGTTTCCCTGGCATAGAACCGAACCAAACAAAGAACTGCTAGCACTACTCAATGATAAGACCTATCAGCCTGTGGTGATCTTTCCAGAAGATTACGTCGATGACAAAGCTCGTTTGATACAGCCGCAGCAATTCCAGCCACCTGGTGGTAAAAAGCTGCTGTTTATTTTCTTAGATGGCAGCTGGCGAGAAGCCAGGCGCATGTTCCGGAAGTCCCCTTATCTAGATGGGTATCCTGTATGCTCGATAAAGCCTGAAACGCTCTCCAGTTATATGATGAGAAAGTCAGAGCACGAAGACCATCTGGCGACAGCGGAAGTGGCAAGTATTGTCTTTGAGCAGTTTGGTGCTGCATACACATCAAAAGTTCTGGCTCAATGGTTTTCTGTGTTTCGCGAAAGTTATATGTTGAGCAAAACTCGTTTTTCTTCCGATTTATCTCGTCCTGCATTGAATAATTTCATCGGTCTAATAAAAAACGCGAACTCGGTCTAAACTTCACGGCTAATGTGATGAGTTGTTGACCAGGTGGCGAAAACAAAGGAATAAATTGGGGCTGCGTCACGGTTTGAGGGGGTAGGGATATGGATAATGCGGTCAGTTATCTAAAATTTTTTCCCTCGTGTTGAGGTTAGCAAGGAGAGTTTGCATGTATTACGGCTTTGATGTCGGCGGCACTAAAATTGAATTTGGTGCTTTCAATGAGAACCTGGAGCGTGTTGCTACAGAACGTGTTCCTACGCCTGGTGGTGATTATCAGCTGTTGGTTGATACATTAGCAGGTTTGGTCGCTAAGTATGATGCTGAGTTTGGCGTTGAAGGCAAGGTAGGTCTTGGTCTGCCTGGTATGGAAGACGCGGAAGACGAAACTGTACTAACAGTAAATATCGCATGTGCTAAAGGCAAGCCTCTTCGTCGTGATCTCGAAGCAAAAATCGGCCGTGAAGTTAAACTTGAAAATGATGCAAACTGCTTTGCACTGTCAGAAGCGTGGGATGAAGAGCTGAAAGACGAACCATCAGTAATGGGTCTGATTCTTGGTACAGGCTTCGGTGGCGGTCTTATCTATGAAGGTAAGGTATTTTCAGGCCGCAACCACGTAGCTGGTGAACTGGGTCATATGCGTTTACCTATTGATGCGTGGTTCCATCTTGGCGAAAAAGCACCGCTACTTGATTGTGGTTGTGGTAAAAAAGGCTGCCTAGACAATTATCTGTCAGGACGTGGCTTTGAACTGCTTTATGCCAACTACTACGGCGAAAGCAAAAAAGCGATCGACATTATTAAGGCGCGCGAAGAAGGTGACGCCGATGCCATTGAGTTTGTGGACATGTTCATGGAGTTACTGGCCATCTGTTTAGCAAACATCTTCACGGCAAACGATCCACACGTAGTGACATTGGGTGGCGGTCTGTCAAATTACGATCTCATCTATGAAGAAATGCCTAAGCGTATTCCTAAATATCTGATGTCTGTTGCTAAGTGCCCTAAAATTGTTAAGGCTAAACACGGTGATTCTGGTGGCGTGCGTGGTGCAGCCTTCTTGAACATCAAATAGACCTTCATTTATTGTACAAAGGCGACCCACTAGGGTCGCCTTTTTAGTTGATCTAAGTAAAGGAAATGCTGTTACACCAGATAGGTATCTCAACTCTGCTTGAGTACAGGACTTAAACGCGGCAAGACAAGTTTAATTGCGCCCGGCAATACCTCAAATGTAATTTGCTTAGCATTTAGTGGCTCACCGTCAAGATTCACTGGCATCACAGAGCCGGATGACCATTCGAGTGAGCGCACTTGATTTCTCTTAACGAATCTACCTGAGAAAGCGTCACCCTGCATAAGTTCATCAATGACGGCAGGGATCTCTGCCGGGGTGAACTCTTCCAGTGAGACAACGTCAAGGAGTCCGTCGTTTATGAATGAACCGGGGGATAGGGGCTGGCCACCACCTGCCATTCTGCCATTGCAAACGGCTCCAACAACGACATTGCTTTCTACAACTTTACCATCGTATTTAACAATGCCATCAAATGGCTGGAAGTTGATGGCTTGCACTAAACCCGAAAGAGTATAGGCACCACCACCCAAAAAGTTTTTCAATGCGACTGGAGTGGTAGCCGTAACCTGAGCCCCAAAGCCAGCCGTTGCTATGTTGATAAAATGACGTTCATTGGCGCGTGCGGCATCGACCTTAACCGCTTCTCCGGTGATGCCCAATAGCAGAGCTTCATAGGCGGACTCAGTCGGGATTTTGCAGGCAGTGGCAAAGTCATTGGCGGTCCCTAGTGGCAGGATAGCCACTTCGAGTGACCCGGCATCATGATTTAACAAGGCATCGACTACCTCGTTTATCGTACCATCTCCGCCACCAGCGATGAGCCGGGTAACGCCTTGTTCATGACACTCTCTGACCATTCGTTCAATATCGCCACCTTCCCAAGTGACTCTGACTTCTATCTCATGGCCTTCACTTCGAAGTTGATACACGGCGTCACGAATGTCTTGTTGAGCCGCTTTTTTTCCGTTGAGCAGTAAGCGAACAGTCATAAAATTCCTTAAAACAGAGGGTTATCCCAGCACTCAAAGACTATAGCACAAATTTCTCAATGGCTTTGGCTACACCGTCGTCATCGTTGCTGTCAGTGATGTAATCTGCAAGCAATTTAGTTTCATCCATCGCATTTGCCATGGCGACACCTTTCCCGGCAAATGTGATCATGTGATGGTCGTTCTCTGCGTCACCAAAACACATAATGTGTTCGTAGGGGATTCCCAGATGGTCAGCGACTACTTTAACGCCTTCCCCTTTGTTGCTCAGTGGATTTAGAAACTCAAGGAAGAACGGTGCGCTTTGCACTACGGTATAACCTTCGTGATAGTGACCTGGAATGTCATTAATACCTTGGGTCAGTTTTTCCGGTTCACCCACGATCATCGCTTTAATAATTTCGTGATCGTCTTCGAGTTTGTCGAAATCGTAGATGGTAATGTCGAGCTTATTGATTTCCGCCTCATGGTCGGTATAAGGGTTTGATTCTGTCGCAATGAGCCCTAGTTGACGGCTGAACGCATGGCAATGCAGTCCCAATGATTTTGCCAGATTTGCCACTTCTCTAGCCCGGCGACCATCAAGCATTTGCTGATGAAGTACTTCACCTGAGGAGACCTTCTGTACAAAGGTACCGTTGAAATGAATGACGAAATCATGCTCGGTGTTGAGCTCAAGCTCGTCTAGCGCATCAAGCATACCGTTAAGTGGACGCCCTGAAGCCAACACGACTGTCACACCTAGCTGTTTAGCTGCATGGATCGCTTGTTTGGTACGCGTCGTAATCTTTTTATCAGACGTAAGAAGGGTTCCATCCATATCGATGGCGATGAGTTTATACACGTTACTTACCTAAAAACAGAATAAAACAAAACGTCCCTAGGATAAGAGAATCCACTTATGCTTGCCAGATATTTAGTATCACGGTTTGTATTGAATTTCTCATTGGCTTCCTTTATGGTCTGCACATCTTAGATTATTGGCAAGTGTTAATGACTCATACTCGATTTAAAATTAACGAGATGTTTGAAACCATTCAGGGTGAAGGTGTCTTTACTGGTGTACCTGCAGTTTTTGTGCGCTTACAGATATGTAACGTTGGGTGTGCATGGTGTGATACCAAACAAACCTGGACCGCAGAGCCAGAGCAGCAACGTTCATTTGGCGATATCATCCTCAAACAGGGTGACGATCCTACCTGGAGCGAAGTCAGCGCTGATGATATCGTTGTTATGTATAACCAGCAGGGCTTTAATGCGAAGCACATAGTGATCACTGGTGGAGAGCCTTGCGAATACGACTTAACAGAGCTTTGCAAGGCATTCGAAGCAATAGGTTGCCAATGCCAAATTGAAACCAGTGGTACATCAGAAGTGCGTGTTACCGAAAGTACCTGGGTGACAGTGTCACCTAAAATAGCAATGAAAGGCAAGCTGCCGGTACTGACCTCTGCACTGGAACGTGCGAACGAAGTGAAGCATCCGGTTGCAACGGAAAAGAACATCAGTCAACTTGATGAGTTACTGGCTCAGGCAGCGCTGCGTAAAGATGTGGTTATCGCTCTGCAGCCTATCAGTCAAAAACCGCGCGCGACGGAACTGTGTATTGAGACATGCATCGAGCGAAACTGGCGCTTGTCGGTACAAACCCATAAGTATCTGAGTATTGCTTAACACTATGATGGAGAAGAACATGAAAAAAGCCGTGGTTGTTTTTAGTGGTGGTCAGGACTCGACCACTTGTTTGGTTCAGGCGTTAAAGCAATACGATGAAGTCCATGCTATTACTTTTGATTACGGACAGCGACATAAACTCGAAATTGAAGTGGCACAAGCACTGGCTCAGAAACTGGGAGTCGCCGCCCATAAAGTGATGGATGTGAGCTTGCTGAACGAATTAGCGATCAGTTCGTTGACTCGCGATGACATACCAGTATCACATGAGCTACAGGAGAATGGTTTGCCTAACTCCTTTGTGCCTGGGCGTAACATCTTGTTCCTGACTCTGGCGGGCATCTATGCGTATCAGATTGGTGCCAATGCCGTAATTACCGGGGTATGCGAAACCGATTTTTCTGGTTATCCAGACTGTCGAAATGACTTTATTAAAGCAATGAACAGTGCTTTGGTTCAGGGAATGGACCGAGATCTGGAAATTGTTACTCCACTTATGTGGCTGGATAAAGCAGAGACCTGGGCGTTAGCCGATAAATATCAAGCGTTGGACCTGGTCAGACAGGAAACCCTGACCTGTTACAACGGAGTCATCGGTGACGGCTGTGGCGATTGTCCATCCTGCGAACTGCGTGCTAACGGGTTGAATCAGTATTTGGACAACAAAGATAACGTTATGCAAGCACTGAATGCAAAATCAGAATAAAAAATAGAGGCTAGTGCCTCTATTTTTTTTATTCTGCCTTTAAGTAAAGCTTGGCGATGTCCGATGGTTCCATCTCTTTACCATCTAGCTGATCATTCCAGTTGGTGCCAATAAGGACGCCGTCTTCGTCGAGTGTTAGTAGCCAATCCTCTACAAAAATATCCAGAGGGATGTGCAATACTTCGAAATCAGCCCACTCTTCAACATTGTGTGTTTTTGCATCTTCTTCCGAAGACCAAAACGGCATAACTTCTGTGTTTTCGAACTCTGTAGAATCACATGCCAACCAGCCATCTTCGTTGCGTAAGCCCCAAACTAGTTGGTTCTTGCTGGTCTCTTCAATAAACAGCTTAAGGTTCTGTTCGATATCTGAAGTCAATTTAGTCATCGTTTTATACTCTTAGTAAGAACTGTAACAAGGTTAGCATGAGTTAAAGAATATCTAAATGAAATAACAACAAAAAGGCGCCCATTTAGAGCGCCTGATGTTAATTTGTTGGAAGTTTTACCTATTTGCCAATTTTGGTAAAAATCGTCCACTCCATTTCTACCTCACCCTTATATCCGACCACCGATGCAACCACTTTCCGGTTCATCGCATGGGCAAATTCGCTGTTGCCGAGTTCTTCCGGTTTCGTTTCACCAAAGCCGATGATAGTCAGGCGGTTAGGTGAAATTCCGTTCTTGATGATCTCTTGCCTGACGACTTCTGCGCGATTCTTGGATAGGACAAGATTCTTGTCAGGATTACCGACGATACTGGCGTAGCCTTCGATTTCGATGCTGGTTTCAGGGTACGTCGTCAGAAAATCCGCCATTTCCCGGATCTGGTTTTGGAATACAGGCTTGATATAGGTTGAGTTGTTGTCGAATAGGATACGCAGAGCCATGGTTTGCGAGGTGTCTACGTAGCGCTCACAGCCGTCATTATCCAGAGCGGCACCTTCTGGTGTGACAATGCATAAATCTCGAGCGTTGATGACGCCATCGCCATCATCATCCAACAAATCGGCTTTTTGCTCAGCAAGCGGTGTAGCCCGATACTCGTACTTATCTTCTTCTTGAGTTGTGGCCGAAGCGAAAAGTGGCAAAGCAACGAGGCCACAGAGTAATAGTTTGGTCTGTAGTTTCATTATTAGTACTCCACCTTCTCATTCCACTCTTTTGGCATATCTACTCTCAAGGCTTGTAGTAGACCACCTGTTGCATTCATTACCCGATAGCGAGCGAACTGCTCTGCATATTTAGCGTCAAGGTAACCTTTTCTGGCTTCGAACAGTTCGTTTTCGGTATTGAGGACATCAAGAAGAGTACGTTTACCGATCTTGTATTGTTTCTGGTAAGCCACCACAGTGTCTGAAGCTGAGTCTACATGGTCCGACAAGAATTCACGCTGCTGTACGGTGAACTCGAGACCAGTCCATGACAGCTTGAGGCCTTCTTCGACCATTCGGTATGTGCGGTCCCTGAAGTCTTTGGCTTTGTTTAACTGATAAGCCGCCGCCTCAGTACGATCCGCATCTGACCCACCGTTATACAAGTTATAACGCATGCGAAGCATTGCTCGCGTTTCGTTATCAGTACCAATATTGCCACTGGCATCATCACGCCAGTTATGACCGGCATCAATGTAGAAGGTAGGGTAGTTTACCCCTTTGGTCTGTTGATACTGGAAGCGAGCAGAGTCGACATCCACTTGAGAAATCTTGATAACAGGATGTTTTTCAATCGCCATTTGCAAGGCGCTATCAACCGTGGGCGGAATGGCTACCTCGTCAGCACGAGGGTATTTCAATCCTAGTGGTGCCTGTCCGACAATACGTTTGAACTGCGTGTGGGTGTCAAACAGGTTATTCTGAGCCGCCAGTAAATTACCGTGCGCTTTGGCAATACGGGCTTCGACCTGAGAAAGGTCAGCTGTCGATCCGATACCGGACTCTACCCGTTTTTTTATGTCCTTATAGATTTTCTTATGAACTTCCAGGTTTGCCTCTGAAAGTGCCAAAATCTCATAGGACTTGGTCGCGTCCAGATAGACTTGAGCCACTTCTAATGCAATGTCTGAAGCATCGGCTAGCAGTTGATACCTCACTGATTCTGCTTCTGCTGCGGTACGGTCCATGTCGTTTAGCGTTTCATTACCATCCCAGATGAGTTGGGTTAACGTAATCCCGACTTCTTTTCTGGTCAGGCTTTCGTTCCTAGGAATAGAATTTTCTCTTTCATAATCCGTTCTTTCGTAGCCAATGCCACCATCAAGGTCAATTTTTGGACGATAAGCGCCAACTGCGGCATCCGCGTCGTAGCGTTTGCTAACGTATTCGTTATATGCAGCCTTGATGTCGGGGTTAGTTGCAAGCGTTGTCGCAACAGCTTGCTCTAGTGTTTGGCTGTTAACTGGAAGGCTAAGGGCGACAAAACAAGCAGCAGCCGTCATAGTGAACTTGTTCAAAGTTATTCTCCTTACTCCCTGGTTAGACGATTTGCTTTTGTGCTGATTTTGATTTTGCAAATACATCACTTCTACTCACTACATTTTTAATATGAGCCAAGTCATCACGTTAAGCTGTGTACCCTAACTATAGTGTTCAGCTCATCGATTTCAACTCGGTGTACAATGCCTTTTTTATTGGGTTCCAACCGCGATCTCAGAGAGAACGGGGAAGGCACATAACACGTCATACTATTGAAAATAGTAGAAAAATTCGCTAATTCAATGTCGATAACATAAAAATGTCTTATTTATGAGACAGATGGGTGAAAAAAGCCACTCTCATGATGATAAAAGTGGCTGGATTTTAAGGCGGGCTATGAAGTGTATCTCTATGAATTGATTAAAGAACTTTGCAGGCAAAGCCTTTTAAGTAGAAACCTTCAGGGTAGGCTGTGTCTGTCGGGTGATCCGCGGCCTGTTCAAATCGCTCGACAAACTTCACCGAACGGTTTGCATCGAGTGCCGCGTCAGCGATGATCTTCTGAAAAAGGTTACCATCCATTAAGCCGGAGCATGAGTAGGTCAACAGCGTACCGCCAGGCTTTAGAATCTGCATAGCGAGCATGTTGATGTCTTTGTAGCCGCGACAAGCGCCATTGAGCTGCGCTTTCGATTCAGCGAATTTCGGTGGGTCCATGATAACGACATCGAATTTAGTACCCTGATCCCGATACTCGCGCAGTAGTTTGAATACATCGGCGTTAAGGAAGACAGCTTTCTTTTTCTCTGAGAAACCGTTTAATTCAGCATTGTGCTTGGCCGTATCAAGAGCCAATTGAGATACGTCGGCGTTAATTACGCGCTTTGCACCGCCTTTGAGTGCGTATAAACCAAAACCGCCTGTGTAACTGAAGCAGTTAAGAACTTCTTTATCCTTAACATATTTTTGCGCCTGAAAGCGGCTGTCTCGCTGATCGAGGTAGAAGCCTGTTTTGTGGCCTTTAATAATATCTACACTGATCTTGACACCGTTCTCCTCAATGACAACGGGTGCATCTGGCGCACGTCCAGACAGAACGCCGGTACG
The DNA here is from genome assembly GCF_900107935.1 of Vibrio hangzhouensis. GTDB lineage: Bacteria > Pseudomonadota > Gammaproteobacteria > Enterobacterales > Vibrionaceae > Vibrio > Vibrio hangzhouensis. The sequence goes on along the minus strand of NZ_FNVG01000009.1, from coordinate 57,595 downwards.
TTCTTTCAGGCCCTCTTTTTTTCTTACGGAGACATCTGAACGTTCATAAATAGAGCATTCAGGAAAGCACTGGTTGAGTGCCTTTACCAGGTTATCTTTCTGGAACTCCGCACCTGCGCTTAGCAACTGACAAACCAAAAAGTCACCATAGCGATCAATGGTTACGCCGGGTAAGCCATCAGATTCAGCTGCGACCAATCGGTAACCAGTCAACCCGTCACGTTCGATAATATCTTCTCGAAGTAGTTGGGCTTGTTGGATACGTGTTACGAAAAATTCAACGTCGATATCCTGCTTTTCAAAGCTCCAAACGCGGGCGCGTATCTGAGAGTTTGGAGAGTAGGCGGCTTTTGCCAACCATTCACCGTTGTGGGCAAAAACATCTACGGTTTCTCCCAAAGAAGGCTGGCCATCAACATGTGAGATACCACGAGAGAATATCCAGGGGTGTTTGCGTCTAAGAGATTTATCACGACCTTTGACGAGATGAATTGCAGGTGCCATGGGATGCCTTACCAAATTGATAGAGAAAAAGGTGGGATATTTTGTGTGAAGTTTCAAATAAATGCAAATCCAGATACGAGGGTTTGCCTTGCGTGAAAAGATTTGGACTAAAATCAGCTAAGCATATGGGTCTATCTGGGAGAATAGTTATGACACAATATTGTCAGAAGTTGATTGTGAAAGGGATGGTCCAGGGGGTAGGGTTTCGTTATCACACCTGCCACGAAGGGTTGAAGCTCGGGCTCACTGGATACGCAAAGAACCTCTATGACGGCTCTGTTGAAGTCGTCGCTTGTGGCAACGAAAGCCGGGTCGAGGCTTTGTGCGAGTGGTTGCTGAAAGGCCCTAGAACCGCAACGGTTGATTCGGTAACGAGAGAGCCTTGTGAACAACAAAAGCGTTATACGGGCTTTGATATCCTATAAACGCATTACAGGCATTTTGCGGGTTTTGGTAATCCCGCTAATTTTGTTGCCTGTTTAGCTGGTCCTTTCTTAAACAGTTTAAACAAGTATTTACTGTTGCCTTTTTCCGGGCCGTGCGCTTTTTCCATGGCCTTTACCAACATTCTTACTGCCGGAGAAGTATTGAATTCTTCATAGAATTCGCGAACAAACATGATGACCTCTAGATGTGAATCGGTCAGTTCAATGCCTTCTTCTTTCGCCAATACTTCAATCATTCCCTGTTCCCAATCCTGATGATTGAGAAGATACCCTTCGGCATCGGTGTCGATGGATTTCCCGTTATATTCAAACATGATATTTATCTGGTAGATGATACTCGTGGCAAGGTTAGCGCAGTTTTGTCGGATTTATCAAGTCAATAGAAATAAAAAACCCGAGAACAAGTCCCGGGCTTTTCTACAACCATTTGTACAAATTAGTCGTCGTTCATGATGCCCAAGATAGAGAGTAGGCTGATGAATAGGTTGTAAATAGAGACATAAAGGCTAACGGTTGCCGAGATGTAGTTCGTTTCACCACCGCGAACAATTTGTTGAGTTGTCAACAGAATTACACCAGTAGAGAACAGGATGAACATGCCGCTCATTGCCAGGTAAAGCATAGGCATCTGTAGGAAGATGTTCGCAACCATACCGATCAGTAGAACGACGAAACCAGCCATCAGAACGCCACCCAGGAATGAAAGGTCACGTTTAGTGGTCAATGCGTAGGCGGAAGCACCCATAAAGGCTAGGGCGGTACCACCCAGGGCTGTAACAATAACGTCGCCCATACCAGCGCCAACATACATGTTCAGAATTGGACCTGTGGTATAACCCAGGAAGCCAGTGAACAAGAATGTGAACACCAGACCCATGCTGTTATCACGGTTCTTTTCTGTCAGGAACAGTAAGCCATAGAAACCGACTAGCATCAGGATAAGACCTGGACGAGGCAGGTTCATTGCCATTGAGAATGCTGCAACGACCGCAGACCAAAGTAGCGTCATAGATAGCAGCGCGTAAGTATTTCGCAATACTTTGTTAGTTTGCAGTACACTCGCCTGAGATGAACTGCGAGATACCATAGGATCGTTCATAATCTTCCTCATAGATGATTGACTTCTTTATATGACTATTTATGGGGCTGTTCGTTCGAAAAATCAAGTCCGCCAGTGTAAGTCATAGAACAAAATCATAATAAAAATAGCTGGTTAAGTGTGCAGTAAGTTGTAACACAATATTTCTACGGCACATACAGAAAAAAAGAGGTAAAAAAAGCGACCATTTGGTCGCCTTTTTCTCGGTATTGCATCAGTGGTGCAGAATCTGACTCAGGAAGTTTTGTGTTCGGTCAGACTGAGGGTTTTCAAAGAAATCAACAGGGTTATTTTCCTCGATGATTTCCCCGGCATCCATAAATATCACGCGATCAGCCACCTCTTTTGCAAAACCCATTTCGTGTGTGACACAAAGCATAGTCATGCCTTCTTCAGCGAGCTCTACCATTACGTCCAGAACCTCACGAACCATTTCTGGGTCGAGCGCTGATGTAGGTTCATCGAACAGCATTACTTGTGGGTTCATACACAAAGAACGTGCGATCGCCACTCGTTGTTGCTGACCACCAGACAACTGGCCAGGGTATTTATCCGCCTGATCCGGAATCTTAACGCGTTCAAGGTATTTCATTGCGATAGCTTCGGCTTCCTCTTTAGGCATTTTCTTAACCCAAATAGGTGCCAGGGTGCAGTTTTCTAACACAGTTAGGTGAGGGAACAGGTTAAAGTGCTGGAAGCACATACCCACTTCACGACGAACTGCTTCGATATTTTTAAGATCTTCAGTCAACTCATTACCAGAGACAAAGATATGTCCGGCCTGATGTTCTTCCAAACGGTTGATACAACGAATCATCGTAGATTTGCCTGAACCAGAAGGGCCACAAATTACGATTTTTTCACCCTTCTTAACGTCAAGGTTGATATTTTTTAGTACGTGGAACTCGCCGTACCACTTGTTCATGTCCTTTAACTGGATCATGTAATCTTCTTGTTGCGTCATAATACGTCCTCGAATTTCCGTTTATCGTTTGTGACCGGTATGCAGTTTGTTCTCTAGCCAAATCGAATATCTCGACATGCCAAAACAGAACACCCAGAACACTAACGCGACAAATACATAACTTTCAGTTGCGAAACCAAGCCACTCAGGGTCGGTATTTGCAGCCTGACCAATACCTAGTACATCAAACATACCGATGATAAGTACCAGACTGGTATCTTTAAACAAACCAATGAAGGTATTTACAATGGATGGGATGGTGATTTTCAGTGCCTGTGGCAGAACAATCAGCCCCATTTTCTTCCAATAGGTAAGACCCAGAGCGTCAGCCGCTTCATACTGTCCTTTAGGAATGGCTTGCAGACCACCACGAATTACTTCGGCCATGTATGCGGCACTGAACATGATTACACCAATAAGGGCGCGAATCAGTTTGTCAGTTTCCACGCCTTCTGAAAAGAAGAGTGGCAGCATGACTGATGCCATGAACAGAACGGTGATCAGTGGAACACCACGCCAAACTTCGATATAGACGGTACAGATACTGCGAATAATCGGCATCTCTGAACGTCGACCAAGAGCAAGTGCAATACCGATAGGCAGAGACACAATGATACCGACAAGAGCGATAATCAGTGTAACCAGTAGACCACCCCATTTGTGAGTATCAACTACCTCTAGGCCAAACACGCCCCCATATAGCAATGCTGCTGCTATAAATGGATAGATGTTGACGAAGAAAAGCCAAATCCAAAGGCGTTTTGGTGTCCGTTCATAAGCAAGCAGTGCAACAAAAATTGCCAGTGTTGCGTAGAACAGGCGAGGACGCCAGAGTTCAGCTTGTGGATAGAATCCATACATGAACTGTTCCCAGCGCACACTGATGAATACCCAGCAGGCACCTTCACGAGAACAAGCATCTCTGGTGGTACCCACCCAGTCTGCCTTTAGAATTGCCCAGTCAAACACATACCAGACGAACGAAATAGCCAGATAGCCCAGAACGACGGTCACTGCGGAGTTGACAGGCCCATTAAATAGATTTTTACGCAGCCAGCCAACGGCACCAACTGTATTCGCTGGTGGTGGAAGGTCTGGTTGAAATTGATGCTGTGCCATATTACCTCTCCACCAACGCTACTTTCTTGTTGTACAAGTTCATCAAGGCAGAAGTTACCAAGCTCAATGTGAGGTAAACCCCCATAGTCATTGCAATGATTTCGATAGCTTGTCCTACCTGGTTGAGCGTTGTACCCGCGAATACAGAAACCAGATCCGGATAGCCGATAGCCATTGCCAGAGACGAGTTCTTAGTCAGGTTCAGATACTGACTGGTTAGCGGCGGGATGATAATACGCATTGCTTGCGGGATAACGACGAGCTTGAGTGTTCTTGACCTAGGTAAGCCAAGAGACATTGCTGCTTCGGTCTGACCGTGGTTTACAGCGTTGATACCAGAGCGTACGATTTCTGCGATAAATGATGCAGTATAAATACTTAAAGCTAGTGTCAGGGCTGCGAGTTCAGGAATGATGCTGATACCACCGCGGAAGTTAAATCCTTTCAGAACAGGGTATTCCGCAGAAATAGGCATTCCCATTACCAAATAAGCAACCAGTGGAAGTCCCACAACTAAACCCAGGCCAATACGGACCATTGGGGTTTGTTGACCGGTCAGTTTTTGCTTATTGTTGGCCCAGATCTTCACGATGATTGTTGCAATTACACCAAAGATGAAAGCACCAATAACGACGTTACTGCCTTCGCCAAACACAGGCGCCGGGAAGTACAGGCCACGAACGTTCAGGAAGATGGCTTCACCTAGGCTCATGCTCTGACGCGCAGAGGGCAGGGCCTGAAGTACGGCAAAATACCAGAAGAAAATCTGTAGTAACAATGGAATGTTTCGGAAAATTTCAATATAAACAGCAGCGAATCGACTGACCAACCAGTTAGACGATAATCTCGCGATACCGATAACGAATCCGAGCACAGTGGCTAACACAATGCCTAGTATAGAAACTAGCGCCGTGTTTAAAAGCCCCACATAGAAGGTTCTGCCGTAGGAAAAGGTTTCATCATATTCAATGAGTGTTAAACCGATGCCAAAGCCCGCTTCTTGATCAAGAAAATCGAAACCTGTTGCGATACCGCGTGCTGCCAGATTGCTTAACGCATTATCAACGATGGTATAGAAGAACAATCCGAGTGCAAAAACAGCGATGACTTGGAAAACAACAGAACGAAAGGTGGGGTTGTATAGTAGATTTGCGCTTTTCGCAGATTTGCTCTGCGGTGCGACTTGAGTCGTAGTAGGTTTCATACAGCTATAACCTCAAATCCTTAGAAAAAAAGGGCGGTCAGACCGCCCTTATTTGAGCATTGATGCGTTATTAGCGGATTGGTGGCGCGTACATGAAGCCGCCAGCGTTCCACAGTGCATTAACACCGCGGGAGATTTGCAGAGGTGAACCTTCACCTACAGTACGCTCGAAGCTTTCGCCGTAGTTACCCACTTGCTTAACGATCTGATAACCCCAGTCATCACGAATACCCAGACCTTTACCTTTAGGACCGTCAACACCCAGGATACGTTTCACGTTAGGATCGCTTGACTTAAGCATTTCGTCCGCGTTCTTAGAAGTGATGCCATATTCTTCAGCGTTAATCATTGCATTCAGTGTCCACTTAGCAATGTTGAACCACTGATCGTCACCTTGACGTACTACAGGACCTAGAGGCTCTTTAGAGATGATTTCAGGCAGTACTTCAGCAGACTTAGGATCTTGAAGGTTCAGGCGAAGTGCATACAGACCAGATTGGTCAGTTGTTAGCACGTCACAACGACCAGAGTCGAAACCTTTTGACGTTTGTGCTGCAGTATCGAATACTACAGGCTTATATTCCATGCCGCTGTTACGGAAGTAGTCAGCAAGGTTTAGCTCGGTTGTCGTACCTGACTGAACACAAACAGATGCGCCATCAAGCTCTTTTGCACTCTTGATACCTAGGTCTTTTTTGACCATGAAGCCTTGACCATCGTAGTAGTTAACACCTACAAAGTTAAGACCCAGAGCTGTATCGCGGTGTAGCGTCCAAGTTGTGTTACGGGGTAGAACATCAATTTCACCAGACTGTAGTGCAGTGAAGCGTTCTTTTGCAGTTAATGGAACGTATTTAACTTTGGTTTTGTCACCAAGTACCGCAGCAGCAAGAGCTTGGCAGTATTCTACGTCAATACCTTCCCACTCACCTTTTGAGTTAGGGTTAGAGAAACCTGGAAGACCAGTACTAACGCCACAGGTTAAGACGCCTGCTTTAGTTACTTTTTCTAGAGTACCGTCTGCAGCAGAAGCTGAAGTACTCATCATTGCAGCAGAAGCCGCTACTAAAGAAGCAATAAGAGTGAGTTTCTTTGCCATTGTGTATCCTTCCTGTTAGTTCCGTGTAAATCAGGTCCAGCCTGAATACAATGTGCTAATTATTGTTGTGTTGCATCATAAATCACTACAAATGAACCTAAATGGTGCAATTTGTAACGACCGTTTAAAGCGTAGATAATGAATTGTGATTTCTCAAATTATTAATTTAAATGGTGTTTTGAGTAGTCACATACCTCTAAACAGTTGTTAGAATGACGAAGTGTGATGATTTTGTAAATAGTGCAACTCGGCACCAAGAAAGTGCTTCAGAGCGTGGTTTGTTATTATTTCGTTAAATTGACATTATTGTTTGCATATATGATTTTAGTTCAAATTTTCACCTAAGATTACAGGTAAATTTGGTGGAAAATTGTTTTGTGACCAATGTCTCGGTGACAAAGCTGCACCAATATGGTGAGTTTGAATGAATAGTTATTTCGTTTAAAAAAGGAAATTTATGCGTTACTTTCCACTATTTATGGATTTGTTAGATAGACCGGTGTTGGTAGTTGGCGGCGGTGAAGTCGCCTGTCGGAAAGTGGAAACTCTGATTCGGGCAGGCGCCCGTGTAACCCTTGTTTCCCCTAAGCTCGAGCCGTACCTTTTGGAGATGAGCCAGTCCGGTAAGTGTATTTGGGTTCAGCGCTTCTATCAGCCAGAACTCATGAAACGGGAGTTTGTTCAGGTATGGGCAACGACCGACAATCCTGAGTTAAATCACCAGGTGCATAAAGATGCAAAAAAAATGGGTATACTTGTAAATGTTGTAGATGACACACCTTATTGTGATTTCATAACGCCCTCCATTATTAATCGTGGGCGTGTTCAAATCGCCATTTCAAGTGGGGGAGCTTCACCAGTACTCATTCGCGGTATTCGTGAAAAGCTAGAGGCGATTTTGCCAATGAATACTGCTCAGTTGGCGGATTTTGCTGCAAGTAAACGAGGGGATATAAAGAAGCACTTCGTAACAGTGGATGAGCGCAGAAAGTTTTGGGAACTGTTCTTCAAGGAACCTAAGGTCATTGAGTGTAAAAATAATCAAGAACTTGAGCAAGCATATCAGAGGCTGATTGGGAGTGAACTTGAGTTTTCGGACTCTTGCACATGGATTGAATTTGGCGATGATCCTGAGCTATTGCCCATAAAAGCATTGCGAATTATGCAGGAAGCAGAGGTCGTCTATTATGACAAGCGCTGCCCGTTTGGGTTTGTCGACTTGGTCAGGCGTGATGCAGAACGTATCGTCTATCAGGATTTAACGGAGATATCACAACAGATCATTGTCGGTAAAGAGAAGAAGCAGCGTATCGTCGTGTTTGTCGAGCGTGATTCCTCATCCCATTTGTTGCTTAAAGAAGGCGATGAAGTCATAGAATTGGCCAGGTTAAAATAAAAGGGCACAAGGCCCTTTTATCGTTAACGAGTCTGGATGTTTGAAACAGCGATCAGTCGCGGAAGTTATTAAACTGGAATGGTTGACCTAGTTCGCCATTCTTGACCAGTTGCATCGTAGCCTGAAGATCATCACGTTTCTTTCCGGTCACTCGAACTTTGTCACCCTGAATAGAAACTTGTACTTTGATTTTAGAATCTTTTACCAGCTTAACGATTTTCTTCGCAATAGGTGTCTCTATACCTTGTTTGAAAAGGACATTCTGATGCCACAGTTTGCCAGATTGCTCCGGCGTTTGTGATTCCATTGCGTTGACATCCACACCACGCTTGGTCAGATTGCCACGTAAGATGTCGCGCATCTGCTTCAATTGGAAGTCACCCTCACATGACAGTTTTACTGTTTCGTCATTCAATGCAAATGATGCTTCGACATTTCGAAAGTCAAAACGAGTAGAGATCTCGCGGTTGGCGTTGTCAACGGCGTTGCGCAGTTCAACGGTATCAATTTCAGACACTATATCAAATGATGGCATATTAACTTTCCTTTTCGTTACGCTGCTTCACAGCATCAGCAAGAATATTGAGCATCTCAGCAGTATCGTCCCAGCTCAGGCAAGGGTCAGTAATTGACTTACCGTAGGTCAGGTTATGGATATCTTCCATACTCTGGTTGCCTTCTTCAATGAAACTCTCTGCCATAATACCGGACACTTTGTGTGAGCCCGCAACAATTTGACGCGCAATCTCTTTGGCGACATCCAGCTGCTTTCTGTGTTGTTTTTGACAGTTTGCATGGCTGAAGTCTACGACCAGTCGTGCCGGGAGATCGAATGAAGCCAGTTGTTGACAGGCGTTGTCGATTGAAGCCTCATCAAAGTTAGGGCCAGTATCACCGCCACGAAGGATTACGTGAGCAAACGGGTTGCCACTAGTACGGTACACAGTCATTCGACCATGTTTGTCAGGTGAATAGAAGTAATGCTGTGCTCTGGCGGCACGAATCGCGTCAATAGCGATCTTGGTGCTACCGTTAGTGCCATTTTTAAATCCAACAGGGCAAGACAGTGCCGACGCCATTTCACGATGGATTTGCGATTCTGTCGTGCGGGCTCCGATGGCACCCCAGGTGATAAGGTCAGCGATGTATTGACCGGTAATCATATCCAGAAACTCAGTGGCGGTAGCCAGCCCAAGTTTGTTGATATCGAGAAGAAGACCGCGAGCCTTGTTTAAACCAGTCTCCAGAGCGTATGAGCCATCAAGGTTAGGGTCAGTGATCAAACCTTTCCAGCCAACAACTGTGCGCGGCTTTTCAAAATAGGTACGCATCACGATGAAAAGCTCATCTTGATACTGCTCCTGAACAGCGGCCAGGCGTTTTGCATAATCCAGAGCAGCTTCCGTGTCGTGCACAGAGCATGGACCTACAATACAAAGAAGACGATCATCGTCTCCAGTAAGAATATTTTCGATTTGACGTCGAGAATTGGCAATTCGCTCTGCCACGTCATCGGTAATTGGGTGATTAGCGCTCAACTCCAATGGTGTTGGCATTGGACCTAATGCCTGGGTTCTTAGTTCATCTGTCTTCAATGGCATGGGGCAGCCTGCTAATTTATTACGAAGCGGTAAAGATAACGGAAATGAACGTCAGAATAAACCACTAATCCTTATCTAACCCTATCATTTATCGTGTTATAGCTGTTGTCAGCCGACTAGGTGGTTACATTATTGGCAATATACCAACGATTGTTCGTGCTACAAATTTGGATACTGAATATTTTGTTCGCTTCCCCCTTGTATTCATTGGCTGGACTCGGTATTTTGCCAGTAGAACAAGTAATGACAGCACGGAGCAGCAATGGGTTACGAAAACGTCCAGTCCAATCTAAATGAAACCGAATCAGCATCAAACCTGCGAATGGGTAATGTGCTTCCAAGTTTTTCTCCTCAGTCTCCCGCTTCTCATCTTTATGTGTCGATTTCTGAGTTGATCATGGAGAAAGTTTTTTTTCATCCAAATTACGCCTCTCTGGCCGATGAACTTGATAATGTCGAACAGGAAGCGATCAATGCAATCCTTGGAGAAAACACAGCATCTCAATTCTTTGTTGATACTCTGGTAAATGAGATAAAAGCAGCAGTGACGGAAGCTCATGAAGTGATTCGTATCGAGCTTAATGATGCGAACAGTTACGAAATGAGTGCTCTGCTAGGAGGCAAGGCGGAGCCTGAAGAAATTAATCCAACGTTGGGATTAAGAGGCGTGTCCCGGTTTGCTTCTGAAAGCTATAAGGCCTGTTTTGCGCTGGAATGTGAGGTTCTGAAGCAACTCATTGCCGATGGAATTAATGTAGAAGTTATTGTTCCCTGCGTCAGAGCGCTGAGTGATGCAGCTAAAATCATCGACAGACTTGCAGAGCAAGGACTGCCTCGTGGTCTGAACGGGTTCAAGGTATTGTTTGCCTGTGACACCCCTTCTGCCGTCCTGCTATCAGAGCGACTGTTGCACTATTTCGATGGTATCGTCCTTAAAGTGGAAAACCTGACACAACTGACCTTGGGCGTGGACATTAACCAGGATGAACTGGCTCATCTGTATGATCCCCAAAATGAAGCGGTACTAAAGTTAATTAAAGAGGGTGTGGTTGCAGCCAAAAATGCCAAGAAGCCGGTACTGTTAACAGTGGGTTGTCTGGATGATTACCCTGTGCTTAAAGAGTTTATTGAAGAACTCGGGCAAATAGATGTGTATTCCACAGCCGCATAAGCAGTTTCCAGCCTGATTGTTAACTAAAGCTCCTGACCAATAAGGTAGGAGCTTTTTTGTTAACATTTCTTTGACATTTTGCTGCCTTTCTAGTTTACTGGTCGGAGGTGTTTCAAGGGAGAAGGTGTATGTTTACGCCATTACAAAAGGCTAATTTTTACCTCAAAGCGTTTGGCTTTATGAAAGTTCCACTTATTTGGTTGTGTCGTCCTAAGTTGCTGGAGTTAAACGACGAACGAGTGATCGTGAACATTCCGCTCAAACGTCGCACCAAAAATCATTTGAACAGCATGTATTTTGGGGTACTGGCGGTTGGAGCGGATGTGGCCGGAGGTTTTATGGCGATGAGTAAAGCACAACAACGCGGTAATAAAGTGTCCCTCGCTTTTAAAGAAGTGGAGGGTAAATTCCTGAAAAGACCTGAAGCAGATGTTCAGTTTGTCTGCTCCGATGGTCGCCTGATTGACGACATGCTTGATGAAACAATACGGACTGGCGAGCGAGTGAACAGACCCGTCACTATTACAGCCATCTGCCCATCCTTACATGGGGATGAGCCTATGGCCGAATTTTCATTGGTGTTGTCTCTTAAAGCGAAGTCAGCCTGATTAGAGAGGAATCTGCTCGATATCGACGATTTTTGAACGACTAAGAATAATCTTCCAACGATAGTAGACAGCGTCACTGCCCTTATTGTGCTCCTTGATGATCAGATTAAGTAGGTGACGCTTTTCAAGCGACTCTTTGACAACCTGACCATCTTTCAATTTGTAGAAACGATTATTGGATTTGTCCATCAGGCGAGTGAGAGCACGAAAGTTGATGTTAAGCGTTTCCCGTGTCTGGTCGTAGCCACTGGTAAATTTTGAGGTCGCCATTTCGGTAATTGCCCGGTAGTGAAGGATCTCTTCTTCACGTTGTACGACACGTTTCTTTCGTATGTTTTTGATCCGGTCAGGAAGTTTTTCAAAGGTGATGTAGTCCAGCCACTCTATTTTTTTTCCCACTTCCTTTTTGGTTGTTGCGTCGATGAATCGGCGACGCCACTTGGGCTTTCCTCTCTGAATCCAACGCCACATGATGTCACGTAGATCATCTTTAAAAACTTCTCGAAGCGCGTAAATCACCGACATGACCAGGATAAAGGAGGCGGTGATTTCTCCAAGGTAGTCTCTGGCCAGAATCACCGCAGAGGTCACAAACAGCATTACTAATCCGGTAGCGATGCCTTTGATGAACCGCTTAGTGTTGTTGCCCATGGATGTCATTTTCACTTGAAGGACGATGGGATGTTCTATCAAACGGCGAAGTAAGCGCATTTTGTTACTCAGCCGTGTCGCATCTTTACGCACTTGATCTGAGTTGTAGTTGTTGAGGTTTCTGTGTGCTTGTTCTTTCTCTACTATGGTAATCAAACGCTCTTTGAGAGGCGTGTAGGCCTTGCCGTTAGGGATATAGACGACGAGTTCAAGGAATTTTTGCCCGGTGTACCAGGATAGGTAATTATCAATGTTAGCGTAGTGACGTTTAAGGTTCTCTTCAAAGGGCACCGAGCGACGTAGTTTCCTAAGGATGTCGATAGCGAGTTCAATGACCTCATCGATTTCATCCGCGGTGAGTTCCTCTTTTGTGGTGTCTTTAAGCGTTGCGATGGCTTTGTCCAGCGCCATGGCATATTGATATGCAAAAAGACTCAGACTTACTCGGTATTGGGTATTAGACAGCCTTCCTCTTTTGGCTAAGCGGGAGTGCACCAAAGGCAATAAGGTTTCATTACTGAAATAGGCGCGTTTTTGCGACATTGAGTCATAATAGAAGTCGGATTCGGAAATTAAATGCGATTTCATCCCAAGTTCATTGGGAATAAATAGGAAAACATCCAAATCCAGTTTTTTTGAATTGGCCATCACATGCGCGATTTTTAAAGTGATAGCGTCTTGCTTGTCTACGGTGATCAAACAACTTCTCCGTGTACCTTGATAGTTCTAAGCATATCAGAACCATGGGAAACTAGCATCTTAAAGCGAGATAGGTATAATCGCCGCAATTACCCAAATAGAGATAAACACAATGATTAACGTAGGTCGAGTTAACCAGCTAGAAGTGATAAAAGAAGCCGAGTTTGGCTGGTTTTTGGACGGAGAAGACTATGGCTCCATTTTGCTGTCCAAAAAAAGCGCCCCGGAAGGCATCGCTATTGGTGATGTGGTTGATGTTTTTCTCTATTTTGACGCTGATAATCAAATAGCGGCCACAAAAGAAACACCAGTTGCACAAGTTGGTGAGTGGGGGTTGATGAAGATTGAGGGTATCAATAACGTTGGTGCATTTGCTAGCTGGGGCATCAAAGAGAAAGATCTATTGATTCCTTTTAGTGAGCAGCGTGGCAGATTGTCAGCGGGTCAAACCATACTTGTCTATGTGTACACGGACAAAGCTTCAGGTCGTATTGTTGGTACAACTAAGTTCAACAAGTTACTGGATAAGACGCCGGCACGTTATCAACCTAACCAACAGGTAGAATTGCTTATCGCTGAACGCAGTGATCTTGGTTATAAGGCAATCATTAACGGTGAGCACTGGGGAATGATTTTTCCGTCAGATGTCTTTGGTAAGCTGTTTATTGGCAAAAAGCTCAAAGGTTACATCAAGCAGGTTCGCGCAGACGGGAAAATTGACCTGTCGCTACAGAAAGTCGGTGTGGCAAAAATGGACGACCTCAGTGAGAAAATTCTAAGCCTGTTAGAGAAAAAGGGAGGCTTCTTGCCACTGAGTGACAAGTCTACACCCGAAGCGATTTTTGCGACATTTAAGACCAGTAAAGGCACTTATAAGAAGAGTATTGGTACTCTTTATAAGCAGGGTAAGATTACCATCAGTAAAGAGGGAATCAGCTTGGTAACCAAGGACTAATTAGTCCGGCTTTTTGAGAAAAACAAAAAGAGGCCCAAAACTGATCCTGATTTGGGCCTAGGGGAATGGCTCATGGAGAGCCTACGCTAACTGTTTTAAACAAGCTTGATTGCTAAAACTTGCCTGAGAGACTTTCTATATCAACACTTAAAACGAGCACTTAAAACGCAAGACTGAATTGTTTGTCTATGTTTTGATAACCTTTAAAGTGTAGTACAGAACAGGAAAAATGCGATGTCAGTAGCGGTTTTTGCTAGCAAAAACCGCTATCTCTCTGGACTAAAACAGGTTTTTGTCGCGTACTAACTCCCTTGGAAGGCCGTTTTTTACTCTGTTTCCCACCCATTTGCCTAAACCAATGACAAACCCTTTGTAGCTGACAAACACTTCGCCTTTGCCTGATATGCCCTCGGGCCTGACGTCACGACCCATAAACCATTCTCTGGCGTCATCGGTGTTCAGCGAAACCGCTGACACATTGCTATCTGCGAGTGCTGTTGCGACCTGGTGTTGCCATCGATAGCCTTTCTTGTGCTGCTCAGCAATCTTAATCCCCATGCGAGAGAAACGGAACTGACCCAACATTGGTTCTAGCGCGGTTGGAAATAACCAGATGTCACTGTCACGTTTCCATAGAGTGCATTCGTCTGGCAATGTAATTGCCAGTGATTGTTTAAGGTGTGTGACAACGTCACTAAATTCTTTGCGGCTAAGTGGGCTAAATGGAAACTTACCAAGACGTTTCTTGACAGTAGGTGGTGTAGATGAAGCCACCTTGTGAAACTTAGCGATGAAAAAACCCTCACTATCATAGGTTTGAGGGAACACATGAAGAAAGCCCTCGGCAGTTGTCGCTTTATCGGCTTGAGGAAACAGATTTGAAAGGCTGACAAACTCGACCGCATCACCAAATGTCTCTTTTAAGTGATGGGCGACGTTCTGGTTTTCCTCTGGGCTCAGTGCACAGGTCGAGTAGACCAGGCTTCCGCCCACTTTTAACGCATGAAATGCACTTTCGATAAGATCTTTTTGTGTTTGGGCTATCTCTTGAGTAGACGAGAGACTCCAGTTTTTCATCGCGTCCGGGTCTTTGCGTACGGTACCTTCTCCAGAACAGGGGGCGTCGAGCAGAATGGCGTCAAACTGTTCAGGCAACCATCCTCCGAATACCCGTGCATCGTAATTGCTCATTGCTACATTTCGGACCCCACAACGCTCAATGTTTGCATGGAGCACTTTAACGCGGCTAGCTGCGTATTCGTTAGCAACCAGCACCCCGTTGTTACCCATTAATGCCGCAATTTGTGTAGTTTTAGAGCCCGGTGCCGCTGCCATGTCTAATACTGCTTCATAAGATGTATCGCAGTCATCGAACAGCGCACTGGGAGGGAGCATTGAGCTGGCTTCCTGAATGTAGAATAGCCCAGCCATATGTTCGGCAGTATTTCCCAGTGGTACTCGTGACTCATCTGCATCTATCCAAAAACCTTCTTCACACCATGGAATCGGGGTTAGCTGCCACTGTTTTTGAGCGGCTTGTCGCTGAAAATCTTCAACGGTCACTTTTAGCGTATTCACGCGAATGCTCTTTCTCAGAGGTCGTTGGCAAGCAGAGATAAAATCTTCCATGTTGAGTTCGTCGGGAAGGAACGATTCGACATGGCTGAGAAACTCAGTGGGAAGGTAAACATTGGAATGCAAAGTGAAGCCTTAAACGTACTTAGTATGTGTTACCGCGAATTATATACATAGTGATGGGGTAATTAAACAAAAGCCCGCGTAATGCGGGCTTAATTCTAGGCTGTGTTGACGCTATGGCGCAGGGATGGCGGTACGCCATTCAGTCCAGCTTGGGTCAGCCGCTTTGTTTAAGTAGAAGGTTTGTCCGGGCTCAGCTTTAGGTTGCAGCTGTTTACCTTCGGGCGTAGAGAAGGTGATGCCTCCCCTGATCAGACTGTCTACCGTACCCGCTTTAATATTTGCGCCACTTAATCCAATCTGCACGTCGACACCAGAGACGTTCCAGAAAACACTGTTAGCTCGCACCAGATAGGCATATTTGGGCTCTATTTGGATAGTCGATACAACTCGATCGGCAAATGGACCCAGTTCCACTTGGGTGACGCGTCCTACTTCAATATCCCGGTAAAGCACTGGGGTACCTGCTTTGATAGAGCCACGCTGTTCACTCTGCAATATAAACTCAACCCCGTTTTCAACTTTGGCGAAGTTGTTCAGTTCGAATTGTTTGCTGTTAGGGCCCTTTCCCGGTTCCACCGCTATGTATTGAGAGACAATCGCGCCAAGGTTTTTTACGCCGCTTAGGCCTATTTCTGGTTTGACAAGCCAGTAATAGCTGTCGGAGGTTGTCACGCGATCAACAAATTCAGGTAGGATTCGTGCAATGACTTCGATACGTTGTCGCTCAAAGTCCGGCAAAGTGAGCATGACTTCACCCACTTTGACACCCTGATATTTAATCGCCATCCCTTTACTGATTTGCTGCTCCGAACCTGTGGTAAACAGAGTAATAGAACGGCCAAATTTTCGTGCAGCATTGAAGTCTTGATAGAGTTTCCAGCGCTTGCCAATCTTGTTTTCGATACCCGGCATACTGTCAAAGGCAATACCACCATCAATCAATGTCTTTAGTGGGGCAGCTTTGACACTCACCCCTGCAAGGGATGCTTCCACTTCTACACCGGATCGGTTCCAGAAAACCGATTGTGGTGTGACTAAATGTTTATATTTATTGTCAATTGAACCGTTGATATAGACGCCACCATCGGCGAGCGAATAGTCAGAAATCGAACCAACCTGCATATTTCGGTACAGGATAGGGCTGCCTTCCTGAATCGGTGGAAGCTCATTGGCGAATAAGGTAAGACGCATGGAACCATTTTGGTCATGTTTTGCTAGTTCTGCCAGTGACTTGGTCTGGAATAGCGGGAATTCGGCACGGTCAGTGTTACGTCCTTCACTTACGAAGCTGATTGAGCCCGTTAGCAATTGCTTGGCTGGAGGTACGGTAACATTGAGCCCCGATTTCGTCAGCTCTGCTGAAGCACTACCGGTAACGAAAAAACGGTTTTCTGAGCGAATAAGATGTTTGAATTCTTTTTCAATCGAGATATCCATTGCTACCTGATCGTCTACCAGTTCAACACTGTTAAGCGTACCGACTGGTATACCGCGATAGAGCACGCTGCTGCCGGGCTCGAGACCAAACGAGTTGTCTGACATTAGACGAAGAGATACTGAATTAGCCTGAACTCGATCCAGTTCATCTTGTTTGATGGCAACGAAATCGCGAACTTGGTCGCCGGTTCCGGGGACCAGAGTCAAGTAGTTACCCGTGAGGAGGTTTGAAAGGTTTTCGACACCGGATAGTGATACCTTTGCTTCTTCCAACAGAAACAGTGTCCCTTGATTAAGCATATCGCTAAAGGCTGGCTCTATGGATGCAGAGGCGATAATCGAATCTCTGTTGTCATTCAGAGCCAGATTATTAATGCGACCGATTTCCAGCCCGCGATAGACGATAGGGGAGCCGTTGGCTTTTAGGTTGTTGTTGTCTGGTACCGCAATGGTGATTGGAATCCCTCGACCAGCGGTTTTGAGATCTTTATAGAGTCTGAAATCTGTCCCTGTACTGACGGGTTCGCCACCATCAGGTGAATCGACGGCAATGGCACCACCCAGGATTGCACTCAGGCTTTCCAACCTGACATCGACTCCCTGAAAACCGACATTAGCACCAATGCCGCTGACATTCCAAAAACGGCTTTTGTTGGTGATGATATGGCGAAACTCCTCTTGTATGGAGGCGTTAATAATCACGGTTTCCGCATCGTCATCGAGCTTAAAGCTGTACACCTCACCGATAGGGATCTTCTTGTAAACAATTTTAGAACCGACAGAGATCCCACCCAGGTCTCTGGCTTTCAGGGTGACAGTCAGACCATCATTGACCGCGAGTTCTGTTGGGACGGATTCCAGAGCGGTATACTTAGTTTTTGACGTATCAGAGTCTGTAGCGGGGTAGATAGCGATGTAGTTTCCCGAAACGAGCGCATCCAGCCCGGAAATTCCTGATAGAGAGGCCGACGGTTTTACCAGCCAAAATTTCGTATCTTCACCCAATAGTTTGGTGGCTTCAGGGTAAATATCCGCATCGACGTAAATATTGGTAAGATCTTTAGATAGATTAATGTCACGAACCATGCCTACTTCGAGACCCTGATATCTTATGGTTGTTCGACCTGCAATCAATCCTTGTGCGTCTGAGAAATAGATCTGTACCCGTTGACCTGCGTCATGGACGGCTTTAACCAGTAACCACCCGGCAAGGGCAATCGTGAGAATAGGCAGAATCCAGAGCGGGGACATATGTCGGTTCTTTTTAATCTCTGGATTATAGGAAGACTGCTGTTGATAATCGTTACTCATTAAAGCTATTTCTCAACTTTGTTATTGGGTTCTACAGACGACTTGGCGTTATATCTGTCCCACAGTAAACGGGGATCAATCGTTTCTGCCGCTAACATAGTCAAAATAACGACTACACCAAACGCGACTGCACCAAAACCAGGGGTGAAATTAAGGATTTGACCTCTGTCTACCAACGTTAACATGATAGATATGACGAAGAGGTCGGTCATCGACCACTTACCAATCCATTTGACGCCACGATAAATGGTCATTTCAAATCGATGGTTTTTAACCTTATCAAACTGAATACAGAATAACAGATAGGCGAGGCCGATGATTTTCGCAACCGGGACAACAATACTGGCAATAAATATGATGATGGCGATGCCTAGCATATCATTGGTAATCAGCGAGGCGACGCCAGAAAATATAGTATCTTCCAATCGTTGACCGTTCGTAATTAAAATAGATATTGGAATCAGATTTGCTGGAAAGATTGCTATGGTGGCTGCGACTAAAAGAGCCCATGTTTTTTGAATCGAGTGGGGTTTGCGGTGGTGCAGATCTTTTCCGCACCGCAGACACTGTGTGCCCTCTGGTTGAGACAGGTGACAGTTATGGCAGTGGACTTGTTTTTTCAGAACCGGTAAGTCACTTTCTGGCTTCCAAGCTTCCCAATAGCGTCGGGTACTGACTCGCCCAATCATTACGATAGTAAGAATCTGTAAAATAACCAGGCTATAAAGTGCATGTCCAATATAGATGTCAGAGTAGTCTTGTAATTTGAAGCACGAAATGGCTACGCTGATTAAAAATACGTCTAACATCACCCAGTTTCGGCTGTGAGACAAGATACTCAGTGAGTACTTGAGGGTCTTAAACCAGCGCCGCTTCAAAGCGATATGAGCCGTGACCACCGAGCCACACATTGCTAATGGTGCAATGGTATGGCAAAAAAGCGTCAATAACGCAATAGCGGGATAGCCTTCTCTTATTAGCGCAAAAATGCCTTCGATGAGTGTTCCTTCGATCATCATTCCAACCAGTCTAATGGTAATGAAGTCGAAGAAATGGGATGGAATGAATAGCAGTAAGCAGGTAATGGCCAGCGCAAGATTGCCATTTAATGAATAGTTGTCGCTGCGATATAACTGTGTACCGCATCTTGGGCAATCGGCACTGTAACCTCGCTTAAGCTCAACGATATCCACGGGTAATTCGCAGCCCTGACAAAGACGAACTTGGGTAGGTACCGTTGGGTGAGCGTGACGACTCATCGGAGATAACCATCCGATGAGTCTATGTACGGGACATTAACTGGCGGATTGTACGGAGCCATACAAGGTTTGATACAAACCTTCTTTTTCGACCAATTCAATATGTGTGCCTGATTGAGTAACTTGTCCATCTTCCAATACATAAATAAGGTCGGCCTGTTTCACCGCAGAAAGCCTGTGAGCCACGATAAGTGTCGTCCTATCTTTGAGGAATTCACTGAGCGCAGTATGCAAGGCGGCTTCTGTGGCAGTATCAAGCGCCGAAGTTGCTTCATCCAAAATAACAAACTGTGGATCACTAAGGATCATTCTGGCAATCGCAAGCCTTTGACGTTGCCCACCAGATAAACGGATACCATTCCGACCAATCTGTGTTTCAAGACCGTCGACCAGTTTATCCGTGACGTCCTGAAGTTGAGCGACTTTGAGCGCATTCCAGAGTGAGAAGTCATCATATTCCCGGCCCAGAGTCAGATTATGCCTCAAGCTATCATTAAAGAGTATAGGTTGCTGTAAAACAACAGCAATTTTATCCCGAATAATGTCAAAACCTATGTCATCTGTACTCGCACCATTGAATTTGATAATGCCACTGCGCTGTTTATAGACACCGATAAGTAACTGAATGAGGGTGGACTTGCCACCACCACTTGCGCCAACCAGTGCCACTTTCTTACCAGCGGGTATCTCCAAACTCAAATTGTCCAGAACATCTTTATCCTGATCGTACGAGAAACATAGATGTTGGATAGATACATCTACTTGTTTTTCCGGTGTAAACGGATCGATCTTACTCAATGGTTTGGCTTCTTCTTCCAATACAAGTAGGGTGTTGATACGTCCGAGAGCGGCTTTGGCGCTATACCACGAGAACTGTATACTTAAAAGTTCCTGAACCGGACCCAACATGAACCATAGATAGCCGAAGACTGCGAAGATCTGACCAATAGTCAAATCACTGAACAGAACCATCACCATCGCAACCGCTCTGAATAACTCGAATCCAATAAGGAAGAGCAGAAAAGAGAGACGCCCGGCGGCCTCAGATTGCCAGGCATATTTGTCAGCATTATTGCGCACTTCATTTGCGTGATCTTTGAGTTGCTGGAGAAAGTCCCTTTCTCGGTTTGCCGCACGCAATTGATAGATACCATCAAGGGTTTCTACGAGACGATTTTGAAACTTCTCAAATGCCTGATTCTCTTGCTTTTTGAGGTGTTTCACCATGTTGCCAAGTTTTCTGGAGAAGTAGATGACAACCGGGTTGACTAAAAGAATGAACAATCCAAGACGCCATTCTAGCCAAAGCAGAACGATAGCAGTGCCAAGGACGGTCAAAAGGCTAATGATAAATTTGCTGAGGGTTGAACCAACAAACTGATCGATGGTTTCGATGTCGGTGATCAAATGGGCATTAATGCCGCCGCTTCCCCTTGTTTCATACTGTCTGATGCTGATCCGACCGAGTTTATCAATCATTTTGCAACGGATCTGGTAAGTGATGGTTTTCGATACGAGGGTAAATTGCCTTCCTTGCAGAATATTCAGTGCCTGACTGGCGGTACGCATTAGTACGACTAACAACAGCGTCAACGCAATGTACCCAATAGGCGTCTGCCAGTCCTCGAGCAGGACTTTATTCATATACTCCAGGCCCGCTCCTGGTTGGTTAAGCAGGACTTCATCTACCATTAATGGCATTAATAGTGGGATAGGGACGCTAATCAAGGTCGCTATAACTGCGATTACGTTCGCAACAATCAATCGCGACTTGTGATTTTTTGCTTGAGTTATTAACCAGGAACGGCTAATAGTGTCATTCGTGTCTGTCATACTTGTGAGAATAATTCCTATTACGATTGTGTGGCATTGTACGTATATCGGGACATTTTAAAAAGTATAATTATTGGAAATTTCATGAACCTAGAGAACTATGAGCGCTTGGCTAAGCAAGCTACGGCTCTCATCGAGTCCGAACGCGACTTTATTGCTAACTTATCTAATATTAGTGCACTTCTTTTCATGGAGTTGGCTGACCTCAATTGGGCAGGTTTTTACTTAATGAAAGAAGGCGAACTGGTACTGGGTCCTTTTCAAGGAAAACCAGCCTGCGTTCGAATTCCTGTTGGCCGAGGAGTGTGTGGTACCGCTGTGGCTACAAACACTGTACAACGTGTATACGATGTTCATGCGTTTGAAGGTCATATTGCCTGTGATGCGGCGAGCAACTCTGAGATAGTGATTCCATTTTCAATAAATGGTGAAGTTGCCGGGGTTTTGGATATTGATAGCCCAACTATTGGTCGATTCAGTGAAATCGATGAAATTGGACTCACGAACTTCATGAAATCCGTAGAAAAGGTGCTCAATTCCCATACAAACGTGGGCTAAAATGAAATTTGCCTGTGGTTTTTCTAGTGCAGGTCACTATAATACCAAGAATATTTTTCTTAATGCTTCGCGGATAACCGCATTAACCAGGAACCCACATGGAAAACACTGAGAAGTTGAAGAACAGCAAAGAAATTATCGCGTATATTGCTGAATGTTTCCCTAAATGCTTTACTGTAGAAGGTGAAGCGAAACCACTTAAAATTGGTATCTTTCAAGATCTTGCTGAACGTCTAAAAGATGACGAGAAGGTAAGTAAGACTCAGCTACGTGCAGCGTTAAGACAATACACTTCTTCATGGCGTTATCTTCACGGTGTTAAGCCGGGCGCAGTGCGTGTTGACCTAGACGGCAATGAGTGCGGTGAACTAGAAGCTGAACACGTTGAACATGCGCAAGCAACGTTAGCGGAAAGCAAGGCGAAAGTAGCTGCACGTCGTAAAGAGCAAGCACAAAAAGCCCGTGAAGAAGGAAAGGCGAAGCCGAAAGCGAAAAAGCCACAAGCTCGCAAGCCTCAGAACAATACAAATAAAACAACGAAAGTAAATAAGCCAGTTGAAACGCGCGCTCTGAATGCCGATGAAATGATCATTGGTAAGCAAGTAAACGTAAACATGGGCAAAGGGAACATGGCAGCGACCATTGTTGAAATCAATAAGGAAGATGTGCGCGTTCAGCTAGTAAATGGCCTACAAATGGTTGTTAAAGCGGAGCACCTGCGCGCATAAAGGAGAAATCCCTACGCATGAAGTGCCGTTCAAAACTATCGATAATTGCTGCTAGCCTCTGGCTAGCAGCGTCTTCGGCTCACGCTTTAGAAGCTAAATTTAAAAAATCGGATATTCCTTCCTTAGCTCCTGAAGTACAACATGAAACTGCAAGTAAACGTGTTACCTCCAGGTTTACCAGGTCTCACTATAAACACTTCACCCTTGATGACGAGTTTTCAAAAGCGATATTTAACCGTTATTTGGAAATGCTCGACTACAACCGCAACATTTTCACGCAGGCAGATATTGACAGTTTTCAACAATGGTCGACAAAACTTGATGATCAGCTGAAAGCCGGAAATAACCAAATTGCGTTCGACGTTTACAACCTTTCCATGCAGAAGCGTTATGACCGCTTTGCCTATGCACTTTCGTTGTTAGACAATGAAATGACTTTTGACAAGGACGAAAGCATTACGCTCGACAGATCGGAATCACCTTGGGCTGAAGATGAAGCTGAGCTTAACGAGTTGTGGCGTAAACGCGTTAAATATGACGCGCTCAATCTGAAACTTGCTGGAAAGGATTGGAAAGAGATCAAAGAAACGCTCGGTAAACGTTACAACAATGCCATCAAGCGTTTAACACAGTCTCATAATGAAGATGCATTTCAGGTCTACATGAATGCTTTCGCCAGAGAAGTGGATCCGCACACCAGTTATTTGTCACCTCGCTCAGCGGAGCAATTTCAGTCAGAGATGAACCTATCTCTGGAAGGGATTGGTGCGGTGCTTCAAATGACGGATGATTACACCGTGATTCGCTCTTTGGTTGCTGGTGGTCCTGCTTCTAACAGCAAAAAACTTGGCGAAGGGGACAGAATCATTGGCGTTGGTCAGGATGGCGAAGATATCGTCGATGTGATTGGCTGGCGATTGGATGATGTTGTGCAATTGATAAAAGGTCCGAAAGGAACGAAAGTCAAATTGCAGATTCTGCCTGAAGGCAAAGATGCGAAAGCGACAGTTGTCGAGATTGTTCGTGATAAGATCCGTTTAGAAGACCGCGCTGTTAAGTCCGAAGTGATTGAGAAAGATGGTAAGAAAGTCGGTGTTCTAGAAGTTCCAAGTTTTTATGTTGGATTATCTAAAGATACCGACAAACTGATTACCGAGCTCAAAGAAAAAGGTGTTGACGGGATCATTGTCGATTTACGTAACAATGGTGGCGGTGCACTCACTGAAGCAACGGCAATGTCAGGATTGTTTATTGAAAGTGGCCCGGTAGTACAGGTTCGAGACAGTTATGGTCGAGTCAACGTCAATAGTGATACTGATGGTAAAATCAGTTATAACGGTCCGCTAACCGTACTGGTCAATCGATACAGTGCGTCGGCTTCTGAGATTTTTGCAGCGGCAATGCAGGACTATGGTCGTGCGATTGTCCTTGGCGAAAATTCTTTCGGCAAAGGTACGGTACAACAGCATCGTTCTCTGAATCATATTTACGATCTGTTCGACAAAGAGCTTGGGTATGTTCAATACACAATCCAAAAGTTCTATCGTATCAACGGTGGCAGTACGCAAAACAAAGGTGTTGTTCCTGATATCGCATTTCCTACGCCTATCGATCCGGCAGAAACCGGAGAGAGTGTAGAAGACAATGCGCTACCTTGGGATAGTATTGATAAAGCAAAATATCAAATGTTACAACGTAACGAAGAGCTTATCAAAACACTGACAGTAAGGCATGAGAAGCGCATCGAATCAGATATGGAGTTTGGCTTCATTGCTGAAGACATTGCAAAGTACAAAACGGAAAAAGACGACAAGACTTTATCATTGAGCAAGTCTGCGCGCCAGGCTGAGAGCGACAAAAGTGATGAACTCCGACTTGAAAGAGTGAATCTTCGCCAGAAGGCCGCAGGGAAAAAACCTTACAAGACACTGGAAGACATACCGAAAGACTATGAAGTGCCGGATGCTTATCTCAATGAAGCTGTGGCTATTATGGTTGATATGGTAAATGGTCGATCTTAGTCAGATAGTTATTAATCAAAAAGCGAGCTTAAGGCTCGC
Organism: Vibrio hangzhouensis; assembly: GCF_900107935.1. Taxonomy (GTDB): domain Bacteria; phylum Pseudomonadota; class Gammaproteobacteria; order Enterobacterales; family Vibrionaceae; genus Vibrio; species Vibrio hangzhouensis. The sequence continues at coordinate 33,192 of NZ_FNVG01000009.1, read as the reverse complement.
TTTTTTTATGACTAAGGGTGACTCAAAGCTGATACGAAAATTTTAAAAATCGTGATTTAGATCAAAAAACTTCGCAATCTCGTATTAACCAACCTAAGCTTAATGTAATGGTGAGGGGGATACATATGAGATGGATTACACTACTTTTATGTGTTATTTCGTTCGGGGTGTTTTCGGAAACACGTAAAGATAACAATGATTTAACTCAGTTTGATCAGCCATTCTTGCTTGGTGACTGGTACCTTGTGAATCCGAATCCAACGGAATCACCGGATACCTTTCTAGCGATCAAGCTGTCACTCGGCTCAAACTATTCATTTACGATCGACATTCAAAAGCAGGATTACAGTATCGAGCATTGGGAAGGTTTGTTTACAGCCAATGACGATACCATTATTCTTGGATTGAACTCCGATGAACCTCAGGTCTATAGTTACAGCGGCAACCACAATATGTTGAACCTTAATGGAGTGGTATTCACTAAGGCGTTACCTAATGCTTTGGCTGGTATTTGGTCATCGGTGAGTGTGAGTGGTGCAGACAAACATGCACAAGATATTGCGCGAATGGATCTGATTTTGCAGCCAGACTTTGTTTTTACGTTTCGTGTAAGTTCAGCCGATGGAGATGAAGCGATTCATAGTGGCGTTTATTATACTGAAGACGACCACATCGTGTTGCTTTATAAAGATGGTGAGCATGACGCAACCTACACTCTGAATAAAGACGAACTGACGCTAGAAGTTGAAGACGGTGACATGTTTGCAGTGTTAAACCGCATCCGCTAATACCTCTCAGTTTTTTGGTGGAAAGCGCTAACTTTTGTTGGCGCTTTTTTTGGTTTCCGCTGCGCACTAGCGCATTGATCAGTATATAATCGTTCGTGACTAAGCATATATTGCTGTAAATAAAACTATAAGGACTAAAGGATGACCGAGTCAGCACCTAAAGCCAAGTATCGTAGTGATTATCAATCACCTTCTCACACTATCACAGATGTAAACCTAACTTTTGATTTACATGAGACTGCAACAAAAGTGGTCGCAGTTTCTCAAGTAAAACAGTTGGCACAATCTTCGACATTGTCGCTGGATGGAGAAGGCATTGAACTAATCAGTGTCGATATTAACGGCGTATCGTGGAATGATTATGTTATAACCGATGCCGGAATCGAGCTTCATAACCTGCCATCAGAGTTTGAACTCAAGATAGAGAACCAGATTTCACCTTCAACCAATACTGCACTTGAAGGTCTTTATATCTCAGACGGCGCATACTGTACTCAATGTGAAGCAGAAGGTTTTCGACGCATCACGTATTTCCTCGACCGTCCGGATGTTCTTGCCAAATACACAACTAAGGTCATCGCTGACAAGGATGCCTTTCCGTTTCTGTTGAGTAACGGAAACAAGGTTGCAGAAGGAAATCTGGAATCGGGTAAGCACTTTGTTACATGGGAAGATCCACACCCTAAACCTTCTTACTTATTTGCCTTGGTTGCGGGTGACTTTGATGTATTAAGGGATTCATACACAACACGCTCTGGTCGACATGTAGCGCTTGAAATATTTGTCGACAAAGGAAATCTTAATCGTGCAAACCATGCGATGGTCTCGCTAATCAATTCTATGAAGTGGGATGAAGAACGTTTTGGTTTGGAGTACGACCTGGATATTTACATGATTGTCGCTGTTGATTTCTTCAACATGGGTGCGATGGAAAACAAAGGTCTTAACGTCTTTAACTCCAAATTTGTATTGGCAAATGAGCAGACTGCGACTGACACTGATTACCTTGGGATTGAGGCAGTTATTGGACACGAGTATTTCCACAACTGGACAGGTAACCGGGTAACCTGTCGCGATTGGTTCCAACTGAGTCTAAAAGAAGGTTTGACAGTATTCCGCGACCAAGAATTTTCTTCTGACTTGGGATCTCGTTCTGTGAATCGTATTAATAACGTCAGAATAATTCGCGGGCCTCAGTTTGCAGAAGATGCAAGTCCAATGTCGCACCCAATTCGACCAGAAAAAGTGATAGAAATGAATAACTTCTATACTTTAACTGTTTACGAGAAGGGCAGCGAGGTCATTCGGATGATGCACACTTTGCTTGGGGAAGCAAAGTTTCAGGCCGGGATGAAATTATACTTCGAAAGGCACGATGGCACGGCTGCAACATGTGAAGACTTCGTTTCAGCGATGGAAGATGCATCGGGTATCGATCTGAAACAATTCCGTTTGTGGTATAGCCAGTCCGGGACACCAACGCTCACGGTGACTGATCATTATGACGAAGTGGCAAAAACTTACACTCTGACGGTAAATCAAGAAACTAAGGCGACACAAGATCAGTCTGATAAACAAGCTCTCCATATTCCTTTTGACGTGGAACTCTATGATGAACATGGAAAAATTATCGAGTTACACTGTAACGGTGTGCGTGTCGGTAATGTGCTTAATATCACAGAATCTGAGCAGGCAATTACTTTTGAGCAGGTAAACAGTAAGCCTGTTCCATCTATGCTAAGGGAATTCTCTGCGCCAGTACGTTTGGATTTCAATTACAGTGATGAGCAGTTAGCATTTCTAATGGTTCATGCTCAGAATGAATTTGCAAAATGGGATGCAGGTCAGATGCTGTTGGCGAAATACATCAAGTCCAATGTTGTATCGGTGCAAAACGGTCGAGCTGTTGAACTGCCTGAACTTGTTATTGACGCGTTCAGAGGTGTCATCCTGAATGAAAAACTTGATCACGCATTTATCTCGGAAGCGTTATCATTGCCAAGCTTTAATGAAGTCGCTGGTTGGTATGACATAGTTGATGTCGATGCAGTATGTGATGTACTTAAAGGGATCAAGTTGCTGATTGCAAATGCACTTCAAGACGAGTTCGCCGCGCTTTATCACACGTTAGCTCAATTTGAATACACGATTGAACATAACGCAATTGGTAAACGTTCACTAAGAAATCTTTGTCTACAGTATCTTGTCAATGTTAATGAGTACGCTCACCTTGCTGAAAAGCAATATCAGTCTGCGAACAACATGACGGATACGATGGCGGCAATGACTGCTGCAAATAGTGCGGCACTCAGCTACCGTCAGAATATTATGGATGACTATAGTGAGAAGTGGAGTCACGACGGACTGGTGATGGACAAATGGTTCGCATTACAGGGAATGAATCCAGCAGAAGATGCGTTGGAGAACGTTAAAAATTGCATGTCTCATTGTGCATTCAGTTTGAGTAACCCAAATCGAACTCGCAGTTTAATTGGTTCATTCCTTAACATGAATCCGAGACGATTCCATGACAAATCCGGGCAAGGCTATGAGTTTGCTGGTGAAATTCTGACTAAACTGAACGAGTCTAACCCACAGGTAGCATCAAGACTTATCGATCCACTATTGAAATTCAAAAAGTATGACGTTGAGCGTCAAGCTTTGATTAAACAAGAGCTTGAAAAGCTACGCAATCTGGATAACCTGGCGAAAGACTTGTTTGAGAAAGTAAGCAAAGCGCTAGAGTCTTAAGCGACAAATAAAAGACAACTGTATATACATACAGTTGTCTTTGAATTAAATCACTACCTTTAAAAGCGAAAAAATCGACATTAACGTCTATTCGAGTAATGAAACACTACTATTTCACGTTAAATATCCCTTATAGGGACTATCTAAATTACTATACTGGTTATGCATCCAGTATTTTGGTTTTCACCGACCAGGGGTTAAAACTGCAACTTCCGGCGGCTAAGTTTCGTCCGTTTGTTACACAAATGGGTATCAAAGGTAGATTTTGCTTGATAACTGACCAGAACAATAAGTTTGTACGGTTAGAATCACTGTAACCAGGCATTATCCTAGTGATATGAATAAGTGCATCAGTCACACAATCAAACATTTCCCTGTAAGTTCCTCTATTTTTTATTAACCCTTTCTCAATAAAACTTTTACAATATATCCAAGTGACTTGGGTATATACACAAGCCTACACCCCCCATAAAAACAAAAAAGTGGAGCGTTACCATGACCACGCGTGAACCTGTAGTTCCGGTTCTACTGGAGAAAGTTTATCAGCTGATTGAATCCAAAGTTGAAGGTGCGAATCAGCCTTTAGTAACTAAACTCGCCAAACACATTTTCAGCAATGTTTCCCCTGATGATTTGCTGCAACGAAACGAATCTGACTTATATGGTGCTGTTGTTAGTTTATGGCATCATTTGAATGAAAAGAAATACGACGAAATTTCTGTTCGCGTATTTAACCCAACTGTCAGCAGACATGGCTGGCAATCGACACATACTATTCTGGAAATCGCGGTTCCTGATTCACCATTCTTGGTTGACTCAGTGAAGATGGCACTTATTCGCTTAGATCTCACTTGTCATATTATGCTTCACGGCCCAACCCAGTGCGAACGAGATAGCGCTGGCCAGATCACTTCCGTCAATGAAGGTAAAGGGCACCTTCAGTCGATTTTTCACATCGAAGTCGATCGTTTAAGTAACAAACAAGAAATGAACGCGCTCAAACAAGAATTGGTGACCATTTTTGAGGACACAAGCTTGGTCGTCAATCAATGGGACGAGATGTCTGACAAGCTTAAACAGATCACAAAAGAATTAGTAAAAACCAAAAAGCAATTACCGACTGAGGCTGATCGTTTCGAGGAAACTAAAGCATTCCTGGAATGGGTTGTCGACCATAACTTCACGTTCATGGGTTATAAAGAATTTGACTTGGTCAATGAAGATGGTGAGTCAGTTCTAAAACCAACAGAAGAGAAGGGGTTAGGTCTTTTTGCCGATGATGCTCGCGTCCGCACTGTCAGAATTTCAGAATTCTCTGATTCAGCTCGTTTGGAAGCGAAAAAACCATTCTTGTTGATCTTAACAAAAGGTAATAAAGCGAGTCGAATCCATCGCCCGGCTTATACCGACTACATCGGCATTAAGAAGTTTGATAGTAATGGCAAAGTCGTTGGTGAACATCGATTCACGGGTTTGTACACCTCGGCAGTGTATAACCAGAGTGTGTCTACAATTCCGCTGATCCGAGAAAAAGTGCAACGTATTCTTGATGCCAGTGGCTATCGTACGGGATCTTATTCCTACAAAGCGCTTCGCAATATTCTTGAAAATTATCCAAGAGATGAACTATTGCAGGCAAGAGAAGAAGAACTGCTAGAGATTGGTATGGGTGTTGTACAAATGCAGGATCGTGACTTGATCCGTTTGTTTGTGCGCAAAGATCCTTTTGGTCGCTTCTTCAGCTGTATGGTATACGTGAGCAAAGATCGTTATAACACTGAGTTAAGAAAAGATACCCAACGGATCCTACAAAACTACTTTGGCTGTGAGCAAGAGGTTGAATTTACGACCTATTTTTCTGAAAGCCCGTTGGCGAGAACCCACTATATAGTAAGGGTTGATAACAATAATATGGACGTAGATGTGAAGGCGATAGAACGTAATCTTATGGAAGTCTCGGCCTCTTGGGATGATCGACTCTCTGATGCCATCGTGGCTAACTTTGGTGAGAGCAAAGGTCTGCCTTTATCTAAAGTGTATTCCCGAGCTTTTCCGCGCTCATATAAAGAGGCGATGATGCCAACCTCTGCCGTTGCCGACATTGAGCGCCTGGAGGCGTTAGATGAAGACAACAAACTTGGTATGTTGTTTTACAGACCTCAGGAAGCGTCGGCCAACTCAAAAGAAGTGAAGCTTAAACTTTATCACCGTGATGAGCCGATCCATCTGTCGGATGTGATGCCGATGCTTGAAAACCTTGGGTTGCGAGTGATCGGAGAGTCACCTTATGAGATCGAAAAAACTAACGGCGGGACATATTGGATCCTCGACTTTGCGATGCTTCATAAGAGTGATGCCGTGGTTGATCTTCGTGAAGCGAGAGATCGTTTCCAGCAAGCGTTCGCCGCCATTTGGTCTGGTGAGTTAGAAAGTGATGGATTCAACCGCTTGGTATTGGGTTCTGGTTTGACAGGCCGTGAAGTCTCGATTCTTCGTGCTTATGCCCGCTACATGCGCCAGGTTGGATTCCCATTTAGTCAACACTACATTGAGGACACTCTTAATCATTACCCGGATCTGGCAAAAGATTTGGTCGAACTGTTCGCTCAGCGTTTCATGCCGTCACTAAAAGGCAGCAAGAAAGGGCAGCAACGTGTCATTGATAAAATCAATAAGCAACTGGATAAAGTTGAAAGTCTTGATGACGACCGTATCATTCGCCGCTATGTGGAAATGATTTCTGCGACGCTCAGAACGAACTACTATCAAAAAGACGATCAAGGGGCGCATAAGCCGTGGTTGTCGCTAAAACTTGAACCTAAGAACATTCCTGACATTCCGGCTCCTGTACCAGCGTATGAGATTTTTGTATATGCACCAGATATTGAAGGTGTTCATTTGCGCGGTGGTAAGGTTGCACGTGGCGGCCTGCGATGGTCAGATCGCCAGGAAGATTTCCGTACGGAAATACTCGGTCTGGTTAAAGCTCAGCAAGTTAAAAACACCGTCATTGTACCAGTTGGTGCCAAAGGCGGGTTTGTATGTAAACGTCAACCACACCTAACGAATCGAGATGAGATCTTTACGGAAGGTCAGCGCTGCTATAAGCAGTTCATTCGTGCATTGCTGGATGTGTCAGATAACATCATTGAGGGTGAGGTTGTTCCGCCTAAGAGTGTTGTCCGACATGACGAAGACGACCCATACTTGGTTGTTGCTGCGGATAAGGGCACGGCAACTTTCTCAGATTTGGCTAATTCCGTTTCTGAAGAGTATAACTTCTGGTTAGGCGATGCCTTTGCATCGGGTGGATCAAATGGTTATGACCATAAGGCGATGGGTATCACGGCTAAAGGTGGTTGGGAATCGGTTAAACGTCATTTCAGAGAAATGGGAATAGACTGTCAGAACGAAGACTTTACCGCTATTGGTGTTGGTGATATGGCAGGGGATGTGTTTGGTAATGGCATGTTGTTATCCAAACACATTAAGCTTCAGGCTGCCTTTAACCACATGCATATTTTCATTGATCCAAATCCGGAATCTTCTGCAAAAAGTTGGCAAGAGCGTAAGCGTCTGTTTGATCTTCCTCGTTCTAGTTGGGAAGACTATGATCCTACATTGATCTCGAAAGGTGGTGGCGTATTCGCGCGTCGTGCAAAATCGATCACATTGACCCCAGAGATCCAAAAGATGTTGGGCACCAAGAAGGCGTCTGTTGCACCTAATGATCTCATTAAGATGCTGCTATCGATGGAAGTCGATCTTTTGTGGAATGGTGGTATCGGTACCTATGTAAAAGCAAGCACCGAAACACATACAGATGTTGGTGACCGTGCCAACGACGTGTTGCGCATCAATGGTCGCGATCTTAAAGCCAAGGTGGTCGGTGAAGGTGGTAACTTGGGAATGACCCAATTAGGCCGCATAGAATACGCGTTAAGTGGTGGACGTGTTAATACCGATTTCGTTGATAATGTTGGTGGTGTTGACTGTTCCGATAACGAGGTCAATATTAAGATCTTCCTGAACGGCTTGGTTTCCAATGGTGATCTGACTGTTAAACAGAGAAACGAAATTCTAGAGTCAATGGAAGACGAAGTGGGTGAGATTGTTCTGGATGACGCTTACTGTCAGTCTGAGTCGATTTCAGTGACCGAATTCCAGGGGATCTCTCTGGTTAAAGAGCAAATCCTGTTTATTCACACGCTTGAGAAAGCAGGCCATCTGGATCGCGCTCTGGAATACATTCCGTCCGATGAAGATCTGCTGGAACGTGAGAAGAAGGGTATTGGTATGACCCGTCCGGAGCTCTCTGTTCTCGTGGCTTACGGCAAAATGGTTCTTAAACAAGAGCTCGTTACCGATGACATAGCTAATGATCCTTATCATCAACAACAACTGACTCAATACTTTCCATCAAAGTTACGCCGTAACTACCTAGAAAGCATGCCAAATCATCCACTTAGAGCAGAAATTATCTCTACGTGTCTGGCAAACCAGATGGTAAACGAAATGGGGTGTAACTTCGTCACTAAGTTGCAGGATGAAACAGGGGCAACGGTCGTCGACATTGCGAATGCTTATGCGGCGTCTCGAGAAATCTACGGTTTTGCGTATACATTCGAGCAAATTCGTAAGCTCGACAACGTCGCCAGTTCGCAGGCGCAATATGAGTTGTTGTTCATTGTTCGCAGAACCTTGCGTCGCTTGGCTCGTTGGATTTTGAGAAACCGTCCGGGTAAACAATCGGTTGAAGATTTAGTCGCGCGCTATCGTGATGATGTGATCAAAGTAGAGCAGACACTAGAGGCTTGTTTGGTTCCTCATGAAGTTGGAGAGCATCAGACCCAGGCAGATGTATGGGTAGAACAAGGAGTCGAGAAAGATCTGGCGAATTATGTTGCCAGATTGTCTAGCTTACTTTCTGCAGTGGATATTTCTGAAATTGCAGCTGAAGCTAACTATAACGTTGAGCAAGCGTCCAAACTATATTTCCACCTTGGCGATCGCTTGTCATTGCACTGGTTCCTAAACCAAATCAACAGTCAGGGCGTAGATAACAACTGGCAGGCTCTGGCAAGAGCGGCATTCCGCGAAGATCTGGACTGGCAGCAACGATTGTTGACCGCTCAGGTTCTCAAGTGCGGTTGTGGTGGTGAGAGTGGTGATGTGATCCTGTCACTTGATAACTGGATGGAAACCAATGTTAATAGTCTTGCTCGTTGGGAGAATATTCTCAATGAGTTCAAAGTGGGGAGCGTGCATGAGTTTGCTAAGTTCTCAGTGGCCTTAAGAGAGTTGAGTCTGCTCAACCTCAATTGTGCGAACAACCTGTAGTAGATATTTTGTAACGGATATCAGTCAAGCGCCTTTCGGGGCGCTTTTTTTATGCAAAATAGCCAGTATCAAGTGACCGTGTCACGTTTGTTGGTGTATTATTGTGCTAAACGTTTGCGTTTTTGTGATTTAGGCGAAAACTTAATTGCATGTTCAGTCAAATAAGTAAATAATACCACCCCGTTTACACGGGTTTTCTATCGGAGGCACAATGCTTTACCGTCTTGCCAGAACTGGCTTTTTTCAACTTGATGCCGAAAAGGCACATGATCTCGCTATTCAAAACTTCAAACGCTTCACCGGCACCCCTCTAGATCTTTTCTATCGTCAACATCTACCAAATCGACCTGTTGAGTGCATGGGTCTTACATTTAAGAACCCGGTTGGTTTAGCTGCGGGGCTGGATAAAAACGGTGAGTGCATCGAAGCATTTGGCGCGATGGGCTTTGGCTTTGTTGAAGTAGGGACTGTAACGCCTCGACCACAACCAGGGAATGATAAGCCACGACTGTTCAGACTGGTAGAAGCAGAAGGCATCATTAATCGCATGGGTTTCAACAACCTGGGTGTTGACAACCTGGTTGAGAACGTCAAAAAAGCCAAGTATGACGGAATCATTGGCATCAATATCGGCAAAAACAAAGATACGCCGATCGAAAAAGGTGCAGAGGATTACATCATCTGTATGGAGAAGGTGTATGAGTACGCTGGCTACATTGCAGTAAACATATCGTCACCAAACACTCCGGGACTTCGCAGCCTTCAGTACGGTGAAGCGTTGGATGATCTGCTTGCAGAACTTAAAGCGAAGCAAGCAGAACTAGCTGAGAAACATAACAAATATGTTCCTCTGGCATTAAAGATCGCGCCGGATCTTAGTGATGATGAGATTGGCCAGATTTGCGACTCTTTGATCAAAAATAAGATCGATGGAGTGATCGCAACGAACACCACATTGGATCGTACGATCGTTGAGGGTATGAAGCATGCCAATGAAGCGGGTGGCCTAAGCGGTCGACCTGTACAGTCTCGTAGCACCGAAGTCGTGCGCCTGTTGGCAAAAAATTTGGATGGTAAGCTGCCTATCATTGGTGTAGGCGGTGTTGACTCTTATGTCGCGGCTAAAGAAAAACTCATGGCGGGGGCTTCTTTGGTACAGGTGTATTCTGGCTTTATTTACCATGGTCCTAAATTGGTCAAAGATATTGTGAAGAATCTATAACACTGTAACTTACTAATTTGACTAAGCTTTACGCGAAAGAGGGGAAACGAGTTTTCCCCTTTTTTTTTGTCTATTCGTTTGTAGAATTATATTCAACTGACCAAAAAGGTAATTAAGCGTTTTACCTAACAGTCTGATTATTCTTTAAATATAAGAGACGGAACGATGCTTAAACCCAGCGATACATGGATCTGGTATATGGATGAGAAGGAAGACTCTCTGATGCTGGACTTGGGAGATGAAATGGTTTTTAAAACCAATCTATCCCGAAAGCTCCTTGTCGATTGCGCGATGGGTCAGAACAACTTCACTGTCGATGACGCATCCGCGTTCCAAACCTTTAAAGACCAGATAGCCATCTTAGGCCTTTCTGAGCCAAGACAAGCAGAGCTAACGCTTTATTGCGTAGCCGCAAAGCGCTTTCACAAACCTGTTCAACCAAAAAGTTGGTTCTTTGACCATCAGAATGGCCAGTATCAGCCTGAAGAAGGGGATTTGGTGCGCCTGGTGAACCAACACTCTCAGGGATTCTTTATTGTCCTGGAGGTAGGAGAAAGCGCAAGTTTATGTGCGCTGGTTGATTTAGAGTCATTCAGCCTGACGAACAACAAAGAAGTTTTGTTCGGACAAAGCATCAAAGTTATGCACGACAGAATGACCTGTGCGCATCAGTTTATGAGAATACATCAACCCATTGCTCTTGTTGGTTAAGAGCTGGTATATGAGCGCGAGAACGCGCCAAATAGAAAAAGCAGTGGCAGCTTAGTCGTTAATACAAAATTATTCCTAAACGTTCCTCGTAGAATTTATCGGCCCTTATAGGCCGATTTTTTTTGTCTGCACCTTTAATAACCCATCCCATTGTTTGCTACCTGGATACAGTGTGTTCTAAAAAAGCTGACCATTAGCAACTTTCTTGTATTTTTTTTGCCTTTATCTAGACCTTTTTTCGGAGTAAGTAGGGGCACTTTATCACCTTTTATTCCCCGTTTGAGGTCAAATGTAGGAAACTTTCAGCGCCAAATGTGAGTTGGTATAGACCAATTTATGGGTAAATAAGTATTCACTATTGCTATGGTCAGTGAAAATAGGTTCTAAATATAAGTTTTTGCTAATTAATGTTTGATTGATTGCAAATAACTTTCCGACGGTCAAAGGTTGGGCAAATGAGCAACAAACAGAGGTAAACTGATAGGTTTATTTAGTGAGAAAGGTGATTGTCAGGTATAATCAAAAACATTTTTCACAGTCAGAAGATCACTATGAACCAATATCTTGCCGTTACCTCTAATGGATTAGAGAACTTACTTGCTCAAGAACTCGAGCAACTAGGTTTGACTTCTGTTAAGCCTGTCCAAGCGGGGGTAAAGTTTAAAGCTTCAAATGAGCAGATTTACCGTGCTTGTTTGTGGAGCAGATATGCCTCGCGCTTCGTCAAAATCCTTTCTGAGTTTACCTGCCAAGATGATATGGATTTGTATCTGGCTGCGTCTTCCATTAATTGGGTAAACCATTTCCATAGTTCTAAGAAGTTTATTGTTGATTTCAACGGCACCAACCGGGAAATCCGAAACAGTCAATATGGCGCGATGAAAGTAAAGGATGCAGTCGTCGATTGCTTCAATAAGAAGAACCTGCCCAGACCCAATATCAGTAAAGAGTCTGCTGATGTACGAGTTCATGTCCGTTTACATAGAGATAAGGCGCTCATCGGTCTAGATATGGTTGGTTCGGGTCTGCATCAGCGTGGATATCGTACTGAATCTGGTAGAGCTCCGCTTCGTGAAACGTTGGCTGCCGCTATTGTCGCCAGAAGTGGCTGGACGCAGGGCAAGAACATGCTTGATCCTATGTGTGGTTCAGGAACTTTGTTAATAGAGGCTGCGATGTTGGCCGCCAATATGGCTCCAGGTGTTAAGCGCAGCTCTTGGTGCTTTGAATCTCTCGAAGATTTTGAACCGGAAGTGTGGGCGGAAGTGAAATCTGAGGCAAATGTTCAGGCTCGTCGCGGTGTCAAAAAGACTGACAGCAGGTTCTGGGGTTATGATAATGACCCTAAAGTACTTAGAACAGCGAAAGAGAATGCAAGACGGGCCGGTGTAGAGGACTTGATTACCTTTGAACTGGGTGATGCGAGCAAAGTGACTAAGCCAGAGTCGTTTGGAGAAGGTGTCATTGTCTGTAACCCGCCTTACGGTGAGCGTTTGGGAACAGAACCCGGCCTTATTGCCTTGTACACGGAATTTGGAAACCAACTTAAGACAGAGTTTGGTGGGTGCCAGGCTTCCATCTTCTCTAGTTCTGATGACTTGCTGAGTTGTCTGCGTATGAGAGCGGACAAGCAGTTTAAATTGAATAATGGTGCGTTACAGTGTCACCAAAAAAATTATTCAATTTCACAACGTTCCGCCGACCAGATTTCGGATAACAATGACTTACAGGTTATTGCTCCTGACTTTTCAAACCGACTGAAGAAAAACATTGGTAAAATTGGAAAGTGGGCTAAAAAAGAAGCTTTGGATTGCTATCGTATCTACGATGCTGACCTCCCTGAATATAATGTCGCCGTTGATGTGTACCAAGACCATTTGGTTATACAGGAATATGCCGCGCCAAAGAGCATTCCTGAGGAAACGGCAAAGCGACGTTTGACGGATATCATTCGCGCCAGTATCAAAGTAACGGGTGTCGAAACCAACAACGTGGTTCTTAAAGTGCGCGAGAAAAAGAAAGGGGCCTCTCAATACAATAAATTGGCTACCAAATCGTCCAAGATGGTAGTTAATGAGTATGGTGCTCAGCTTATTGTCAACTTGCATGATTATCTGGACACTGGGTTGTTCCTGGATCACAAAATTACTCGTCGTAAACTCGGGCAAATGGCTCAGGGCAAAGATTTCCTTAACCTTTTCGCTTACACAGGCTCTGCAACTGTGCATGCTGCATTGGGGGGCGCTAAGTCCACTACAACGGTCGATATGTCTAACACCTATTTAGAATGGGCAAAAGAGAACATGAAGCTCAACGGCCAGGTAGGCCGCCAGCATCAATATGTTCAGGCAGATTGTTTGCAGTGGTTAGCGAAAGCGAGCGGACAGTATGATCTTATCTTTATCGATCCTCCAACGTTCTCAAACTCTAAGCGCATGGAACAGTCGTTCGACGTGCAGCGTGACCACGTAACGTTGATGCGTGACCTGAAACGTTTACTTCGCAGTGAAGGCACAATCGTATTCTCAAATAATAAACGCCACTTCAAGATGGACATGGAAGCGTTGACTGAACTCGGTTTAGAGGCAAAGAATATTTCTGATAAAACGCTGCCACTGGATTTCTCAAGAAACAAGCATATTCATAATTGCTGGCTTATTACTCATAAGAACTGATTAGAGTTATGGAAAAGGATTTGATTTTATACAGTACTGAAGGGTGTCATCTCTGTGAGATGGCGTTTGATCTTCTATGTGAAGTTGGGTTACAGCAAAGCGTTGACATAGTCGACATTGCTTTTAATGATGAGTTGTTCTCACGTTACGGGGTCACTATACCCGTGGTAAAAGTAAAGGATTCGGAACTCAACTGGCCTTTTGATATTTCTCAACTTAAACAATGGTTAACAGTTAATGGCATTACTTACCATTCATAATGGACAATTAGCATTTGGTGATCATCCGCTGCTTGATAAAGCGGATTTTGCGTTGCAGGAAAATGAACGTGTGTGTTTGGTAGGGCGAAATGGCGCCGGCAAATCGACGTTGATGAAAGTACTTGCAGGTGAAATCATCATGGATGACGGCAAGCTACAAATTACTCAGGATGTTGTGGTCTCCCGTTTGGAGCAGGATCCACCCAGAGATCAGCAGGGAACGGTTGCTGATTACGTTGCGGAAGGCTTGGCGGAAGTCGGTGAGCAACTGAAGGTTTATCACTCTTTGCTTGAGCTGGTGGCCCAGGATCCGAGTGAAAAAAATATCAACAAACTGGCGAAAGCCCAAGAAAGTCTTGAAGTGTCCGGAGCGTGGCGCTTTGAAGACAGAGTAAAGAATATTCTTGGTGCGTTGAAGTTGGACGGCAGTACACTGCTAACCGATTTATCGGGCGGCTGGCAACGTAAGGCGGCTCTGGCCCGCGCGCTTGTCTGTGATCCTGACGTTTTGCTTCTTGACGAACCCACCAACCACCTTGATGTGACAACCATCGAATGGCTGGAAACTTTCCTTAAGGATTTCAGAGGTTCGATCATTTTCATTTCTCACGACCGCGCCTTTATTCGTTCTATGGCGACGCGTATCGTCGATCTTGACCGAGGGCAGTTGGTATCGTTCCCGGGTGACTACGAAAAGTACCTGGTAGAGAAAGAGGAAGCGTTGCGTGTTGAAGAGATGCAGAACGCCGAATTTGATAAAAAACTCGCGCAGGAAGAAGTCTGGATTCGTCAGGGCATTAAAGCGCGTCGTACCCGTAATGAAGGTCGCGTTCGTGCTCTGAAAAAGCTCCGAGAAGAACGTAAAGGGCGCCGCGATGTTCAAGGCAAGGTTAACCTAAAACTCGACGACAGCGCTCGCTCGGGTAAGATTGTGTTCGAAGCCACGGACCTGAGTTATGAGATTGATGGCAAAAACATCATCAAAAACTTCTCTTTTAATATCCAACGTGGCGATCGCATCGCACTTATCGGGCCCAATGGTTGCGGTAAGAGTACACTGATTAAGCTGTTACTGGATCAGCTTCAACCTACTTCGGGGGTGCTGAAATGTGGTACCAAGCTTGAGGTTGCTTATTTTGATCAGTATCGCGAGGCACTTGATCCTGAGAAAACCGTCATAGATAACCTGGCAGATGGCAAACAGGAAGTGATGGTAGGCGGTAGAGAGCGACATGCGCTAAGCTATTTGCAAGATTTTCTTTTTGCCCCTAAACGTGCGCGTACACCGGTAAAAGCGTTATCGGGAGGCGAGAAGAACCGATTGCTGTTAGCTCGTATTTTCTTAAAAGCTAATAACTTGTTGGTACTTGACGAACCGACGAATGATTTGGATATCGAAACCCTTGAGCTTTTGGAAGAATTGTTAGCAAACTATCAGGGCACCTTACTTTTAGTGAGTCACGACCGACAATTTGTTGATAATACTGTGACCGCAAGCTGGATTTTTGAAGGTAATGGGGTTATAGAAGAGTTTGTCGGTGGTTATCATGATGCTCAGCAGCAGCGTATCCAGGTGCTGGAGGCCAGAAAAGCCTATGAGCCACCAAAAGAGAATAAAAAACAGCCAGTTGAATCAGAAAAGAAAGCAACGGCTGTGAACTCTAAACCGAAAAAGCTGTCGTATAAGCTGCAAAGGGAGTTAGAGGCGCTACCTGCTTTACTAGAGCAGTTAGAGATGGACATCGAGCATCTGCAGGAAACGGTGAACAACCCTGAATTTTTCACCAGGCCTGTCGAAGAAACTCAACCAATATTAGATAGTTTATCTGCAAAAGAGCAGGAGCTGGAAGTTGCTTTCGAGCGATGGGAAGAGCTAGAAGCAATGCAACAGGAAAGTTAGTCTTCATGAGTCGTATTAATTTCAAAATTTCATTACTTGCAGCCAGTGTGATGGCTGCCACATCAAGTCAGGCAGCGCTTTATAAGGTTGTTGAGGTAGACCCTAGTAGCGATATGAGTGCTAATGGCATTTATGACGCACAGTTTACTGAGTTTTATGGCTCGGCGATCGAGCAGACTACCCGTGATTTAACAGCTGAACCTAAAGGGTGTTTTCAACAGGGTACAAGCTGCCCTGCATACATACTGGCCGGTGATTCTCGCAATGGCTCTGAAGGTCACTCGTATCGCCAGGAAGTGCCATTCAATTACGATTCGAGTTTTTATTACACCGATTGGGGACGCAACCGAGACTACTGCCGTTCAGAGCTCGGCTATCAGACATGCGACCCTGCGTGGACTGACAAAATGTGGAGGAGTTTCAGTCAATATGGCGGCCTTCAAAGAGAGCGCGATGCTTTCTTAACATCATCACAAACGGGTTGGGGTAATCAGCCTGGAGAAGATGATTATTTCTCTAATGCACTTGCATTTGAAGAACTGTCTGCTTCTTCAGATGCTACTTCGCCATCAGCAGGTGGTCGTCTTATGGTATCTCCGACCTCTGATTATAAACCAGCAGGAGTCGGTGCTGCCGAACTGAAGTCAGAGAATGTCGTCATCAATAATCTAGCTGAGAATCGCGCGGTGCTGGGTAATACCAGTTCAGGTTATTACAAAACCAGTGCTGGTAACCTGGCGACGGCATATCGTCATAGAGGGTTTGTCTATGATGGTAATACAACAACGATGCTGCTACCGCTTGCAAATGACGGCACAGATGCAGAGAAGTTAATTACGACTCAAATGGGCCGTACTATGGCCTGGGGTTCGTTTAATGATGGCTCTAAGACCTATTTTGTCGGAAGTGCTGCTGTTGGGCCTTTTGATTACAACGATGACAATAAAAACTGGGGTGGTGACCTCAACAACTGTTTAGGAAAGGACGACCCAGCGGCTTTGCGTGAGTGTCAGAATTTCGCTTTTGCTACTAAGGCTGCGGTCTGGAGTGATGGTAATGCTATTCAGGCGTCTAACTGGACTAATGGCACATCACGCAATGTGGACAAAAAAGCCATGCAAGGCAGTGCACGTGCAGCAGTCATGAGCCAGGTGGCCGGTGATATGAATGGTAAACCTGTGCTCGTTGGCCTGAACAGTTTTCAAGATGGCAGTAACGTGTTTATGGAGGCAACGGTCTTCAAACCGTCAACTGATGGTTCTACCATTGAGGATGGCAACTATTGGTCACCTGTACGTATTAGTCGCTCGACAGTAAAAAGTGGTGATGATTTTGTTTACAGCAACTCTGTTGCTACTGATATAAATAATAACCTTATCTTAATCGGTGAAGCGAAGCGTCGCGGAGATAAGCGCGAGAATGGTGCTGCGCCGAACAGAATGTTCTTGGCGTCCGTTAACCCTTCATCTGGCGCTGCCGAAGCTCGTTATTTCGATGAGCTGAACGGCAACAGTGGTATCTTCTTCCGTGGTGTCGGTGGTGAAACCGGAGCTATAAACAACTTCAACGAGATCGTTGGTGCTGTTGACGCTGAGCAGTCGACGGAATACTTCGGCAAAAAGCGTCGCCAACGTGGCTTTATCTATCCTTACAATACCGCGGGTACTGATGCAGACCGCTTTGCGATTTTCCAGGGGAAACCGTGGCTATTAGATGATCTCACTAATGATGGTAACAAAGGCGGTAACAACCAGTTCCGTATTGTTGACGCAGCGGACATCAATGACGATGGCGTGATTGCTGCTACCGCGCTTAAATGTGACGGCGGCTATGACACGACGGGCCATAACTCTTATTGTGGCAATGGGCAGCAACGAGAGAAAGTGGTTGCAGTTAAGTTGATCCCGATCGCAAATGCGACATCAGCCGATATTCAGCCTCGTGGGATTGAAGCGCCACCAGTTGAGCGTAAAGGGGGGAGTCTGGGTTGGATGGCTCTGATTTTCCTTGGTTTCTTTGGGTTACGTCGTAACAAGTAGTCACAAGTGACAAAAATCCCAGGTTCACAGTTCCGAATCTGGGATTTTTTTGTGCCTTGAGATCGTGTCAATAATGCGTAATTATTAAAGAGGAGTCACAAAAGCTCCATCAATCTTTAATGATAGAAAGTCGGGAAACTGACTTTGTATAGCGAGGACCGTACTATGAAGAGACAAAAACGAGATCGTCTAGAAAGAGCTCAATCACAGGGTTACAAAGCTGGATTGAATGGCCGATCTATGGAAACCTGTCCCTATCAACAAATGGATGCTAAGTCATATTGGCTAGGCGGTTGGCGTGACGCGAGAGATGATAAAAATTCAGGACTCTTCAAGTAGTCGGGAGCACATTGAAGTAGCGAAAAAGGCCTCTTAATGAGGTCTTTTTTGTTGCTGGTCATATTGGCTGACGCACTATAACTAAGTGAATAGAGAGAAAAAAAGCGACTCTGAAGAGTCGCTCGACAATACGCTTAGCAAACCAATAGAGGCTTAGAACGTAGAAGTGTCCTTGAACAGGCCTACCTTTAGATCTTTAGCAACGTAGATTTCTTTGCCATCAACCAGTACTCGGCCATCAGCAATACCCATAACTAGCTTACGGTTTACTACGCGCTTCATGTGCAGTTCATACGTTACTTTTTTAGCAGTCGGGAGTACCTGACCAGTAAATTTCAGTTCACCCACACCAAGTGCGCGGCCTTTGCCTTCGCCGCCAATCCAGCCCAGGTAGAAGCCAACAAGTTGCCACATAGCATCTAGGCCAAGGCAGCCTGGCATTACTGGGTCGCCAATAAAGTGGCAGTCGAAAAACCACAGGTCAGGGGTGATATCTAATTCTGCAACAATCAAACCTTTACCAAAGTCACCCTCGGTTTCAGACATTTTAGTTACACGGTCCATCATCAGCATATTAGGTGCTGGTAACTGAGGGTAGCCTTCGCCAAATAATTCACCGCGGCCAGAGGCTAGTAGATCTTCACGAGTATATGATTCACGTCTGTTTTGCATTATTAAATTACTCCAATTTTTGGTATGAGCATCTTAGTGAACAGGTGTACGCTAGACAAGTCCGACCACGACTAGACAAACCAGTTTTTAATCCTTTCTAACAAAGTTTCCGGCATTTCGTGTTTCTCAAAGTTTTCAATACGTTCAGCTATCTTACCGATCACGCTGTCTTCGGTTTCACTCTTAAACGGTTTGTCCATAAGAAGCGGGATGACTTCATCTACATGCGTCGCCGACCAGATATGGAATTCACCTTGTTTAATACTTTCCAACACCTCTGTACTTAGCGCCAAATGTTGGATATTAGTTTTGGGCAATACAACACCTTGTTTACCAGTGAGTCCCTGGTGCTTACAGACACTGTAAAAGCCTTCGACTTTCTCATTTAATCCGCCAACGGCCTGCACTCGGCCAAACTGGTCAACTGCACCAGTCACCGCAATTTGTTGATCAATCGGATAACCCGATAGCGCACTGACTAAAGAACATAATTCCGCAAGTGAAGCACTGTCTCCGTCAACTTCACAATAAGATTGCTCGAACACGATGGACGCAGAGTAAGGCAGTGGGGCGTCTAGATCCAGTTCTGACGAAACAAATGCCTGCATGATCATCATTCCTTTGGCATGAATGTTCCCTCCAAGATCGACCTTGCGCTCAACGTCGGATACGTCTCCGTCACCAAAATGAACCACACAGGAGATTCGTGCAGGCTCGCCATAAGTGACAGGGTGACCTGGAATATCAATGACTGTCAGACCGTTAACCTGACCGACTTGTTTGCCTTGTGTTTCAATGACCACCTGACCTTCGAGTATGTCGTCTATTGCGCGTTCAGGTAGGTAAGCCTCTCTGCTTCGTTTTGCCTGGATAGCCGCTTCGATATCTGCGGCCGTAATCGTATTGTCTTGACTAAATGATGAGGCTTCACCAAGCAGAGCTAAGTGCCATTCGATTGATAAAGGCAGGTACTGCTTATCTTCCGTGTCTCTCGCACCTGCCTGAAGAAGACGCAAGTACCCGGAATTATCGATACGGTAAGTGGGTAGATATTGTGCAAGCAATCCATTGATGTAACCAAAGTAGAGTTCAACATTGTCCAGAGACAGTTTTAGATCGCTTTCTAACTCAGTGTATTGCATGAACCCGCTTCGGAATTCGCTGTCGGCGTAATCCAATTCGGCAAGTTGATCTCTTTCTCCCATGACAATCATTTTGAAGTCTGACATGAACTTTGGTGGCTCAAGAACACGTTGTTTGGTTTCGAGCGGGAGGCTATCTAGTTTCGAACCGAGTAGTAGCGTCTTGATGTTTGACCACAAATCAAAAGAGTTTAATGAAGCCTGTGTCGAAGCCACTAACACGCCCCCTTGTGCTTGTGTTATCAAACCAGGAGAAACATGTACCTCATTATTGAGCGCTTGATAGCGGTCAAACAAAAGGTCAGGGTTGGTATCTGTGGTTACTACCGCCACTTTACCCAGGGAGGACAGTTCATTAGCAATGAGTTGGCGATACTTGAGGCTATCGCCGTCTTTGATGACCAGTACCTTAGATTGACAGGCATCAGAAACGAAAAACCTCAAGGCAGAACGTAAACGAGGTTGCAACTCCAGTAAAGAAACGGGAGGTAAAGTATGCGCAGTGTTTATGATGGTTTGATAGTCATTATATTGTGGGCATACGTCTTGCCAGTGGACTTGATTCATTGCTAACTAACTTCTTCAAAATTTGCATGGAGTATACAACGAAATGGGACCTAACGTTAGCAATTGCCTGAGGTTAATCGGGAGCAAATTCTCAGAATTGGCGTTCGGTTGTTGAGTTAACAAACAACTTGGGTTACGCTGTCACTGTAAACGGAGTAGGGATGCAAACCAATGAAATACCAACAACTTGAAAACCTTGAATGCGGTTGGAAGTGGCAGTATTTATCAAAAAAATGGCGTGAAGGTGAAAATATCACACGCTATATCGATAACAGTGAAATTGATCAAGCAGTTGCTAAGCTCAAGTCATTAGAGCATGAACCTACTCTGGTTTTGGAGTGGATTGATGAACATATGTCTGCCGAACTGGACAATAAGCTTAAGCAAGCGATTCGAGCCAAGCGAAAACGACATTATAACGCTGAACAAGTCCACACTAAAAAGAAGTCCATTGATTTGGATTTTCGCGTCTGGGAAAAGTTGTCACATCGTGCGAACGAATTAGGCTGTACGCTTTCCGAAGCGATCGAGTATCTGTTGAGTGAAGCATCACGAAGTGAAAAAGCGACTCAAACGGTAAGCAGTTTAAAAGAGGATTTGAGCAAGTTGCTGTCTGACTAAGCGTTCAAAAAGGAGAGGTCATGCTGTACGTAGTTCTTATTGGTGCAATCATCATTTTTTGGCTTGTTGCAGTAGACAGGCCTGTTCTAACGGTTAAGTTTGAGAGTGGGGAGCTGGCTACCGTTAAAGGGCACATGCCACCTTCATTTCGCCACAACTTAAAAGACATTGTCGAACGTGACAAAACAACTGGCATGCTAAAGGTCTACCAAACCCGAAGCGGCATGAAGCTGAAGTTTAGTAGCAACGTAAGTAAAAATAGCCAGCAGCGTATCAGAAATGTTTTCCCACATCAGAGTTTCAAGTCCAAGGGTAAGAAGAAAACCCGCTAATTTGAGAGTTAAAGGGCGTTAAGGAGCCCTTTAATCTTACCCATCTAACGCACTATAACTAAAAGGGTTGGTAGTGATTCCTTTATTCGGGTTAAGCTATAGCGGTGATTTCTCTCTCATCCCAGATTTTCATTAGAGTGCGTCGAGATTCGGCATCCAGCATTTGAACTCTTCTTCCAGTCCAGTTCTCTGCAATATAGTCAGCCATTTCCAGGGAAATAGGGTTGTTGTCAGTCAAATAAGTTTCCAAAGCTATTTCTGCCTCTATAAGTGATAAGCCTTGAATATCCCATCTCTGAATGCGTGAATAACTGGATTGAAACCATTCTATTGGTAGTGCCATTGAAATAATCCTTTTCTGATTTATATAAGAAGAAATTTGTCTTGAATTTGATTTAAGGATTCAACATTACGTAAGGTTTGTAAAGTTAAAATATCAATCTTTCACAATAAAAATAACTAAAAATATAAAATCATCCACAGAAGAAATAATAGAAGCTCCAGCCATTATCGAGCGGGGCGTCGCGGTTTATGGTTTCGGTCCGAATGCTAAGGCCTGTGTATGAATCTCATTGGTAGTGTGAAGCTAACCACATCTAGTGTTTTTATGTTTGATTTGGCCTGTTTATTAGATGTGAGAGATGGATACCTGTGACAGATGATGAATATAAAGCCAGTGCGAATACTCTCACTTTGTGTGTTTCAAGTGGTAAATAATAGTAGATAATTGTATATTTCATATTGACGATATATCGTATTGTTATTTTCCTGGAGTATTTATATGACGCATTATGAAGGGGATGTATTTCTGTGGGTGATGAGTTTTTGTCGCAACAATAATTTGTATTAACAATATGTCAGATAAGCTTGCTGGAGTGAGAAAAGTATATTTACTGAATTCAATGTTATGATTAGTAAATGAATTATTAATGTTATGAGTAAAAGTTAGCGCCTGAACTTACTACAAATGACCGGTAAATAAGTAGGCTACGCATACAGAGTGCTTGTTTGTGTCTGACAGATGCCGATAGACAGTTGTAGCCCAAAACTAGCCCTTAATAGCGCGACATACTGTAATCACCATTTTAAGGTGATTGACGCAACTATCCAGAGCGAAACGGCAAAGGTGATGACAACTAAGACTGTACGTCAGATTTGTTTCAAACAGTTCGAAAACGGTACTTGGTTTTTTAGTACGTTTATGAGCATCTGCCTGAAATGATTTGGCATGCGCTCATCGCGAACAAATACCAGTCAATTGGGTTGAAGTGACCAACTTTAGCGACGGCAGTGTGCGGTGAAATGACTGATAGTGGACACTGAATACAAAATGTTGTTCCTCAACCACGACGGTGGTACCACGCAGAAACAATTTGCTTGCTCCTGATTAGGATGCTTGGTTAGCATTGGGAGTTTTCAGAACCAGGAATTTCTGCGTGGAATCCGCAACATACTCAAGTAAATACGTAAAAGTAGAAATAGTTTTCGCTGTGGATAGCCACAAAAACGACTTAGGTGGATAGATCTGGAGATTTCTGATGATTTTGAAGATCGCACAAGGAGCAAAGCGCGAAAAGAAATGATGTTAAAAACGCACACCTAAGTGCGCATTATGTATAAACGGGTCAATTTAAGTTATACGGCTTCGCCTTGGCGCAACGCATTGACCAGGCGAGGGTTTTTGTACTTATCTTCGAGTAAACCGTATACCACATATTGATCATCAACCTGTAGCATATCAGCTAATTTAAACGCCATGTCCCAATCGAGAACACTGCGCTCAGAGCGGTAGTTACCAATGCGACTTGAGGATACGCCTAACTTCTTACAAAGTTGATAGTCTGAGGTTAGGCCATATCTGCGTTTTACGCTATCCAAAAGTTCATTTGTGAAGTTCATTTCTAGCTCACCCTGATTTCCGTCATTTGTTAAATTCTACCGCGACATTATGCAACTTTCATCAGGGCAACTCGTTTGCCTTGTAAAGTTAATTGACCTACTGTGGTTACGACCACTATGAAACAGCTTGCGGAGGCAAAATTCATGGACGTAACCTACACACCGTCACAATCCATTGTTGATCTACCCATTACCGATCCCATTCACGCACCGTGTCCCGATATGGCCGGATGTGGTGAGTTTGATGCCACCAAAACCCAGCGCTCGCTTCAAAGAGTAGCAGAATTGCGCAAACAGGTGGCGGCAGCGCTCCCGAAAAAATCTCAAACCTTGGTTCCGGCACGGTTTCGCCAGGCATGTTACGGGAGGGCGTAAAGATGAAAACCATTAAGCAAAGAGTGTCCTTAATTCGTTCGGCAGCTCGCCGTGGCGATTTCACGGCGGTCTATCTTCAGTCGGATGGCCTGTATCGCTCCTTGGGTGTTAACCGCACCTGTGATCTGCTCGACTCGCTCGATAAGCTGAATCCTTGGTTTCCGTTTGAAGCGCGAAGTGTGTATTTGATCGCCAAACTTCAAAGCCAACATCTGCGCGTAGCCGCTCTTGAGAATACGCTTCGTCAACGACTAAAAGAATCCGAGCCGCAAAGCACCTATTGTTTCTCTCGTGGTATGGGCAGAAACGTGAATTCTTTCTCTTTGGAGGGCGCAGCATGAGCGTATTGTTCTGGAAGTCCCAAATAGAAGATAGTTTTATAGCCAACTGCGGCGAAGCCAACGTGCGATTTGATGCGTTTGAACTGGAAACCATCGAAGGCAACCTTTGGTTGTATCGTAAAGACGTGGTTGTGTGTTGCATCCGAAGTGATGGCGGCAGCGACAAACTGCACCGCTACGCGGCCAGGTTAAACAAGATAGGCGCTACCAATTATGGCGAGCCTGTCTATCCCTGTGCTACCCAAATCCGCAAGCAAGATGAAGCGCCGGAGGTTTTAACCGTTGATGGCGCGGATTCTTCCACGAATTAGGGGGTAACATGGCTACTGTCCAGATATTTTCCAATGAAGCCTGTATGCCAACAGGTGAAACACTGCCTTTTGAAGCACCCCGTAACTTTTATTCAGCGGTTGCGGTATGTGAGGACTACGCCAAGAACAGTGTCACGTTTATGGCGACATGTATTGCCATCGTGCCACTGGAGGGCGATAAGCGCCTGGTGGTGATGGCATGACAGAACTCATCGCAAAATTTGCCGGGTGCGAGTCACCCGCTCAGGAAAAAGCTACTCTCTACGCACTTGGGGCGCTCCGGCAATCGTCCCAAGCGAGAAACCAATTTACCGCATCCACGTGCGGTTTTTTTGGTTCCAATTTCTTGGAATGGGAGTCTGAGCAAGCCGAAAAACTCAAGTTGGCCGAGCAACTAACCCCATACCGTGTCAAAACGATCTCGGAACACCTCCGCGAAGCGGCGGCGCAAGCCGGAAATAATAGCCTAGTCAAAGGGCGCAAAAGTCGGACAGAGGGAAAGAAGCAATTTTATGCCGCCTCACGCTTTCGCAACCGCATGAAATCACTAGAAAAGTCGTTAAGCGTCCCGTTAGTATTCAATCCTGAGAAGTATCACAGAGCGCCGTACAGCGCCACATTTGCCGATGTTGCCAAAGGCGAGGTGCGAAACAGCAACAACAAACGTTCATTGGCTGACAAAAAACCGTTGGTAAAAGTCCAGCTGCAGCGCCGCGACTGGTCACAGCAGACACGTGTTCAGCAAATCGTAGAGACGCCCGCTGGTAACGCACCAGACCAAAACAGTGGTGATCGGTTTACCGAAAAACTCACCAGTCGTGCGGTGAAAAACATCTTTGAAAGCGGGGCGTATGTTGCCATCAAGCATGGCGGTTTCAAAACCTTTTTAACGCTCACTTTTGACAGTGCCAGGCGCCGCCGTGTCCTCGATGGTACAGACTTCACCTCCGAAGGACTGCCGTATTCGCCTGTAGAGTTTAAACAGAATTTTGCTGATCCGGTCAAAGACATTGCCGGACCCTATACCGCCTTTGAGTGGTACAAGGGCAAAGCGCGAAAACCCAAGCTGATGAACCAGAACGGTGACATTGCCGGGGATTACTGCCCGACATTCGCCAGGCCGGAAAAACTGTGGCAGGTCATTGGCGCTAAAACCACGATTGGCGCCGAAGTGTCTAAGCTGGTTAATGCCCTTAAGAAGCTGCGCCGCCGTGGGTTTAAAGCCAACATAACCGAGCGTGACAGCCAAAGCGGGCGTTTGTATTGTCCAATTCCACGAATCGAAGCCTCGGTATTGGCAGATCCGAGTGACTTTCACTATTTGTGGGTTGCCGAGTGTCCTGCTAATGACGATGGCGAACCCAATCCACACGTTCATTTGCTAATGGATTGGGACATGGCGCCAGAACTGTTCATTCCCTGGGCAGAACGTATCGAAAAGTTGTGGGGTAACGGATTTGCCAAGCTAGAACGTATCAGGCAACCCAAGGCAGCCGGAACCTACATCATCAAAGCGGTGGGCTATGCCGCAAAAGGCAGCAACGCAGACCAGGGCATCATCAGAGGGAATCGCTACAACATGGCGGCATGTTCCAGAGCACCAAGTTGGGAGACATTAGCCAGCTTCGAAGCCGGAAACATGGCAGGCATTATCAGCGAGTTGGGTTACAAGCTCGACCAATGGAAAAAGCCAATTAAGCGCTGCATTAAACGCCATCAAAAGCGCCTGGAAAATAGCATTGCAGGCATGGCCGTAGCGAAAAACAAAGGCGACATAACGACTAAAAACAAGCTACAGCGAAAAATCAAATGGCTTGAGTCTGAAATCAAGCAGGCGAGCAACTCGCTCAAGAATCAGCGAATGCACGTTAGCGCCAATAATCGGTTTTCCATTACCTTTGATGACAATGCCAACCTTCGTGTTGACCAGTTCCTTAGATGGGCGGCGGGTGCGCGGGGTTGGTCTATGCGTCCTCTATACGCTGAGGATGATCTTGCAGATATTCGGCTACAAGCCCAAGAGCTATACCAGGATGACTATCAAACCTTTTTAGAGCGGCAGGCGTATTGGTCGGCCTTGCTCAACGATGACAACGCTAAGAACTGCGTACATCCCCATTATATCGAGCAGCAACAATCGCTGGCGTGGGATTTGTGGGAACGAGCGGCCACGTTTTATCACTAACGAAAGGAGCATCACAATGTCAAAACTCGTCAACACAGAAACACTGTTAGCTAGCGTCGATTCTAAAGCGGTATTTGTTTACATGAATATGGGTGTGATGGGTGATTACATCGCCGTTCTAGCGCCCAATGCAGAGCATGCTACCACGCCAAGTGCAACGGAAATTGACCGCGAACAAGCAAAGCTGTTCATCAATGAAGGAACTGTGGGCGTAGTGTTATCTACCGACACATTTAAAGAGCAGTTACAGGCATAACGTTCAATCAATCACTAGAAGGATACTCACATTGGAAAAAGCACAGCAAATTACCGAGCAGCTAGAGCAGGAAGTCAACAAAGCGTCATCCAATCCCTTTACCAAAAAGCTGATGGCGCCACTTCGATTGTGCCTGGTCTGGATGAGGCTCACCAATGAACGTTTGCAGGAACTCGAAGGGGTATTGAATGGCAAGTAAGAATCCGATCAAAGGGTATTTGCGTTGCCACATGCCCGATTGTCATCATGTGGCATCGGTTCATGCAGTGGGAGAACACCGCATCATGCAGGATGGACAGCCACCCAAGAACAAACGCAATACAGGGCGGCTGTATTACAACTGCCCAAGCTGCGGCTTTCAGCAAGGCAAAGGTCAGGCGTTTCAGGACTGGATTACTAACTATATGAAGCCTAACAAAACGGACTTTGAAACATTACCTGACGAAACCGTTGAAACCGAGGCAAAGCCAGTACCAAAACCATTAATCCAAACGGTTTTCGAGCCTGATTTGACCGAGCTTGAAAGCGAAATTCAACCCAAAGAAGCAATAAGCCAACGCACTATAACTTATTTGTTAGGGGCGGTTGGCCTTATCACGTTTATCTATTTGCTATTGAAAACAGGGAGCAAAACCAATGAACAACGAGCACGAAGCTAACCAGGATATTGAAGCGGCGAACGATGCCGAGTTTCAGACCGGATTGGATGATCTTGCCCAGCTCGACAACGAGCTAAGTGGCGAACCGTTAGAGCCATCCGAACCAGAGCAATCCGGTATGGACAGCGCTGCCGTGGTAGGAATGACGGAAATGGGCTTGTTTATGTCTGAACAGTACATTTCCAGCGCTGCGGGTGTGGAGTTTGCGTTTGATGAAACCGCCAAACAAAAATTCCTAGAAGCCACGGCGCCATTGGTTGAAAAGTATGGGCTAACCTGGCTTGGCTGGTTTGATGCGTACAAAGAGGAAATCCTGTTTGGCCTGGCAACATTTGGCCTCGGATACTCCGGCTTTACTACTATCAAACGGCTTCAATCTGAAAAAGCCGCCAATGACGCTGCACTCAAACAAGGGGGTAAGGATGGCGAAGAAGCCAAAGCCGCTTAGGTTGCCAGAGCCGAAAAACAGCAACGTTTCTCTGCCGCCCAAACATACCTTGTATGTTGCGACTACGGGCGGCGGTAAAACAACCGCCGTTAAGAAACTCGATACCGTACCAAAGGGGGCGCAAGTCGCCTTCTTTGATCCATATCGAAACTACGCGGGCAAAAAGTTCAAAGGGCAAATGGTTCAGACCTTCACCGAGTTTGCGCCGTTCGCCAGGGCATTAGTGACGGCCAGAAAGAAAAAGGCAGCGTTCAAAATAGCCCTGGTCAAAGACGCCAATGTACAAAACCTCGAAACCTTCGCGGCCATCATTTGGAGCCTGGGCGATGGCAACAAACCAGAGTTTCATGTGGTGATCGAAGAACTGGCATCAGCGGTGGAGACCTCCGGCAAACTCAAAGGCAAAGCCGGGGAACTTTGGCGTGGTGGTCGCCAGTTCGGACTTGTGATGCACTCGCTTTTTCAGAGGATGCAGGAGGTTCCCAAAACTGTAGTGACTCAATCGGTGAATTGGTGGGTTGGGGGATTAGCGTCTGCTAGCGATGCCGAATACGTATCTAAGGCAAAGGGACACGATGTACGCAACATTAGTGCTCTGAAAACCGCCGAGCACAACCACGGTGTTGCTCAGTATCTTTTGTTTGGCAATGGAATAGGTAATGTTGAGTGGGGTTCGGTGGACTGTCGAAGTTAATAAAAAAGGTCGCTCAGCGACCTTTTTTAATTGCTACTGCAGAGAAAAATCTGACCTAAAGTGCTTTAGCACTTTAAACTTGATAGAAGTATTATCGTAATTCAATACTTTAAGTTGTGCACCCTTGTAACTTATGAGATTTGACTTGTCCATATCGTATTCGACGTTGTTAGTAAAAGCATTTCTAGCCGTACCGTCTGAAAACTCTCGATAGGAAATATTGATTTTGTTGCCAACGGAGCCATTGTAAATAAGGGTCTGTTGAAATGATTGACTATTGGTGACAGTTCTATAGTCAATCTTATAACTTGCTGGATAACATGAGGCTTGTTGGTAAGACTGAGAAGTAACGCAGATTTCACCTTTGTCGTTGGCGTGCAGAGCTATTGGTCTATCAATAAGACCAGCGACATAGCCAATGGCTTGGCCTGAACTATTTGTGGCGGCAAAATAGGGTGTTCCTTTATAGCTGCCAATTCTTGCATAAAGCCCTTTTGGGATGTCATAAGCGACGCCGTCGATAAAGTGATTAATCGTAAGGTACTCCATAGTAGTAGCCTTACCTTGATCAATCATGTAGTCACCCACATACGCTTCAACTACATCACCGACAGGAGGCTTTGAAAAAAAGTCTGTCTTCGCATCTACATGATAATCGATAGTCGAACAACCTGTAGCCAAAACGCCAATAGCAGTAATTATACTAAGCCTACACACACTCAAAATTGACTCCAATTTCTTTTTGTTATTAATCGAATCATCGTATACCACCAATTGAACTAATGCTGAGATTGAGATCATATATGTACTTAATTGCTTAATAGGTATAACGGGTAACCTATTAGGTATGACCATATTTCATTTAATAACATTCCCTTTTAAAACAGTAAGCACCTTCTAACGGTTCATATCGTTCACTAAGCAAAAGGGCTTACTATGACACTTAACAAGAAAACGCTTGTTCCCATGCTGACGACAGCGGCTATCACTCTGGGTCTGCTTGCGGCTATCAACAACATTTCTGCGCTGGAAGGCGTGAAAGATACCGTAAACGGCAAGTCAGGGTGGTTCTAATATGGAAATGATTCAGACTCCGTTTAACCCACGTCCACGCGAGCTTGATCCGGTTGAAGGTGTCAACTGGGGCAACCAGGCAACATTGCGTTTGGTCAGTGGTCCCACTTACCAGAACCTCGAACTGGTCACGAACATTACAGACCCTGCCGACATTGAGCGCGTGCGCTTAACCTTGAACGGTAAAGAGATCATCAGCGTATCCGCACAGGACTTGGTGGACTTCCAGGAACACCGCAAACAGTACACGCAGCCTGGACGCTATGTGATTCCGTTTGGTGATCTGACACTGCGTACCAAAGTGGGCGTCCGTACTGGCGAACTGGTGACACTGAAAGGTGAAATCTGGATGCTCTATATCCAGCTGAAACCAAAAAATGGCCTTGCTGCACCTTCTATTCGTGCTCGCGCGCAAACCACCGCCGCGCAATCGGTGCGTTACTACCTGCCACGTATGTACAGCCTTACCTGGTTTGCGGCCGCAGCTGGCCGAACGCCTTTCGATTTTGCCGAGCGTTCACCGTTCTATTCCATCAAGCGTATGCACTTCAAAGATGCCTCCATTGATCGCGTTCGTGTACTTCGTGATGGCCGCGAAGAAATGAATGTCAACAAAGCGGATAACGCTTATGACCTGGCGGTGGCCGGACTGGAACAAAATGCAGGTTGGTTCTCACTCGATTTCATTCGTACCGGCTTTGGTGTTGAAGGGCGCTTGTCTACCAACGCACTGCAACAACTGACGTTTGAGCTTGAGAAGTCACAAGCTGGCAGCGTCACGGTACTGATTGAAGGCATCGAGCAGGTTCAAGCATTGCAGCAACCCAAGTAAGGGGGCGCTATGGAATGGTTTAACGACATTCTGGAAACGGGCGGCGAAATCCTTGGGGGTGCAATGGATACCGTAGGTGATTTTTCGGATGAATGGCTTGGCGTCAAACTTGGCAACGAGTTGGACCGAGCCGAATCGAGCAACCCAGACGAGCAGCGCAAGTACCAAAACGACTATCAGGAGCGTGACGGTAATGTGATCGCTCAAGCTAATCCAATGCAGAACTATCTGCTTATTGGTGCGGGGATGCTGATTGTTGGCGGTGCGGTTTATCTAGCTCTCAAGAAGGGAGGTTAACGTGCCTGTTTTACCTCTTATGGTGTTAGCGGGTGGTGTTGGGCTTATCGGCGGCTTCACTCTCAGCAAGGGAGTGAGCCGCTCCGCTTGGCTCTTACTCATCCTTGGCGGTTTGTTTCTTATCTATTCAAAGAGGGCCAATTAATGTTTCCAGGTCTAGGAACCTTAACCAATAACGGCACGATGCCTATCAGTGGTGGCCATGCGGGGCCTGCGACGTCCGGCAACCAACAACGCAATAGTTACAGCGTTGGTGGCATTAATATGGGCGGCGGTGTGAACCCTTGGCTAATAGGCATAGTGTTGGTGATTCTGGTCTATCTGATGGTGAAAAAGAAATGATCGAATACCTGCATCAATGCCCGGACGCGATTCAACGTTTAAAGCCAGCCTTTCGCGCCTGCAGGCAGGACTTTGACTTACTCAAACGTGAAGTGATGGCAGGGCGTGTCGGCTTGTACGAACTCATTGGTGAGAACTACAAAATCACCATTGCGGGCGAGATAGTCGGACATTCGTATTTTCTTTGGGGCGTATCGGGTAAAGGCGTGGTGCCAGCAATGCGTGAGCTTAAACGCTACGTAAAAGAGGCCGGACTGAAAACCATCTCTGCCGATACACACTTTCCGTTGGTGGCACGGTTATGTCGCCGCCTCAACACCACAGAAAGCGCAAGCGGGAACGCCACGCGCATGGAAATGGGAGTTTAATCAATGGGTGGCAGCTCCAGCTCAAGCAGTAGCAGTAATACAACCAATGTCAGCGGTCAAAATGCCATTGAAGGTGACAACCTTGGCACCGCAATCAGTGGAGTAAACAACTCCACCATCAACGTGACCGCCACCGACCACGGTGCGGTAGAAAAGTCGTTTGAAATGGGGGAAAAGGCACTCAGTTTTGCCGATAACGCCTTGGACGAAACCTTGGGGTTTGCCGATGGGGTGTTTGACGATGCCCTTGGTGCGGTGGCCGCCAACAGCGAAAAAACCATCATGTTTGCGGAGAACGCCCTGGATGAATTCAGTGCTACCAACAGCGAAAACCTGCAAATGGTCGCCGGGCTGGCAGGCAATCAGGCGGCGCAAAACTCTAAGAACCTGAACGCCATGATGGAGTTGGCCAAGTTCAACAAAGATGGCGGGCAAAGTCAGCTTAACAAACAGCAGTTGATCCTCGTTGGCATCATCATAGTGGTGATGGGCGTCGTGGCAGCTAAGGCGGTGAAATAATGCAACTCGACTTTAAAGAAGGGATGACCATTCCCGTCACGCTGTCTTCGGAATGGGTATTCATCGAAACCTCCCAGGGCAAAGTAGAGCTACAGATTGAATCGACAGGCGAGCGCGTCAATCTGGCTCAGAAATCACTTTATAAGTCCAATTCCGGCTTGTTGGGGCGCGTTTTGATTACCGCCATTGGAGTGGTCGAACTGGAACACGGGATTGGCGATTATACGCCGCCCATTGAAGGGCAAAAATTGGCGGTGGAGTCGATGCCACCTGTGGATGTTGCCAAGATGCCCGCCGTTCAGGTCGCAAGCCTACCACCAGTCGAACTCGCGGAGGGACAGCAAGTGATCGTGACACAACTGCCAGCCATTCAGGTGGCGCAAGGTCAGCAAATTGGGGTTAGTACCTTGCCGGATGTGGTTCTTGCTGGCGGTCAGCAAGTCGGTGTGGCGTCTATGCCTGCGTTGACCATTGCTGACAAACAATATGTGCGTATTGAGTCTATGCCAGTGTTGAAAGTGGCAGCGAATCAAGAGATTGGTATCAGGCGCAGCAACACACTGACGACCAGTGAAGTCTCTCTCTTTCCGCATGAAATACCTGCCAATGAAGCCAGGTTAAAACTGCTCTTAAAAGCGCCCTTAATGAACACGGCCGCCGTTATGGTCGGTACTTTCAGCCTGGATGCAGGTGAAAAACTGGAAATCGACTCGACTGCAAGCTTTACCCTAACTGGGCAAGCGGGCGACAAAGTACAATTGATGGAGTGGTAGCAATGAGCGTTCGTGACAATCTACCTACGGGTAGCAGCCGCAACAAAATAGAATACCTGGCGGATCGTATCGACCAATCGGGAAAGTCGATCCCAAACTTGTTGGTGAACCCTGATTTTACCCATTGTCCTAGCGATTTTCGCTATGAAGTTTCACGATGTATGGACTCCCTCCCTCAAGAGGGAGCTAAAATTACTGGTGACCAAACCATAATCTTTAGGAGTCCATACATGAATAAGTCTACGACCATTGCTATTGATTTAGCAAAAAGCTCATTCCAGGTTTGTAAGCTGGTTGGCAATCATGTCGCTACAGAGAAACCATTCAGCAAAGCCAAACTAAAATCCTGGTTACTCAAACAACCGCCTTGCACCGTCGTAATGGAGTCCTGTGCTACTTCCCACTTTTGGGGGCGTTTTTGCCAATCCATAGGACATGAAGTTATCTTGATCGCACCAAA
>NZ_FNVG01000036.1 GCF_900107935.1 Vibrio hangzhouensis | reverse complement strand
TATGGGATACCAACCTGACGGCCTAGTAGGATGTGCTCACGAGTCTGAGGCATTGGGCCGTCAGTTGCAGCAACAACTAGGATACCACCGTCCATTTGCGCAGCACCAGTGATCATGTTTTTAACATAATCCGCGTGTCCTGGGCAGTCTACGTGTGCGTAGTGACGAGTTGGAGTGTCGTACTCAACGTGAGAAGTTGCGATTGTGATACCGCGCTCACGCTCTTCTGGAGCGTTATCGATAGATGCGAAGTCTTTCGCTTCACCG
Organism: Vibrio hangzhouensis; assembly: GCF_900107935.1. Lineage (GTDB taxonomy): Bacteria > Pseudomonadota > Gammaproteobacteria > Enterobacterales > Vibrionaceae > Vibrio > Vibrio hangzhouensis. The sequence continues at coordinate 30,179 of NZ_FNVG01000036.1, read as the reverse complement.
CCGTACACTTTTGCAAGAGTAGTACAGATTGCAGCTGTTAGAGTTGTTTTACCGTGGTCAACGTGGCCGATAGTACCAACGTTTACGTGCGGTTTCGTACGTTCAAATTTTTCTTTAGACATGAGTTGTCCCTCTAGGTACGGATTTAGGTGGCTTTGAAGACCACGCAACCAAAAAATCTTGGTAATAAAGCTTCTCTTAACGACTAAACATAGTTTAGGCAAAAGAAAGTATCAAAAGGAAATATTGCTTTGAGAGCTGGTGCTGATAGGCAGACTCGAACTGCCGACCTCATCCTTACCAAGGATGCGCTCTACCACCTGAGCTATATCAGCACTCTAAATGAGTTGGAGCGGGCAGCGGGAATCGAACCCGCATCATCAGCTTGGAAGGCTGAGGTAATAGCCATTATACGATGCCCGCAACACGTAACTCTGAGAGCTATTCCCTAAAGAATATGGTGGAGGGGGACGGATTCGAACCATCGAAGGCAGTGCCGTCAGATTTACAGTCTGATCCCTTTGGCCACTCGGGAACCCCTCCAAATTACTTATCACTTTCGTCATCATTGCCCTGGGCAAAGTGAAAGTGGTGCCGACTACCGGAATCGAACTGGTGACCTACTGATTACAAGTCAGTTGCTCTACCTACTGAGCTAAGTCGGCATAAGTGGAGCGCATTCTATTGAATGAATCTTGCTGATGCAACCGTTAAATTAAAAAAAAATTCGATTTTTTCCACATTCTTGCTTTTTGGCTGCTTTTTGTACACATTTCGGGGAATTAGGTGCTCTGTGTTGCATGAATTATTTGATTTATCCCGCTCTTCAGGTATGTTCAGCACTCTGTGTATGGAAACCTTCAAGTCAGGTGAGTTATGAGCCCTTTTATGTCATTCAGTCGTGAGCAGTGGTCTGCGCTTCGCAACGCTGTACCTATGACATTAACCGAAGACGATTTGAAAGAACTTCAGGGCATCAATGAAAACCTGACGATGCAGGAAGCGACCGATGTTTACTTACCGCTCTCCCGCCTGCTAAATCTATATGTGGCGGCGAGACAAAATCGCAACTCCATTTTACGAGAATTTATCGGTCAGAAAGAGCACAACCCACCCTTTATCATTGGTATCGCTGGTAGTGTGGCCGTCGGTAAGTCGACAACGGCTCGCCTGTTGAAGGCGCTGCTAAGTCGCTGGGAAAACCATCCAAAGGTAGAACTGATCACCACCGATGGTTTTTTATACCCCAACAAGGTTCTGCTGGAAAAAGGACTGATGTCGAAAAAAGGCTTCCCGGAGTCCTACGACATTCGCAGTCTGGTACAGTTTGTCTCCGATGTGAAAGCCTGCAAACGCAATGTCGTGGCCCCGGTCTATTCACACATCACCTATGACATTACCGAGGAACAAAAAGTCGTCGATCTGCCCGATGTTCTGATCATTGAGGGCTTGAATGTTCTGCAAAGTGGCATGGATTATCCCCACGACCCACATCGCGTGTTCATATCTGACTTTTTAGATTTCTCTCTTTACGTGGATGCAGAAAGCGAGCTGATCGAAAAGTGGTATGTACAGCGCTTTATGAAATTCCGTCACAGCGCCTTTACCAAACCCGGCTCTTACTTCAGTCACTACACACAACTGAGTGAGCAGGAGTCGATCCAGAAAGCCAAGACCATCTGGGCGTCGATTAACGGCATCAACCTGGCGCAAAATATTCTGCCAACCAAAGAGCGTGCTCAACTGATCCTGCAAAAAGGCATCGATCATAATGTTGAGACCGTGTATTTGAGAAAGTAGTTAGCGGGTTCTAGGCCTTGGTTCCTGGTTTCTGGGTCCTAGGTCCTCGGAACCATAAAACCTTTAATTATCCGCTTTTCTTAGCGATATTTCCCCACCGATAAACGACTCGATGCCGTTTTCAGTTTCGAGTAATACCGCGCCCGTCGCGTCGATGCCGCGTACGATGCCACGGATTTCCCGATGCCCCATGATAAGACGTACTTCTCGGTCAATAAAATTATCGTGACGATTCCAGCGCTCAACAAAGCCCTGCAACCCATGAACTTCATAGTCATTCAATGCCGCTTGCCAGGCACGAACAAACTCAACCACCAACTCGTTGCGACTAAAAGGCTGATTGGCCACAGTGCTGAGCGAGGTCCAGGGCTGATCGATGCCCTCCGTCTGTTCACTCATGTTCAGATTCATGCCCATGCCTATCACTAAGTTAGCAGCCCCGCCTGCCTGTCCGGACATTTCAACCAGAATGCCGGCCAGTTTCTGATCCTGAAAATAGAGATCGTTGGGCCATTTCAACTTCACACCTTCGATACCGAGACGTTCCAACGCTTCAACAATGGCCACTCCAACCACAAGACTAAGACCCATAGCGGCGGCCATCCCAGCTTCGAGCTTCCAGAACATAGACAGGTATAAATTACTACCAAACGGTGATATCCATTGACGACCGCGTCTGCCTCGTCCCTGCGACTGGTACTCAGAAATACACACCGCCCCAGAAGCGAGTGAGTCTTGCTTATCAAGAAGGTACTGATTGGTGGAATCAATAATAGGAATCAGCTCGAACGGCACATCCAGCTGCTGTTCCAATACCTGCTGAGATAAAAGTTCCATGGGTGCAGCAAGCTGGTAACCTTTGCCCTGTACCCGAAACACGTCCACACCCCAAGCTTGAATGCCCTTGATGTGTTTACTGACGGCTGCCCGCGAAATCCCCAGTAACTCTCCCAGGGCTTCACCTGAATGAAAGCCCCCCTGAGACAGCTCACGCAGGATAGCCAGTTTCATCTGATGTTCTTTCATACTAGTTCCTTTAAATAAACTTCCTGCTGGGCTCCCATAAATCTCACTTCATGCTCCAACTCAACATCAAATTTACTCAGCACCTGACTGCGCACATAGGACGCAAGCTTCACTACATCGTCTGCGATTGCATCTCCGGTATTCACCAGAACCAGCGCCTGCTTGGAGTGCACCATGGCTCCGCCAATACGATGCCCCTTGAGACCGCACTGATCAATGAGCCATCCCGCCGCCAGTTTCATCGCGTCTCCGGCAGGATAAGCAACCAACTGCGGGAACTGAGCCTTAAGTACCTCATACTGTGCTGTACTGATGATAGGGTTTTTGAAAAAACTCCCAGCATTGCCCATCATCACCGGATCGGGCAGTTTCTCCTGACGAACCTGAACAACTATGTCAAACACATCTCTTGGGACCGCCGACTGTTTTTCCAGTGACTGCAGAGGTCCATAGCTAAGGTTTGGCTGCCACTGTTTCTCCAGCTTGAGTCCTATGGCGGTAACGATAGCTTTGTCTTTCAATCGGTGTTTGAACACCGAATCACGATAGCCGAACTGACATTCCGCATTACTCAGACGTTTGACTTCAAAACTCTCCAGACACAAATAGTCGACGTAGTCGCACACTTGTTTCAGCTCCAGACCGTAAGCGCCAATATTTTGTATCGGCGCACTGCCCGCACAGCCTGGGATTAATGCCAGGTTTTCCAGCCCGGGGTAGCCATGCTCAACGCACCATTCCACCAGCGACGGCCAATCTTCACCTCCTGACACATGCAACAAGTGATGAGTATCTGTCTGTGAGTAGTCAATGCCTTGCAGGCTATTGACGATCACCACTCCCTGATACGCTTCGGTAAACAGCATATTGCTACCTTTACCTATCATTAGCTTGGGCAGAGATTGCCATTGAGCACTCTGATAAATAGCGATAAGGTCTTCCACGGTTTCTGCCTGCACCAAGACCTGACAGTATTGGGACAGTCCAAACGTATGAAATGGACGTAATTGAGCGTTGTTCTGAATTTGCATGGGCGTTCATTGATGACTTACACTGCCGCTATTCTATCCTTTTGAATCGAGTATTGGCTATGGATACGTTAAATTTCGGTGTGCTGGACCCCATTAAACTGCCCATCGTGAAAAAGCTCTACAAGGCACACTACCCTGCCGGCAAGCCCAAAAGTGACGAACGTATACTGACTCTCAGTAAGAATCATGCAGTTGCGGCAATTGTCCGTTTTCGCACCATCGAGCAATACCGACTGATGACGGGCATGCTGGTGATCCCGGAACATCGTGGACTGGGTCTCGGTCACCAATTGATGCAGTACTTGCAGTCTAACGAATTACAATCTGATGATTTTTGCTTTGCGCTGGCGCATCTGGAGGATTTTTATCACCAGCATGGCTTTGAAGTGATAGCAGAAGAGGCACTACCCGGCCCACTTAAGCAACTGTTTTCTCGTTATATTCATGGAGGAAAGTCACTTGTTGCAATGTGTTACATTGATCCCAGTTAAACTTATCAACGGTTTACTACCCATTTACCCCAAGAGTTTGGTAAAATTCTAGGTTCGCAATTTTGCAATGACCAAAGGTACAGTCCCTTTTATGATGGCTCTTAGGAACTCTTTTGAACAGCTTCCCTCTATCGCGCAGGATCCAGACAAACTGGATGTGTTGTATTCTGCCAAAGACTATCGCGAATATTTGATTCAGGCGATACGTGAAGCACAATCAAGAATCTACCTAGTCGCTTTGTACTTAGAAGATGATGAGGCTGGACGCCAGATCCTGACTGAACTTTATCAGGCAAAGCAGAACAATCCTCAGCTGGACATCGCCGTTTGCGTTGACTGGCATCGCGCACAACGCGGACTGATAGGTGCCGAGCATTCCGACGGCAACGCCGTGATGTATCGGGAGTTCAGAGAGAATTTCGCGCACCCCGTCCCGGTGTACGGTATTCCGGTCCGTGGTCGTGAAGTGTTCGGCGTGTTACATCTGAAAGGCTTTATCGTCGACGATAAAGTGATTTACAGTGGCGCCAGCCTGAACAATATTTATCTGAACTATCAGGATCGCTATCGCTTCGATCGCTACCATGTTCTTGATAACGCCGAGCTGGCGAACAGTATGGCACTGTTTGTGAAAAAAGAGATGATCACTAACCCAGCGGTTAACGATCTCTCGTTACCGGAAAAACCCACCACTAAGGACATAAAGACAGAAATTCGACAGCTGCGCGGGTCTTTGTCTCAGGCACGCTATGAGTTCCAGTCTCAGTCAGCCGATGAAACGCAGGTGGCAGTCACCCCCATTGTTGGCATAGGGAAACGACGCAACAAGCTGAATCAAAATATCAATCAGCTGCTGGCGAGCGCTAAAGACGAGATTTTTATCTGCACCCCCTATTTCAACTTTCCAAAGTCGGTGGCTAAAGAAATTAAGCGCGCTCTGAAACGTGGCGTGAAAGTCAGAATCGTCGTCGGAGATAAGACCGCGAATGATTTCTTTATCTCTCCGGATGAAGAGTTCAAGACCATTGGTGGTTTGCCGTATCTGTATGAAATGAATCTGAGACGTTTTGCCAAAGCTAATGAAGCCCACATTGCCAGTCGTAATCTGTGCATCCGTCTTTGGAAACACGAAGAAAACAGCTTCCACCTGAAGGGAATATGGGTCGATAAACGTTACATGCTGATCACTGGTAACAACCTCAACCCAAGGGCCTGGAGTCTGGATCTTGAGAACGCGATTTTAATTCAGGATCACTATTCTCATCTGGTCGATAAATTTGAGGCCGAAGTGGATAACATTGTTGAACACACTCAGTTGATCTGTACTTACAAGCAGCTTGAGAAGGTAGAGAATTATCCGCTGCCGGTGCAAAAGTTGCTTAAGAAAATCACGCGAGTGAGAGCAGATCGGGTGTTGAAGCAGTTGCTTTAAGAGATTGGTCCTTGGTCCTTGGTCCTTGGGATAAAATACTATCCGCAAAAAAACCAGCCTCACGGCTGGTTTTTTCACATCTAACCTAAATCAATTAAGACTTAGCTTCACGGCTTGCACGCTTACGGTCGCTTTCCGATAGGAACTTCTTACGGATACGGATGCTTTCAGGTGTTACTTCTACTAGCTCGTCATCATCGATGAACTCAAGTGCTTGCTCAAGCGTCATGATGATTGGCGGAGTAAGAACCTGTGCGTCATCAGTACCAGAGGCACGAACGTTCGTCAGCTGCTTACCTTTAAGCGGGTTAACCGTCAGGTCGTTGTCACGGCTGTGGATACCGATAACCATGCCTTCGTAAACCTCAACACCGTGACCGATAAACATACGGCCGCGCTCTTGTAGGTTAAACAGTGCGTTCGTTAGTGCTTTACCTGCACCGTTTGAAATTAGTACACCGTTGACACGCTGACCGATCTCACCGCCCTTGAATGGACCATAGTGATCGAACGTGTGGTATAGCAGACCTGAACCAGACGTTAGCGTCATGAACTCAGTTTGGAAACCGATAAGACCACGAGATGGCATCATAAAGTCCATACGAATACGGCCTTTACCATCAGGAGCCATGTCAGTTAGCTCGCCCTTACGTAGGCCGATAGCTTCCATGATGCTACCTTGGTGCTCTTCCATTACGTCGATAGTTACAGTTTCGTATGGCTCTTGCTTCTGACCATCTTCTTCTTTGATGATAACTTCAGGACGAGAAACCGCTAGCTCAAAGCCTTCACGACGCATGTTTTCGATAAGGATAGACAGGTGTAGCTCACCACGACCCGATACACGGAACTTATCTGGATCATCCAGTTGCTCAACACGCAGTGCTACGTTGTGTACCAGTTCCTTCTCAAGACGCTCAAGGATGTTACGTGAAGTCACGAACTTACCTTCTTTACCTGCGAATGGAGACGTGTTTACCTGGAACGTCATGGTTACTGTTGGTTCATCAACAGACAGCGCTGGCAGAGCTTCTACTTCACCCTGTGCACAAATTGTGTCAGAGATTTTCAGCTCACCAAGACCTGTGATTGCGATGATGTCACCCGCTGTTGCCTGCTGAACTTCGTGACGCTCAAGACCCAGGTAACCTAAAACTGTACCTACTTTACCGTTACGAGTCTTACCATCAGCACCGATTACGGTTACTTGTTGGTTCGGCTTAACCGTACCACGAGTCACACGGCCTACACCGATTACACCAACGTAAGAGCTGTAGTCTAGCTGAGAGATCTGCATTTGCAGCGCACCCTCTGGGTCAACTGCAGGCGCCTCAACGTTGTCAACGATAGCCTGGAACAATGGTTCCATGTTCTCGCCCTCTTCGCCTTCTTCAAGTGTTGCCCAGCCGTTTAGTGCTGATGCGTAAACCACTTGGAAGTCTAGCTGCTCATCCGATGCACCCAGGTTGTCGAACAGGTCAAATACCTGATCCATAACCCAGTCAGGACGAGCACCAGGACGGTCAATCTTGTTGATAACAACAATTGGCTTCAGGCCGTGAGCAAACGCTTTTTGCGTTACAAAACGTGTTTGTGGCATTGGGCCATCTACAGCGTCAACAATCAGCAGTACAGAGTCTACCATCGACATGATACGTTCTACTTCGCCACCGAAGTCCGCGTGTCCCGGAGTATCTACGATGTTGATGCGGTGATCGTTCCAGTTGATCGCAGTGTTTTTTGCAAGGATCGTGATACCACGTTCCTTTTCGATATCGTTCGAGTCCATAACTCGCTCTTCAGTTTCACCGCGAGACTCAAGAGTACCGGATTGCTGAAGTAGCTTGTCAACAAGGGTAGTTTTACCGTGGTCAACGTGCGCGATAATCGCAATGTTTCTTAACTTATCAATCTGTGGAGTTGACATAGATTTCTTTCACTCAGTCAAGAGTCGCCGCACGATAGCCGCTGACTCGATTAAAAAAACGCCCGCAATATACCAGAAATTACGAGAGTTGTGATCTTCTTCGTTGAAATCTTGCTTAAACATAGACGGTTTATGCTGGTTTTTCCGTAATACCGGCGTATTCGCGCGCAGTTTCCCTATTTTAGCGCAGCCGATTATCACTCGTGACTATATGTATTGACACACAGCTAAAAACCATGCTGAATGTATGGGCTGTTTGATTCAACTTGGTGCAAAACTGTCACAATGCACCACAATAGTGCAGACAATGATCATTTTGGTGCAAACGATTGCTCCATCTTGGCACACAAAAACACAAGTTGATGATATTTAAAGGATTAAATTTTTGGCACGGTTTTAGCTTTATTAGAATCAGCATCGATTAACGCACTTCTACCTGCAGACGTTAATCAATGCCGATTAACGCTAATCGAGTAATTAACCGCTTTAATAACACTGGAGGTTTTCCAAGATGTCAGTAGAAAATGTTCTATCGCTGATCCAAGAGAACGAAGTTAAATTCGTAGATCTACGCTTTACAGACACTAAGGGTAAAGAGCAGCACGTTTCTATCCCTGCACACCAAGTAGACGCAGACTTCTTTGAAGAAGGTAAAATGTTTGACGGTTCATCTGTTGCTGGTTGGAAAGGCATCAATGAATCAGACATGGTAATGATGCCAGACGCTTCAAGCGCGGTTCTTGACCCATTCACTGAAGATGCAACTCTGAACATTCGTTGTGACATCCTAGAACCTGCAACAATGCAAGGCTACGATCGTGACCCACGTTCAATCGCTAAGCGTGCTGAAGACTACCTACGTGCAACTGGTATCGCTGATACTGTACTTGTCGGTCCTGAGCCTGAGTTCTTCCTGTTTGACGACGTGAAATTCGCGACAGACATGTCTGGCTCTTTCTTCAAGATTGATGACATAGAAGCAGCATGGAACACAGGTTCTGACTTCGAAGGCGGTAACAAAGGTCACCGTCCAGGCGTTAAAGGTGGTTACTTCCCGGTTGCTCCAGTTGACTCTTCACAAGACATCCGTTCTGCAATGTGTCTAATCCTTGAAGAGATGGGTCAAGTTGTTGAAGCTCACCACCACGAAGTAGCGACTGCTGGTCAGAATGAAATCGCAACTCGCTTCAACACTCTGACTGCGAAAGCGGACGAAATCCAGGTTTACAAGTACGTGGTACACAACGTTGCTCACGCATTTGGTAAAACAGCGACATTCATGCCTAAGCCACTAGTAGGTGATAACGGTTCTGGTATGCACGTTCACCAATCTCTAGCGAAAGACGGTGTGAACCTGTTCGCTGGCGACAAGTACGGCGGCCTGTCTGAGATGGCACTGTACTACATCGGTGGTGTTATCAAGCACGCTAAAGCAATCAACGCATTTGCTAACGCATCAACCAACTCGTACAAGCGTCTTGTACCAGGCTTCGAAGCGCCAGTTATGCTTGCATACTCTGCACGTAACCGTTCTGCTTCTATCCGTATCCCAGTGGTACCAAGCCCGAAAGCACGTCGTATCGAGCTACGTTTCGGTGACCCATCAGCGAACCCATACCTATGCTTTGCAGCGATGCTAATGGCTGGTCTTGACGGTATCAAGAACAAGATCCACCCAGGCGAAGCAATGGATAAAGACCTTTACGATCTACCAGCTGAAGAAGCAGCAGAGATCCCAACAGTGGCTTACTCACTAAAAGAAGCGCTAGAGTGCCTAGATGCGGACCGTGAGTTCCTAACTGCTGGCGGCGTATTCTCTGACGACTTTATCGATTCTTACATCGACCTTAAGTCTCAAGACGTAGAGAAAGTAAACATGACAACTCACCCACTAGAGTTTGAATTGTACTACTCTGTATAATCTGTCGGTTTACAACCAATAGTCAGGCTCGCCTCGCAGGCGGGCCTTTTTTTTGTTCATCCCACTTCCATCGACCGATACCATTAATCGTAAGTAAAATCATATGATTAAACCAAGAGGTCGGTTGCCATGAAACTCCCCCTTATTGCTATTTTGCTCGTATTAAGCTCAGTCTTATCCGCAAGCGATGTTTACACCTGGACTGATCAGCATGGTGTGGTTCACTTCAGCGATACCGCAGGCCACCCACAAGCTGAGCGGATTGTACTCCCCAATATCACGCCATCTCAAGCTCAGACAGTACCGCTGGGGGGTACAGCAACCTCGAGCGTTGACAGTCAATCTCTGCCGACGCAGTCAGAGCTCTTAAAAGTTCAAATCATCTCTCCATTGCACGACGCAACCCTTCGCAGCAATCCGGGCTTTATCGAGGTCATCGCTCAACTGAGCGGACAGCTAGCCGTTGAACAGTCTCTGCAGTTACTGCTGGACGAAAGACCTTATGGAGCTCCGAAAGTTACCCCGCATTGGTCTCTCAAATACATTGATCGCGGAACCCACACAATATCAATCCAAGTAATGCAAAACGGCACTGTTATTGCATCATCAGAAACAATAACAGTGCATTTACATCGTGCATCGGTGCAACAGTAAGAACCATCAGCCCTTACGCTTTTACTCTAAAACAAATTGCGCCATACTTAGCATTACAGATGCACCATTTTGGTGCGCTATGAAATTTATCCGTGTGCAGTGCACTATCATTGGGCATGACAACGTTGAGCAAAAATAAGGATAGCGTGTGACAAACTGTGAGTTGACCGATGCAATACTGAACAATGTCGTAACCGCCACATTGATGCTGGATGAAGGCCTGACAGTAAAATACGCCAATCCGGCGGCAGAACAGCTGTTTTCACAGAGCTCAAAGAGACTCGTAAACAGCCACCTGACCCAATTTATCCAGCATGCTTCGCTGGACTTGGCTCTGCTAACACAACCACTGCAAAGCGGCCAGAGCATCACCGACAGTGACGTGACCTTTGTTGTCGATGGCAAACCGCTTCTGCTCGAAGTCACTGTCAGCCCACTGTCGTGGAATAAGCAACTGATGCTTCTGATTGAAATGCGCAAGATTGGTCAGCAAAAGCGCCTCACTCAGGAGCTGAATCAACATGCTCAACAACAAGCCGCTAAGTTGCTGGTACGTGGTCTGGCGCATGAGATCAAAAACCCGTTGGGCGGTCTGCGTGGTGCCGCTCAACTACTGTCTAAGATGTTGCCGGACCCGTCATTGAACGAGTACACCAACATCATCATTGAACAAGCTGACCGATTAAGAGCGCTGGTTGACCGCCTGCTTGGGCCACAGAAGCCGGGGACTAAAAAAGAAGAAAACCTGCACCTGATCCTGGAGAAAGTTCGCCAGTTGGTCGAACTCGAAGCGGGGTCTACTATCACTATTGAGCGGGACTACGACCCAAGCTTGCCGCCCATCCTGATGGACACGGATCAAATAGAGCAGGCCCTGCTTAACATCACCAGCAATGCAGCGCAGATATTGGCTCGCCAGGAAAATGGGCAGATTACCCTGCGCACCCGTACCGTTCATCAGGCCAATATACACGGTCAGCGACACAAACTGGCCGCTAGAATTGAGATCATTGATAACGGGCCCGGCATCCCCGCTGAGCTACAGGATACCCTGTTCTACCCCATGGTCAGTGGCCGGGAGGGAGGCACGGGTCTGGGATTATCAATCTCGCAAAATCTGATCGACCAACACAATGGAAAAATAGACGTAGAAAGTTGGCCCGGTCGTACCATTTTTACTATTTATCTGCCCATCTAGAAGTGGAAACCGAAAACCACAACTTGAATGAGCTTGCTGTAAGGAAGTTTGGCTATGAGTAAAGGATATGTATGGGTCGTCGATGACGACAGCTCGATACGATGGGTGATGGATAAGACCCTATCTTCGGCAAACATTAAGTGCGAAACCTTCGCAGACGCTGAGAGTGTGCTAATGGCACTTGAGCGAGAGAGACCTGACGTGCTGGTCTCGGATATTCGCATGCCCGGCATCGATGGCATCGAACTGCTCAATCGGGTTCAGGAATCCGCGCCCGATCTGCCGGTCATCATTATGACGGCTCATTCCGATCTGGATGCTGCGGTTAATGCCTATCAGAAAGGGGCGTTTGAGTATCTGCCCAAACCATTCGATATCGATGAGACCTTAACTCTGGTCGAGCGCGCTCTGATTCATAGCCAAGAGCAGAAAAGCGCTCTGTCTCAGGATGAAGTCATCAACACCAATGCCCCTGAAATCATCGGTGAAGCGCCGGCCATGCAGGAAGTCTTTCGCGCGATAGGTCGTTTGTCTCGCTCTTCCATCTCGGTCTTAATCAATGGTGAGTCGGGCACTGGTAAAGAATTGGTTGCGCATGCCCTGCATCGCCATAGTCCACGCTCCAGCAAGCCATTTATCGCGCTGAATATGGCCGCCATCCCCAAAGATCTCATAGAATCGGAGCTGTTTGGACATGAAAAAGGCGCATTTACCGGCGCCAATAGCGTCCGACAGGGCCGTTTCGAACAGGCCAATGGCGGTACGCTATTTCTTGATGAGATCGGTGACATGCCGCTTGATATCCAGACCCGACTGCTGCGTGTGCTGGCAGACGGCCAGTTCTACCGTGTAGGGGGCCATTCTGCCGTCAAAGTGGACGTGCGTATTGTTGCCGCGACCCACCAGAATTTAGAGAAACTGGTAGCCGAAGGGGAGTTCCGTGAAGACTTGTTTCACCGCCTCAATGTGATTCGAATTCATATCCCGTCACTGCGTGAACGTAAACAAGACATCGAGAAACTGACTTTACATTTTTTGTCGATGGCCGCGGAAGAACTGGGAGTAGAAACCAAGTCCCTCAACCCGGATACGGTCGATATTCTGAATAAACTGGACTGGCCGGGGAACGTCAGACAACTTGAAAACACTTGTCGCTGGTTGACCGTCATGGCAAGTGGTAGCGAGATTCTACCTAGCGACCTTCCTTCAGAGCTTCTCGACGAACCCAAACGGGTTGCCGACATCAACAGTGGTGACTGGCAACAATTGCTCTCCTCCTGGGCCCAGAATGCGCTTGAGTCAGGTGAGACGGAGATCCTCAATCGTGCCCAGCCACAGTTCGAGCGCATTCTTCTGGAAGCGGCACTGACTCACACCAATGGTCATAAGCAGGACGCGGCAAAGGTGCTGGGCTGGGGTAGAAACACCCTGACCCGCAAACTGAAAGAGCTGTATTAAAAATCTCATCCATAAGCCCATCGGGGGGACTCGCTACGTCACCCTTTTGGGTCATTTGCTGGTAAATGGCCTAAATGTTTTCCAGCATCCGCCGATTAAATACTAATAGTAGTATCAACATCCGCTCACAACATGACGGTTGTTTGATGTATCGGCGGTCACCACTCACACATCACACTATATATGACGGGATTTTTTCGAGTATCCATTAAAAAAGCACTGATCGCGCCGTTTATCGTCGTCTTTTTGTGCACCATCGGTACCATCCTTTGGCTGCAGAAAGAACGTTACAATGACCTGGCCCAGGAAGTCAGCACCCAGCAATTGGACAGCTTGACGCATAACGTTGTTCAGAGTCTGGATAGATTTCTTGAGCGCCCGTTTACCGCGGTGAAAACGCTGGCCCACGCCATTGAATACCATCACCTCTACGATCACCAAGAAGCAGACAAACTCGAGGGTTACCTGCGATCCAGCTTTAATTCGTTACATGAGCAAGTGAAACAAATTGACCTGATTGGATTTGGTAGTGAACTCGGCGATTTTCTCGCACTGCGCAGAGTCGAAACGTCCACCGCTTCCGCACCGTTCATCCTGATGGCACAGGATGCTCGGACCAATCATCAATTGACTGTCTATTCCGGACACGATCGGAACAGTGCCGCAGATGATGTCATCGCCCACTACGATCCTCGCCAGCGCCCTTGGTACCAACCGGTCAAACGAACACCGGAGCCTATGTGGTCGAAGGTGTATGCCAATGCCGATGAACAACAAGATATTACAATCTCCGCCCTCTCACCCGTGTATACCGAAAACAACGGCCAGCCGTCGTTTATCGGTGTTGCCGTTGTTGACGTACAAATCAACACTTTTGACCGGTTTCTGCAGGATATCCGGCAGCAGCACAAGGCTCAGGTATACATTATTGATGCCCAAAGGAAGCTGGTTGCTCACAGTGCCCGCTCTTCTATCGTCGACAGCCATGGCCAACGCTTAACCATGGCCAACAGCTCACACACGACCCTCGCTTTTCTGGATCGGGTAATGGCTGAACAACCGATGGTCGGGAGCCGCGTATTTTCTCATTCGGTGCAGGGCGATACCGAGTACATCATGATCAGTCGCTACCAAACTGCCACCGATCTTGACTGGTATGTGGTGGTGGCCATTTCAGCTGCCGATCTGCTCGGTAATATTTCGATAGGCAGTGAACAAACCTTGCTGGCAGGTTTGCTTTTAGGGGCATTGGGGTTAGTACTTGGCATTGCGGTTATCAATCGCGTAACCATTCCTCTGACAGAAACAGCAAAAGCGGCCAAACAGATCGCAGCAGGCTCATGGGACTATCCACTGCCAAAAACACAAACCACAATGGAAATCGTTCAACTGGTCGACAGCTTTTCTTCTATGCGTTCACATTTACGAGCGTCCTTTCATGCACTGAGAGAGCAATTGGTGCGAGACAACCTCACCAAGCTATATAGTCGACAGGGTTTTATTGAAACCTGCAGCGCATTACCCGTTAACAACAATGGCTGTATGATGCTGCTGGGTATCAATCAATTCCGTGATATCAATGACAGCCTTGGTCACGATCAGGGTGATGTCCTACTGGCCATCGTTGCCGAACGACTGAAGGCCTGGGTGTTGCTGGAAAACGGGGTATTAGGCCGCGTAGCTGGTGATGAGTTTGCCGTGTATCTGCCTGACATTGAGCGACAAGAGCAACTTTGCTACCAGCACCGTATCCGTCAGGTATTCTCTGCACCTTTCGTATTGCAGGGGGAACCCATTATGGTTACAGTTTCTATTGGCGTTGCATCCGCAAGCAATAGCAACTGTGTTGACACCTGTCTGCGTAATGCCGGAATCGCGCTGAGTCATGCCAAATCCGAAAGTAATCGCAGCTGCATCTACACCCCCGATATGGCCGAAAGTTCCCGAAAAAAAACTAAGCTATTGAAAACGTTACAACATGCGATCGACCATGATAGCTTCGAAGTGCACTTTCAGCCGATCATTGATCTGAAATCCGGAGAGACGTTAGGCGCGGAAGCCCTACTGCGACTGCGCGATGAGCAGCAGCAATTTGTATCACCGCTCGACTTTATTCCGATGGCGGAAAGTTCGGGGTTGATTCAAACCATTGGTAACATGATGGCCAGTAAAGCGCTGTCCAGCGTCGCAACAGCAATCGCTGAGGGGCAATTAGCGCCTGACTTCCATTTGCATATCAATGTCTCGGTTATCGAGCTCGTCAGCGGAAGCTATGTCGCTGAACTGGCAGAGATAATCGCGCTGAGCGGTTTTCCTGCGAAACAACTGACCATTGAAATCACCGAGTCGAGACTGGCAGACAATGACCCGGTGACACTGAGTAATCTGAACCAGCTGAAAGCACTGGGTGTGAGCATTGCTATCGATGATTTTGGTACCGGGTATTCATCACTGGCTTACCTTCACAAACTGCCGTTCGACAGTCTGAAAGTTGACAAAGCATTTGTTGAAAGGCTCAACCGAGACAACGCTCACGACAGCGTGGTAGCCGCCATCACCAAGCTATCAAGCAGTTTCGGATTCAGTCTGGTTGCTGAGGGTGTTGAAACACATTTGCAGGCTGAGTTGGTCAGAGAACTGGGCTGTCATCACGCTCAGGGATATCTGTTCAGCGCACCCAAACCGTTAGAAGAGTGGCCGCAGCTCAGAGCTACGGCCTGATATTATGACTAGATAACGCGAGAAAATTGTTGCTGACGCGCTTTTTGACGCAGGTATTTATCGAAACACATACAGATGTTGCGGATCAGCAGGCGACCGCGCAGTGTCACTTCAATCGTCTGCTCAGAGACTGTCACTAACTCATCGTCGATGAAGGTTTGTAGCAATTTTAAGTCTTCTTCAAAATAGCGGTTAAAGCTGATATTGAATGTATTCTCAATATTCGTCTTATCTAGTTTGAAGTTGCAAATCAATTGTTTAATAACTTCACGACGCAGCAAGTCGTCACTGTCTAACACTACCCCTTTCCATAAAGCATGTCTCAGTTCATTAACCTGTGCGTAATATTTCTTAAGCTCTTTCTGGTTCTGCGCGTAGCTGTCACCAATCATAGAAATGGCCGACACACCAAAACCCACCAAATCACAATCGCCTTGTGTGGTGTAGCCTTGGAAGTTGCGGTGCAATTCACCAGCTCTCTGAGCCACAGCCAGTTCGTCTTCTGGTAAGGCAAAGTGGTCCATACCGATAAACTGATATCCTGCACCAGTCAAGGTCGCAATGGTATCTTGAAGGATCGCCATTTTTTCTTCTGGCAACGGCAAATCTTCATCCTTGATCTTGCGTTGTGCGGCAAACAGATTTGGCATATGCGCATAGTTAAACACCGACAAACGTCCGGGTCGCATGGTCAGTACCTGATCCAGGGTTTGGGCGAATGACGTCTTGGTCTGCTTCGGCAGGCCATAAATCAAATCCAGGTTAGTCGAGCGAAAGCCCAACTCTCTGGCTCTCTCAGCCATTGCGAAGATAAACGCTTCGTCCTGCTCACGGTTGACCAGTTGCTGCACTTCTTTATTGAAGTCCTGAACGCCGATACTCAGACGATTAAAGCCTTCGGCACGTAAGTGATCCAGCATATCAAGCTCGATTTCACGAGGGTCGACCTCAATACTGATTTCCGCCTCTTCCTGGAAGAAGAACTCGCCACGCAGGATTGCCATCAGACGACTGATTTGGCTCTTATTCAAAAACGTCGGAGTGCCACCGCCAAAATGAAGCTGAGTCACTCTACGTCCCTGAAGCAATGAAGCT
Source organism: Vibrio hangzhouensis (assembly GCF_900107935.1). Classification (GTDB taxonomy): domain Bacteria; phylum Pseudomonadota; class Gammaproteobacteria; order Enterobacterales; family Vibrionaceae; genus Vibrio; species Vibrio hangzhouensis. The sequence continues at coordinate 13,425 of NZ_FNVG01000036.1, read as the reverse complement.
CGCTGACGAATTTCATGCTCAATCACATCCAGATACTCATCCGCTTTGTGCGCATGACGAGTGATCACCTTGTTACAGCCACAGTAATAGCAGAGCTTATGGCAAAACGGGATGTGTACATACAGTGATAGCGGTCGCTCCGGATACTGAGTACAGGCCATGTCATAGTCAGAGATGGTGTAAGCTTCGTGGAATTCCACCGCAGTTGGGTATGAGGTGTAGCGCGGCCCCGAATAGTTGTACTTATCGAGGATCGCCTGATCCCAAACGATCTGTTGCTTAGTTTCGATGTGACTTTGAGACATGGTAATACTTCCAGTAAAGACGTTGCTTCGCCTCTATTCTAACCAAGCAACAAACGTTCAAGGCTAAGAGACGTTGATCAGGCGCTATTTTGCCACAGGAATATGACGGGTAACGCCCAATTGTTCACTTTTGTGCAAGTGGTCGACAAAATTGCTAGCACGATCACTTGTCTGAGCCGCCGGTGAGCTTACCCCACCAGCTTGATGTCGATTTGATTGTTCAGCGGTTGGACTGTTTTCTGAAGAACCTTAAGCTCTTCAGTGATGGCATCATTCAAACGGGCTTCCGCTTTTTGCCTGGCCAGATTATCACGCATGCGATCCTGCTTCTTCATCTGCTGCCTTGCTTCACCACGCGGCATATCTTTGACGATGTGGTAAAGCTCTGACGTTGCCGGATAAGCCTTATCAAAATCAACTCGCTCATCACCTTGTACGTAGTCCATGATGTTGTAGAGTCGAATCGCAGCTTCTGATAAGTCACATTGGCCCTGAATGGTTGCCAGACAGATAGTATCCACGCTCTCAAAGATATTAGCGTTCCGCTTAGAGATGGCCAACTCTCGATGCTGCTGTTGCAACTCCTTTTGCTTCTTAAGTTGCAGTAGCAAATAGCCCGCATACGCTGCTAAACCGATAATGATGATCGCACCAGCGATGGCTAACAGTGTGAAGGTATTCATCTACTTTACCCTACTTATCCTTTAAACTGGTCGAGATCCAAATCTTCAAACTGTGACAATAAATCCGCGTCACTGCTCGGTTTTTTCTTCACTGTGGCTGCAGGTGCCGGAGCCTCTTCCTGCTCTTCTTGCTCCACTTCTTCCGGTTCAAGAAGACCTAACTGGCTCATCAGGACTTCAATGCGGTCCAACTTCTCATCCACATACTTTTGCAGGCCCGCACCCAACTTCTCGCCATTCTCAAGGCGATCCAGCAATACGTTCAGTTGCGCATCATTTTCCAGCATCTCGAGCTCTTGCTGTGCAGAGATTCGACGCTGCTGCTTGGTCGGCTTTTTCTTCTCTTCAACGATCAACGGTATTTTCTTTTTGCTACCCAAACGAGGATCGCGTTTAACCGCGTTACCTGCTTGCCTGGTGATCTCCGAGTCCGAATGACGGCTGCCTGACTTTTGACCTTTACGTTTTTTCAATCGCTTACGAAGACGGCCTTCAACATCCGCTTCGCTGCGGTTACGGGTTACGATTACCGGTTCAGGGTTGGAACCTGGTTTTCTCGATTTTTTCTTACGACTCATTACGTAAGCTTCCTCAATAAAATGACATCATTACCAATGAATTCAATGTCGAGTCCGTCTCTTTGCGCTAAAAACAAAAACGTCGCTCGGCTAAAGAACACTACGTGGGTCTGATCATTCTTATAGTGCCACTTTGTAAAAGCGTCTACATCAATGACCAGTTTTGTCATTAAGCCTAACCATCCTCCGGGCTTAATGAGCGATAACCATTGTTGCCAAACCTGGTTTGGCTCATACAAGTGCTCGATGACCTCTGTCGCGGTGACAAAGTCATAACGGCAGTCTAATACTTGTCTATCTGGATAATAGTACAAATCATACAAGGACATTTCATGACCTTGTTCCGACATTATAAGAGACAGTGCCGGGCCCGGACCACATCCAAAGTCGAGCCCCTTTGAGCCTTGCATCAATCGTTCATGAAGCGGAGTCACCAGACGAGACAGGAAGCGGCGGTAGCCATCATCACTCGGATCATTAATGTGAAGATCGTAAATCGCCTTCTCAGCATTCGCGTCGAGCCGCTGTGCCCGGGGAACAAATACCAATTCACACTGCTGACACTGCAGGTAGTCTCGTTTCTTGTCGGTGTGATAATGGTGGACGGAAAGTCCCGAACAGAGTGGGCAAGCTTCCACGATTCATCTCCTGAACGATACAAGGGTGCGAAACATACCAGAAACTGAGCACGGAGGGGAGTGGAGACGCGTATTTTTTCTACAATTTATCCAAAAACGCATAGGAAATTGGGCAGAGTGGCGACTTCCCCGCTGCCCACGATTTAGTTACATCCAGTTGGTGTTGCGGATAATACCCACCGCGATACCTTCAATGGCTAAGTGCTGTGACGTTAAATCCACCTCAATTGGCGCAAACTCTTCGTTTTCAGCGTGTAGCAATACCGTCGGCCCTTTGCGTTCCAGTCGCTTCACCGTCACATCATCGTCAACACGTGCCACGACGACCTGACCATCACGAACATCCTGCGTTTTATGCACGGCCAGCAAGTCACCGTCCATAATACCGATGTCTTTCATACTCTCGCCGTTAACGCGTAGCAAGAAGTCAGCTTGCGGTTTAAACATGCTGGGATCGACCTGATAGTGAGCCTCTACATGCTCCTGAGCCAAAATCGGCTCACCCGCTGCCACCTGACCAATTAAAGGCAGACCTTCATTTTCATTGGCCGCTTGCTGCTCAAGCAGAATACGGATCCCGCGCGAGGCACCCGGGATGATTTCAATGGCTTTTTTACGCGCCAGTGCTTTAAGGTGTTCTTCTGCCGCATTCGCAGAGCGGAATCCAAGCTCTTTGGCGATTTCGGCGCGAGTAGGTGGCATACCTACATCGTCAATTTTGCTTTTGATTAAATCAAAAACTTGCTGTTGTCGTGGCGTTAGCGGCTTCATACATCACCTGTCTGTTTATACAGTTAACTGTGAGTATATCCAGTAATCGGCCAATTGCAAAGATAATTGGTTGTTTTTTTAGCGGATTAGTCCCATACCTAAGTGAGCACCCGTAGAATTAGTCGAATTAGGATGTAACGAGTTTTTTCACTCAAAGGTAAGACCAGTTTCTGGTATGCTTGCACCGCTCTAAATTTAGTGCCTAGGATTAAGATCTCAACATCATGTTGCCATGCTCCATCCTCTGGCATTGTTTCTTTCGAACAAATTGAGGCTGTGAACCTTTATGTCTTCAGGACAATCACTCTTCCGCTCTTTTATTAAGCTACCAATGTCAGTGCTGGTAAAAGAGACGGCGATTCCATCTAACCCAATCGAAGACCACAATATCGATCTGACGAAACCTGTGGTTTATGCGCTGCCATTTAGTTCCAACGTTGATCTGCTCACGTTGCAGAAACAAGCGCTGGCATTAGGGTTACCCGATCCGCTGGAGCCTATTGTGCTCAATGGAGAGGAACGAAATCGCTACGTTTACATCGCCTCACGCCCTACTCTAATCAATAATGATCAACACGTACCCAGCGAATCCATCGCGCTGTTTTCTGATCTTTTGAAACAGCACGGTGACGACCCGAACTTGGATGTCCAACTGATCCCAACCACGGTACTGTGGGGGCGCAAACCAGGTAAAGAAGAAACACCTAAGCCCTATCTGCAACCGATGAACGGTCTACAAAAAACGTTCGCGGTGTTCGCCTCTGGACGTGACTGTATGGTGCGTTTCAGCCCAGTGGTCTCCCTGCGTTATATGGCAGATTCGCACGGCACCGATGAGTCCATTGCCCAGAAGCTGGCGCGAGTGGCGAGAATCCACTTCTCTCGTCAAAAACTGGCGGCATCCGGACCCAACCTGCCGAATCGTCAGGTACTGTTCGACCGTCTGCTCAAGTCGCAAGTCATTGAGCAAGCCATCACAGACTACGCGAAAAGCAACGACATCGCTGAAGAGAAGGCACGTAAAGAAGCACGCCAAATAATGGATGAGATTGCGGCGGATTTCTCCTACAAGCTGGTCAAAAGTGGCGACCACGTACTGACCTGGCTATGGAACAAACTTTATCAGGGCATTAACGTCAGTAATGCCTCTACCGTACGACGCCTGGCACAGGACGGACACGAAATTGTGTATGTTCCGTGTCACCGCAGTCATATGGATTACCTATTGCTCTCTTATGTGCTGTTTAAAGAAGGTATGGTGCCACCTCACATTGCTGCAGGCATCAACCTGAACTTCTTTCCGGCGGGTCCGATTTTCCGTCGCGGCGGCGCGTTCTTCATCCGACGCAGTTTCAAAGGCAATAAACTCTACTCAACCATCTTTCGTGAATACTTGGCGGAGCTGTTTGCCAAGGGTTACTCAGTCGAGTACTTCAGCGAAGGCGGACGTTCACGCACAGGTCGTCTGCTGCAGGCGAAAACCGGTATGCTTGCCATGACCATTCAGGCCATGTTGCGTGGTCTCAACCGTCCGGTGACGCTGGTGCCAGTGTACATTGGTTATGAGCATGTGATGGAAGTAAGTACCTACGCCAAAGAATTGCGCGGCAAGCGTAAAGAAAAAGAAAATGCGGGTCAGGTACTAAAAACTCTGCGTAAGTTGCGCAACTTCGGTCAGGGCTACGTCAACTTTGGTGAACCGATACCGCTGAATCAATACCTGAATGAGACAGCGCCTAACTGGACTAAAGACATCGACCCGATGGGCACCAGCAAACCGCAATGGCTGGTACCGGCCGTGAATGAACTGGCGACGAAGATGATGACCAACATCAACGATGCTGCCGCCAGCAATGCATTAACCCTGTGTGCCACAGCGCTGTTGGCCTCCCGTCAACGCGCTTTATCCCGCGACAGTCTGGTGAATCAGATAGATTGCTATCTGTCACTGCTGAAGAATGTGCCCTACTCTAAGACATCCACACTGCCAACGGCGACAGCGGCTGAGTTAGTGGCTCACGCCGAGTCTCTGGACAAGTTTGTCATTGAATCTGACACACTGGGCGACATCATCTCACTAGATCGCCATCAGTCCATTCTGATGACCTATTATCGCAATAATATCATCCACCTGTTTGCCCTCCCTTCACTGGTCGCACAGATGCTGATCAGACAACACAAGCTGACAGTAGATGAAATCAAGTACAACGTCGCTAAGCTGTATCCGTTCCTCAAGAAGGAGTTGTTCCTGAGCATTGGCGAATCTGAGTTGGAACAGACCGTTGACAACATCATCGAGGAACTTGAACGCCAAGCGCTCATCGTGGTAGAGCAAGGTGTGGTCTCGATGAATCAATCCAACACTCAGACTCTGATGCTATTGGGTCGCACCATTTCGGAAACTCTGCAACGCTACGCGATTTCGCTCAACCTACTGGCCAGTTATCCAGAGTTGGGTAAACGCGATCTGGAGCAGAAGAGTCAGGAGATTGCGCAGCGTCTCGGTCGACTTCACGGTATCAATGCACCGGAATTCTTCGACAAAGGCGTATTTGCGGCCCTGTTCAACACACTGAAAGAACAAGGCTATCTGGATAGCGACGGTAACTGTGATGGCCCGGCCACTGAGAACCTGGCTAGCCTGTTGTATGGACTGCTCTACCCGGAAGTGCGCCTCACTATCCAGGAGAGCGTGCATCAAAGCGACTCTGAGGCGAGCGAATCAGAAGACTGACCGTTTCTCTGAGACAAAAAAAAGGCGCTAACCAAAGCGCCTTTTTTTATCTGTTGTTCAGTGGTTACCAGAAAGCCACCAGCAAACCAATGGTAATGGCCATGCCAACGTAATTATTATTGAGGAACGCCTGAAAACACGCGCCTCGGTCGCGGTGCCTGATCAACCACTGCTGATAGACAAACAAGGTTCCGACCACCAACAGCCCCCAGTAATAGCTCGCTCCCAACTGATACCATCCACCCAACGTGAACAACATCAGCAAGGTCGCAAACTGCATGACACCAATGGTTAATTTGTCACGACGACCAAACAGTATCGCCGTCGACTTGATACCTACCTTCAGATCATCCTCGCGGTCAACCATGGCATATTGTGTGTCATAAGCAATGGTCCATATCGCATTGATGACAAAGACAAACCATACCATCATCGGCAGTTCATTTGCCTGAGCCGCCCAGGCCATAGGAATCGACCAACTGAATGCCAGCCCCAGAAACAGTTGCGGCAAATGGGTATAACGCTTCATAAACGGATAAATGAAAGCCAGAACGATACCAACAAACGACAACTGAATGGTCAACGTATTCATCGTCAGTACCAGAATGAAAGATGCTATGGCCAGAAACAGAAACAACCCTAACGCTTCTTTCGACGACACCAACCCCGACGGCAAAGGTCGGGATTTAGTGCGTTCAACATGGCCATCAACGTTGCGGTCCGCAAAGTCGTTGATCACACACCCAGCGCTTCTCATCATCACAACACCGAGAGAAAACACGATCAACACATCCCAGTCGGGTAGACCACGCGCAGCAAGCACCAGCGCCCAGAGCGTTGGCCACAGCAGCAGCAACGACCCTATGGGCTTATCCATGCGCATCAACTGCCAATACGCTTTCGCTTTCATCGAGGTCATTGATTACTCTCCATGTTATAGACCGGCGATTCAGGGAGGAACAACTCAGCCACCAAAATGGGGTGGCCCGCAACCCAAAGACGAGAACGACGTGCCAGCAAATCACCTTGCGGCGTCGATATATGGGCTACCTGAAGCGCATCACGTTTGGTATCTGCACTGGAAAATACGGTGACACCAATCGGCACCGTTCCCTGCTGGGAAATGTCATACTGACCTCTGACCATCGCATCCAGCGACATCAGAGTTCGGCCAATCACCCAAGGCACCCCATCTCCGGACAGCACAACCTCTCTGAGCCAGCAGGCTTCATGGTCTAGAAGGACTATTTCGTCTGCAGACATGCCCTTTGACACACTGGCTTCATTTCGAACCACCTCTACCGCGAAATGGTCACAGTGAGCGCTGAGCTTATGCGAAAGAGAGCCCTGTTCAGTCAACCACTGCAAGGCATTATCATTGCTAAATCGGAACTGATCTGGAGACAGCCATTGAGCCTGACTGAGTACTTTCAGATAATCGAAAACTGAATCATTCATTTTGCTATTCAATAACACGCGCTTAACGCGTACAATCATTATTCTTCTGAACGGCGTATTGTACCATTCGAAACGTCTATTCACTCTAGTTGTATCACGCTATTGTAACAAAATTAGGCTTACGGAATATTAGCTAAATGGAGTTTGAAAGAGAGAAATATGCGTAAACGTTACCTGACCCAGTTTTTCCTGATCATGGGCTTGACTGTCACGTTCCCAGCATTAGCAGCCCAGGAACCAGTCCCTACACTCGCCTACTTCACTTTAGAGCCCGAACTGACCACTAACTTTTATACCGAAGGCAAGCGTCTGGGCTATGTTCAGGTACGTATTGATGTCATGGTCGCCGATACCAACGATCTGGCACTAATAGAACGCCATCAGCCGCTGATTCGAGATGCAGTCGTTGAGCTTTTGGGACGCCAGAATGCCGATGTGATTAAATCTTTAGCAGGCCGCGAAGAGATCCGCCATGCGTTGGTAGAAAACCTGAACAACCTGCTGTTGGCAGAGACCGGTAAAGCTGTGATTGCCGACTTACTGTTCACTAAGTACTTGTATCAGTGAGGTTTTAAGCGCTGGCTGTCAAAGAGCCCTATTACGATTCCGCTCACCAGCCCTGTCAGGTGAGCCATATTGGCTATCGCCAAAAACGGCTGGAAGAAACCGAGCACAAGCCACACTAACATAAAGGCGACGAGCGGCTTCTGAATCACCAGTCCCAGCTCTGGTCGCTTCCAGGTCAACATCCACAAGTAGCCGACCAGCGCATACACCACGCCTGACAAACCACCAAAGTTCGCCCCTTCCACCCAGTATTGACCTGTACCGGAAACCGCCGCGGCGATCAGAAATATCTCTAGCAATTTTCGGCTACCAAGATGTTTTTCAATGTCCCCACCCAGTTGCCACCACCACAATAGGTTGAAAATGATATGCAGAGCGGAGAAATGGAGTAAAGCATGAGTAAACCAACGCCAGATTTGCCATTGCTGACCGTCAAAGGCAGGAAAGTGTAACGCTGCGAAAATGGTATTGCCCAGACCGAGTTGTTGAAAGACGAAAATCACCGAACACACCAACATGGTGGCCAGCGTCATCACGCCAGCCTTCGCTTTCAGCATCGTCATCATACTCGGCGTCTGATAGTGGAAAGTATTACGACGGGTCTCCGCCATCTCCCATGATGATGCCTGATACTTGGGGTGACCTGGATCTGCCAGAAAATGTTTCAGTTCCATTTCCGCTTCCAGTTTATCGGCACCGTCCATCAACCAAAGTGCAAATTGACCACTACCTTCCGGCATCATCTGCACATCAATTTTTCTTGATGCCATGTAATCGATAAATGCCTGACCCATTCTCGGGTTCTGAATCGTGATCAATCTAATCATAGTTATCTCTCAACCGGGAGCTCAGCACGCTGCCAAGCTTCAAATCCTCCATCAACACTATATACCTGTTCGAAGCCCTGATTCAAAAGATATTGAGCCGCGCCCTGACTGCTTACGCCGTGGTAACACATGACTAACACCGGAACGTCAAACTCCACCTGCTGCATAAAATCGACAATGGTGTCATTAGTCAGGTGAAATGCACCCACAGCATGCGCCAAGGTAAATGACTGTGGATCACGGATATCTACCAGCCTCGCCTCCTGATTATTTTGAAGGAGCTGATGAGCACCTGAGACATCGATGTGTTGAAATTGATCCATAGAAAACCACCTTACTTTTTGAAGTAGCAACGGCCTTACACCGTGCCGTATCGTCGTTATTATTTCACCTTCGATAGTATCACTATTCAGTGCCGTTAAAGTACTGGCAATCACTAAGGTTATCCACTCAAGGCGAATATTTCACCATCTGTGAGTAACTCTGTGGATTGCGTTGATAAGGTATTTTTGGATCTTTTGATCCACTACATCTAGTTATGATCCTGATCTATCTGTGGGTAAAGCAAAAGGTATCCCCAGTGCCAAAAGCGCCTGAATCGACCGTTTATCGCTGCTTTCTGACAGTTGGCAAATAATTTTGTCACAGACTTATCCACAGCCGAGCGCTGTCATTCGCGATCTGTTTTTCGATCCAAATAAAAAGGCCGAGATCTCTCGATCTCGGCCCTATTAATTCTGAAATATTAACTGTGCGCTAGAACTCGCCGACCGCCGCTTTCAGCTTCTTCATTGCGTTCTTCTCTAACTGACGAATACGCTCCGCTGACACGCCGTAAGTATCGGCTAAATCCTGCAATGTGGCTTTATTATCATCCAGCCAACGAGAGCGGACAATGTGCTGACTGCGCTCATCCAACGTCGCCAGTGCAAGACTCAGACGATTGTTGGTATGCGTTTCCCAGTTCTGTGCCTCATAATCTTCAGCAAGATCGGAGCTCTTGTCTTCAAGGTACAGTGCCGGAGCTGTATAGGAAGTCCCGGAATCATCATCGTCGTTCTGCATTTCAAACGTTGAGTCTTGCGCTGCCAGACGAGATTCCATTTCACGGACCTCTGACGGCTCAACACCTAGTTCTCTTGCGACCGTTTCGACTTCACCATTGTTGAACCAACCGAGGCGTTTTTTTGACTTACGCAGATTAAAGAACAGTTTGCGCTGTGCCTTAGTCGTCGCAATTTTAACGATACGCCAGTTGCGCAGCACGTATTCGTGAATTTCTGCTTTAATCCAGTGCACGGCAAACGAAACCAGTCTCACTCCAACCTCTGGGTTAAAGCGCTTCACCGCTTTCATCAGACCAATATTGCCTTCCTGAACCAGGTCAGCCATCGGTAGCCCATAACCTGAGTAGCCACGAGCAACGTGAACAACAAATCGCAGATGAGAAAGAATCAGCCCCTTCGCCGCTTCAATTTCACCGTCATAGTGCAATCGCTCTGCCAGTCCACGCTCCTCATCAGCAGTCAGCATTGGGTAGCTGTTTACTGAACGGATGTAGCCATCTAGACTATCTTGTGTAACTAAAGCCATTGGATACGCTTGCTTTGTCATTCGTTTCCTCATTCATCTCGAGTAAGATTAACACCTTCTTAACCCATCAATATTGAACGTATTTCGTTCCAGATTCAAGAAGGGGTTAGTAATTATGCATAATCAATAAGTCTAAACAAGGGTAAATGCCGATTAAATTTCATTCATTAATAGGCATTTTCTGTGCTTATGAGATTGAGCTCTCACTATCCTATTGAATAACTGCATAATTATTAATCGTTGCCATAACACATCTTGAAACAGTCTTTGTTATGACTGTGAACACTTAAACGGGTTCAATTTCTTTTAGATGGCGCTTCGCGGAGATTCTTGCCGCGCCCGTCCCAAGAAACAGCCCCAGCATCAGAATGAGCAAAGTTTCATCCCAGCCCAACCCAAGCAGTCGAAAATCACTGTCATACAGCGTCGCCAATTCGGTCACAGCGCTGTTAAGCAATACCGTAATAAGCGCCGTCAGTAGCCAGGCTGCCACCGCTCCTAGAATACCAAACCACATACCGGAATAGAGATAAGGCCTGAGAATGTAGGCATCTGTCGCACCAATGAGCTTCATGGTTTGAATGGCTTCTTTGTTCGCCAGCACGTTGAACCGCAACGTGTTACCGACAATCAAGAACACCGACACTAACATCAGCACCGACAGTGTTACGACCAGAGTCGATGCCAACGTTTTAATGGCGTCAAAGCGACTGAGCCAGTCTTCATCACGACGAATATCCGTTATCTCTTGTTGAGTCCTCAATTTGGACACCAGATTGCGGTCTGTCTGCACATCCGCATCGAGAGGAATGATCGTCAGCACACCTGGCAAGGCATAGCCATCAAGCAGGCTCAAAGCCTGATCCAAACCGGAGTGTTCACTGAGATCGGCCAATCCCTGCTGCGGCGTAATGTATTCAACAGCCTTAACCTCCGGCCAGCTTTCGATATCATCTTTCATCACCAGTACTCTGGCGTCCGGCACGCCCACCGAGATAAAGGCCGTCACCTGAGATTGACTGGCCACATTTTGGGTCACAGCGGCCACATTCTTACCCAAAAGATACAGACAGGCAGGCATCGTTAATGCCATAGAGATGACCGCCAGAGTCAGAACGTTCCCCAGCGGACGCTGCCACATCTCCAGCAGAGAGGCTTTGGCCTGTTTCCAATGCACCTTAAAAAAGCCATCAGACTTCAGTTTGTGCTTCTTTGGCGGATTGTTTCGCTTATTGCGCTTAAACACCATCGCTCACCTCACTTAGAAAGCCCTGGTTTAGCTCAAGATAACGATACTGAGGACGAGAACGGACAAGATGAATATCATGCGTTGCCAGTAGGATAGTGACCCCGGCACGATTAAATTCTTCAAACAGCTGCAACACCTTGTTAGACAACTCGGGATCCAGGTTGCCGGTTGGTTCATCGGCCAACAGCATAGTAGGCCTGTTAACGACGGCTCGGGCAATACCGACACGTTGCTGCTCACCACCCGATAACTGGCTGGGCAAGCATTTGGCTTTGTCCAGCAACCCGGTTTTATCTAACGCAGCAGAAACCCGGCGCTTGATCTCGTGCTCAGAGATGGATTCGATACGCATGGGCAGTGCGACATTGTCAAACACACTGCGATCCATGAGCAAGCGGTGATCCTGAAATACAATGCCTATATTACGACGTAAAAAGGGAATGTCCTTCGACGAGATCCGGCTAATGTCATAGTCATTAAAAAAGATACGACCATCGGTTGGTCGTTCAATCGCACAAATCAGTTTCAGCAGGGTACTTTTTCCCGCGCCTGAGTGGCCACCCAAAAACGCCATTTCACCGCGTTTAAGATGGAAGTCGACTTTTTGCAGTGCTTGCCGTCCACCGCGGTAGGCTTTGCTCACTTGCTCAAATTTGATCACCGAATCATTCCTCTGATTAGATGCGTTAAGTCAGAAAAGGGATGCTTAGCATCCCTATTATTAATGAGATTACTCTTCTCGGCTAAAGAGTGCTTCGATAAAGTCCTGAGTCTCAAACGGTCTGAGATCATCAATACCCTCACCGACACCAATATAGCGAATCGGGATCTGGAACTGGTCAGCGAGCGCGAAAATCACGCCACCTTTTGCCGTACCATCCAATTTCGTCAACGTAATACCGGTCAGCGGCGCTACATCACTGAACAGCTTAGCCTGACTGATGGCATTCTGCCCCGTTCCCGCATCAAGCGTTAACATGATTTCGTGCGGTGCAGAATCATCGATTTTCTTCATCACGCGAACAATTTTACGCAGCTCTTCCATCAGGTTGGCTTTGTTTTGCAAACGGCCAGCGGTATCGGCAATCACCACATCCACGCCTCGAGCTTTTGCCGCTTCAATTGCGTCATAAATAACCGACGCACTATCAGCCCCAGTGTGTTGGGCAATCACCGGAACGTCATTGCGCTCACCCCAAACCTGTAACTGCTCTACCGCCGCAGCACGGAAGGTATCTCCAGCCGCAAGCATCACTTTTTTACCTTGCGCCTGGAACTGTTTCGCCAGCTTACCTATGGTGGTGGTCTTACCGACGCCGTTCACGCCAACCATCAGAATCACGTAAGGTGTTTTCGCACTATCGATTTCTAGTGGCTTCTCTACATGACTGAGGATGTCGGCCATTTCATCTTTGAGCAGACCGTATAGGGCCTCGCCATCTTTCAACTGTTGGCGCGACGCTTTCTCGGTCAGATTATCAATAATTTTTACCGTGGTGTTCATGCCCACGTCAGCAATAAGCAACTGTTCTTCCAGTTCCTCAAATAGCTCGTCATCGATCTCTTTACCTTTGAACAAACCAAAGAAACCAGCACCAATATTGGCTTTTGTGCGACTCAGGCTACGCTTGAGACGCGCGAAGAAGCTTTCTGTAGGCTTTTCCTGTTCCTGAACCCGAGGGGTAGCAATGACTGCTTTTGCTTCTGCTTCTGCTTCTGCTTCTGCTTCTGCTTCTGCTTCTGCTTCTGCTTCTGCTTCTGCTTCTGCTTCTGCTTTATCAGTGTCAATCTCAGATGCTGCGGCGGCAACCTCTTCTAGCTCTGATTGCTCACGTTCAGAAGCAACAAGCGCCTCTTCCGCTTCACCAGACTCTTGTTGCTGCTCGGATTCTTCCTCGACCGGGGTATGGGGTTGCTTTTGCTCTGTTTGCTCTTCGTCACCGAAGCCAAGCCACGAGAGTAATCCGCGTTTTTTCTTTTCTGTCATCTGAAACTATCCTGAATACTGTCTTTTCAAATGTC
>NZ_FNVG01000008.1 GCF_900107935.1 Vibrio hangzhouensis | reverse complement strand
GTCCCTGCGTCGTAAGAACACTGCTCAGCATAAGTGCCGTTCGTGTATGTCAGAGTGCGAGACCAATGGCCTGCCTTGTTGTGAGATGTGGTACGTTGGGCCAGTTCAGCGGTTGGCTCGTACTCTGCCAAGATACGTCCCCATGAGTAGGCACCATAGTCATTAGTGTTATTAAAATCTGTACTGATGAAGTTGACGGCATCAAATTCACTGGCGTCTACAGAGTTTGGATCAACCATGACAAGATGACCCAGACCGGTTTCTGTTGTACTGGCAAAGAAGTGTTGTGAGGTCGCGTTGCTATTGGCGGTTTGCACTCGCGTAGTTAATTGCTGTTTTACCGTGCCAGCAAGCCCTGACCAGTCTTCATTGATACAATTATCAGCTTCGGTAGCGCTTGAACTAAACACGTTTAGAACCCCAAAGGCCGTAGCGGAGGTTTGCTCTATCCACTCCATTGCAGAGCAATCGTTGGCTGACTCGTTGTCATTGAAAGAAATACTCCACTCGTAAGTGATATCTTCTAAATCAATACGATAGCCAGAGTTGTACTCGACGGTATTTAACACGGTTCTGAGATTGTCTGATACCGCTTCGGTTGTGGTTGACCACCCCTCAGCCTCACCCAGGTTCAGGTATGTCTGTTTGTACCAACCTTCAGCGAAATGACCACGCTCGTCCCAATCGCCATTAAAGTACTCGACCCAAGCTGCAATCGCATTTGGGTTACCTGCTTCAATCGCTACTGTATCGGCATAAGACGCTTTCATCGACGGGACTAATGCCGCGGCGATTGCATGAAGGTTTGTATCCCCTGATTTAACATAGTCACCGTATAGATCATCAACGGTCACGTTGTAGCGTTGGGCTACGCGAAACTCCTGTTCACTTAAACGATCTTTGATTCGCTCACGAACGTCATAACTGGCTTTTATGTTGTCACAGGTGAGCTTTTCACCTTCTGCATGAAGTTCTTTTTGAATAGTGCCCCAAACAACGGTAGTCAAAGGAGTGGTGTTCTTGATTTGTTGATCCGAAGCAATGGCAAAAGTTGGTGGATAGGTCATCTGATATGCCTCTGTTACTTCGCCATAATCAGAGTCAATAGCACCGACCGGCACATCAACGACAAGCGGAACATATTCTGAGCACTCTGCGTATGTCCCGGTTGTTAGCAGTTCCCATGAGCCATCTTCACCTGTGATAACGCTGGGTTCGCCGTTATTCAGTTTGCCATCAAAGTTGACATCTAAAAATACAGTGGCCCCGGTCAGGTAACCATCAATAGCCGTGCCTTTTAGAGTTGTTGACGCTGGTGAGTCACTAGCGGAGCCACCACCGCCGCCGCATGCAGTGAGCGCGATCGAAATAGATGTTGTGATTATAAGTTTGTTTCTATTATTCATTCTGATAATACCGTTTTAATGCTTATGCTAGCCAAGTAGAGCGCTATGATAATCAACATGTGTCCATACATGCTGTGAGCTTTGTTGAGTAATTACTCTTTTATTAGTTTTTGCCTAAACTTAACTGTATCAATGAAAACAGTGCGTGGTATTAGATCTTCGCCTCAGTAACCAGGCGTTACCGAGGCGAGTGGGGTATCAAAACGCAGGGGCCTCTAGAAAGAGAGTGGAGCACGTGAAACGTGCTACTGAACAGCAGTGGGGTGTAATACTCCCAGTTTTAGGGGCACTCTAATTAGCGTAAAGCACGCTGTTGATGTAAAAGTTGTTGACTACACTCATGATGAAAGTCATACACTTGAATATTTTAATAGGAAAATCGAGGAGTTGTTTGAATACTGTACTTCGTCACTTTACTCGAGAGTTGATGCTCAAGTTGGCTATATTAAGCCGAATTTTAGATGCTGGTATTTATTGGTCGTGGTTTGATAACTTTACGCGCAGCTTTTTTAATGATTGGTAGGTTTGTTGCGATTCAATGTTTGTTGTCGTGGACATGTTTGGAAAACGGTAGTTTGGTAGTTTAGCTACAAACTTGCTAAAGTGCCGTAAGGGTTGTTGTGAAGAAGCAGGAATGTATGGATTTTCAGATTTTTAAATCACTCGTTAAACAGGTAAAGATAGGAAAACAGCTGCCTGATGCAGTTTATATCCACAAAGACGCAATTAATGCAATTCCAGACCAGTTGCAACGCTTTATCCCTGCCGTAGCTCAGGCTGTGAACTTACCCGACAAACAATGGAATCTCATTAAACTTTTTAAGAATGAGTTTCGGCTATCATTACTTAGCTATCCCGATTTCTATATCGATTCTTACCCAGCACTAGAGCAAAGCCTCAATGTTGACTTAAACAAACTAAGTCACAAGGTCACCTGCTATCGAAGCTCAGATAACCCGCCGATATTGCACCGCAAAGAAACCATGGTGCTACCGGAAAACGATTACTACCAACACTTTGTTTCTCTTACACAAGAGGGGGAGCAAGCTGGGCTGTATGACAATAGTCGTATTATTGGCTTCAAGAGGTCATGGTTAAATCTGATTGAGAAAAAAGGGTATGAGTTAGTAGACGGTCGCTTGATTCGTGCCTCCAAAGTAGCCGATATCAGTGATGTAGAAATAGGCATTGAACGGCATAAAACCGCTATCGTCCGGCATGAGCTATCGGGGCCTATGAAGTCTTTGGCCAAGCAAGGCTACTTAAAAGGCAATCACTCTATTTTCGATTATGGCTGCGGGCGGGGGGATGATTTAAGAGAGCTTGAGGCGCACGGTTTAGATGCATTAGGGTGGGACCCCGTATTTTGCCCAGACAGTGACAAGGTAAACTCTGATATTGTGAATTTGGGCTTTGTCCTTAATGTGATTGAAGATCAGGATGAGCGGCTTGACGCGCTTCTGGGGGCTTGGGAGCTCGCTGATAAGTTGCTTGTCGTCTCTGTGATGCTCGCTAATGAAACGTACATCGCGCAGTTTAAGCCATTCAAAGATGGTGTCATTACCTCACGTAATACCTTTCAAAAATACTACGCGCAATCTGAGATCAAAGGCTACCTCGAAAGGTCACTTCAAGAAGATGCCATTGCCGTTTCTCCTGGAATTTTCTTTATTTTTAAAGACAAGCTTGAAGAGCAACGATACTTACAGAGCAAATATCAACGCCATCATAGTTGGCAGCAGCTGACATCGCCCCAGCCCATTGAGAGCAAAGAAAAAGCAAAATTGGTTATCACTCAACACCGAGCTATCTTTGATGACTTTTGGAATACATGCTTAACGCTTGGGCGTATTCCGACTAATGATGAGTTTGAACAATCGGAACATGTACGTGAGCTAGTCGGGTCACATAGAAAGGTGTTTGGTCTGCTGCAGGAGATGTTTGATACTCATGAATTTGCCGCTGCGCAAACGGCGAGAAAAGAAGACTTGCTGCTTTATATCGCCATGGGCTTATTTGAAAAACGCAAGCCATACACGCAACAACCAGAGTCTCTCAAGCGTGACATCAAAGCACTGTTTGAGGATTATCGCACAGCCGTGAGTTTGGCGACGGAGTTACTCTTTGCCATTGCCGATCATTCGTTGATTGCTGCACAGTGTGAGAAAGCTCATTCCAGAATGCCAGCAAGCATATTGAACCAGGGGCACTCTCTTATTTTTCACAAGCAGTTTATTGATGAGTTACCACTTGCACTCCGGGTTTATGTGGGTGCCGGCCTGCAAATGTATGGTGAGATCGATGACTCTGTCGATTTAATCAAAATTCATATGACCTCGGGCAAATTGAGCTTGATGCACTACGATGATTTCGAGCTCTCGGTCCCCTTTTTGGTTGAACGAACAAAAATTAAGATGGCCGACCAAGATATCGACTTTTTTGACTATGTTGATGAAAAGGGGCGCCCGCCGCTTCTTAATAAACACGAACTGTTGCGCCCCAGTGATGAGATTTACGACAAGCAAAAAAGCTTTGATAAACGACTATCAAAGCTTTTAGGCGTGGAAAGTACTGGAGAGGTGATCCTTCACAGGCAGCAATACGAAGAGCTATTATTAGCCGCAGGTAAAATCGTCAACGGCTTTCGTCTCAATCGCCGTTAATGTGGTGAGGCGGTAGACTAATTCGATAGGTTCGGCGAGCCAATGCCTCATCAAGACCTATTGCGGTCAGGACATGTGACGCGACGTTGGATAAAGCGTTGCATGCCGAACCTTGAGAAATGAGCCACGGGTGCTCTTGAGTAAACCTTTTCACCTCATCGTCTGATTCAAAGGTTAGGCTCCACGTGGTCGAGACTACGTGGGCGCCACCGTTTCGAACCCATTTATAGTTTTCAATAACATCTAAAAAGTGACGCTCTTGTTCACTCACTGTTGTAGGATAGTGTTGAACTGCCGCCGCCAAACCAACCATGAGTGGGGTAGGAGATGTTCCTCCTCTCAATCCTCCTTCTTGGCCACCGCCATGAATTAGCGGCACAAGGCCAGAGTCTCGCGCATCTCGAACATATAAGGCACCAATGCCTTTGGGGCCATAGATCTTGTGACCTGATAGTGACAGCATATCAATATCCATATCGTCCACATCAATATCGCACTTACAAAAACTTTGTGCGGCATCGGTATGGAACAGAACATCGTTGTCAAAGGCTATCGCGCCAAATTCGCCAATAGGCTGTATGGTGCCAAGCTCATTGTTTACGTGATGAATTGAGATAAGAATGGTGTCGCAGCGCAGCGCGGCAACCACGTCAGCCGGCTCAACTTGGCCAGAAGGGCTTGGAGATAGATAGGTAACCTCAAAACCCAATGACTCCAAAAACGCACACGTATTTAAAATGCATTTGTGCTCAATGGAGGACGTAATGATATGACCTTTTTTTTCTAGGTGCTTAAACGCCACGCCCTTTAGCGCAAGGTTATTCGCCTCGCTAGCACCGCTAGTGAAGATAATTTCACTCGGTAGCGCGCCAACTTTGTCGGCGATGCACTCTCTTGCATTCTGAATAGCCTGAGCGCACGCCCGACCGGCTTGGTGCGCAGCTGAAGCATTAGCAAAGTTATTCACCTCCCATGGTTTCATTGCGTCTAGAACGAAAGATGAAATGGGTGTTGAGGCGGCGTAATCGAAGTAGTTAGTCATTTTCGATCAAAAACTCTAGTGTTTGGTTGAAAAGGATATTGGTCATTAACGGCTCACCAATATTTTTCATTATCCAGTTGTCGATATGATGTAGCCCGCCATTGCAATAAGCCTCAAAAATACCGATAGAATCCCGTAGACTTTCGTCTTTTAGCATATCAAGATGAGGGGCTTTTGACAGTGCAATTAGATAGATATAGGCGTCATGTCCTGTTGTTGCGTATGTCTCTAACAAGATAGGAGTCGACTTCACTTTCGAATCCATTGGTCGATAATCATCGTGTTGATAGCCAATAAGTGCAGCAAAAACCATTAGCTCCTTCACTGTAGCAAAGATAGCATCGTCATTTTTAGAGTCCTTTGTGGAGCAGAATCGCTTTTCTAATGCCTCAAAACGAGAATCTCTATGAACCGAAAGTTTTCTCCAATCCAACATATCATTCATTTATAGGATCTCCTCGATTGTAACTTTGTCGAAGTCGCTACCAAATCGAACAACATCGTACTTATTGCCTTGAACAGATAGTTGTGTCGGATATTTACCCATGAATTCAGACTCAGTTAGCATAGTATGCTGAACTAAGTTGTACTCCTTACCAATCTTATCTCGCATGCCTTCATCCGTCTCTTTAGTCCATTGCGCTTGAGAAAACATAAAGATGGATTGTTCTACTTTTTCCGCAATGTAGCGAACTAGTTCTCTACCATTTTCGGGACTAATAAAAGCTAGGATGGAATCAGCAATAAATGGCGCAATGGTACCTGGCGTTAAGAGGTGTTGCTTGTTGTTCGAACGATCTTTCGAGAACTCGAGTAAAGCGACGATAAAAGAAATCGACAACATAGCTTGATACCCATTTCCTACCGCAACACGATTTCCATCCATATCAACGATTGCCCATGTAAAACTACCACTTTTGGAATTGGTATCTTTCTTTACGGTGTAACCATTAAACGCTACTTGCTTGAATAAAGCCTGCATTTTATTCAGCAATATTTTGTCGACACCGTGTTGGGAGGAGCTGATTGCTTCTTCATAAAGTTCGATGATTTTTTCCGTCGATAAGATCAAGTTGCGAACTTTCTTTGCCTTAGGTTTTGTTGCTGACAAGGCATCGACGCGCCTATCTATGTCTTTAAGATCTAAAGATTGATTTTTAATCTGTTGTTCTAACCTGGGTATTTCCCGGTTCAAATTATCACATTTTGACTTGGCTATAGCTGTCGCTTTCTCGATAGCCTTGATGTCATCAATATCCGATTCTTCTATTGTTAGACTAAGCTCTTTAATACTTTTCTCAAGCTCTCGAATTTGTTCTTCATGATCATCTATTTTGTCAAGAGTATCTTGCATCCTCGCAGTAGGCAGCGAAAGTTTAGCAAGCTTCTCCTGTAAACTCATTACAAGTTTCCAGCGCCTTTTAAGGTCTGGATCAACAGCATGCTTTCCTAGCTCTTCTATAAGCCTATAGGCTTCAGCATCTTTAGTTACTGCACTACCACAAATGCATTCCTTGTTTGATAAAATCTCATGCAGAAGTTGTTTATCCACTGTATAACGTAAGGATTGATTCAGCTCGTCAGTGTTAATTTTACTCAGGTCCATGCTCGCTATTTTTTGTGAAAATGCACTCATAGCATAATCTGGCGTCAGCTTAGCCTTCTCTGTTATCAATTGCTTATGTTGCCGTTGTAGACTGCTTAGAAGTTGCTCCTGCTGACGACGCATCTTTAGCGTGCCTTCGATAGCCGTTCTGTCAAATCGAGTTTGTTTTTTTAGCTGATTAGCATACTCACTTTCTTCGCTTTCTAGTTCCGCTCTTTTTTGCTCCAGAATCTTCTTATTTTTTTCATACGATTCCAAAATAAGATCTTTATTAGAAAGCAGTGTTTCAATTTCACTATTCGTATCATACTGCTTTAGATCTTTCTGGTAACTCGTTTTTATGCTGTTCAGGTGCTTCAATGCCGTCTTAGCAACGGTTAACCCCAATACTTTATCAATAGCATCTCTAATGTGCGAAAAGTCATTTTGACTATTCAGCGTTCCGGTTCCCTCCCCTTGATAGAAGAAATACTGTGACATCTCTTTAGGTAGAAAAGTATTAATTAGCGTATTAGGGTTCTTCTCGGATTGCTCTGCATAACAACCATCGTTTATTTCAAAGACGCGCAATATGCTTTTTCCACTCCCTTTTGATTGCACTCGCTTCACTTCTAGGAGCCTGTTTTCATGCTCTAGGTGCAAACTTACACTAAAGCTTTTTGTTCCTTGCTGTGCAGCGTGCTTGTTCAAAAGGTTGTTAGGATCCAATAAATTTTCGGTTGTTTCTTCATACAAACACCAACGAAGGGCATTGAGTAATGCCGTTTTACCGCCGTTATTTTCACCGTGAATCAGGGTTACGCCGCGTGTCTGATCTACAGAAAACTCAATTTCCTGCTTTCCGTAAAACTGACGGAAGTTGTTAACCTCAAGTTTAATTAGTTTCATTTACGATATCTTCCGCGTTTACATCGATAATCTCTTTAATTTTTTTGATGTGATGGCCATGACCGACATCACCGTAATACAGTTCTTTCTCAAACTGCATAACCTGAAGTGCTGCCTTGTGCACCGCAGACTTTTTGGAGTAGTCCTGATGTGCTGCCTGCGTTTCTTGGTCTGCTTGCTCTAAAATGGCTTTGAGTTTTTTAAGGTCCATTAGTAAATTCCTAACTCTATGATTCTACGAGCTACCTCTTCTGAGTTGCTTGCCGTCAATTGAAAATCTTCTATCCTTTCCAGCTCCGCTCTTCGTAGGTTTTGACTGTAATTATTGTTAACACCAGGGAATGGCAACACGACAAAATCTACGATCAAAGCTTCATTCTTACCTTCCGCCCTTCGAAGCACGCGTCCTCTCCTTTGCACGTACTGCCTAGGGTTACGAGTACTCGCGAGGATAAAGGCACTTTGACAAACAGGAACATCAATCCCTTCATCAAGCACTTTCATCGCAACCAAGGCATCGATATCCCGATTTTTAAAGTTGTTCATAATGCGCCTGCGTTCTGCGCTACTTTCCTGAGAGGTAAACTTAGCTACTTTACAGCCGAATTCGTGCAGTCGGTTGGTGACGAGGGTAATGAAAGGTACCTCATCGTCTGGGGAGGTACCCTCTCCCGCATAAAATAGCGAGTGGGCAAGTGATAGGGTTGGGTTTTGTTTTAAATAGTTTATGAGTGCCGGTATTTTACCCTCGCAAGTTGCAATAATTCGAGCTCGGGCACCACACCAAGTAGTCAACATCAGTCTTTCATCACCGCTCAACGAACTGGATTGTGCTCTGATGATCATTTTTTGAATTTTTTCCGAATATTCATCGTAGCGAGCTTGCTCATCCTCAGTAAGCCTTACTGGAACAAGGTCATATTTATATGGAGCAAGAATACCATCGTTTATAGCATCGTTTAGCGTGTACTCACTCACAATACCCTGAAAATAAGACAGCAGGTTTTGTTTAACAGTATCAGGAAAAGGGGATCCCTCAACCTCATCCTCTTCACTGCGAAACGGCGTGGCTGATAGCCCTATGCGATACTTAGCCAATGGGAGTGCATCGAAATACCCTTGACTCCCTAGGTGATGGCACTCATCGCCTATGAACACTAAATCTTCATTCGGTATTTTAGAGATTTTGCCTCGAAAGGTTGCTGATGACATTGTCTTGTTTACAACTACAACACAGACAAAATCCAATCTCCCGCCACAAAAACGCAGAATCTTCTTCTCTAAGGCCGTATTCCATTTTTTAAATTTCTCGTAACATTGAACAGGAACAATATTAAATGGAGACAATTCTTGCACCCACTGATTTGCCAGCTCAACATAGGGAACACTTATAACAGCAAAAGTAGGCTGTTTTATTTTTCGCCGCTCTTCATAGAGCTCGACCAAAGCAGATATTGACGTAAAGGTTTTTCCTGCGCCTGTGGCTAGCTTAAACAGCCCCTGATGGCCTGACTTCCTCCAACTCTCAATAGCACCTACTTGATGAGGAAACAAGGTAAAGGGTTTTCCCTTCACAGTAAGAGGTTTTCGAGGTGTTTTTGCATCGACCTCAACCGTTATAATTGTCTGTTTGGACTTGGGAAAGCTATATTCAAAAAAAGGTTGTTGGTCAGAGTTTTCGTCAACTATGGGGAATAGCTCTTTTTTAAGTTTGCCTAAGTCAACCCCATTCCTTATCTTTTGGTAAGCGGAAGAAGTTAGAGAAACAACGCGAGTACGCTTTTTTCGATCGTTCCATAAAGCTTCAAAGTCATCAACTTCAACTTGTCCATAATCAGAAAAAGAACCGCGCCAGCTAAAAAAGACCGAAATTTCTTCGGAATTATATTTCGATAATCCAGCAATGGTTTCATTGGCAGAACCACTAAACACAACCTGTTCACCTTTTTGGGAAAATACACCTATTTTTTTGTGAAACATCCCTCGGTGAGTGAAAGCAAACTTAATATCAAGCCTTTGAGTGGCAATTAAATATTTTAGGAGACAAAGCTTCCTATTTTTAGTTTCCTGCAGCAACTGACATAACTGTTCTGATTTCGCCTCAATGGGGTTCGACTTACCCTCCATTAAGGCTTCATACTCGCAATCAGAAAGAGGATCGCCGATGATAAGTCGCATCTTACCACCGGCCTCAACAAACTTTTCAAGCCCTTCAGCCACCGACGAAAGAACTTCTGACGAAAAATACCCTACAGCACGATCATACTGACTAGCGCGAGCCAAAAGAGGTATGTAGAAACTCTTGAGGATATGATCTTCATCAGAGTCATATTTTGTCTTTAAGTTGAGGGCTGAAAACTTCATATCATTCCCTTAACCTAGCCACTTGGTAAGATTTTCCCAAGCATTCTTCAAGAGTAGCTCTGTTCGTTCGTCAATGGATTTTTTATTCCATACATCTGCGTAAGTGATGTCTTCAAACTTACTTTCTAACATGAGCACTGCAGCATTGCGTTTGACTTCGTTTGATAGCTCCCCTTTGTTTAAAAGAATCGTGTCTATTTCATTTAAGGAGTCGTTAGATAAAGCCTGAAGTAAATGCTGCTTGAGGTCATACCAAGATGGAGGGTTTACGCTAGATATGCTATCTCGCGCATCAACCAAGACGTTTCCAAGCTTGTTGAACTCAGCAGGGTCGAAAATAGCTTCATCTTCCCACCCTTTACTAGAACCACCGTTGAAAACTTTCTTAATAGCATTTTTACCAGATATCATTTCCCATGAGGAAGTAGTTAAAAACTGCGTACTAGGCCTATCCGACAAATAATATTGCGTTCCTTTAAGTTCTATCCCGTGAAATGCAGCTAGCAATAACAGTTTGATACTTTTGGGCTTAGTAAGAAGAGGTTGAGTGGAGCAAATATCTAACCACTGTTCAAACGCGGAGTCCTTTGTAGACCCTTTTGAGAGAATTTTCGCTTCTAGCTCATCCTTGAAGAAAGATTTTACCGCTTCTACATCAAACCCAGCTGATGTAAGACCACCATTTCTTAACTGATACCCTGTAGATTGACCCTGTAAACCTCGCTCATGAAGCTTTTTGTAGACACCATCAATACCGTCGGCACCACCACTCATCGCTCGCCACAACACACTAAATGCAGTTACTGCTTTTAATACCTCAGCAAAGCTTGAATATTCACTCCCAACAGTTTCGTGTTTCTCGTCAATGAGAATAAACTGTACGAGTAAACTTTGAACAATGTCATGATTCATGTCAACTAGATATCTAAGACAGGTATTAGCCAGGTCTCGCTCGCCGGCATCAACGAGGTGCCCAACATCAGGTAGTGTTCTTTGCCAATGTTCAAAAATAAAATCTGCTGTTTTCGCAAACTGAACCAAGTACTCGTCTTTACTTGAGTAATGGCAATTTTCGTAGCTCTTTAACATTGCATCACGCTGATCACGCAAACTAGTCACCTTAACCTTACCTTGGTAAGCACGGATAAAGGCCAGTATTAGAGCTTTGGATTTGTCATTTTTCTCTTTACTTTTTATGAGGCTTTCAAAGCGCTCTGTGACACTGTTCAACGTAGCCATAGCACTTTCTAGTTCTTCTTCTGAAGTGCCATTTTTCCTCTTGTTACTAATATGCTCAATAACTTTTGGTACAAATGTTTCAATTGCAGTAAGTGGCTCACCAGTGGTGTTGAGAGCTTCAAACATATCAAACGCATAAGACTCACTATTTACCTCAACATATGTAAGGCAAACTCTGTGGAGCAAAAACCTCGCAAATGCTGCTACATGAATAATGCCTTCTAGCTTCGGATATTTTTGGGTTGCTTCTAACAGCTCTTCATCTACTGGAAAGTCCAAACATAAATCCAGAGTATCAACATCAACAAAGTTTTCGATGTTGATTTTCTCTTCTGTTTCTCCGCCAGAAAGCTTAAATTCAAAGCCGTTTTGAATACAATCTAGCTGTTTTCTAATTGCTTTAATGTTATTGATTACGCGCTTTGACTCTATATTTAATTGAGACAAGTCAAATGACTTAAAAACAGCACTTTCACCTTGTTCAATTACATGTCTTTGATACTTTATTAACAGCTCAGAGATAGGACTATCATATCGAGCCTTTCTCTCATCCTTGCCCCAACAATCCACTTGAGAGCGAATTATTTTTGGGTAGAATTTAAAAACCTCGTGATCTGCCGTCGTTTCTACCGTGGTGTTTGAAGTATCAATAATTAACTGCGACGCGATCTCTCTTAAGCCTTCTAGTGAGTCGAGAATGTCTTCATTCTCTTCTTTTTCCTCTGCCTTTATGGCTTTTTTCAAGCTTGGCAAAAGTAAACGCAATCTTTCATTCAAACATAAGATAATCAGCATCAAGGTCGACAAACGCTGTTGACCATCAATAATCAGCTTGATATGAGTTGGTTTTTGCTTTTTTGCAAGCGGGTAGACTGTCTCTGCCGCACTATCATCAACACTTAATATTGAACCAAGAAAAATAATCGCATCGGACGAATCTAAAAGATTCCTGAATACATTGTTACAGTCAGAGAACAAGTCCATTACATGATTTTCTTCCCAAGAATAAGGGCGTTGATACGCAGGCATATAAAAACCGGTATTTTTGCGCTCGCAAATGACATCGAATACCGACTGCGGTTTCGCGTTAAAAATGTCTAATGATTTTTGCATGAAGAATAACCTAGCTCATATCGTTTTTATAGATTAAATTAACATTATCATATACTAATTGATCATACTATTTGTGTTATAAGCGTCACGCTTTAAATGCAATAAAGCTCATTATCATTAAGATTATGTCTATCTAGCTCCGCCCCTTCCTGTTACAATGCATGCTTATTTGGATATAATCTCCAATTCAGCATACAAGGTAACAACATTGAGCATTGAGTCGAGCAGCCTGAAGTTCTCAGGGCATCAAACATTCCCTATCCGCTATGGATGGATTTATAAGATAATTCAAGAAGTTAAAGACGGAAAATCGATTGCCGGTAAAGACGAAGTCGAGAGTCAGATGGAACGAATGGGAATGGGTAAGAACATGGTGCTGTCTGTCAGGCACTGGGTTCGAGCACTCAACTTGGTGACGTGTACTGATAAAAAGGCGCTAACTTATGAGCTTACGCCGCTTGCACATAAGCTGTTTGTTGGAGAAAACGCATACGATGAGTACCTAGATAAAATCGGTACGACGTGGTTATTACACTGGCTACTTCAGTCGATTCCTACAGAAAAAGCTGAGCTGAATGCATCTCGATTTTTCTTTAACTATTTCAATGGTATAAAAGTAAGTAAAGACAGGCTTACTATCGATATTCACGATTCTCTGGCTCATCATGATAAGCCGCTTACCGATGCGACACTTGGTAAGGATATAGACTGCCTATTGCAAATGTATGCACAGAAAACTCTTCAGCCAGGCAAAATCAATGAAGATAGCTTTGCTTCTCCCTTTACCGAGTTAGGTCTCTTAAAGCATGAAGAAGGGAAGAACTACCTTGCCGAGCTGTCGAAACGCAGTTCTCTGCCTATTGAGACGTTCGCTTATGCTGTGATCGACTTCATGCAAAATAAACTAAAAGATAGTAATGTCAATACGTTATCGTTCGATGCGCTACTCAATGACATCGGCTCTCCTGGGAAAGTATTTCGCCTATCTTCCAACGGCCTCAGTGAAAAGTTGGATGAACTTGAGCTTCTAAGTGAAGGTCGTATCGCTTGGACTGATACCCAGGGACTAAGACAGCTACAGCACAGTTTCGAGAACTTAGCGACTGTCGAGCCAAGCCTATACCTTGAGCAATACTATCTGACCAATAAGAATAAGGAACAATAAGCCGTGACTAACGCTCCGCATTACTCTATTGCTGTTCGTCATCAACGTTCGACGCGAATTGACAGCGATTTAAGCCCTGATTTCTTCCCAGGGTTGATTTATCACGGCACCGCCCAAGCATCTCTTGAAACCTTATTTCGCCAATATGTTCAAAGCAAACAACGTGCTTACACATTAACCGGCGCGTATGGCTCCGGTAAGTCTACAGTCGCGCTACTCATGGCTGGCCTGTTGCACTCAGATGCAAACATTCGTGACGCAGCACTAGGGACCATTAATGAAGACTCAAAAAAGTTACTTCAAGAGGTCATTTCTGCCGACAGCAATGAGCAAGATACCAAAGGCTGGCTGCAGATCCGCGCGGTTGGGGGAGTCACTGGACCGGTTGAATCCTTTTGGAATGCCACGCTTAAAGCGCTAGAAGAGCACCCGAACACACAAACACACCTAAATCAATACAAAGACGTTGTCGTAGACAGCGATAGTGCTCTAATTAGCATTTGGAAGGCCCTGTTTGCTGATATTCATCAAGAAGTTGACGGGATTCTACTCATTGCGGATGAGATGGGTAAAAGCCTTGAGTTCATTAACCGCCAAGGGGGTGATCTGCACCTGTTTCAGGATGTCGCAGAAGAACTGTCGCGTATTGATACGCCAGTCATTTTCCTCGGTTTGCTTCACCAAGCTTTTAGCGAGTATGCAAAAGAGCGTGGCACAAAACTGCAAAATGAGTGGGCTAAAATCCAGGGGCGCTACAGTGATATCGCTTATAACGTCTCGACAGACGAGACAGTTGCGCTAATTGGCAACTCCATCAAGACTCGAGACCTTAACCATGGTAAGGGTGACGCTTTAGTAAAACGTGTACTTGCCGCGCTTGATGACAATGCACAACGAAAAGCACAGCTTGAAACTCGTTTAGAAAAATGTGTTCCACTGCATCCCCTTACAGCGCTGTTGCTTGGTCCTATAGCCAAACGCCGTTTTAGCCAGAATGAGCGCAGTACATTTAGCTTCTTAAACTCTCATGAGCAATACAGCTTTCAAAGCTTCCTGCAAGATAATATTGATGACTTGAGTGCACGCTATGACTTAATCGACTTATGGGATTACCTTGAAGCGAATATGGAGCATACCATCTTAGGCTCGCCGGACGGTCACGGGTTTGCGACTGCAAAAGATGCTATACGCAAAGCTACCCGCGAGGACTTAGCACCAGAAACCATTGCGCTGCTAAAAGCCATTGCGCTGATTACCCTGTTTGGTAAGCCTGCCAACTTAATGGCTACAGACAAGATTTTGCTCACGCTATCTTGTATCACCGCCCCTAAAGAGCTTGAAGATTGCCTTAAGCAGCTTAAAGATGCGTCATGCATTGTATATCGAAAGCACCTTTCATCTTGGGTTGTATTCGAAGGATCAGATCTCGATATAACTGGGTTGGTTGAAGAAAAAATCGAACAACTTAGTCAAAGTACTGAAGCGGTCGATCGCCTCCATTACAGCGCCCAAGTTATGGCGAAAGGACATTACCACGAATTTGGTACTTTGCGCTGGGCGGAGCTGAGTGTCGTTAATCGCCTGCAAGGGCTTAACGTCACTGAAGTAGAAACTCAACGCCACGGTGCATTTGCGAACTTTATTCTTTTGCTCAATGAAGCCCCAGAAAAAGAACTCATCGAGCTCACAAACAAAAACAAGTCTCTCATTATTGCTTGTGCAAAAAATGCCGAAGAGATCCGCACACTTGCCGCTGAGAAGTATGCGCTTGCACTGATTAAAAGTGATAAGAAAACAGGCGATATATTAATACATGACAAAGTCGCCCGTGATGAGCATGAAGCTCGTACGTTTAATGTCGACAGTGCCATTGATATAACGCTAGCCGCAGCTTTTGAGAGTGCTCATTGGATACATAACGGTGCCCAGTATGGGGAAGAAACTCTCAGTGAAATAGCAACTTTCGCAGCTGATAGTATCTTCAGTCAAACACCCAAGATACATAATGAGCTAGTGAACCGTAACAAACTCTCTGGCACCGCGGTATCTGCTTTGAAAAAGCTGCTTGAAGCCATGCTTGATAACGGCGCTGAAGAAGGGTTAGGTATCCAAGGGTTTCCTCCAGAGAAATCTATGTACATCAGCTGCCTAAAGAATACGTCCATTCACACGGCAGAGGCGGAAAGTGGACATCACTGGCATAGAAACAACCTAAATCCTAAGTTGACAGCTCTGTTTGAAGCAGCAGAACGCCTTCTTAAGAAAAACCAAGGCTCAGAAGTTAAGCTCTCTGAAATCGCGGCCATATGGACACAAGCACCCTATGGCCTAACGAAAGGCGTCGTTCCGGTCTTCCTGTTGGCGTTTATGAAGTCAATGGGCGATGACATCGCCTTCTATGAGCGTGATTTATCGGGTGACTTTGCCTTTATCGCTGAACCTGATGAGGATTACGTTCATAAGCTCATCAAAAAGCCTGAAGATCTTGCGGTTAAATATGTGGTTTTAGAGCCCAAAGAAGAGGCATGGCTTCAACGGCTTGCTATGTTCGCGGCCAATGAGACTAACCGCGATATCAAAAACACCATACTATCAGTGGCAACACCATTGGTCACTACCATTCACAACCTACCTCAATGGGTTAAAAATGCTCACAATTTGGTGCCTGGTGATGCTGAGACAAACAAGCGTTATTTGAGAATTCGTGACCTGTTCTTGCAGGCGAATGACCCTCACACGCTGTTGATTAAAGACTTATTTAATGAACTCGATACCGAGCATAGCAAAGAGCTAGATCAGAAAATTGACATACTGGAAGCTAGCTTTTTAACACTGCGTCAAAAACACGAGCTAATGCTTGGCAATATCAAAGAGAAGGTAAAAGCGATCTTCCCTGAAACAGGCGACGAACTGCAAGAGATGTGTCGTTATGTCGAGAATCATTCTGGTGACCTAAGGCTCAAAGCCTTTGCGAGAGAATTGGCGAAAAGTGACACCGGCTTACTGCAGTGGTTAGAAAGCATGATTCAAATCGCAACCGGCCGTGGTAAGCAAAACTGGAATGAAAATCTGCTGCAAACTGCAGAGAACCAAATCAGTAGTTATGCGCAAGACTTTCTGAGTGTGCTAAAATCCAGTCGCACTTCTGAAGACTCTACACCAAGCACAAAAACAAAAATGGTTTCTCTCGTGCTCGAAGGTGATGATGGAAAGTTAACTTCATACAAGAAAGAGATCCGAACAACTGAGTCAGAACAGCTGCAACCCGCTATGAGCGCGATTGAATCCCAGCTAAATGGCCTCGATGAGTTCGACAAGATCAACGTGTTGCAGCAATTGCTGAAAAAAACACTGCAGGCCCAAGATTAAGTTAGGTTGTATATGACGGAACCACGCAAAGTAAAACATGTATTAGGGCTCTCAGGCGGTAAAGACAGCGCTGCGTTAGCAGTTTACATGGCAAGAAACTACCCAGAGATTGATATCGAGTATTTCTTTACCGACACCGGTAAAGAGCTACCAGAAGTCTATGAATACCTAGAGCAATTAGAAATTGTACTCGGTAAACCTATTTCGCACATCAACGACAAAAAAGGTTTCGATTATTGGTTAGAACAACACAACAATTTTTTGCCTGCTGGCCAACAACGATGGTGCACGATTCGCATGAAGCTCGAGCCATTCGAGAAGTGGATCAGACCATTTCTTGATGAAGGCTATGAAGTGATATCTTACGTTGGTATTCGTGCTGACGAACCTTGGCGTGATGGTTACAGACCAAACGAGAATCAGCAATACCTAACAATTAAAATGCCTTTTGCAGAAGATGGTATTAAAAAACAAGGTGTCTTTGATATTCTTGATAGCGCAGGGCTTGGTCTTCCTAAATACTATAACTGGCGTTCGCGCTCTGGCTGTACTTTCTGCTTTTTCCAGCGAAAAATTGAGTGGGTTCGGTTACGTGAAGAACACCCAGAAGCATTTGAAGAGGCAAAAGCCTACGAGAAACGTGCAGAAACAAGCGCCAACGGTGAAACCTTCTTCTGGATGGGCCCAAATGAACCTTTGGAGACTCTTGAAGACCCGGAGCGCATAGCGGAAATAAAAAGGAATCATGAAGAAACTCAAGCACGCTTCCTCAAAAAGAAAGCGCGTGAGCGAAGAAGAAAGCTCGGTATGCACGCCATGGTTGATGAAAGTCAGCTCATCGACACCTTAGACATGGATGCCATGTACGATCTTGAAGAAGGTGGTGGGGCTTGTATTACTTGTTATAAGTAGTCCAGGCAATACAAGAAAAATAGCTCTAATATGAGTACATATTAGAGCTGCTGATTTTTAGCTCAACTTAATTTGTGAAAATTATATCAAATCCACTCTTCAGTTTTATTTCATACACGTTCAAGTAAATTTTTCCCCCGAGCTTCTACATATGAAGCATCCCAGCTATCACAATTAGCTAGTGCTACGATATGCGGGTGCAGTTTTGATTGCTTCAGGAGAGTGTAGGCTTGATTGGCTGTTATCACTTTATTATGTCGTGCTTCAGCAGCCATCGTCTCCTTATTATTTAAGCTAAGCTCCGATAATATGGCATAGATGGCCTTTTTATCACTCCAGTTTTTATTACTTGCTATGCTATTCTCAGATGAAGGTAATATAGATAGGTTTCCTATAGCATTAAGGTGTAGCGTAGAGTCCAAGCAATTAGGCCAGTTCGAATTAGGATTCTGAGGCCATACATGTTCAATAGTATGAGACTTATACCATACGGCAAGAGTAAGATAGCTGACTAAGGAACTAACGCTGTCACATAGATGGCCGGGTGCTGCTGTGTCATGACTGCTGGATTCAAATGATAGCAAAAGCACTAATTTTGATAAGTCTTTGCGATTTTTATATATGTCTTGAGACCTTACTACATGTAGCCAAGTACCTTGTCACTTCTGCCTCTATCTTGAAGATAGCGTCTCATGCTAATTTTAACATCGGACACTTTTCGGCAAGGTACGGCATTTTTAGTGACTTTTTCGCTTAGAATTAATCTATATACATTATCTATTCCGTCGGTACTGGAAGAATAAGAGCGATATCGTACAAAAAATGCCGTAGTTGCCAATATAACCTCAATAAAATCAGAGAGCTTTTCATAACTAAACCCAGAAACCTTAAGCTGATTATAAAAATCCAAGAACAAACCGCATACAATTCTATGATTTGCTGATTTTATTGCTTTAATACAAAAGTTAGCTTTATCAAGATAGGGGTGTCTTGACAAACTCATAACATGTTCAGCACTATCCACGTTCACCTCCTGAGCTTTCGAGCTAAATCTCGTATATCGTCATTTACTCGATTGGACTGAAGTACCAAATCAAGTGCGTCCAGTTCTCTGCCGCTTTCAAAGATTAGTTTTGCATTGCCATTCCGTATGGCAGCACCAGCCTCATTGCTGACTTTCTTTGTCACTAAGGCTTCAATTGCATCTGCGCGTGAAATCCTTCCCGCAGTGAAATTTTGGAAAAGCTCATAGTTGGTTACGAAAGCTGCTTTACCGACGGATTTTAGTTTTTTGTCTAGTTCGGTATCATCCATGTGAAGTGTCCATTTTTTACGATGCTTTAGTACTGTTAAGATTATAGTCGTTGTCTTAGAGTTGCGAGGTTTTAGTAGAACGAATCGGGTGGTTTGCCGGTACCGTTCTAAAATCTAATGAAATTTTCATATAACTGCGTTTAATTCAATGAATTAAACGACTAACTTTGATATATCACTCTTCGAGTCCCAGAAGAAATGCTGGGCTTTTTCGTTCTTCTACTTCAACAACAAAAATGCCGTCATCCTCATGCAAATGAGGATCTTCCAAAGCGCGTGATCAAGCTAAAAGAACTCATCATCTAATAGCGAGGATGTCCGGAGAAAGATCTTTAAAACTTAATATATAAAAAGGGAGAACTGCGTTACACAGGATGAAGCTCGTAAGGATGTCTTCAATTACATCGAGGTGCTTTACAACGCCGATTGTGTGTCAAATGCGAAATAAAGTAAGGCTGACTATAGTTACTGATAGCGCCTTTTCAACCCGTTTCAGGTGACTCATATGCTTATTCTGTCGCTAGTATTTATCGCTACCATAGGCTTTTTGGCTCAAACCACCGGATTATGCATGGTACGTGGTGTGAAAGAAGCCGTTTCTGGAAAGCCCGTGTTTCTACTATCTATTTTGTTAAGTGGTACCTTAGTATGGGTAGCGATCGCCATCTCATACTGGTTTGAGTACCCCGTGAATTACTCTCCAAGTTATCCAACACTTTGGTCCGCTGCTGGTGGTCTGATTTTCGGCATGGGGGCGGCATTCAACGGAGGTTGTGGGGTATCGACCATTAGTCGCTTTGCTAGGGGCCAAATCGTCATGTTTGCTACTGTTGCCGGGTGGTTGGTGGCATGGCTTACGTTAGCGGATATATTGAAAGGGGGGGCTGTCTCTCCATATTCAATGGCGGTTTCCACCCTACTTGGGATACTCATCGTCGTATCTGCAGTATTACTGGTCTTAGCCTTTCGTTCGAGCACAGAAACGAGGAATCTTTGGCTTTCGATGCTGGGGATTGGTTTGATGGCAGGGTTGGTTTTCATCTATGAACCACACTGGACGCCAAGTGGACTATTCAAATCAATGGGTCTATCGCTCTGGAATGGTCAAGAGGAGAGTTGGCCTAGGGTAGAGCGCTTTTACCTGTTCGCATTTTTGGTGATTGGCATGGTCGTTGCCGCGCTATTAACGAGCTCTTTCAAGTTTGAAAGCACGTCTGTTCCACAAGTCACCAAGCACTTTGCCGCGGGTATTATGATGGGGATAGGTGCAGTCATGGCGGGAGGCGGTAACGACACTCAGCTGCTGGTCTCGCTTCCTTCGTTGTCGCTAGCTGGACTGGTCACCACATTCTCAATAGTTGTGGGGATTTGGGGAGTAGTGAGTTTTCGGGGCAAAGGAGCGTGATTTTGGCTACTTGCTCATTCGTGCTTGCTTTGGAATGAAGACAAGACGATGCCTGTAATGCAATGAGGCCTTCAATAAGCGTCTACTGTGGCAAGGTCTTCTAACTATCGCTGATAAGCGGATAAACCGCATCTCCCCAGACCTGGTCAGCAGAGTCCATCATGACCTCAATGATTAGCGGTACCAGTTTTTCGAGAATACTAGAGCAATCTTTTATTTGTTGTCTGTTGGCCGAGCTTAGATAGGTTGCGCCTCCATGGATTAATTGGTTACGTAACGTATAAAGACGAGAAAAAACAATAGAGAGGACTTTTGCAGTGTCATTGTTGCTAAGCGCCTTGTTTGCGGCAACCTTTGCTTTAAAGCGCTCTTCTTTCCAGCTCTCTTCATCAATTCGACCTGCATGGAAATTCCAATAGGCCTGAAGAATAAACTCATTATCTAGGATAACCCGAATAGCATTTGAGTACTCGTTCCAAACAAGTTCGTGCAGTTGATTGTTCTTATCACACTCAACGAGCTTCTTTAGAAACTCCCCGTAGAGCCCTTGTTCTCCGTAACTATCCCGCTGTTCAAATTCTTGAGCATAGGCAGAGTTAAACGCGATCCATAAAAAGATAAACTTAGAGTCGTCATCATCACACTGTTCGGATTTGTTGAGCCAACTCAATGCTCTATGAATTCGCAGGCTAAGGTTTTGAGGATAAGTAGTTCGCTCTACTCTTTGACGCGTCTTCAATACGGTGTAATCTGGCATATGTTAGCTACAATTCTGCAATGGATGTTTGTTAGTATATAAGTGTTTTGTTGCTTAATGTTTGATCTGTTGAGCAATATTTGAATGTTGTTAATTACCCACCACCATTCACCCCATGACTTCCCTCAACATAAGGTCATACTCATGGTTATGACGCCCTTCAAAATTGCCCATACCGGGCCTGGTCAGAATGCCTCTTGAGTTGAGGATATGGCTCTTAATCTCTTTTGTTGGTTTTTCATGCCACGAAATATTGAATGCAGCCAGTTTTGGGAAAAAATACATGCTTGAGTAATCAGGCACGTTGTCATGAATCCACCAGGCGAGAGCTTGCCAGTGGCCTGTTCTTTCGTAGTAAGGTAAAAACGAGTTCACGACGATACACGCCGTTGCGCCAATGTATCCGTCTTTATCTTTATAGTCCCAGATGTGACCAGCGTAGTTAGCCTCATTTCGGGCACAGTTGTACTGGTTTTTATTCTCCGCACCTTTGGCATTCACGGCAGGTGAGCGATACGCAGAACGAATCGATATACGGCCGAACTGACTCTGGATGGGCTCTAACACTTTGTCGCAAAGTTGGCGACCAGACTGAATGGCGATATCGGGATAGTCTGGAATATTTGGGATCCCTTCTATTTGTGAGATCTCGGAATACAAAAAATCGCGCATGAAGAAATTTGGAGAGAGTCTGACTCTACCTAGTTCCTCTAGAGATTTAACGCGTTGAGGTTGTTTCACCGTCCCCTCCTTGTGATCGGTTTACCCAAGTGCATTGGGTTGCATTTCATTTTGCATAATGAATCAGGATAGAAGCTGTTGGAGTGTTTTAACAATGACAAGAGTTAGAAACATGATGTGAGTTAAAATTGGCGGGAGCCGTGGAGAGCAGCCTTTTGTTTAACACTCTAAAACCCATTATTGCTGGGTGTATAGTGGACAACAAATTCCGGACACTGATTTAAGCCGATTTTCGGCATTAACTGGCGACAGCCCATCATTTGCTTGGTGAGGCAGTTGCCTATTGCAGTAGTCCATCAAGTAATAGCTGATGTCTCTTAGCCTGACCAGATGTAATTAATATCACCACACCAAACTTCATTTGGCGTAGCAACGGAGAACTCACGCTTCAGCAGATTCGGGATATCTGGTCGTTCTGACTTAGCCTGCTTATAGCGGTGCGAGCCTGGTTGTTTGCTTATCAGCTCAGCTTCTTGCATAAGCTTTCGTACTTTGAATCGTTCAACTTCGAAGCCTTCAGACTGCAGCATAGAAGCAAGAGTCCGACTACCAGCAGCGCCACGCTCTATCTTTAGTTGATCGACCCAGCGGCGCAAGGCTGTATCACCAACATCTAAAGAGCGTGCTGCTTCAGCTATTGAGTAGCCTTGATCGAAACCAAGCTCGCAGCATCCATTTTGAACTCAGAAGAAAATGTACGTCGTTGTCGTTTTGCCATTGAACACCTCATTTATGGTGGAGACTTTACCACCTAATTTGGTGTCCGGGATCATTAAACCACTACAAGACCAGATCTCAGCTAGAACAGGTTAGTCGCTTAAGAATGTTACAATGTGGGCTACCATCACCACTACAGCTGTCTGCAAGTTCCATAAGAATCCTCTCCATATGCTGGAGCTCTGCAATTTTTGTTGATATGTCATCGAGATGTTGTTGCGCTATTTGTTTGACTGCTCGACTTTCACGCTCGGGATTTTGCCATAACTCGAGCAGAGACTGTATGTCCGCTAGTGAAAACCCTAAATTACGTGCTTGTCGTATGAAGCTTAGTTGATCGATCTGCTCGTTGTTATACAAGCGGTAACCTGATTCACTGCGGGGTGAATTTTGAATTAATCCTGACTTCTCGTAATGTCTGATCATTTTAGCAGTTAAACCACTGGTCTTGGCAGCGTCCCCAATCGTCATAAGTTTCGTCATAGCATGCTCCTCATGTAAAAGACATTCGTTGTAAACGTAAGGCATTGGTTATGACAAAAACACTACTACATGCCATTGCAGCTCCAGCTAATACTGGGTTTAAATAACCTATAGCCGCCAAAGGAATACCAATCGTGTTAAAAGCAAAGGCCCAAAAAAGGTTTTGCTGGATATTTTTATATGTAGCGCTGGCTAGAAGCAGAGCTATAGATACAAGTTTAGGGTTACCACGCATAAGGGTTATTGCTGATGCACTTACTGCCACTTCGGTTCCTGTAGCCATAGCTATACCTAAATCAGCTTGAGCCAGTGCCGGAGCATCGTTAATCCCATCCCCAACCATAGCTACTTTATATCCTTGTGCCTGATAGTTCGAGATAGCGTGTGCTTTCTCTTGAGGTAATACTTCTGCTTGTACATTATCCAGTCCAAGTTGCATAGCGATATAATTTGCACTCTCATTTGAGTCGCCAGTCAACATTGCCACTTTTATGCCAGTGTCTTGTAGCCGTTGAACGGCAGTTCTTGCTTCTGGTTTAGCGTTGTCAGCAAAACACAGTAGACCTAGAAGTTCTATGTTGCCACTCTTGGTTTCGGCGAGCCACGATACTGATGCACCCTTTGTCGATATCTTGTCGGTTGGAAGTGAAAGCCCAAGCTCTCTCATCCAGTTACTTGAGCCTAGTATCACATCGCGTTCCTCCACCTTAGCTTTTACACCTTTCCCTGCGACAACCTGAAACTCATTTACTTCGGCTAACCCAATATGGTGTGACTGAGCATAGTTTACAACTGCCTTAGCCAGCGGGTGTTCGCTATTGTGCGATAAGGCATAAGCTAGAGTTATGACTTCGTTATCATTACCTCGAATAGGTGTAGATTGCATCAACTCAGGCTTTCCTTTGGTTAGAGTGCCAGTTTTATCGAATACTACGTAATCAATTTTAGTCGCCTTTTCAAGTGCAACGGCATCTTTGACTAGAATGCCATGCTTGGCTGCGGTCCCGGTACCTGCCATGATTGCAGCGGGGGTTGCCAAACCAAGTGCGCATGGACATGCAATTACGAGCACCGCTACCGCATGCAATATACCTTGGGTCCAATCATTGAAAACTAGCCCCCAAAACAAAACTGTGGCAAAAGCAACAATCAGAACAAGGGGAACAAAAATACTGCTTATCTTGTCTACTAGCGCTTGCACTGGAGCTTTAGCGCCTTGTGCCTCTTCGACCAAACTAATGATTTTCGATAGAGTGGATTCCGCCCCTACTGCAGAAGCTTCAAATTCTAAAACCCCGTCTAAATTAATTGAACCTCCAGTAATTTTGTCTGAAATGCTCTTGTGTAGTGGAATACTTTCGCCAGTAATTAACGCTTCATCTACATGACTACTGCCTTTAATGACAATGCCGTCAGAAGGTATGCGTTCACCAGGTAATACTTTTACCATGTCACCTTTTTTAAGCTCTGATGTGGAAATGGTTTGCCATTGATCGTTTCGACGCACTAATGCCGAAGCGGGCTTGAGACTTTCCAGTTCTTTAAGAGCGTCGGTTGTTCGTTGTTTTGCACGCTTTTCTAATAATTTGCCAAGTAACACCAAGGTTATGATAGCCGCACTGCTTTCAAAATACAGATGTGGTGAGTCATGATGCCCTTCATAGCTGAGCCATAAATAAAGTGACAAACCATAAGCTGCACTGGTACCCATTGACACGAGTAAATCCATATTGCCAGAGCGTGCTCTTAGTGCATGCCAACCGGCTTTGTAAAAACGGGCACCAAAATAAAACTGTACAGGGGTTGCCAGTAGCCACTGCCACAACGGAGGCAACATCCAATCTGCATTAAATATCAACCCAATCATAGGTAGCACCAGCGGCAGTGTGAGGATGGCTGAGCCTATTAGTGACCAACTGTCTCTTTGAAAAGCAAGGGGTCTCTCTGTAGTATCATCTGCCTGTTCGACACCACTGTGGTTAGTCAGTTCATAACCTGCAGCAGCTACAATTTTTTGCAAAGAGTCAACACTCGTGCCAGCTGTAAATTGCACGTTAACTTTTTCAGTTGCCAGGTTTACCTCTGCAGACAGTACTCTGTTGTTTTTCAAAAGCGCCTCTTCTATGCGTTTGGCACAGGTCGAACAGGTCATGCCTTTGACTGAAAACTGCCGCTTTTGAGTTTTGAGACCATAACCAGAATTTTTAATAGCGTCGGCAATTGAAGAAAATTGAGCATCACCAATTACTGTCGCAGTTTCCGTTGCAAGATTTACACTAGTATTGGCTATGCCCGTTACTGAAAGTAAGGTTTTCTCTATTCGACTCGCGCAAGAGGCACAAGTCATACCGGTTATTTCTAACTGAATAGTTTCTGTCATAGTGAATACTCCCATGTGACTACTGCGGTCAGTTAAAATAAATCTAGACCTTGACATAATGGCAAGGTCAAGTGGGAAGATTAATTATTCGGTATCCGTTAACCAGTCCGCCATTGACAAACCAAATGTGAGCCAACGCAGTCGATCTACTTTTTCTTCTTATGTGATCATTTCCAGTCTTCATGCTGGAAATATGAAAAAGAAAAATCTGTATTTGCGAAACCACCACCTGTTGCCTCTGATATCAACGAAGCCAACGCACTCATCGAGGAGTTGTGGGAGCATTTTCGCCACTAACCTGTTCAGTTATATCGCTATCTTGGTTGGGCAATGTTATTTGAGTATCCGCAAGAACCGCTCTCTGCAAATAACTCGTGCCCTCTGTTCGCCTGAATGCGCTGGATAGGAGATGGCATTTCCTTCACTACACATTCGATGAAATCGACAGTGTTTGCTGCTGTGCGCCGAGAACAGCACCTCGGAATCCGATAACGGGAGCAGTCATCGATAGCTGCGTACTGGTAAATTCCATGTGCTATTTTACTGGTATCCAACTGGACTCGAACACCAGGGACCGGGCGCTCGTATGTTTGGAAACCTTTTTTGCGTTGGTAAGTTACAATCGGTTTAACACAAGTTTCTTATAAAACTCTATGGATAGTCGCTGTGCTTAGGTGTGCTTGTAGAAGTCGGATTGGTTCTGTTTGTGAGCGCTGGGCACCAAAACTGCGTTTCTCGTGCACTTAAGGATCAATGTCGAGCATTATGTGGTTAAGCATCCTTGCTGATTTTAAAGCTTGGGGATAGCTAATCACCCCAAGTCATAACACCAGTGGTGAAAGCTACAGGCTTTGGTGAAGATAAATCTTCCAATATTGTTAATGTATAGGGGGCTTTGAGAAAAACAGGCTTTCCTGTTGTCTTGCAATTGCTAAAAAAATTAACAGAAAGTTGTCGAAAACTAGTTGACCTTACCATTGTTGGAACCTCTATCGTTTTTGGGGGCTCGCGGATTATCGCGAGTTAAAGCCAGATTTAATTTGTTATTCACTGACGATATGAGGTTACTCAGAATGACTTACTCAGCGTTCTTTAGATTTATCCATTTTTTTTGTGCTCTCGCTGTTTTTGCACTCATACCCCTTGGCTTCTATATGAAAGGAGTGGGTGACGAACAACTTCTTATCACGCTCTACGATTTACATAAATCGCTTGGGGTGTTGATTTTGGCTATGGTCATATTTCGAATATACCTGAGAATAAAAATCGTCGAGCCTACAAGCTCTGTAAGTCACACTAGGCTAGAGCGTAGTTTATCATTCATTACTCATAAGAGCCTTTATGCACTGCTTCTGATCATGCCGGTGTCTGGCTGGCTTATGTCAAATGCAGCGGGCTTTCCGGT
This sequence comes from Vibrio hangzhouensis, assembly GCF_900107935.1. GTDB lineage: Bacteria > Pseudomonadota > Gammaproteobacteria > Enterobacterales > Vibrionaceae > Vibrio > Vibrio hangzhouensis. The sequence goes on along the minus strand of NZ_FNVG01000008.1, from coordinate 165,382 downwards.
TTCGTTTTTTGGATTATTCGAGCTTCCCTACTTGGTCGCCAAAAATGACGAAACAATAGGCATTTACCAGAATATTCACTTTTTTGCAGCCTTCGCTTTGATCGCCCTGATCATGTTGCACGCTGCTGGCGCACTAAAACATCATTTCATAGATAAAGATGAGACGCTAAAGCGTATGAGTTCAAATAATCTGGGTAAAGCAGGGGGAATATTTATTGCCTCAACGACGAGTTTGTTTTTTGCTGTTTCGATTTATCTTTGGTTATCTAGTGAAGGCGTTCAAAACAAAGCGCATGACAACGCACATGGTGCGGGGCATACGAGTATGGAGGCTTCTCTACACGCATTATCTCCAGAAGGTGTTATTAATCATTCACAAGAAGGCGCGCACGAATCTGAACACCACGGCACGCATTAATAGGTTTTCAATCAAGAGTATTAAACTATATACAGTGTAGTTGGCCACTTTTCCTTTTTACTCTGTTGTATTTGCAATTGCAGTAAGTGATTTTAACGCGCTGTATTACAAAATCTATGTGAGCATCGGGGTTTTGTTGGTGACTTACCTAGCCGACAAAATAAAGAATGTAGCAGTCTTGGTCGTCTTAGGAATGGGCTATACTTTTCACGCGAAATACGATGTGATTCACGAAAGATTATTTATTAATTCCGGTATGCCCACTTGATGGTATGAGTTCTGTGTCACGTTTGATGTAATTGTAGGTATTTTGCTGCCTCAATAAAAGGTTATATCGACTGATTGATGGCCGGAAATATGGATCATTGAAGGATGCCGAGCGTCAACTAACGGTCACATTTCCCTATGGAGAGCGTGAGAGATACACACCTCAAGATATCGTGAATCTGATGAAATATACCGAGTCGGTAGGGTGGAGTTACCAGGCGTTTGTGGATGAGTGGGAGAGCATGACCAGAAACTAGGCCAAGTTGGTGAGGTTATGGCTTTATATTCGTGATAGTGCTAATCCTTAGGGGGATAGCAACATTTTAGGAGCGAGAAATGAACTACTTTGCAGAGGACCCCTTCTAGGTTAATTAAACCTGGAGGGACCATGAAAAAATTAAAATCGCAATATCGCTATATGACCACAAAGGAGATTCGTGGTGTCATCTGGCGTGATTATGTGGCAATTCGCAGTGGCACTCACAAGCACTTTAGTACCAAGCAGGAGAAAAGCTTTTATTTCTTACACCAAATCGAGTGTAAAGGGTATCCGATTAAACTGCGTGCCGCACGAGGTAAGGCGCTGGCAGACCCTTGGGATGACTACGCTAGTACGGTTTACAAAACCGTTAAGAGCTGGAAGCACAATTCCAGACGCCAAAAGCAATACTATAAGTAGTGCTTTGTTCGTAAACGCCCGTTTTGGGCGTTTATCATTAATCCATTGAAATTTTTTCCTTTTGATCAGCCTCCCCCTCACTCCGATACTCATAAGTCTCCGAGAACCGCGACAAAATCCAGTCTCCTGCCGTGATGGTGGGATAGCGGGATTCTTCGCCGGGTGATAAACATGAGTCCAACGTGGTGACAGGGGTATCAAAATCCGGTTCAACAAAGAACGGCATCGAGAAGCGGGTGATGTTGTCGGTCGGGCTGACCACTCTGTGCGGCGTGGATTTGTAGCGATTGTTGGTCCAGCGCTGCATTAAATCGCCAATATTGACCACAAAGCTATTGGCAACGGGTGGCGCATCCAGCCATGTGCCGTTTACGTCCTGTACCTGTAATCCACCAATATCGTCCTGATATAGCAGGGTAATGCAGCCATAGTCGGTGTGTGCGCCTGCGCCATTGCTGTTTTGCGCCTGAGGAGGGTAGTGGATCAGACGAAGCACACTGATTGGACAGTTGAAATATTGGGTGAAAAAGTCTTCCGGTTGATTAAGGGCCAGTGCCATGGCCTTGAGTATCTTAAACGCGACCTGCAAAGTGAGGTCGTAGTGCTGCTGCATGACTTGTATGAACCCCTCAAGATTGGGGTACTGGTTAGGGCCGTACAGCAGAGGGCATCGCGCCACCTGGGGGTGATGCTCACTTAAATCGAGCGCCATATCAAACGTCTCTTTGAAATCCTGCGGGCCAGACGGGTCGAGCTGCTCGGCGTTCACCTGTCCCCAGCCACGATGGTTGGCAGACTGTTTGATATTGATTCTCTGCTTTTCATTTTGGTCTAAAGCAAAAAAAACATCGGCGATGGTTTGGGCTTTGGTAAATTGCTCGGCGGGGATGCCATGTCCCACCACATAGAAAAAGCCTTTATCACGACAGGCGTTATCTATTGACGTGATGACTTCTTGCCACTGTTTGGGGTCAGAGCCGGAGAGTGTGGATATGTCGATAATGGGTAAGCTTGCATTCATAGAGTGGTCCCAATTAGCCCAACTGAGATTGGGCTAATGTTTTGGTGGTGTTGTGAAGTGGTGTGTTGTTATTTAGGAATGGTCGCGTCGATGCCTTCGACATACCAGTTGACTGCAGCCAGCTCTTTGTCGTTGAGGGTGTGACCTGCTGCAATCACTTCTTTACCTGTGTTATCGACCATGGGGCCCGTGAACGGGTGGAACTCGCCAGATTTGATTTTTGCGTGAGTGGTCTTAATCGCTGTTTGAATGTCTGCTGGAAGCTCAGGGTTGATAGAAACGATCTGTAAGATATCTTCCTGGAAGCCACCCCAGAAGTCCTCTGGCTTCCATGTCTTCGCCATTACCTGCTTAACGGTATCAATGTAATGAGGAGCCCAGACATCACGAACGGAAAACATGTGCGCTTTCGGAGCAAAATGGCTCATATCAGAGGCCTGTCCAATACCCATTACGCCACGTTTTTCAGCCGCGATGAGCGGGGCCGGGCTATCCGTGTGTTGCACAATGATGTCTGCACCCTGATCGATCAGGGCATTGGCTGCGTCAGACTCTTTGCCCGGATCATACCAGGTGTTTACCCAGACAATCTTTATCTCGATATCGGGATTGACGCTCTTCGCACCAAGATAGACTGAGTTGATGTCTCGAATCACTTCTGGAATCGGGAACGAAGCGATATAGCCAATGGTGTTGGTTTTGGTCGCCATACCTGCGGCAACACCAGAAACATAGCGGCCTTCATAGGTACGCAATCCATAGGTCGAGACGTTCTTCGATTGTTTGTAGCCGGTCGCGTGTTCGAAGGTGACTTTCGGGAAGCGTTTAGCCGCTTTGATGGTGGGGTTCATAAAACCAAATGAAGTGGTAAAGATCACGTCGTGGCCGGATTTCGCTAGCTGGGTAATGACGCGCTCCGCATCCGCGCCTTCAGGCACATTTTCAACATAGGTCGTGGTGACCTTACCGTCAAAATACTGTTCCATCTCCTGTCGTCCCTGATCGTGTTCGTAGCTCCAGCCGTGATCCCCGACCGGGCCAACGTAAACAAAGCCGACTTTTAGCGGCGACTCTGCCAGTGTTGAGGTGGAAAAAATGGCAGACATGGTTAATGCTGCCGTGGTCATCCATTTGTTCAGTTTCATGAAATTCTCCATTTCTCTTTATGATTTTTGGAACGTGCCAGGAGCTACTGCAAAATACTGACCAACTTGTTGCTATTGTGTTAATTGTTGCTGTCTGGCGGTGTAACGCTTGTTTGATAGGGGGCGGCGGTCTGTTGAGTTGTGGAGTGAGGCGTGCTGCGTCGCTAGCCTCAGACTTGGTTGGCTGATTATGGTGAATCTCGGGTAACGACGCGCACCAAAGTTGTGCGATCTGCTGAAGGGAGCAGGTTTAGGTGGTATTGCCCTTTGCACTCTTAGGTACAAAGGGCAACGTTAAAGGTGCAAGTTCTCTAATGTAACTTGGGATCAAAGGGTTTGCCTAAGCTCGCCGGTGTGGCCAGTTTCTGTTTCAATGCATCTGAGCTGATGATCACCATCACGACGATGGTCGCCAGATATGGGGTCATGGCGAGCAGGTTAGGGGAGATATCAAAACCGAAGCCTTGCATCAGCAGGTGCAGGATAGAAGCGGCGCCAAACAGATAAGCCCCCAGTACTAAGTAGCCGATGCGCCACGACGCAAAGACAACCAGCGCCAGAGCAATCCAGCCACGGCCGGCGGTCATGTTCTCCATCCACATAGGGGTATAGACCAGCGACATGTAGGAGCCCGCAAGTCCCGCCATGGCACCACCGAACAGAGTGGTCATCATACGGACTTTTAATACGTTGAATCCGAGCGCAGTGGCAGAGTGAGGGTTTTCACCCACCGCCCGCAAGGTCAACCCGATAGTGGTTTTATTGATTACCCACCAACTTACACCCACCAATAGCAAACTCAGATAGATAAACACGTCCTGACTGAATAGCAGCGGGCCGAAAAACGGGATGTCCGACAGAAGCGGGATGTGGATATCCTGAAACCCATCGATGGTGGTACCGACCAGACTGGTGCCAAGAAAAGCGCTTAACCCGGTACCGAAAATAGTGAGCGCTAGCCCGGTGGCTACCTGATTGGTATTTAAGACCAGCGACAACAGGCCGAAAATCAAGGCCATCATCATGCCGGAAAAAATCGCCAGGCTGACACCAAAAAATAAACTACCTGTGTAGTAAGCACCCGCAAAACCCGCCATGGCGCCCATGAGCATCATGCCTTCCTGCCCTAAATTCAGTACGCCGGATTTTTCGCTGATCAGTTCACCGAGCGCGATCAACAGCAAAGGGGTACCCGTTTTCAACGTTGCGATGAGGAACTGTTGAAGCAGTATGATATCCATTAGAGTACTCCTTGATTTTGCGATTCGGATTGAGTGTTTGTTGCTGTGGTCGTCATCGTATTAACGGACTGACGCGATGCGGCCCTTTTTGAGAAGTAGGCTTTCGGTGACATGACTTTGATGCGATAGAAGATCAGAAAATCGCAGGCCAATAAGAAAAACAGTAAACAGCCCTGGAATAATCCGGTGATGGCTGTGGGCAGTCCGAGTTCAATTTGGGCTAAATCACTCCCCATATACAGCGCGCCCATAAAGAGAGCAGACACAATGATCCCATAGGGATTCAATCGTCCCAGATAGGCAACAATGATCGCGGCGTAGCCATAGCCAGGTGATACCGAGGGTATCAGTTGACCGATAGGGCCGGTTACTTCGGCCGCTCCGGCAAATCCGGCAAGTGCACCGGCAAATAACATCACTCCCCAAATGATTTTGTTACCGCTGAACCCGGCATAGCGTGCCGCAAGCTGGTCTTCACCGTAGACACGTATTTTAAAGCCGGGCAGGGTCTTGAATAAGGAGAAGCCACACAGCAGAGCCACAACTATGGCAATCAGAATGCTGATCGACGCTCGTCCTTCATCGAGTATCAGAGGAAGCAGTACGCTGTCAGAGAACATCACTGACTCGGGAAAGCCAAAACCTTGCGGGTCGGCAAGTGGGCCGTGAACTGCCCAAAGCAGGGTATAAAGCCCGATATAGTTGAGCATGATGGTGGTTAAAATGATGTTGGTATGGAAGGCCCGGTTCAAAAAGGTGGGTATCGCCGCCCATGCCATGCCCGCAGCGATGCCCGCAAGCAGAGCCAGAAATAACAGGCCGAACCCGCTGGTTTCGGTGGCATTGATCGCAACGTACGTGGTGGCGATGGCCCCGACGAGCAGCTGTCCTTCTGCACCAATGTTCCAAATATTGGCCCGATAACAAATTGCGAGTCCAACGGCACACAATAATAGCGGCGTCGATTTAACCAGTAGTTCGCCAATATTATAAGCATCGCTGAATGGCTGGATAATAAACACATTAAAGGCTTTGACGGGACTGACATCGAGCAGCATAAAAATGAGACTAGAGGTCAGCATGGTCAGGACAATGGCAATAAAAGGAGAAATCCAGGCCATCGCTTTGGAGCTTTCCACCCTTGGTTCTGCATTAAGCATACTGACTCTCCTTGTCTTGAATGAACCCGCCAGCGATCCATTTGCCGATTTCTTCTATGGTGGTTTGTTGAGTGTTGACGGTGGGGGACAATTGCCCTTCGTAGAGAACGGCCAGTTTGTCGCAGATGACAAACAGTTCATCAATATCCTCGGAGATCACCACAATGGCTGAGCCGGCATCTCTGAGTTCAATGATCTGTCTGTGAATGGCGCTCGCTGCACCTATGTCTACTCCCCAGGTAGGGTGGGCACAAATCAGCACCCGTGAAGCTTGCTTTACCTCCCGGCCGATGATGAATTTCTGGAGATTGCCGCCGGACAGGCTTTTTGCCTGCGAAAAGCGATCACGGCATTTGACGTTGTTGTCGGAGATGATCTGCTGCGCTAAAGATGCCAGTTTACGATGCTGGATCAGACCATGTTTGGTCAGGGTATCGGAATTGGTCAGAAGGGTATTGTCTTCCAGCGACATCTCGGGAACCGCCCCTTGGCCGAGTCGCTCTGCAGGAACATACGCCATACCCAGTTTGCGGCGTTTACCAGCGTCGAGATGACCAATGCCGCGCCCATTAAAAGTGATGCTGTCACTTTTTGTTCGGGTGTCTTCACCGCTTAACGCCGCTAACAGGTCCTCTTGCCCGTTGCCTGCGACTCCGGCGATGCCAAGGATCTCTCCTGCGTTCAGCTGAAACGAAACATTGTTTAATCCACACCCAAATGGATGAGATGGTGTTAGCGACAGCTGGTGGATCTCAAGTGCCGTGTTGTCGGAGCTCTTTTTCGGATAGTGTTCAGAAAGCTCCGCGTCGGATCCGACCATCATCCGGGCGATGGAGTCAGCGGTTTCATTGGCAGGGATGCATTCTCCGCTCACCTTTCCAGCGCGCAGGATTATTGCTCTGTCACACAGTTCCGTTACCTCTTTGAGTTTGTGACTGATGAACAATATGCTGCAGCCTTCTTTGGCCAGCTTTCGTAGTACACGAAATAACCCAGTCACCTCCAAAGGGGTCAATACCGATGTTGGTTCGTCTAGTATCAGCAGTTTCACGTCTTGCATCAGGCAGCGAACGATCTCAACTCTCTGACGTTCGCCAATGCTCAAACTGTGTACGTAGCGATCAGGCTGGACATGAAGGTCATATTTCTCGCTGATTTCGAGAATGTGCTTTCGCAGGTCGCCAATTTTATTACGAAACTCTTTGTCGAGGGCGAGCTCAATGTTTTCCTGGACGGTCAAGGTTTCAAACACTGAGAAATGCTGGAACACCATGCCAATGCCCATACGCCTCGCCTGATTAGGAGAGTCTATGGTGACTTCATGGTTGTTCCATAAAATGGCACCGCTGTCTGGCTGGTTCGTACCATAGATCATTTTTACCAGCGTCGATTTGCCTGCACCATTTTCGCCCAGTAGCGCGAGAATTTCCCCTTTATGGAGCATCATGTCGACATTGTCGTTGGCGATCACGCCGGGAAAAGCCTTACTGACGTGCCAGAGTTCCAGTAGTGGTGGGTTTTTCATTTCGCACAGAATCCTTTCAAATGCTTAAGGTGAAGAGCTCAATGCAATAAACTGACCAAGTTTTATCCCTCCGATGGTACGTTGTTTGTATGGTCTCTTTGAACAGTCGGATATCCACTGTCCAGTCGTGGTGCGTATGCACCACTCTGGTAGGAAAGGAGAGGGAAGGGTCAGGGTGAGGGCTTACTGCTCATTGCATCTCTTAAGATACCGCTACAAATGAAACCACACTCCTCTTGATATTCTCGGCAAATAACTTCGCCAATTGTGACATTGGCTTATGCGCTGGGGTCAGAATGGCGTGGTCGAATGTAATTACCGGAGCGAACCGGCGGAAGATGACGTTACCCTGACCGCCTTTGTAGTGCTTGTAACTGGCGGCGCTGATCGGGTCGCAGATACACGCGCACAACTTCTGCTCCACAAACTCAAACCCAGAAATATAGTTTTGCAGTTCAAACCTGGGGCGATATTTCACGTTGTGTTCTTCAAACAGGACTCGCAGGTGTTCACTTGCCGCGTGGCGCGTAAACAGCGTTGCTAAGGGCTCGTTATCGAGGTCTTTAGGGGTTATGACTTCTTTGGTCGCAAGCGGGTGGTCGATATGCAGAGCAACCACACCTTCAAGGTGAATCGGCTCGACATGAAATGAATCCCGGTCTTTGGGCAGTTCTGAGTAGCCAATATCGTATTGCTGAGAGGCAATCCAATCCTGAACCATGGTGGAGCTGCGCATCATCATCGATACCTCAACCTCAGGCCTGTCTTTGACAAATTCGGCGATCACATGGGGCATAAAGAAAAGCGCCGCTGCGGGCATACAGGCGATTCGAAGTTTACCTCGGGTGAGGTTTTTTACTTCCGCCATCAGCTGTGTTGAGCGTGACAAGCGCTCCAGAATGGCGTCCGTCTCTTCAAGCAGAAAGTACGCCTCAGGCTTAGGGACTAACCGTCCCTTATGTCGCTCAAACAGAGAAAAACCAAGTTCTTTCTCTAATCCGACCAGCATAGCGCTGATCGCAGGTTGAGTTCGGCACAAGGTTTTGGCGGCTAATGTCACCGAACCTGAGCGCATCACGGTGCGGAAGGTTTCGAGTTGTTTGATCGAGATGTTGCTCATTTTAACCTATAAGAAAAACTTATTACTTTAGAGGAATTTTAAATTTGTTTTTATCATCTGTCACCTTTAAATTAACTTGGTGTTTACAAATAAAACAATAAGGAAATGTACCAGTGGAGCAAAAATTCAGATATCTGCTCACCTTCCTGATTGCATCGGTGGCTTTGATGCAGTTCGTTCAGGTGGTGACACGATATGTTTTTGAGGTCCCGATTATGGGACTGGAAGAGTCGATGGTGATCCCCACCTTGTGGCTCTACATGCTTGGTGCCGTTAATGCGTCCAGGGAAGATACGCAAATACGAGCAAATGTGTTGGAAATCTTTATTAAGACAGAGCGTGGCCACCAGATCCTGGCGCTGATCAGTGAGACGATCAGTTTAGTGATTTCGAGCTGGCTTACCTATTGGGCATGGGATTACGTCAAGTACGCATGGAGGGTCTGGAAGGAGAGTCCTACGCTCTATATCCCCACTTTCTATCACGAATGTTCCGTATTTATCGGTTTACTTCTGATCACTCTCTTTATTGCCATGCACATTGTCAGGTTGATTCGTCAACTTAAGTCTCCAACTTACATAGAAAACAAGGTTTAAATTATGATTGAAGTAGCTCTGTTGGCAGTGGCCGTTTTGGTCATACTGCTAACCTTCGGTGTGCCATTACCGTTCTGTTTTGGCGGTGCATTAATGGTCATGAGCTTCGTCGGCGACATGTCGATGAAAGGAAATATGATGTGGGGTGCCGGTCAGTTAATGAACCCCGTTTTGCTTGCGATACCTCTTTTTGTACTGGCTGGCACCATCATGAGCCGCAGCGGCATTGCCGCCAGTCTGCTCGGGTTTGTGAACGTATTTGTGGGTCATATACGTGGTGGTTTGGGCATTGTTGCGTCGTTCAGTTGCGCCATTATTGGTGCTATCTCTGGCAGTGGTCTGACAGGCGTGGCGGCGATCGGTCCCTTGCTTATCCCTGAGATGGAAAAGCGCGGCTACCCAAGAGCTTATGCGACCGCGTTAATTGCCAACTCGTCGATTCTGGGGCTGTTGATCCCACCGAGTGTCACCATGATTGTTTACGGTTGGGTGACCGATACATCGATTCTGGCCTGTTTCCTGGCCACGCTTGGTCCGGGCCTGCTGGTAACGTTCAATTTCGCCATGATCAACATCTACAAGGCGCGCAAGTTTCCTCTGATTCTGGATGACAAGCCTACTATGTCAGAGATGATCAAACAGACATCCAGCAAAACGTTTACGGCAGTACCAGCACTATTAATGCCAGTGATTATTCTTGGCGGGATTTACGGCGGCGTGATGACACCAACCGAGGCCGCGGCTGTTGCGGTTATTTACGCGGTGCCAGTTGGCTTTCTGATCTACAAAGGTCTGAGCTGGAAGACGCTGCTTATTTCGGGCAAAGAGTCGGCAACCGCCGTTGGCTCAATCATGTTCATGATTCTGTTCAGTCTGATCCTGAGTCAAATGTTTGTGGTCGAAGATATTCCACAGCAATTGGTTGAAGCGATTTTTGGGGTCACTGAGAACAAAGTCCTGCTACTGATTTTCATCAATATCTTACTGTTTTTGGTAGGAATGGTGGTCAATGATCTGACTGCAATCATTCTTATCGCGCCACTTTTGCTACCGCTTATGACAGCGATTGGTATCAGCCCAATTCAGTTCGCTGCGATTATGGGGGTCAATACGGCAATGGGTGGTGTGACTCCGCCGTACGCATCGATCCTTTATCTAGGCGCTCGTATCGGTAACGTCAAGTTCTCTGAGGTGGTTGGCCCTGCGATGTCATTAATCGTATTTGGTTATCTGCCTGTCGTGATTCTTACCTCATTCTGGTCAGAACTCTCATTATTCCTCCCTACTGTGTTTGGTTACTAAAAGGAAATTACCATGATCAAAACAAGTATGTTTGCACCAACAAAGACACTGAAAAAATGTACTGTGCTCGCTTCGCTCATCGCTGCAACGATGACTGCGATACCTGCACAAGCAACAACCCTGAAAATCAGCCATGTTCGCCCGCAGGGTACCGTGGTGGATACCGACATCAAACAGCTAAGTGAAGAGCTTAAGACGGCGACAGATGGCGATCTAAAGCTCAGAGTGTATGCGGCGAATGCACTCGGTGACTACACCTTGGTCCAGGAGCGGATCTCTGTTGGTGCGATCGATATGGCACTGCAGCCTGCATCCACCTCTACCGACAGAAAAATGCAAATTGGCTTGCTGCCGTTTTTAGCCAACAACTGGGAAGAGGCGCAGAACATTTATGGAAGCGGGGCACCAGTGCGTCAGGCGATGGAGAAGCTGTTTGCCAAACAGGACATCACTCTGCTGGCGGCCTATCCGGTGTATTTTGGCGGAATCTCGCTTAACCGAAGCGCGGTCGATGCAGGCAACCCGGATGTGAATAAGGGTATCAAACTTCGCGTACCACCAATTAAAAGCTTCCAATTGTTGGCGGATAACGTGGGTTATATAGGCTCTCCGCTGCCATTCTCTGAGGCGTTTACCGCAGTACAGACGGGCGTTGTTGATGGTGTGATTGGATCTGGTGCGGAGGGATATTATGCCTCATTCCGTGATGTGACCAAAACTTACATTCCCCTTAATACACACTTTGAGATTTGGTACTTGATGATCAACTCAGAGCGCCTGGACGATCTGGATGATAACGAGAAAAGCGCACTGGTCGCGGCAGCCGCGCAATTTGAATCTCGTCGTTGGGATGCAGCACAACAGGATCAGAGCGCCAATGAGCAGAAATTGGTCGATGCGGGCGCAACCATTGTTGAGGTAACGCCAGCTCAGCTGAAACTCACGGCAGAGAAAGTCCGCGCGACAGTGTGGCCGCAGATCATCGACGACATCGGCTCTGAATGGAGTCAACCAATCCTAGACAAAGCGCTGAACTAAACCTGGCGCACGTTCATCGGGGCGCGACCGCGCCCCAAATAATCTAAGTCTGAAGAGAACGATATGAAACCGGAATATATTGTAGTCGGTGGAGGTGTCGTGGGCTGCGCTGTGGCTTACGGATTGCTCAAAGCCGGACATAAAGTCACCGTATTAGACGGTGGGGATAGTGCCCACCGAGCCTCACGAGGCAATTTTGGGTTGGTGTGGCTATCCAGTAAAGGTTTAGACGCACCGCATTACGCTGCCTGGACAAGGCGCTCAATCAATTTGTGGCGCAATCTGGCCGATGAGCTGGAAGAGCTCACGGGTGACAACCTTAACCTCGTTCAGCAAGGTGGCTACGACTTCCATTTTTGTGAGCAAGAGATGGCCGCGAAGGTCAGACAGTATGAAGCGCTCCGTGAACAGTTGGGCACGGACCATCCTTACGAAATCTGGGACAGAGAACGACTATTAGCGGAAGAGCCGGAAATTGGCCCTGAGGTGGTTGGCGCCATTTATGGTCCGGAAGATGGTCACGTAAACCCGCTAAAACTGCTTCGAACTTATATCGCCGCAATTCAGAGTATTGGCGGCAAAGTGGTGGCGGGCGTCAATGTTGTCGATGCCAGCAAAGACAGCTCGGGACGTTTTGAAGTCTTGCTCGAAGATGGCACGCGTTATCACAGCGACAAAGTGATCCTGTCTGCGGGACTGGGGGCGGCGACGCTGGGGCCAAAGCTGGGTTTCGTGGCACCTGTTAGCGCGCAAAAAGGGCAAGTGCTGATCACCGAAAAACTGCCCCCAAATAAGCTCAAGCGACCCTCAGGGATTATCCGACAGGTTGATGAAGGGGGCATTCAGATTGGTGACTCTAAGGAAAATCAGGGCCTGGATGACAGTGACACCCTGGAGGTCACTGCGGCCATTGCGGAGCGGGCGATCGCGGTATATCCGTTTTTGGCTCAGACCAAGCTGGTCCGCAGTTGGGGGTCGATTCGAATTATATCGCCCGATGGTGTACCGATTTATCAGCAGTCTAAAACGAACCAGGGTGCGTATCTCGTTAGTTGCCATAGCGGCATCACGCTAGCTGCGGCCCACAGCTATTTGCTTCCGTATTGGTTAGAGGGTGCGGTGGATGCACCTGATTTGGAGTTGTTCAGTGAAGACAGATTCTAAGTTTCAAAGATTGGTTGCGTCTGAGACGCAGCAACAAACGGTTCAGTTTTTCTGGGAAGGAAAATCCTATACGGCCTTAGCCGGTGACACCATAGCATCGGCACTGCTTGCCGCAGGTGTGGATCATACCCGAGAGTCTCCCCAATCTGGTTCGCCACGAGCACCATTTTGCATGATGGGCAGCTGTTTTGAATGTCGTGTGGAAGTTGATGGTGAACACAATGTACAGGCGTGTATGAATGTGATTCAAGACGGTATGTCTATTCAGCGTCAAAGTAGTTAATGGGAGGGCTTATGCAGGACGAACTAAGCAATAATGTGGATGTATGTATCATTGGTGCTGGTCCCGCGGGTATGAGTGCGGCAGTGCGCAGCGCTAAAGCGGGAGCGAGCGTCGTCGTGATCGATGAACAGCCCAACCCGGGTGGGCAGATATACCGTTCGCTTAAGGAAACGGGTCACCCTAACGGGCACATTTTTGGGCCCGACTATCAACGTGGCGCTGAACTGGTCAGGGCCTTTAATCAAGCGAACATTACGCACATTACTCAGGCAACCTTGTGGCGCGTCGACAGTGATAATCGTGTTTACTGGAGCCAGAACGGGGCCGCGAGAAAGATCGCTGCCAAACAGATAATCATCGCCACGGGCGCGATAGAAAGGCCGTTTCCATTTGTCGGCTGGACACTTCCCGGGGTGATGACGGCGGGTGCGGTTCAGATTCTGATGAAAACATCTGGGTTAGTGCCGAATAAGGCGGTTCTGGTAGGTACGGGGCCGTTAGTTTATCTACTGGCGGCGCAGATGATTGACGCAGGTGCGCCTCCTCAGGCGATAGTGGATACCCAGAAAGCGGACAGTTACATCAAGGCCATCAGGTATGCCAGTGGGGCGTTAAAGGGACGACAGGTGCTCTTTAAAGGTCTTAAGTTGCTGGCAAAACTTCGTAAGGCCGGTATCAAGCGTTACACCAGTGCCAGTGACATCGTCGCCGACGGCAATGGTAAGGTGGAGTGGTTAACGTTTATTAGCCAGGGACGTAAGACATCGCTCGAGACACAAAGTGTGTTGGCGCATGTTGGCGTGGTCCCGAACGTGCAGTTAACAAGGGCGATGGGGCTCGAGCATCACTGGGATGCATTGCAAATGTGCTGGTTGCCGACACTGGATACGAATAACCTCAGCTCACGCAATGGCGTATATGTTGCGGGAGACGGTGGCGGTATCGGTGGGGCGGTGGTGGCAGAGCGTCAAGGTGAACTTGTCGCCGTGAACGCATTGATTTCTCTGGGTATCGTCAAGAGCAGTCAGGTCGCCAGTGAAGCCGAAGCGTTGAAAACAGCCATCAATAACGACATGGCCGTACGCCCATTTCTTGACGCGCTGTACGCCCCGCCGAAGCAGGCTCTGGTGCCCAGCGATGAGACCATTGTCTGTCGCTGTGAGGAAGTGACCGCCGGAAAAATTCGACAACATGCGGCGAAAGGTGTTCATGGCATCAATCAGATTAAAGCCTACACCCGCTGTGGTATGGGCCCCTGTCAGGGACGATATTGCGGAACTACGGTGGCCCATATCATCCAGGATGAAACGGGACTACCGATGGAGAAAGTGGGCTACTACCGCCTGCGCAATCCAATCAAGCCGTTAAAACTTGGTGAGCTAGCCAGCTTAACCCCAATAAATCAGTCGTTTATGAACAAATACAGAAACAAAGGAACGAATAATGAGTCAGGTACAACGTCAGTACACCAATCAGCGAATGAGCAAAGTAGTTATACACAATAATACCGTCTATCTTTGTGGCCAGGTGGGGGTTAAAGGGACCAGCGTGGCCGAACAGACCGCTGAGGCGCTGGCACGAGTTGAGAGTCTACTGATCGAAGCGGGTAGCGACAGAGACCATGTTTTACAGACCACGGTCTGGCTGGCGGATATGCAGGACTTTGATGAAATGAATGGAGTGTGGGATACGTGGTTTAGGCCAGGCTTTGCCCCAGCCAGAGCATGTGGTGAAGCGAAGCTTGCCAGTCCGGAACTGAAAGTTGAGCTGCTTGTAACCGCTGCGCTGAAAACATCAACGACTCAGGAATAATGGCTGCTAAGTGGCTCTGAGTGGTTAAACAAAAAAAAGCTCCCATTGGGAGCTTTTTCATTCGTCAGATTTCAAAGTAAGCGCTGAGAGTATGACTCTGTTATTCGCTTATTTTGAGTAGCTAGGCGTTCTTGCTACGCGGCGCTTAGTTTTTGCTGCTGGCTTCGCCGTTTTCTTCTCAAGCTCTGCTTTTGCTTTGATAAAACGCTCAGGCAGGATTTGCGTTGCAAATACATCTTCAACCGTTTCAGCGCGTTTGATAAGCTCAGCTTCACCGTCTTTAACTAGCACTGTTGCTGGACGCGGTAGCGAGTTGAACTGGCTCGCTTGAGACTCTGCATAGTGACCCACATCCATAATAGCTAGAACGTCTTTTGGCTCTAGAGCTGGCATGCGCGCACCGCTTTCCCAGATTGATGGGATACAGATTGGACCTGCGATTTCAGTTGTCTTCTCAAGTAGAGGCTGAGTCATCTTATTAGCTGGAAGAACCGGGTTCTTAGACTCTTGAGACTCAACTAGCGTTGCCAGGTAGGTAGACGCATCAACCATGGTGTAGGTGTAGTCCATCTCCTGATCATCTTTCACTACGTATACAGAGGTTAGTAGCGTACCGATGTTGCCCGCGATGTAGCGACCAGGTTCTAGCCATAGTTGTGGGATCTCGAAGCTTTCTTTGTTGAACTCTTCCAGCATGCCTTTACATACAACGCTTGCATAGTCTTCGATTGTGTTCGGGTTCATCATGTGCTCAGCGCTACGACACTCTGGCTCACGCTCACGTGGCCAACCGCCGCCAAGGTCGATTTGGAATGGTTGAACGCCACACTCACGAGAGATCTCGATAACGTTGCGTGCGTACTCACGGTATAGCGCATCCCAACCTTCAGGCTGCTTAGAGAAACGACCCAGATGAGTGTGGAAACCGTAGAATTCGAACACATCGATTTCTTTCACGCGGTTGATGATCTTTTTCGCTTCTTCTTTTAGCAAACCGAATTTGATCCACTTCATCGCACCGATGAAGTTAGGGAATGGGTATGCATCTGGTTCAAAGTCGTTGAAGAAATCTTCTGGGATAACTTTCAGACGTACTGCGATGCGTACTTTCTCTGTTGGCTTCACTTCGCGAGCGATACGCTCAACGATTTCGATTTCTTCGTAAGAGTCCAGGTGGATTGCATAGC
Organism: Vibrio hangzhouensis; assembly: GCF_900107935.1. Lineage (GTDB taxonomy): Bacteria > Pseudomonadota > Gammaproteobacteria > Enterobacterales > Vibrionaceae > Vibrio > Vibrio hangzhouensis. The sequence continues at coordinate 149,424 of NZ_FNVG01000008.1, read as the reverse complement.
CATACTCAATCGCTTTACGGATAGCAAGCTCAGGCTTAACTGTACCGTTTAATGCGATGGTTTTTGGATCTGCGCCTGCGATGTAGGTTGCTTCAACTTCACCAGGACCGAAACAGTCACCGCCAACGCCTTCTTCGTTACAGATAGCACGAACCGCGAAGTTAGTGTTCGATTTAATAGCGAACATAACGTTCACAGGCTTTGGCCAGTTTGAGCCAAATGCGTTCTTAACACGACGCAGGTTGCCACGCAGTGTGTCTTCGCTCAGAACGAACAGTGGGCTACCGTACTGCTCGACAAGATCAGAGGCTTTGCAACCACCGATGTAAAGGTCGTCACCCTGTGTTGTCAGCTCGTCAGTAGGAGTCAGAATATTTTCGAGACGCTCTGCATAGTTCTGGTTTTCTTTGTGTTCGGCCAGAAGCTGCTGTTGCGTTTCTAAAATAATGCTCAGTTGCTTTACAGATTCTTCTAAAAGCGCTTGATTTTTCATATTCGTTCCTCACGAAGTCGTTGAAAATTTGCGTGTTTGCTTAATGAACACAAGTCTATCCAGTGATTAAAAATTCAGCATGTCACTGAGGGTCAATTATTCTTACACCTGAAGTTAAAATATTGACTTTAATGATTTTGTTGTCAAAAGGACGCAGGTACCCACATTGGGTTACCTGCGTTAAAAAGTAACGTGATGAAGTTATTTACGTATCTTTAGAAAGGTTAAATTTAAGGCGGGGCAGGCGATGGTGTTGATAACTGGATGATCCCACGCCCTATATTGTCAGCGGTAGCATTGAAGGAGCTTGAGTCAAGTAACATGGTTTAAAAACTCGATCACCCTAGTCAAATAAGCTGACACTCAGTGACATAGGTCTGCTGAATACTTGGGTTAAATTATAGCCATTTTGAGGTGGGGCTCACTGTCTCATCAAATAAGTCGAAAAGAGACAAGACTCGGTCTAGCTCTTCAAAGTACCCAATTTTACGAGGTAATCATTATGTCTTTTGATATCAACAACGCTAAAGGTGTATTCGCGACAGTGGACGCTGCGATCGAAGCAACTCACAAAGCTCAAAGAGAGTTTTATGTCAACACCACCAAAGAAGGTCGCGAAGCCATCATTACTGCAATCCGTGGTGCAGTATTAGCACGTGCAGAAGACTTCGCTAAAATGGTTCGTGAAGAGACAAAACTAGGCCGTGTTGAAGATAAGATCGCGAAACACCAGCTGACTGCGGCGAAAACGCCAGGTACCGAAGTTCTGGATACTAAAGTCTGGTCTGGCGACAACGGTATTTCTTTGGGTGAGCGCGCACCTTATGGTGTGATTGGTGCGGTTACACCGGTTACTAACCCAACCGAAACCATCGTTAACAATGCGATCTCTATGCTCGCGGGCGGTAACGCGGTGACGTTTAACGTTCACCCATCTTCTAAAGTGGTGTCGGCAGTGATGATCGACCTTCTGAACAAAACAATCGTTGAAGCGGGTGGTCCGGAAAACCTGGTCACTATGGTTAAAGAGCCAACACTTGAAACTCTGAACGAGATCGCGAAGTCGCCACTGATCAACATGCTGGTTGGTACCGGTGGTCCGGGTCTGGTTAAAGCAATTCTGCAATCAGGCAAAAAAGGTGTTGGTGCAGGTGCGGGTAACCCACCAGTTATCGTTGACGCTTCTGCAAACCTGGATCTGGCTGCGGCTGGCGTTTACGGCGGTGCGTCTTTTGACAACAACCTGCTGTGTATCGGCGAAAAAGAAGTGTTCGTAGAAGAAGCTGTTGTGGATGCGTTCCTGGACAAGCTAGAAGAAGTGGGCGCTTATGTGCTGACTGCAGAAGAAGCGGAGCAGCTGACAGAAGAAATCCTGACTCTGGACGAGCTTGAAGGCGCGAAACCTTGTACTGCACACGAAATTGCACGTGTATGGCACCCAGTTAAAAAGCACGTGGGTCAGGACGCAGGTGACATCCTTAAGTCTATCGGTGTGAAATCTGACACTCGTCTGGCTGTTATGCTGGTTGAAAATGACCACCCACTTGTACACGTAGAGCAAATGATGCCTGTACTTCCTGTGGTTATCTGTAAAGACATCGACGAAGCTATCGAGCGCGCTGTAGCAGCAGAGCGTGGCAACAAGCACTCTGCATGTATCTACTCTGGCAACATCGAGAACGTGACTAAGTTCGGTGCTCGCATCAACACGACTATCTTTGCCCACAACGGCCCAACACTGTCTGGTGTTGGTTACAACGCAGAAGGTACGTCTACGTTTACTATCGCGGGTCCAACCGGTGAAGGTATCACTAACGCACTGTCATTCACTCGTGCACGTCGCTTTGCGATTGCTCAAGGCGGTCTGCGTATCGTTTAATCGATACAGTTAAAGTTGACAACATTGAAAGCCGAAGCGTTTGCTTCGGCTTTTTGCGTTCTTTCAGACAGTTTACGGTAGCATTATGTTTTGAATTAATATTTAAAATCAGATGGTTATGTCTATCTTCCTATTAAAGTGCATTAACGCCATAACCTACATTAAACAACTGATTTATGAAGTGACGTATCACATAACCTACAGACAGTTCATTCAATAATAACCTTATCAACTAGGGCGGATTACCCATCAATACGTTACTGGTTGGAATCATAAATAACATAATCATTATAGGTATATAGAATGAACATGAAACTCAATGGCGTGATGATGGGAGCCGCAATGACCTTGATTGCTGCTCTACCACTAACCAGTGTTGCTGGTCAGGATGACTACCCACCAAAGACTCTATCGTTCGTCGCTCCTTCTGGCGCTGGTGGTGGTTGGGATTTGACCATCCGAACTGTTGCAAAAACACTTAAAGACACTGGTCTTGTAGAAGCCAATATGCCGATCACCAACCGTCCTGGTGGTGGTGGTGCTGTTAACCTAGCGTATATGCAAACACAGAAGGGTAGTGACAAGCTTATCTCAGTTTACTCTCCACCAATATTATTGACTCACCTTACTGGTGCCAGCAAATACAGTTACCAGGACACCACGCCTTTAGCTCGCTTAATTACTGACTACGGCGCATTTGTAGTGTCCAAAGACTCTAAGTACACGTCCATTAATGAAGTGATGGAAGCGCTCAAACAGGATCCTAAGTCGGTCAAGGTTGGCGGTACATCTGCAGCAGGCAGTATGGACCATATTCAGTTCCTACTGATCGCAAAAGCTGCGGGTGTTCCTAACTTAAGGCAAATTGACTATATCTCGTTTCAGGATGGTGGTGCAGTGGCTCAGGTTCTGGGTGGACACGTTGACCTCATTTCGACCGGTCTTGGCGACGTGGCTCAGTTAGTCGAAAGTGGCAATCTTCGTGCACTCGCGCAAACCGCCTCTAAACGGGTTGGTGAAGGTGAAGTCGCCAAAATTCCTACCGTTAAAGAGCAAGGTATCGATGCCACATTTGAAAACTGGCGTGGCCTGTTCGCTCCGAAAGACATGCCTGATTACGCAGTAACATACTGGCACACAACACTTAAAGAGATGGTGGAAACGCCAGAGTGGGCAGAAGCTCGCAAGCGTAATGGTTGGGATGCTGCTTACCAAAATGGCGAAGATTTCAGTAAGTTCCTTGCACAAACTAACGAGCAGTACAAAGCGATACTTGCCGAAATCTTTAAAAACTAACGTTCCTCGTTAATTGGCTAGAGCGCAGTCATGCTCTCTGGCCAACTGTGACCAAGTTTCTCTCTCGGTTCGAAAAGGATTCAAAATGGAAAATAAAAAAGTTAGTCCAAACTGGGATGCATTTACCGGCATATTCAGCATCGCTTTTGGTCTTATTTATGGTGGTATGACATATGCGATGCCCAGGGCAGCATTTGGAAATCCATTAGATCCCATCTACTTCCCAATGGGGGTAGCCGTCTTGGCCATTATTATTGGCTGCATTCTTTTGGCAAAAAGTAACATTAAGGCGTCGGTTCAGGCGTACATAAATCTCATTAATGAAGATGAGGTGAAGAAGTTTGACCGTAAACGCATCCTGTATACCTGCATTGTATCTATTGGCTACGCTTTGCTATTCGATTCGCTGGGCTACGTTATCAGTACTTTCCTGTTCTTGTTCGCGATGTTGACGATTACCAGTGGCATTAATGAATGGAAAAAGAGTGCGCTTGTTGCCATCGCTTTTTCAATAAGTGTGTTCTTTATCTTTAATACCTTACTGGCGATTAGTCTTCCACCACTACCTTTTATGGGTTAAGGCTCTTATATGTCTGATATTTTTGTTAACTTATTTAATGGGTTTGGTGTCGCATTCCAGCCATACCACCTACTTCTTGTAACCGTGGGTGGGGTACTAGGTACTATCGTTGGTATGTTGCCCGGTCTTGGTCCTGCGACGGGTGTTGCCGTACTACTGCCAATGACGTTTGCTATGGGGCCGACCGCTGCATTGATCACCATGACGGGTGTATATATTGGTGCGATGTTTGGTGGTTCTCGTAGTTCTATTCTAATCAACACTCCGGGAGATGGTGCGGCACTGGCTGCGACGTTTGATGGTTATCCGATGGCCATGAAAGGACGCGCAGAGTCCGCTCTGGCGATTTCGGCCATTGCTTCTCTTATTGGTGGCATGATTGCAGCGGTATTAATGACGCTTTTAGCAGAGCCAGTTGCGGGGTTTGCACTTAAGTTTGGTCCGGCTGAGTATTTCTTACTTATGGTGGCAGCCTTGTCTATGACCGCGTCGATGTCCAAAGGGAATATGCTGAAGGGCTTCCTGTCGATGGTGATTGGTCTTGCAATTGCGACGGTAGGGATCGATGCACAAACCGGTACTGAGCGCTTTACCTTTGGTAACCTTCACTTACAGACCGGTATCGACTTCCTGGTGGTGATCATTGGTATTTACGCAATGGGTGAAGTGTTTAAGAGCTTCAGTTCATTGAGTAAAGGGACTAAGAAAGCGCAAACTAAATTCAAGCGAATCTGGATTGAAGGCGATGACTGGAAGCGTTCTAAGTGGGCAATCTTCCGCAGTGCACCTGTAGGCTTTATCATCGGTTCTCTGCCTGGCGCTGGTGGTACCATGGCCTCGCTAATGTGTTACAACAACGAGAAGCAACTTTCTAAACATAGTGAAGAATTTGGTGAAGGCGCAATTGAAGGCCTGGCTGCTCCGGAGTCGGCAAACAACGCAGCATCAATCGGTGCGATGATCCCAATGCTATCACTCGGTGTCCCGGGTTCGGGTACAACAGCGGTGATGATGGGTGCACTACTGATGTTGGGTATTCAACCTGGTCCGCTATTGTTTGTTCAACACGCTGACGTCGCCTGGGGCTTAATCGCAAGTATGTTCGTTGCGAACATCATTCTCGCGGTAGTGAACATCCCACTGGCAGGTGTTCTGGTACGAGTTTTGGCCATTCCACCTAAGGTACTTTATCCAATCGTACTGGGTCTTGCTTTCATCGGCTGTTACGCGATCAGTAACTCTGTCATCGAATTCTATATTCTGGTTATCTTGGGTGTAGCGGGTGTTGTGATGAAGCGTGCCAACATTCCAACTGCGCCGATGATTCTGGCAGTGATTGTTGGTGGTACGATGGAACAGTCATTCCGTCAAGCGTTTAGAATCTCTAATCAGGATTTATCAATATTCGCGAGCTCGACGGTATCTCAAGTGCTCATTGCTATTACGGTACTGTCAATTGCGCTGCCAATCATCGGCATGATGAAAAAGCGTAAGCAAGTTCAACAACCGGCTTAGTATTATCTGATGTCGTTCGTAGAAGCCAATTGATTTCGATTAATTGGCTTTTTGTCTTTCCAATATTCACCATCAATTAAAACAATAAACGCCATTTAGTTGATTTTCCCTGTCTATCGTTATGATGTGTTTCATCCTTTGCGAGGGAGTGGGGAATGATAATGAGATGGCCAACTAAATGAAAAAGAGCCGCGCGAATGTCATACCGCTTCGAACAAATTCAAAGACAGAACTCTCGAAAAATGGGGGCAGTGAGAGAATTCCTGACCAAAATGGGGTTGGGCGTGGATCAAGACGTCGAATTTTTCGTCGTTGCCTATGCGGGGCAAAAGATCGTTGCGACAGGAGGTTTGGCTGGTAATACGCTCAAGTCGATCGCTGTGGATGAAGGTGTTCAGGGGCAAGGTTTATCCACTTCGTTGCTAAGCGAGCTAGTGACGATGGCCTACGACCTCGGACGCTACAATTTGTTCATCTATACCAAGCCGGATAACTATCGATTGTTCAAACAGGCCGGATTTCATAAGCTCGCGTCAGTGAAAAATCGAGTGGTGTTACTTGAGAATAGTCGTCATAGATTGAGTGATTACTGCCACACGCTGCGTTCATTTAAACAAGAAGGGGAAGTCATTGGCAGCATTGTAATGAACGCGAATCCCTTTACCAATGGCCATCGATACCTGGTAGAACATGCCGCGTCACAATGTGACTGGGTACATCTATTCGTGGTTAAGGAAGATCGTTCATTCTTTACCTATCAGGATCGATTACTGATGATACGAGCGGGTCTTAAAGACCTTACCAACGTCGTTATTCACGAAGGCTCGGATTACATTATCTCTCGGGCTACTTTCCCAAGTTACTTCCTGAAAGATGAAGGCGTGATTAATTACTGCCATACCGCGATGGATTTGCAGATCTTTCGCAGCCATATTGCCCCTGCGTTGGGTATTACTCACCGGTTCGTTGGTACCGAGCCGATCTGTGCAGTCACGCGTTTCTATAACCAGCAAATGCAGCAATGGTTAACAACACCTATTTTGCCCGATGCGCCTGTCATGTTGAGTGAAATACCTCGGGTTGAATGTGCGAATTTGCCAGTCTCAGCTTCACTGGTGAGAAATTTGTTATTTGACAATCAATGGGACATGATTGAAAAACTGGTTCCTAAGACCACCTTCAGTCATTTAAAGCAACTGTTTGATTTAGAAACATCACCTTATCAGGTTAAGCGCAAGGCGATGACGATTGTCAGAGAGGCTCAGCAGCCTCTGGGAGTCAGTCACTAATTAAAAAAAAGCGCTGGGAAGTCCGGCGCTTTTCAGTTCTTTTTCCTTTTTATTTTCCGATGATCGCTTCAATGGCTTGCTGGATTTGTTCGGGAGTATGGCGCTTTACTGAAGCGCAGCGCTGCGCGGTATCATCACAAACCAGGCAGGGTCTAGGTGGCATGTAAGAAGAGCGACGTGAGATGGTCTTGCCTTGGCGACACATAACATCAAAGTTAAATAGCCTGCCAAAGGGATGAGTATGTTCGATTTCGATAACGGCTTTCTTCAGCAAGCTGCCAGAGCGAATGTCAACAGCAAACAGAGCGTCATGGGAAGGAACAGTCGCAATGTCTTTCTCTACGATTTTCACCTGCATGGTCTCCATTTTGTTGAAGACACTTTCCAAAGCTGCGCTGAAGACCATAGGAACCCAGGACTGATTCAATAATCTGGTTGGTATGTTCAGTGTCAAAGAGAGCACTGGCAGGTCATGGGTTAAACGGAAATTGTTTTTGCGTTCAGCTCTTCGTTCTAATTGGGTTACGGTGTCAATCATGATGTCCTCGTGTGCATAACCGGCTCGTACACATAACATAACGGCAATCATTGTTGCTGAATTAGAGCTAAAAAACGTTTATCTGTGGCGGTTGAGTTTTTAATGACGTAAATGGCGCAAATTACCGGGCGCCTGACTGAGTGGAGAAAGTAATTAAATTTATTTACGCCATTAATGCACTTTAGAGGAAGTTATTACGATGATGCGCTTCACGAAGTCATTTGGCACATCACTTTAGACTCATATTACTCTTTTTGATATGGGTATTCACAATGAATCATCAACCAATCATTTATGAAGGCTTTGTTCTCATGGGCTTAGGCATGGGGTTTGTCTTCTTCTTTCTCTGCTTGATGGTGGGTGCAATCCGATTGCTCACCAAACTGTCTTCATTCGTTCATCCTCATCAGGCAGACACTGCATCTCAACCCCAAAGTGATGTTCAGTCCGATGACAACATAGTCGCCGCAATTACCGCTGCGATTCACCATCATAACCAACTCAAAGCCAATGGCGCCAAAATCTAGGAGAAACCGATGTCTGATGTTAAAAAGCCACTAGGGATTACGGACGTTGTATTACGTGACGCTCATCAATCGCTCTTTGCTACCCGCCTGCGCCTTGACGATATGTTGCCAATCGCAGAGCAACTTGACCAAGTAGGGTATTGGTCTCTGGAGAGTTGGGGGGGAGCCACTTTTGACTCCTGTATTCGCTTCTTAGGTGAAGACCCGTGGTTAAGATTGCGAGAGCTTAAAAAAGCCATGCCAAACACCAGGCAGCAAATGCTGTTCCGAGGTCAGAATATCCTCGGTTATCGCCATTATGCGGATGATGTGGTCGATAAGTTTGTTGAGCGAGCGGTGTACAACGGTATGGATGTATTCCGCGTTTTCGATGCGCTAAACGACCCTCGTAACCTAAAACGTGCTATTGAGGCGGTGAGAAAACAGGGGGCTCATGCCCAGGGTACGATTTGTTATACCACCAGCCCGGTTCATACCATGAATTCATGGGTAAACCTTGCAGAGCAACTGGTCGAAATGGGTGTTGACTCAATTGCTATCAAAGATATGGCGGGTGTTATGACCCCGAATGAAGCAAGTGAGTTGGTCTCAACACTCAAAAAACAACTTGATGTTGAGCTGCACCTGCACTGCCATGCAACGGCCGGTATGGCTGATATGACGCTACTAAAAGCGATTGAAGCTGGCGTTGATCGAGTCGATACGGCCATTTCTTCAATGAGTGGCACTTACGGGCATCCTGCAACGGAGTCTTTGGTCGCGGCCCTGAAAGGAACAGATCGAGATACGGGCCTGGATATCTCCAAGCTTGAAAATATCGCAGCGTACTTTCGCGAAGTTCGTAAAAAATACCACGCGTTTGAGGGACAACTTAAGGGGGTCGACTCTCGCATTCTTGTCGCTCAGGTTCCTGGTGGCATGTTGACCAATATGGAAAGTCAGCTCAAACAGCAGAATGCGATAGATAAAATCGACTTGGTTTTAGAGGAGATCCCCAAGGTTCGCGAAGATCTTGGTTATATTCCTTTGGTTACTCCCACCTCACAAATCGTCGGTACCCAGGCGGTGATCAACGTCATGATGGGAGAACGCTATAAAACCATTACCAAGGAAACGGCTGGCGTATTAAAAGGTGAGTATGGACAAACACCTGCCGCAGTAAATGAGACGTTGCAGCAGCGCGTATTGGAAGGGGCGGAAGCCGTGACCTGCCGTCCTGCTGATTTAATTGCGCCAGAGATCGAGTCATTAACTTTAGACGTTCAGTCCAAAGCAAAAGAGAAAGGCATCTCACTGGCTGACGACTTTATTGATGATGTGCTCACCGTCGCTCTGTTTGAGCAAGTGGGCTGGAAGTTCCTGGAAAATCGCCATAACCCCGATGCGTTTGAGCCAGTTCCTGAGGCGAAAACCGCTGAAGAACCCGTGAAACAGAAAGTGGCGAGCGAACCGGGCGTTTATACCATCAGGCTGAACAACCAAGCGTATGTCGTGAAAGTAAATGAAGGCGCAGATCCTGAAGTCCTGGCACAAACGACCACCGAAATGGCTCAGACCGTTCCAGCTCCTACAGTATCCAATGCACCTTCGGGCAATGCTGAATCCGTTGCGGCTCCGCTCGCAGGCAATATTTGGAAAGTACATGCCAAACCCGGTGAGCAAGTAAAACAAGGTCAGGTCCTGCTTATTCTTGAAGCGATGAAAATGGAAACGGAAATCAAAGCATCGAGAGACGGACTGGTAGAAGCAGTGTCGGTAAACGAAGGCGATGCCGTTCAAGTTGGCGACTCATTGTTGGCTCTTGCTTAAGGTACCGTTATGAACAGTGTAATTGCGTTAATTAACGACTTTGGGTTTCTGCATCTTCAGTTCGGTCAGGCGGTAATGCTTGTCATAGGACTAGTGTTGCTTTACCTGGCCATTGTGAAAAAGTTCGAGCCTCTACTTCTTGTACCTATCGGTCTGGGCGGCATTCTGGCTAACTTGCCAGATGCTAACCTCGCAGTAAGTGGTGTAGAAGCGGCGATTTATAGTGGTAAAGCGGAGGTTTATCAGGCACTGAACAGCATTTTAAATGTGGCTGATGTGACCAAAGAGAACCTGAAACACGCTTATGAGATGGCGACTCCTTTAGAGAAAATGCAACTCATGCTTTTAGCTGAGGAGTACAACTATACCGATGGTATGCTGTACACCTTCTATAGCGTTGCGATCGCTTCCGGTGTTGGTCCGCTGGTTATTTTCATGGGTGTCGGAGCGATGACAGACTTTGGTCCTCTGCTTGCCAATCCGAAAACGTTGTTGTTGGGGGCCGCCGCTCAATTTGGCATCTTTGCGACGGTTCTTGGCGCGCTCGGGTTAAGTCAGCTAGGTATTATGGACTTTAGTGTGGCTCAGGCGGCCGCCATTGGCATTATTGGTGGTGCTGACGGCCCTACGGCAATATACGTTTCGAGTATGTTGGCTCCCGAGCTTCTAGGTGCAATTGCGGTGGCCGCATATTCATACATGGCTTTGGTCCCTATGATCCAACCACCCATTATGAAGGCACTGACCAACGCAGAAGAGCGTAAGATCTCGATGACTCAATTACGCGCGGTCAGTAAACTTGAGAAAGTATGCTTTCCATTGATGCTGTTGATTCTGATTGCAATGTTGCTACCTTCAGCGACGCCGCTTCTTGGTATGTTTTGCTTTGGCAATTTGATGCGTGAATGTGGCGTTGTCGAGCGGCTGAGTGACACTGCTCAAAATGGTCTGATCAATATCGTGACGATTTTCCTTGGGCTTTCAGTGGGTTCTAAACTCATGGCGGATAAGTTTCTACAACCGCAGACGCTGGGTATCCTCGCACTGGGAATTGTTGCCTTTTGCATCGGTACCGCAACGGGGGTACTTATGGCAAAACTGATGAACAAAGTCTGTCAGGAGAAGGTGAACCCGCTTATAGGTTCTGCTGGTGTCTCGGCCGTGCCAATGGCAGCACGTGTATCCAATAAAGTCGGACTGGAAGCGAACAGCCAGAACTTTTTATTGATGCATGCGATGGGACCAAACGTGGCTGGAGTTATTGGCTCAGCGGTTGCAGCGGGCGTAATGATCAAGTATGTGATCGGTGGCTAATAATTAGGTGAAAAGGAAGATCTAGTTATCTTCCTTTTTATTATTAATATTGGCAGACTATCCAAAAATAGACATTATAAAATGTGGTTAAAAGGAATTTTTATGAAAGCAGGTGTTATGCAACTGCTGCAGGGGTTTAAAAAAGGCCTCACGTTTAGAAGCCGTGTTTTTATATTAATCTTTGGTTTGATGATCGTGCAGTTAGCCATTGTCACGACAAACTTTCATCAAGGTCTACTCGATACTTTAGAGCATCAGGTTGGTACTAGAGCATTAATTCAGGCAAAGGAAATTGCGAGTGATCCTGAATTAATACAGGAAGTAAGAATCAAAAATATTCCAGCAATCGAACGGCTTATTGGTCGACTACACAAAATATCAGACGCCAGTTTTATAGTTATTGGTGATGAAAAGGGGATTCGATTATCTCACCCTGTCAAAGAGAACATCGGATTACCTATGCAAGGCGGTGATAATGCCGGTGTGCTTGAACAAGGAAAATCTTATATTTCACTTCGTGAAGGCAGTCTGGGTTACGGCGTTCGTGGTAAAGCGCCTGTTGTCGATTTTGATGGTCAGATTATCGGTGTGATTTCTGTCGGTTATCTGTTCAATAGGTTTGATCAATGGGTGGCTTTTTATGCGGAACCACTACTCATTGAACTATTGATGACGCTGGCGATTACGCTAGTGGGTGCCTGGTATTTCTCTAGCCATATCAAGCAAAAAATGAACGGTATGGAACCGTCTGAGATTGGCTTGGCGCTTCACTTGCAAAAGTCGATTCTTACCTCTGTCTATGAGGGGGTGATTGCAATTGACCGAACGGGTAAGATCCTCGCGGTTAATAAAAATGCGGCACAGATTCTCGGTATTGAATCCTATTTTGAGCAACTTAAATCAAGTTCAATTTTGGAATATATATCTAATTCTCAGTTCTTTTTTCAGACACCATATGAAAAAGACATTAAGGATGAAATTATTGTTCTGAATGGACAGACCGTTATAGCAAATAGAGTAGCTATTTATGATCAAAATGAATTATTTGGTTGGGTGGTGAGCTTTCGAGCAAAAAACGATATTAATTCTTTAACCGCTGAGTTGACGCAGATCAAACAATATACTGATAATTTGCGAGTGATGCGTCACGAACACGCTAATAAGCTCTCAACAATCAGTGGATTAATAGAAATTGGCGCGTATGATTCGGCACTAGAGCTAATTAATAGTGAAAGTACAAGAAAGCAACAGCTCATCGATTTCATCAGTTCGCGAATTCTATTGAAGCAAGTTGCTGGTATTCTACTGGGTAAATATGCGCGAGCTTGTGAATTAGGCTTGGTGCTAGAATTTGATCCAACTTGTCAGCTGACAAGACTCAACGCTTCAATAGAACCTAATGAATTGTCAGCCATTATTGGCAACTTAATTGACAATGCGTTTGAAGCTACTTTGAAAAACCCTTCTAGCGCGAAAATCGTCAATGTATTGATCACAGATGCTGGTGACGACTTAGTCATAGAGGTCTCCGATAATGGCTGTGGTATCGCTGATGAAATCGCAAGCACCATATTCAGTCGTGGAGTGACAAGTAAAGATGATACCGAGGGCCACGGGATTGGACTGTACCTGATCAATCGCTACGTCACAAATGCAGGGGGCGTTATCCTGGTTGATGATGCTGAGCCTAAAGGAACAATATTCTCGATTTTTATACCGAATAAAGGTAATGAAGTATGAATTCAATAGATGTCTTAATTGTTGAAGACGAGGCAGGGATTGCAGAGTTGCATGCACAGTTTTTTCGTCAAACGCTGCGATTTAACCCTGTAGGAATCGCCTCTGATCTTGCCATGGCAAGAACCATGATTCGTATACATAAGCCTAAGTTGATCATCTTAGATAACTATTTGCCAGATGGTCGGGGCATTGACTTGTTGCGTGAAATCATTGCGGACAAAAAAGCGCCGCAAGCGGACGTTATCCTGGTGACAGCGTCTAGCGAGATGGAAACGGTCAAAGAAGCGTTACATTGTGGCTGTTTCGACTACCTTTTAAAGCCCATTTCTTACGAAAGGCTACAAGAAACATTGAATCGCTATCTGAAATACAATTGTGCTACCAAAGCCTTTGATACCATTAGTCAGCGGCACGTTGATGACCTGTTTAATATGCAGGCTCGAGAGAAAAGTTCAAGTGGACTACCTAAAGGGATTGGTGAGCTTACGTTGGACAAAATTCATCAGGTGTTTAATAACAACAGTGGCATCAAGTTTACCGCCGAAACTTTGGGGGAAGCTGTTGGAATCAGTAAGACAACCGCAAGGCGATACTTGGAGCACTGTGCCGCTAGTGGTTTTCTCTCGGTTGAGAATGAACACGGTCGAGTAGGTCGACCAGAACGAGTGTATGTTCGTCATTAATCCATTACCCTCCAACCCTTCACCCTCCTTTTTTAAACGCCTTACTTGTTGATAGTAGGGCGTTTTTCTATCGATTTTTTGTTTTTCTCTTAATTAAGTTCATTGAAACCATAAGTCAACTTTAGCCTATGGTGAAATTTGAGCGCAGTCCATCAATATCCTTACTGGTTCACTGAGAATAGTGCTAATGCAGTCAGTGACAACCACGGCTCGCAAAGTCAGTTCTAATCCAAACTACCCTAAGGATCCATTATGGAAATACTTCAGCGCTCATATGCTGGGACTCTGGAATCAAGTGATTTGCTTGTCGAAGTCTCCCCGTATTCCGGGGGCTCTGTACAAGTTGAAATTATCAGCTCTGTAGAGAAGCAATTTGAGCACGCCATACGCAATGTGATCATGTCTACTCTCGAACAAATGGGAGTAAATTCCGCTCGATTGACCGTCAATGATAAAGGTGCCCTTGATTGTGTAATAAGGGCACGCGTACAAGCTGCCGTGATGCGTGCGTCGAAAGGCGATGACTGTCATCAACTTGTGTGGGAGGCAATATGAGCAAAAAACTAAGACGCAGCATGCTGTTTGTTCCCGGCTCTAATGCAGCCATGCTCAGTAATTCGTTTATCTACGATGCCGACGCAATCATGTTCGACTTGGAAGATTCAGTATCGCTACGTGAAAAGGATACTGCACGAATGTTGGTCTATAACGCCTTGCAACATCCTTTATATCGCGATATCGAAACCATTGTCCGGGTAAACGCACTTGACTCTGAATTTGGTCGTTCGGATGTGAAGGCAATGGTGAAAGCAGGTGCAAACGTTATTCGTTTGCCCAAAACGGACTCATTGCAAGATGTCGTTGAGATGGAGGCGGAGATAGAGCAAGCCGAGGTTGATTTTGGTCGCGAGCTAGGCAGCACCAAAATGCTGGCAGCGATTGAATCAGCAATGGGAGTCAATAATGCCGTTACTATTGCACATGCCTCAAAGCGTTTGATTGGTATTGCACTTGGTGCCGAAGACTACGTCCGTGATCTTCGCACACAGCGCAGCCCAGAAGGCACAGAACTTCTCTTTGCCCGCTGTTCAATACTTCAGGCCGCGCGAGCCGCTGGCATTATGGCGTTTGATACCGTCTATTCTGACGCCAATAACGAAGAGGGCTTTCTTAAAGAAGCCAGTCACATCCAGGGCTTAGGTTTCGATGGAAAGTCTCTGATCAATCCGCGACAGATTGAGCTTCTGCACAACGTGTTTGCTCCATCAGAGGGAGAGGTTGAACATGCGCTCGCAGTGATTGAAGTTGCTGAGGAAGCAGAGCGACAAGGTTCAGGCGTGGTGTCACTCAACGGCAAGATGGTCGATGCGCCCATCATCGAAAGAGCTCGTTGGACTCTTGAGCGAGCGAAGTCAGGTATTAAACGGTAAGGCAGTACGTAACATGAAACATAATAATCTCGAACTATTAGAACGTTATCAATTGCAGCCTTATGCTGGGCCGCATGCTCTCACCCCACACCTGAACGATAGTGATAATCGTAAACAGCGAAAACTATACCGTGAACTACAGCAGGCCGTGGAAGCCAGTCAGTTAAAAGATGGTATGACGATTTCATTCCATCATTCGTTTCGTGGTGGCGATAAGACGATAAATTTGGTGATGGATGTACTTGCGGAAATGGGACTAAAAAACCTGACACTGGCTCCCAGTTCGTTATCCGATGTTCACTCGCCACTACTTGAGCATATTCGTAATGGCGTGGTCAGGAAAATTTACACATCCGGGTTACGTGGCGAGCTCGCTGAGGAAATTTCCAGAGGGCTAATGGAAGAGCCGATACACATTCACTCTCACGGTGGCCGGGTTCATTTAGTGGAATCGGGCGAAATCGATATCGATGTTGCGTTTCTCGCGGTTTCGACCAGTGATGAATTCGGTAATGCCAATGCGGTCACCGGTAAAGCGCGCTGTGGCTCACTTGGCTATGCGCAGATAGACGCTAAATATGCCAAGCACACCATTCTGCTTACTGAGCAGATAGTGCCGTTTCCAAATCAGCCTGCTTCGATTGCACAAGACAGTGTGGATGCCATTGTAGAGATCGCATCGGTTGGGGATGCTTCAAAGATTGGAGGTGGCGCTACGCGCATGACAAGCAATCCACGTGAACTGTTGATCGCAAGAAAAGCCGCGGAGGTAATTGAACACTCCGGTTACTTTTATGACGGATTCTCGATGCAGACGGGATCTGGTGGTGCTTCGTTGGCGGTCACACGTTTTCTCGAAGAGAAGATGCAAAGGAATCAGATTAAAGCAAGCTTTGCCCTTGGTGGAATTACCTCCACCATGGTTGACTTGCATGAAAAAGGTTTGATTAAGACGCTGCTGGATGTTCAATCGTTTGATGCCAACGCGGCGGATTCAATGTCTCGTAATCCAGGGCATATCGAGATCTCTGCTAACCAGTACGCAAACCCTGCCTCAAAGGGCGCTGCGGTAGAGAAACTTGATGTGGTGATCCTCAGCGCACTCGAAATTGACACTGAGTTTAATGTTAATGTGATTTCGGGATCTGATGGTGTTATCCGTGGGGCGTCTGGTGGCCACAGTGATACTGCTGCCTCAGCTAATCTGACCATCATTGTCGCTCCTCTTGTCCGCGGTCGCATTCCTACCGTGGTTAACTCAGTACTTAATATCGTCACTCCGGGTAGCCAGATCGATGTGTTGGTAACCGATCATGGTATTGCAGTTAATCCAAGTCGGCCTGAGGTGGCGAGTCGCTTGAAAAAAATGGGCATCGACCTGATGAGTATTGAGCAATTGCAACAACGCGCTCAACTCCTTACTGGTGAGCCTCGCGCGATTCAATACACCGACAAAGTCGTGGGAGTCATTCGTTATCGTGACGGTTCGGTTATCGATGTCATCAAACAAGTGAAGGAATAGCGTGTGCATGATGCTCCAGGCACCAGCTTAGCGCAGATACTGTTTAGCAGAGAGCAACGCGCTGCTAAACAGCGAGAGTGGGTTAACACCCACTCTCTGCCACTGGTCAGTTTTACAATCAATATGGTTGGAGCAATAAAGAAAAACCGCATCGCCAAGGTAGCGTTCAATAAAGGTCACCAAGCGATTGTGGATACTTGTGCACGGCTGAACCTGACCATTCTGAAAACAGATAGGGTTGAGGCTGACACCGGTTACGAACTGCTGCTCTTAATCGATACAAGTGATGTTCATTCCCTGAAACGGGCAATGGTTGAGATTGAAGAAACGCACTGTTTAGGTCGTTTGTTCGACATCGATGTTATCGGAATCGATTATCACCCTCTGTCCAGACAATCTATTGACCAACCTCGCAGGCGATGCCTTATCTGCGAACAAGAAGCGAAATCCTGTATTCGTCAACAGAACCATTCTGTTCATCAACTTATCAAGAAAATGACGGAGTTAATCAATGCTTGCCAATAAAACGATAGAGTGGCTGATGGATGACTGTAGTCTGTATGAGCTCGAGCATAATAGCGGCGAACCCCGACTCAACATTTGCGCGTTGGCAGGTAACCTTGCCTACCACGCAATGATGCTTGAAGTTCATTTGACCCCAAAACCTGGTTTAGTTGACTGTGCAAATTCAGGTGCTCACAAGGATATGAACATTGAAACCTTTGTTGCCAGTTGTGATGCACTTCGTCCTTATATGAAAGAGTTTGTGCGTGTTGGCTACCAAGCGGAGCATGTTCATGCTCGCGATCTGTTAGCCCCCTTACGTCGAGTTGGACTCAGTGCTGAATTGGCAATGTACAAGGCAACCAACGGTGTAAATACCCATAAGGGGATGATTTTTACCCTTGGTTTGATCTGTGGTGCGGTGGGCTGGCTATACTGGCGCGGAATCAGTTATGACTCCAACAGAGTACGCAGTGTGATAAAGGCGTGTTGTTCAGGGTTAGTTAACGACCAGCTAAAAGGCATTGCCTCAGAGCCAAAAACAGTGGGTGAGCGTTTGTTTGTCCAGTATGGCTTCACCGGGGTCCGTGGAGAAGCTCAGCAAGGTTATCCAACAGTATTTGAACATGGTTTACCCATCTATCATCGTTCGATTAACGAAGGAGAGTCTGAAGAGAAAGCACTAAGTTTGGCATTGTTATCGCTGATGGCGAAGAATCAAGATACCAATGTCGTCAATCGAGCTGGGCTTTCAGGGTTAAAGTTTGTCAGGACGGAAGCTCAAAAGTTATTAGAGGCTAACTACAGCTCGCATCAAGCTTTCGAACAGGAACTACAAACGTTGGATGACGCCTTCATTCAAAGAAATATCAGTCCGGGTGGGAGTGCGGATTTACTCGCAGCTACTTGGCTACTAGCTCAACTGGATATGTGTTCGCAAGTACTCATAACCAAAAAGTAACTGAAAATTGAATAGTTTAAGAATTGGGAGAAGGAATGTTCAGTATAGGTATCATTGGAAATTTCTCTGGACATGTAAGCGGTGCAGAGCAGGTCGAAGAAGAACAGTTACCCAATGGGATATTTATTATAAATTGCGAAGAAGACTGCACGATTACGTCAGGTTCAACGTTAAGGTACCCCGAACACGGTCGGGAGGTAGATATTGAACCTGAATTTGTTTTGCGTTGCCAGGTTGAGTATCAGGGCGGCAAAGTAAGCTCACTCACGACAACGCATCTATCTATTGGTAACGATGTGACCATTCGCAATCTGCCCGGTAGTGATAAGATTTCTCAGCGTAAATCATGGGGAAAACACTCAAAAGGGATAAACCGTCATTGGTGGAGTGTATCGCGTCTCTCTCCCGTGAATTATGACGAAAATATCAAGCTTATCTCTTATATAGAGAGAGACGGGGCGCTTCATTTAACAACGCCCGCCGTCAGTTGCACCGAGCTCAAAGTGTTCTATTGTCATTTGATGACGTGGCTTGCAGATAGAATAAATGAGCAGCACGACGAAGGTATGTACGAACAGATCTTACCTAAGCTGGAGGAGCTTGGATACCCAGAAACGCTGACTTTGTATACGGGTGCGCCCAATTATACAAACTGGGGTAATGAGCAGTTTCTTCAAACGGGGGACATAGTGCATATTGCTGCTTATAACAGTCAACGGATTAGTGAAGCGACTATCGAAGAGATGTTTCGTCGTCAACAACTGATGAATTCAGATGCCGTTCTTTCATTTTCACAACGCGTAGAATAGAAAAAAGAGCAATGACGAAAACAGTTGTCATTGCTCAAGTTCCAACAAAATCCCTACAAAAGCTATAAACTTAGCTCTGTTGGAACGATACTCGCGCCATCATCAATTTCTAGTTGGCTGATAAAACTGTTGCTATGTTCTTTGCATAACGGTACCACGAACAACGCTCGTTGACAGATGGAAGACTGAGTGACCAACACACCGTGATGATGCTCTTTGGTGCAGTTTCTTTCAGCACAGTATCCATATTCTCTGTCAGAAAAGTGTTTCCAGTAACTTAGCCAATTTTGTTTTGATTCTTCACTAAGTTTTCCGCTAAATGCATTCGTGACTATCATATCGCTACCTCTTTGATTAGCTTCGAATACATAGTAAATCTGCATAGCAACGAGAGATTTGAGTTAACCCTCATGTTGCAAAGGAGACAATGCCGTTATTGGTACTAATGAATTTAATCACGCGATGCACCAGTGTGCGGTACCAGTATAGCTTGTCTATGCTGGGTTTCTGTTCATCAAAAATGCTGGGATATACTGAATTACTTAAGCTCTAGTGCTTTGATATAAATCGCTTTTGTTAGAGAAGTGCGCACTTCTGGTGATGTCGCGTTGTGTGATAATGAATCAAATTAGAGCTTACCTCTGTATTTCTGTTGTATGTTGGCATTTTTGTCTGCCTACATTCGGACCGACTTGACTTTCCCGAACTAAAATCGTCATTTATACATCATGTGCAACATTTCCATACCTTGCTTTGTCACTGAAAAATAAAGGATAAATCACAAATTTGGCGATCTAATGTTGCTCATTTGTTAATCAAAACTACTGTTTTTGAGTAGTGCTCAGTATCTGAGATTGTGGTTAGAGCAAAAGGAATGACAGCAAACATGGACAGCCGTTACGTACAATTTAAGAATGTAAAAAAGAGCTATGACCGACACAACTTTGTGGTGAAAGACTTTAGTCTGGATATTGCCAAAGGCGAATTTGTCACTCTGTTGGGCCCGTCAGGGTCAGGGAAAACCACCTGTTTGATGATGCTTGCTGGTTTTGAAGACGTGACCAGTGGTGGAATTGAGGTGAATGGAGAACTGATCACGGATGTCGCGCCCTACAATCGCAATATCGGCATGGTCTTCCAACATTATGCGCTGTTTCCTCATATGACGGTTGGCGAAAACCTCGCATATCCTCTTCGTGTTCGCAAAATGCCAAAAGAACAAATCAAACAAAAGGTTCAGGAGTTTTTAAAGCTAGTTGAACTGGAGCACTTTGGTGACCGCTATCCTGGACAGTTGTCCGGTGGGCAGAAACAAAGGGTGGCGTTAGCGCGTTCTCTAATATTTGAACCCTCTATTGTCCTGATGGACGAACCACTTGGTGCTCTGGATAAAAACCTGCGCGAACAAATGCAATTCGAGATCAAACGCCTCCATGAGCAGCTCGGCTTTACCGCGATATACGTTACCCACGATCAAACAGAGGCGCTCACCATGTCTGATCGTATTGCGGTGTTTGAAGACGGTGTGGTTCAGCAGTGTGCCGATCCCTCTACGCTGTACGAGCGTCCTGCCAATGCCTTTGTTGCGGATTTTCTTGGGGAAAACAACCATCTCCCCGGTACGTTGACAAACATCGATGGCGATCATGCTCACATTCAACTTACTGATGGCACGGATGTGGTGGCGACCGCCATTAACTGTCCTGAAGTGGGGGAGCGCTGCTTGCTAGCGGTGCGCCCGGAAAACTTCTTTATCGGAGACAAGGACGAAGTGAACAGCAACCAAGTGTCAGCAACATTTGTAACCCGATTGTACGTTGGTGACTTCATCCGTTACTTCTTCAAGCTGCAGGATGGCAGAGATGTAATGGTGAAGCTCCTCAATGACCAACAAGCACCGAGCTTTAAGGCCGGTGACTCAACTAGCCTAACGTGGTCCATTTCTGATGGGTTAGCGCTCGATCACCCTTAGTCAAGGAAAGAAAGGATATATGATGACAAACATGAAAAAGTGGCTTCCGGTTGCACTCGCGCTTGGACTGAGCAGTGCAGCGATGGCTGATCAGCTTACCGCGGTATCGTTTGGTGGTGCGTATGGCGATGCTCAGAAGAAACACATGCTCGACCCGTTTACGGCTAGTACCGGACATAAGGTGTTGTCGGAGAACTACTCTGGTGGTATCGCCGAACTTAAAGCTCAGGTGGAAAGTGGCAACGTACTTTGGGATGTGATTGATGTCGAGGTAATCGACCTGGAACGTGCCTGTTCTGAAGGGCTGCTGGAAGTTTTTCCGATGGATACGTTACCGCCAGGCGATGATGGCACACCAGCACAAGATGATTTCAGTGAAGAAGCCCTTGCCAATGAGTGTGGGGTAGGGAACATCGTTTGGACCGTTCTGTTTGCCTATAACCACGATACGATTCAGGGTGCTAAGCCAAACTCGATTCAAGCTCTGTTTGATACCAAAACATACCCTGGAAAACGAGCCTTTAGAAAGCGTGCTCAGGTAAACCTGGAGTGGGCATTGTTGGCTGATGGCGTCGCGAAAGAAGATGTGTACGACGTGCTCAGTACCGAAGAAGGCCAGAAACGTGCCTTTGCTAAGCTTGATACCATCAAAGATGACATTGTGTGGTTCGACAGTTGGTCGCAAGCGCCTCAGCTGCTTAATGATGGTGGTGCAGTGATGGTTCAGTCGGCGAATGGCCGTTTCTTTGATGCGATTCAGCGTGAAGGAAAGCCATTTGAAATGGTGTGGGACTCTCATGTCTACGATCTTGATGTGTGGGCCATTGTAAAGGGCACCAAGAAGAAAGCACTGGCTGAAGAGTTTATCCGTTTTGCGACGGGGTCAAAACCGCTCAGCGGCATGCCAGAGGTGGCCTATGGACCAACGCGTAAGTCGGCGTATCAGTATGTGGACCCTTCTGTCATTCCAAAACTGCCATCTTCTCACCTTGATAAAGGGGTAAAAGCATCAGGCGATTTTTGGGCGGATTATGGCGAATCGCTGGGCGAAAAGTTCAACGAATGGTTACTTCAATAAGTTGATAACGAGTTGCTAAGATTGGGCCATGCTGTCAGTAACGGTGTGGCCCAGTTATTGGAATACTTTCAAGGATGAAATGGTATGGCGAATGAAAATACGCTGACACTGACAGAGATGAAACAAAGCGAGAAAAAGCATCGCAGTAAGCAATGGATGTTGTTCTTGTTTACCTTGCCTTTGTTATTGTTCGTGCTTATTTCTTTTTTGGCGCCCATTACTACGATGTTGTACCGCAGTGTGTATCACCCAACGGTTGCTCAGTTGGTACCAAATACTCTGGATGCGATGCAGTCCTGGGATGAGTCTGCAGGGGAAATGCCATCAGATGACATTATTCGGGTATTCATGCTGGAGCTGCACGATCTCGCGAACGAACGTCGCTCTGGTAAATTGGCCGAGGAAATCAACCGTTCACTTCCCGGTTCATCCAGTTTAATCAAATCAACCGCTCGAAAAATCAAAAGGATTCCTAAAACAGAGCTGCAATCTTCAGACGTCAGTGCACTGCTCGATAAACATAAAAAATGGCGCTCTCCGGAAGTGTGGGTCGCTATTAAATTGTCAGGTAATAAATGGACAGAGCGCTACTATCTGACTGCTTTGGATCTCAAAAAGTCGCTGCAAGGGGATATTGAAGCCAGAGACACCAAGATCTACATCAAGCTCTACTGGAAGAGCCTTAAGATAGCTCTGTACATTACTTTGCTAACGGCGATTATCGCTTTTCCTCTGTCGTATTATTTGTCCATGGCCTCACCGAGCAAAGCTAACACTCTGTTGGTATTTGTGCTGCTTCCGTTCTGGACATCCTTGCTAGTGCGGACGACGTCGTGGATCGCGTTGCTGCAAACCAATGGTGTGGTCAATAGCACGTTGAAGGCTATTGGCATCATTGATGAGCCTCTTGAACTGCTTTATACCGAGTTCTCTACCATTATCTCGATGACGCATATTCTGTTGCCCTTCATGGTACTGCCGCTGTATAGCGTGATGAAAAATATTGACCCCAGCTATTTTCGAGCGGCTCTGTCGCTGGGATCCAAGCCAATGCCGGCATTCTTCAAAATCTACTTTCCAATGACGCTACCCGGGTTGAGTGCCGGTGCTCTGCTGGTATTTATCATCTCGATTGGTTACTACATCACGCCTGCGCTGGTGGGCGGAACGGACGGGCAAATGATCAGTAATATCATTGCATTCCATATGCAGTCGTCCAATAACTGGGAGTTGGCGGCGGCGCTGGGCAGCTTGCTGTTGGTGTTAATTCTGGCGCTCTATTGGTTGTATGACCGATGGGTAGGCGTTAATAACATTAAGTTAGGGTAAGAGTATGAAGAGATTTCCACGCTACTTTACGCCGTTACAAAAGTTAGGCTCATTATCTCTGTCTGCGAGTGCCTACCTGACACTGTTTTTTTTGATGATGCCGATTCTGGTGATTATCCCTCTGTCGTTCAATGCGGAGCCCTATTTCAGTTTCACTCCGGGTATGCTTGCACTAGACAAAGAGGCTTATTCACTCGAATGGTATGCCGAGATCTGGCATGACGACAACTGGCTGTTGGCGATAAAGAACAGCTTCCTTATTGGTATTTGTGCCACGATACTGGCTACCGTATTGGGGACGCTGGCGGCCATCGGGCTGAGCAATTCGGCGATGCCAATGCAACGAATCATTATGGCGATATTGCTTTCGCCAATGATTGTGCCGTTGATTATTACTGCGGCAGGGATGTTTTTCTTTTATACCCAGCTGAATCTGGCAGGCACATTCTGGGGGGTGGTCATCGCCCATGCTGCATTAGGAACACCTTTTGTGATCATTACCGTCAATGCGGCTCTTGCGGGCTTTGATTACTCCTTAGTTCAAGCCTCGCTAGGCATGGGAGCACGGCCAGTTTACACTTTTGTCAACATCATCATGCCTCTTATACGCCCGGGGGTTATTTCCGGGGCGTTATTCGCGTTTGTGACTTCATTTGATGAAGTCGTGGTGGCGCTGTTTTTGGCGGGACCGGAGCAAAAGACCATCCCAAGACAGATGTTTTCTGGATTGCGGGAGCAGATTAACCCAACCATTTTAGCGGTTGCCACGCTGTTGGTTGTGGTATCAGCGTTACTTCTGTTTACTATTGAGTATCTGCGCGCCCGGGCAGAACGCATCAAAATGAACAGTTGGTAGACAACACTCATGCACCAAGGATCATGAGTGTCGTAAACATATCGGATCATATTAAGCACGTCTACCAACTGAATCAGGAGTCTCTAACTGTAAATGTTGGTTAAAGTAAGCGGTAAGACTGACCCTGCCGGTTCAGTCTCCGCTTCGCTTTTTTGGACACTAAAGGGTACTTCCTTTCACACTGAGTCCTCAGAACAACAGTTTGCAACTAGCGGCCCTATCTGGCATCGCTGTCTATTTGTTACGCTGATGTTAAATCAATGCAGGGCGATACGTTATAGGTGAGTGACACATGAAAGGGATAGGCTGGACATTATTTGGGGTTATTGGATTGCTATCCGGGTGTGGTTCGGACCAGACCTCTGCTCAAATTGAGGCGAAGTACACCAACAGCGCTTCCCAGTTTATTCAAATCGGCAGGAAAAGCGTGCATTATCGGGACGAGGGCGTGGGAGAGGTGGTGATTTTGCTTCACGGTACGTCATCTTCGCTTCATGCCTGGGATCAATGGGCTAAACGTCTAAAGCAGGACTTCCGGGTAGTTCGGATGGATCTGCCAGGTTTTGGACTGACAGGACATGAGAGCTTTAATCGTTATGAGATCAGTGATGATGTCGTGTTCCTGAACATGTTTATGGAGGCGTTAGGAGTTAACAAGGCGCACATTGTTGGCAGCTCTCTGGGCGGGAGAATCGCTTGGGAATATAGTCTGCATCACCCTGACGATGTCATGAGTCTGACGTTACTTAACGCATTGGGCTACCCGCAAGAAACATGGCCGCCTGGTATCGAGATGGCCCAATGGCCCGTAGTCGACAAGTTGATGGAGTGGGTCACGCCTAAGTTTATGTTCAGGCAGGGCCTGAAAGAAGTCTATTTTGACCCTCAATTAGTCACTGACGAGTTAATCGATCGATACTATGATCTGATGACATACAACAGTAACAGGCAAGCCTTCACTCAACGTGTCAAAGCCTCTTTAGATCAGGATGCCGATAAAATCAGGGATGTCTCCGTGCCGACATTCATCATGTGGGGCAGGGAGGACCTTTATTTCCCGGTAGAAAATGCCGCCCGATTCAGCCAAGACATCGAACATTCACAGCTAGTGGTGTACGAAAACGTCGGACACTTACCCATGGAGGAGATCCCTCAGCAGTCTGTTAATGATTTTAAACAGTTTACCTCAAAGCTGAGTTCATCGGAGTCACTTTGAGTGGCGTTGAATGAGAAAGGCTTTGGGCGTCATTCCAAACCAACGCCTGAACGCTTTATATAAGCTACTGGTCTCTTTGAAGCCCAGGTTGTAACTAAGCTCGGTAATGGTTGGAGGGACAGCCTGACTCAGTTGCTCTGTCGCCAACTGCTTACGGGTGTCATCGACAATGATTTGGAAGGTCGTTTGTTCTTTGTCGAGTTTGCGATACAAGGTCTGACGGCTGATGTGAAGCTGTTTCGCGACGGCTTCGATATTTGGAAGCTGGCCGTCATGCAAACTGTTAGTAATGATTGCGGCAACCTGAGAGTGCAACGAGCGAGTGCTGCTCATGGCTTCCAGTTGCAGTCTTGCTGTTTTTGCCATGACTTCGCGCAGATAGTGATTGCTGGACACGACTTTGAGGTTGAGTAAATCAGACGCAAAGACCAACTGACATTGTTGTGCCTCAAAACTAAGATGGTGGCCGAATATTTCGTAGTATTTGTCGATATATTCTGGTGGTGAATGACAAAACGTTGCCCTCTCAATAGGAATGGGGTGGCTGGTTAACATACGGGCCCAGGATACTAACGCACTCATGCTGCGTTCAATAGCGGCTACCGGATAGCGTTCCCTAGAGACGATGGTTAGTGTTAGGACAACACTTTGCCCAATGTCTTCCACCTTCCAATTTTCGGATGGATTCATGAGTGCGATGTGTTCTCGAAAGATGCTCAGCGCTTCTCTTAAATCTTCAGACTGACTCACCCAACTTGCAAGCACGCCTTTTGCCTCGGAGGTTATCGTTGTGCCGATGATAAGTCCAATCTCAGGGGAAGGATGTGCTCGTACCAACTGTTGCCAGATCTTTACCAGAGTTTTCTCTGGAATACGCGAAATGGTCGCTGGAGAAAAGTGTTCGATATCTGCCAGCTCGTTGTCTGATACGATACCTTTATCGCGAAGCTGTTGGTAGGCATGGATGAGGTCCCACGCTGCCGCGGTTGAGATCGTGTTTGAAATGTCAGTATCGGCCATAAGTGGTACCACGGGACAATGAGTTGCAACAAATGAACATATTCGAGCCTTAGTAAGCTAGGTAGCATACCTATTCATGATGATACAGGAGCTGTAAAACTTAACAACATCGGTTAAAAGAATAACAACGCGCAAAAGGATTAGGGTAAGTCGGTGAACAAAAAACAAATCAAATCAACCATTTTATTGATTGCAGTAGCTGGTGCGGTTTCATCATGCGGTGGGGACAATTCTGCGGATGACAGGGTGAGTGACGCTTTTCAAGTTGAGTTAGTCGAAGCTTACTTTCGAGATGAGGACAGTTCGGTTGGTGCACTGGGGGGACGAATTAACGCTATATATCAGTCAAATAATGTAGAGAATATGGAAGAGCCTCTGAATATCAGACTTTATTGGCAGTCAGAGAATGGGCAAAAAATCGAACCCGAATTTCTTCACTTGCGTGCCCGATTTCCCGATTCGATTACGGTGCCTGACGGTACGAATATTCCGGAAGGTGTATCGCAAATTCGTATAGAAATAGACCATGAGAAACTACCCGAAGTAGTTCATAGGTCCGTTCGGTTTCATGACTTCACAGGCAACGTTGGTGTGTCAGGGCCTGGCGGGAATTATGAGCAGTCTTGGTATTACGGTATTGACAGACCTCAAATACTAGCAAATCGGACTGAGGAGTCTGGGGGGCTGTGTCGCTATGACAACGGATTGGTTGCGGTGACTGATATGAACAATACCCGGGATATGGACTGGGAAAATAAGGTCTACTCCCCCTACGCGAACCGCGTGAATGATGATGCGTTTCCTCCTTATCAGTTTACCTGCTCTGCTTCACCGATAAACGAGTACAAAGCGATATCCGATGACTGGGGAATTTGGACCTATTCCACTCTCAATGATGCCATGTTTTACGGCACGGTTGTGTATGACACCTTCTTAAAGTATTTAGGCGAACCTCCCCTGGATGAAAAGATACGTTTAAGAGTTCATTATGGTAACGAGATGGGGGTATTGGCCGCCTGGGACGGCGCGTACGCCAGTTTCAGTGATGCTTATGGAACTCATTATTCGACGGCCACTTTGGATATCATTGCACACGAGGTAGCTCATGGCGTATTGGCGCGATTATCTGCACTTAAGATCTTCCCGGGTCCGTTAAGTGATGATGCCATTACACTCCATGAATCCTTTTCGGACATTTCGGGTGTCATGGTCAAGCACGAATTTGGTGTGACTGAGGACTTGTGGATTCATGGCGCTGAGGCAGACGGATGGGTCAGGGTGCTCAGTGCTATTGAGACCGAAACTTCAGCGATTCCGAGCTATCTGGATTATCAGGAAGCCGGTTCCAACCCCTACCTTCGCATTGGAATCATGACGTACCCTTTTTATTTGCTTGCTCAGCAATGGGGAATTGAAGCCACATATAAAGTGTATCTGAAGGCGGCGACATCCTGTTGGCAACCTGACTCGACTTTGCCGCAAGCAGCGATGTGTATTCAACTGGCCGCGAGTGATTTGAATTACTCGAGTAACGAGGTAGCGGACGCATTTAAGTCGGTGAAAATTCGTCTGTTTGACGAAGGTGTGTTGAGCCATTTTGACTCTAGCAGTAGTGGTCGACAATGGCAGTTCAGCGATAATAGTTACAGTAGTAGCACAGTGACGAACTGGGAATGGGACTTTGGCGATGGCACGGGCTCTACCGTTGCCAATCCGAGTCACGTATACGACGATACTGGTGTATACACCGTGCGTCTCTCTGTCACCGATCAACTCGGTTACCAAGACTACTTTCAACGAACGGTTCGTGTGACTGAGTAATGGGCTTTAGCAATAGCATTGACAAATCAGTCAATGATTATTTGATATAGAACATGATTTTAGTCAGCCAAACTTCGGCATTTCTCCTACCCTATAGATACATGCTTCGAGCAGTATTTGATAATGGAGAAAATCATGGACTTTCCCGAAATCAAAAAAGACCCCAAATCGGCCAGCCGACACAATCTGGTTGATTACGCAGAGACCTATTCTCATTTCGACTGGAGCGCGGTCAAACATCAGCTCGTAGGGGATGGGCAGTCGATCAATATTGGCTATCAGGCGGTAGACCGCCATGTTGAGGCCGGGTTTGGTGAGCAGATTGCCATCCGCTGGTTAGGTAAGAATGATCAGCAGGTAGACATCAGTTATCGGCAATTGAAGGAAACCACCAACCGATTTGCCAACCTGCTTCTTGAACTGGGGATTGAAAGACAAGATACGGTATTCGCCTTGTGTCAGCGTGTCCCTAATCTGTATTACGCTATGCTCGGCACCGTGAAATTTGGCGCGGTTTTCTCACCGCTGTTTTCCGCTTTCGGGCCAGAACCCATTCACTCCCGAATGGAGATCGGACAGGGAAAAGTGCTGGTAACCAGCGAAGCCCTGTATCGCAAGAAAGTTCAGCCGTGGCGAGACGAACTGACCTGCCTGAAGTGGGTGCTGCTGTACGATGTTAAGCACGAGCTTCCGGAAGGCTGCTTGGATCTTGATGCCCTGCTAGCACAAAGCGATCCAAACTTCACCATTGAACCCACCGAACCTGAGCAGTTGGCGTTGCTTCACTTTACTTCCGGCACGACTGGTAAACCTAAAGGCGCGATGCACGTTCACAACGCGGTGCTCTGGCATCAGTTATCGGGTGCGTATGCTCTCGATATGCAGGCCGGAGACATCTATTGGTGTACCGCCGATCCGGGTTGGGTGACAGGGACTTCATACGGAATCATAGCCCCATTGTGCAATCGCCTTACATTGATCATCGATCAAGCAGAGTTTGACGCGCAGCGATGGTATCAGATCCTGAGTGAGCAGCAGGTCAACATCTGGTACACCGCGCCGACTGCAATTCGTATGTTGATGAAGGTGGGAGAAGAGCAGGCGCAGGGCTACGACTTAACGGCATTAAGGTTTATTGCCAGTGTGGGTGAACCACTTAACCCAGAGGCAGTACTCTGGGGACAGAAGTGTTTCGGCCAAGCGATACACGATAACTGGTGGCAGAGTGAAACCGGTGGGATTTTGATAGCGAATCTGGCGACCAATGCCGTACGTCCTGGCTCTATGGGAAAACCGCTGCCCGGTATTGAAGCGGCAGTGTTTATCGGGCCAGAAGGGGACAAAACACTCAGCACCACCGTCGGCGAAGTAGGTGAGCTCGCCATTAAGAAAGGCTGGGCCTCCATGTTCAGAGGTTATTTGAATCAGGAAGAAAAGTATCAGAGCTGTTTTGTTGGTGACTGGTATCTCACTGGTGATTTGGCTTATCAGGATGAACAGGGTTACTTCTGGTTTGTGGGAAGAGCTAACGACGTAATCAAGAGTTCTGGCCACCTCATTGGTCCGTTTGAAGTGGAAAGCGCTTTGATGGAAAACCCGGCGGTAGCGGAGGTGGGGGTCGTCGGACTGCCTGACCCGGTCGCGGGAGAAATTGTTAAAGCGTTTGTGGTGACCAAGCCAGGCTATGAGGCCGATGAAACCTTACTCAAGACATTGCTTGGTCATGCCCGTAAGCGTCTCGGACCTGCAGTTGCACCGAGAGAAATAGCATTTCGGGAAAACTTGCCGAAAACCCGTAGCGGGAAAATCATGCGAAGGCTACTCAAAGCGCGAGAACTCGGGCTGCCTGAGGGTGATACATCAACGCTGGAAAGCGACGAAAAATAAGTTGATTACGTGATGTAAGCACACAAGGAAGGAGAGACACGTGGCAAACCATAAAACCCATATTACCCGTGAACACCTGCATTACTTGCTCACTGAAATGATTCGTATCCGGCGCTTCGAAGAGGCGTGCGTAGGCCTTTATAACGAGCAGAAAATTCGTGGATTTCTCCATCTTTATAACGGTGAAGAAGCAATTTCTGTCGGGGTGATGCAGGCACTGACCGATGAAGACGCCATTTTAGCGACCTATCGTGAGCACGGCCATGCACTGGCTCGCGGCATTTCAATGCAGTCGCTGTTTGCAGAGATGTTTGCTAAGAAAGAGGGCTGCAGTGGCGGACGAGGCGGATCAATGCATCTGTTTGATTCCGAGAAACGTTTTTACGGAGGCAATGCCATCGTGGCGGGTGCACTGCCACTGGCTGTTGGACTAGCGATGGCCGATAAAAAACTCAAGCGCAATAATGTCACTTGTTGTTTTTTCGGTGAGGGGGCCGTGGCAGAAGGTGAATTTCATGAAAGCATGAATCTGGCAAAACTCTGGCAATTGCCCATTCTGTTCGTTTGTGAAAACAATCTCTATGCGATGGGAACGTCACTGGAGCTGGAAGAATCGAATCAGCAGATCTATGCCAAAGCGGCGAGTTACGGCATTGCAGCACAGCAAATTGATGGCATGAACGTCGTTGATGTGGAAGCGGCCAGTCAACTGGCTTGTCAGACGATACGAAATGGCGCTGGCCCGCAATTTCTGGAGTGCCGAACCTATCGTTTCCGGGGACACTCCATGTTTGACTCCCAGCAATATCGGGATAAGGAAGAGATCCAAAGCTGGCAGAAAAAAGGACCAATTGTGCAGTTAAGTCATTGGCTGCAGAGCAACCATCAGATCAGTGCTGACGATATAAGGGCAATGGAAGAGCGGGTCGACAAGGAAATCGACAACGCCATTAATATGGCGTTACTGGGTCATGACGAACCCGTCAGTGATTTACACAAACACGTTTATGCTGAAGGGGGAAATCATGGGTGATATTTCTTATCGAGAAGCATTTCGTGCCGGCATTATTGAAGCGCTGGAAAGTGATCCCAGAGTGTTCCTGATGGGCGAGGATGTGGGTGATTACGGTGGATGTTACGCCGTCAGTAAAGGGCTGATTGAGAAGTTTGGCAGAGAGCGAATTATCGACACACCTTTGGCTGAGTCTGGGTTTGTTGGTGCAGGCATTGGGGCCGCCATTGGTGGCATGCGGCCGATTGTCGAAATCATGACGGTGAACTTCAGCCTGCTGGCTTTAGATCAGATCGTGAATAACGCCGCTACCTTGCGGCACATGTCAAACGGACAGATCGGTGTGCCCTTAGTGATTCGAATGGCGTGTGGGGCAGGAAAACAACTCGCAGCCCAGCATTCACACAGTTTTGAAGGGATTTTCGCCCATGTTCCGGGGCTTAAGGTGTTGTATCCTGGCACTATTCAGGATGCGAGGCACATGCTGAAAATGGCTTTGGCCGACCCTGATCCGGTGATCATCTTCGAGCATGTGATGCTATACAATCGCATTGAGGCTATAGATGAATCTGCGCCTATCGACGATATGCACAAAGCCGTGGTGCGTCGACCTGGGACTGATCTGTCCATATTTACCTGGGGCGGCAGTCTCTATAAAGCAATGGAAGCAGCAGACCAGTTACAGGCTGTTGGTCATAATGTCGAAGTGGTGGATCTTCGCTGTTTGCGGCCTCTGGATCGCGACACTATCATTGAGTCGGTGCAAAGGACCCATAAGGCGATGATTGTCGATGAATCCTGGAAGAGTGTCGGTATGTCAGCTGAGATCAGTGCGACGCTGGCAGAGCAAGCGCTGTATTATCTCGATGCGCCGATCCAACGAGTCAATGGTCAGGAAGTACCATTCCCGTACGCTGAACACCTGGAAAATGCGTGCATTCCTCAGGTAGAGGACATTGTCCAGACCGCGCTGGTTATGCTAGGGACTAACGAGGCTGCAAATCGATAAGGGGCAAACGATGACAAAACAGACACACGATCTTGTGATGCCCGCCTTTGGTGCCGATATGGCGACGGGAACCTTGATTGAATGGTTGGTGAAGGAGGGAGATGAGGTCAAACGAGGCGATGTGGTCGCGGTCATTGAAACCAACAAAGGCGCTATCGAACTGGACGTGTTTGAAGATACTGTCATTGATAAGCTGCTGGCGAAAGTAGATGACGAAATTCGGGTTGGCACCAGCATTGCGCGTCTCAGGGGACCGGGACCAAAGACCAGCGAAAATGAGCAAGAGACTTTACCCACAGATGAGTTTGATGAGGCTATGGCAAAGGAGGTTGAAGGAAGTGCTCAGCCACCGTCGCTGAATGCGGAACCTGTATCTGCTGACGATTCCTTTGTGCTGGCCTCGCCCGCGGCGCGCTATCAGGCAAAAATCCGAAATCTAAACTTGTCTGAGTTCGTAAAGAAGCAGGGCGCACCGGTCACGCTTAAAGATCTGGTTAGCGAACCGGAAAAAGCGGAAGAAAAGACCGTGAAAACCGAAGACCGTTCAAAGCAGATGATGCGTGAAGCCATCAGCGATACAGTGTCACTTTCGAAGCAAACCATACCGCACTATTACCTGTCACATCGTCTGGATATTACGGCACTTCAGCACTTTGTCAGTGAATTTAATCAAGACAAACCTGCCGAAGACCGGGTACTGTTGGCGGCGCCTATGCTGGTCGCTATTGCCAGACTTCTCGCCAAGCAGCCTCAACTCAATGGGCTTTATGTGGAAGGCAGTTTTCAACCTTCTTCGGTAGTGCATCTGGCACACGCGGTTAATGTACGAGGTAGTGGTTTAATCATGCCTGTGATCAGAGATGCAGAGCAACACGACGCATCCACCATAATGAACATCATTACCCATCAAGTGGCGGAGGCTAGAAGAGGGCGATTGCCAATGTCGCAATTAACCGGTGGTACATGTTGTGTCAGCAGTGTTGGTGAGCGGGGAGCTGAACAGATGTCTGCGGTCATCTTACCGCCTCAGGTGGCTATCATCGCTTTAGGCAGCCCTCATCAGCAAGCCCTGGTGGTGGATGGTGAACTGAAAGTGCGTGACGTTATTATTGCAGGTTTGTCAGCTGACCATCGCGTCAGTGATGGCCATATTGGCGCGAAGTTCTTATATCAGCTTAATAAACTCATTCAAAAACCGGAGCCGTTATGGACAGAGAGCAACTCAATCAACTCGTAATTAGCCAGTTAACCAACATAGCCCCTGAATTGGAGGGTGAGCCTCTGGAACAGGATGAAGATATGCGCGATGCCTTCGATCTGGACTCAATGGACTTTCTCAATTTGGTCACGGCAGTGAGTAAGCAAACAGGAATCAATATCCCCGAGGTGGATTACCCGAAGGTATTAACCATCGATCATATGGTGGAATATCTGCTTGCTCGTTAGCTTGCGCTAATGTTTAAGCGGTCAGAATTAGCGTTATTAGAGGTGACATTGCGATTAGGGTGACATTGTGGCCAGTGTATTACTGGCCAAACACAAGGATTAGTGACCGGCAAACTTCACTCGGATTTTGTTACCAGCGAACATCGTCAGGTTGAGCTCTTTGATTGCTACTTTGGCTTCTTCGACATTCGGCATAGTGACAAATGCAAAGCCTTTTGAAGTGCCCGTTTCTTTGTCCAGAACGAGGGTGCATTCAGTCACACGACCATAATCCAGAAACAGTTTACGGACATCGTGTTCAATAGTGTCACGAGAAAGATTACGAACTAAGATTTTCATTTTGAACCATCAGGTATGGGAATAACCAGAGAATTGTCTCAGGTTATGGCGAGTAAACCAAGTGATAGTTGACGCTAAAATACCTTAAGGGTCTTAAGATGCAGGAATCAGAGCGTCAAGTAAGGTTTGGTCTTGATTCAGCGGGCGCGATTATACCGCGAAAATCTCAATGGGCGAATTGTTGATCACGCCGTATACAGATTGCTGAGAGCCCAATCCTCATGATGAATGAGATTGAAGCTCCATCAAAATTTGCTCTACAAGCAATAGCGTCGGTCAGATCCGGCCTACTGACGAGCGTTTTACTAGTATAGGGGCAAACAGGTTTTGCTCTCTGACGACCTCTTTACCTGCGGCGCGATCCAATGCCTCCAATACCGCTTGCTTAGCCATAACCTGAATTGGGTAACGTATGGTAGTCAGTCTCGGATAGATAAAGCGGGCAATCAAACCATCGTCAAAGCCAATCACAGACATATCTTCAGGGATGCGGATCCCATTTTCCTGAATCAAGGCAAGACAGCCTGCCGCCATATCATCATTGTAAGTGGCAACAGCGGTGAGTGACAGATTCTTGGCCAGTAGATTGACCATAGCCTGCTCCCCACCAATTTCATCTGGTTCTCCGGACTCAATCAACTCTTCGTGCGCTTCTATGTCATGATCTATGAGCGCTGCCAGGTAGCCAGCTTTTCGGTCATAGGCATCATCGATATCGTGGTTGGATGCGATATAGCCGATTTTTCGATGGCCATTTTTGATGAGAAACTCAGTGGCGAGATAGGCACCTTTAAAGTTGTCGAGCGCGATACAGCGGTCGGCGATGGCGGGTACGGAGCGGTTAATCACCATCATGCCAGGGATTTCCTGTGCCAGCTCGGTTAACTCTTGATCTGACAGACCTTTGCTGTGTATTACTAAAGACTCACAACGACTACTCATCAGCAGGTTGATGGCATTACGTTCTTTAACGGGATCATGATAGCCACTGCCAATCAAAATCTGTTTACCCTGTTCACAAGCCACTGAGTCAATCGCTTTGACCATCGCGCCAAAAAAGGGGGCAGACACATCATGTACGAGAATACCAATGGTATTCGAAGACTTACTGACCAGAGCGCGTGCGTTAGCATTGGGCCGGTAGCCCAGCTTTTTCATTGCCTGTTTGACGGCAATGATGGCCGCTTCGCTGGTATGCGGTGCATTGTTGATGACACGTGATGTGGTCGCGATTGAAACACCAGCTTCTTTAGCGACTTCTTTAATGGTTGCCATGGGGTACTCTAATTCTTATGAATTCAATTTATTAAACAACGCTTAAGATGATATGACAAACGCTATTAGTGTGCGTCGCCCCTCAATTCTGAGGATTTGGGTAATCGTTTCCAGTCGTTGGTCAATATTTGCGCGGAATGTGGCCGGTTAAGAACTTGTGATATTCAGCAAGCAATACAATTCTTTATGCATCGGGGTAAAGAGTATGGTTGAGCAAATTGAATAATTGTAAACGTTTCCACTAATATGCAGTGGTTCACAGAATTAATTGATTTAGCAGCTATTATATATACCAAAATGACCTCAAGAATGCAGGGGCCGGAGCACTAGACGAAAGAGGTTTAAAGAAAAACCTCCACGACAAGTGCCATAAACCAGACCATTTTCACTGAACCTGCACCTTGACGTTACTTGGCTATATTTAATTAACAGTTTTTTAGGTTGAACCAAATGACAGACAAAACACTGATTGAGCTAAACGGCGATGGTACGCAGTTGATCCTTGAAGTCGGGGAGTTAGCAGAAATCCTGCACTGGGGGAAGAAGGTTGAGACATGTAATGCCAGTTCACGGATAGCCGTCAAACGTCCTGTGCCTTATGGTCGCCTGGATGATGATATCCCAATGTCACTGAGCCCTGAGCTCGGTCGTGGTTTATTCAGTAGCCCTGCGGTGGAAGGGCACAGAGACGGCCTGGATTGGGCGCCGGTATTCTCTATTAATAAGGTCGTGCGCCAGGAGAATGCTCTGACCATGGTGAGTGTGGACGCACAAGCTGGACTGGAGCTGGTCACTGAACTTGAGCTAGATCGCTATGATGTGGTTAAGGTTCGTCATTGTCTTAAGAATAACAAAGCTGGCGTGTATCAGGTTAACCGTCTGGCCAATACGCTAATGCTACCGGAGCGGGCCAAAGAGCTAATGACGTTTTATGGACGCTGGGTGCATGAGTTTCAGACGGTTCGTCAGCCCCTGTTACAGGGAGGTTTTCAACAGGAAAACCGACGGGGCCGGACTTCTCACGAACATTACCCGGCAATGATTGCCGGCACGCCTCACTTTGGCGAAATGTCGGGCGAAGTATGGGGTTTTCATTTTGCCTGGAGCGGCAACCACCGCATGCGAATCGACGTTAAAGCGGATGGTCGTCGCTACGCTCAAGCGGAGGTAATTTATCTACCGGGTGAGATTTCATTGGCCGAGGGAGAAAGCATTACAACGCCTTGGTTGTATGCCAGTTACAGCCATGATGGTCTGAATGGAATGAGTCAGCAATTTCATGACCATGTACGCCATCATATCTTGCCACAAGAATTTACTGCCAAACCACGGCCAATCCACCTCAACACCTGGGAAGGGATCTATTTTGACCATGATCCTGATTATATTAAGTCAATGGCCACGCAAGCGGCTGAAATGGGTGTAGAGCGCTTTATTATTGATGATGGCTGGTTCAAAGGTCGCGACGGGGATAGAGCAGCACTGGGGGACTGGTATCTGGATGAACGCAAATATCCTCAGGGTTTAGAACCTATAGTTGACCACGTCAACGCGTTGGGGATGGAGTTTGGGCTGTGGTTTGAACCAGAAATGATCAACAAAGATTCAGACCTATATCGTCGACATCCGGAGTGGTTGCTCGCTGTTGATGGCTATCAGCAGCCCACGGGCCGAAATCAGTACGTGATTGACCTGCAAAATCAGCAAGCGTTTGATTATTTGTTTGAGCGCCTGGACCATTTTTTGAGTAAGTATAATATTGCCTACATAAAATGGGATATGAATCGGGAAGTGGTTCAACCGGGCCACCTGGGACGCGCGGCTGGTCATGCGCAGGTTGTGCGTTATTACCAGCTCGTGGATAAGGTGAGGCAGAAGCATCCGCAAGTAGAAATTGAGTCGTGTGCTGCGGGCGGCGGTCGGATTGATTTTGAAGTGTTAAAGCGCACCCATCGTTTCTGGGCCTCAGATAATAATGATGCGTTAGAGCGTCAGTCGATTCAGCGTGGAATGAGCTATTTCTTCCCACCTGAAGTGATGGGTAGTCATATAGGCGCTAGTCATTGCCACAGTACCAGGCGCCGTCATGGAATTGAGTTTCGGGGTCTGACGGCCTTGTTTGGTCATATGGGTATCGAGCTGGATCCGGTGAAAGAAACACAGGAGGAAAAACAGGGATTTGAGCGATATATTGAACTGCATAAAGCGCTCCGACCTCTCCTCCATAGTGGCAAAAGCTGGCGCCTGGAGACCGATGACGATGCCCATCAAATTACGGCGGTGATTGCCAGAGACCAGAGTCAGGCCGTAGTACAGATAGCTCAGCTTGCGATGCCCACGAACTCGCTTAGCGGTTATCTCAGGGTACCGGGATTAGATCCCAAGGCATGTTATCGTGTGATGGTGCTGGATAAGCCAAATCTGTTTGACGACATTGTTAATTACCAGCCTCTCTGGATGGAGTGTGGTTGTGAAATAACAGGGGAGTGGTGTGAACAAGTTGGGCTTTCAATGCCAATTCTTGATGCGGAAAGCGCTGTGTTGATTAAATTTGAACGTGTGACATGAGAAGACTGACGACGAAAATGAACCGTTGAATGTTATGGGCTGCAAATTGAATGATTTGCAGCCTTTTTTATTAGCTTGACTGAAATCGTTTCCAGACTTTTGTGGGGATAATTCAACAAATAGACCGTTTTAGATCACATGTTTATCACATTTAGTTGGTTTTCTATGTCTGAGATCTCATTTTGATATCTGGTGGTGTAAACGTTTCCAATTATGGTCGCCGATCACAGAAAGCAGAGAGTGACAGCTGTAGCATTACCTCCAGTTCGATAACTTACAAAAAAATTAGTGTAGCGCTTACTACCAAAAGTAACCTGCACCTAAAGGATAACTATGTCTAATCAATTAACCCTACAAACAAAGCTCTCATATGGCCTTGGCGCATTGGGCAAAGACTTCGCCTGCGCGCCCATTTACATTTTCCTGATGTTTTATTTTACCGACGTTGCTGGTCTGTCAGCAGCGTTCGTGGGAACAATCTTCTTAATTGCGCGAGTTTTTGACGCAATCACGGACCCAATGATGGGAGTGATCGTCGATAACACCCGTTCCAAAATGGGTAAGTTCCGTCCATGGATTGTTATCGGCACCATTCTTAATGCCGTTGTGCTTATTGCGTTGTTCAGCACCCATATGTTTGAGGGTAAGGCACTGTATGTTTATGCTGCCGCAGCCTACATTTTGTGGGGATTGACGTATACCATCATGGACATTCCATATTGGTCTATGATCCCAGCGCTTTCAAATTCTCGTCAAGAGCGTGAAAAGCTGGTGGTGTGGCCGCGTCTGTTTGCCAGTTTAGCCTGGTTTATTATTGGCACATATGGCCTGCATATCGTGGGAACACTTGGAGACGGTGATCAAGGTGCCGGATTCTTCAATCTTTCAATCTTGATTGCCATTTTGTTTGTGATGAGTGCGTTCTTAGTGGCGAGAAACGTCAAAGAAGACACTGAGATCCAGGCCAATGCTGCTGAGAAGTTTAACTTCAAGGATGTCATGGTGATTATCGGTAAAAACGACCAGCTAAAGGCTTTAATTGGCACGGTTCTGTCGTTCCAAATCGCCAACTTGCTGGTGGGCGGCTTTGCGATATATTACTTCTCTTATGCGCTGGGAAATCCGGAACTGTTCCCGGTTTATATGATGGTTGCGGGTGCAGCGGAAGTGGCGGGCGTTTTCCTCTTTCCTCGTATCGCAGCGAAGCTGCCGAGAAAGAATTTATGGTTGCTGGCTTGTGGCTTCCCAATTCTGTCTTGCGGTCTGCTCTTAGCGATGAGTGGCTTGGCTCCGGGTAATGTTTTGCTCATTGGCCTATCTGGCGCGGCGATTAAGTTCGGGATTGGCATCGCTAACGCGTTGCAGACGGTAATGCTTGCGGATGTCGTCGATTATGGCGAGCACAAAACTGGCCGACGAAGCGAAAGCGTGATTTTTTCGGTACAAACCATGTTGGTAAAATTTGCGGGCGCTGCTGGCGGTTTCATTGTGGGCGTTGGTCTGTCATTGGTAGGTTATGTACCCAATGTCGAGCAATCTGCGGATACTATTCTCGGTATTGAGTTCATGATGGTGGGCCTTCCGGCTCTGTTGATGGCATTGAGTGGCATTGTTTACAAGCGATACTATCGCTTGCATGAAGGATTCAGTATCGAAGAGGTGTCGGAATCAGCGAAACAACAGCCTGAAACTGCATCGGTTTAACCATTCTTTTTTCAACGACTTCCGAACAACACCACTTTCACGGTAACACCCGTTCCGGGGAAGTGGTGTTGTTTTCTTACTCTTACTCTTACTCTTACTCTTACTCTAACCCTAACCCTAACCCTTACACCCGTCCTTCCACGTTACCCCTCTATCTGAATTTAGAGTGACACTTCATTACAACACTTGACGGTGTATCTATATAGACTATCTATATATTTATGGCTTCAGTTTTTGTTAACTGATTAATAAATATGATTTTTGCAGAAAACTTACATAGAGCCATTTAATAATGGTTTGCCACTAAGTACAGTTTGTCGCCAAAACTTTATCACTTTGTTTTTTTGGGGAGCCTTAATTAGCCAATGCTTTCAGTTTTTCTCAGTTTTGACCGAGCGTCAGTCTCATCTTCTGACATTGAGCGCTCGCATCGCTTTGCATTTTTATGGTGTTTTATCTACGCCGTAGCGTGGTCTTTGGTTTCATATCACCTTGACCCAACCGTACCTTATGACGCAGTGGAAGCGCTAAACTGGGCCAGTAATGGCGAATGGGGAAGCCCAAATAATCCTTGGTTTGTGGGCTTTTTCGCTCGCATCCTATTATTGTCAGAGTCTACTCAGTTTGCTTCTGCCTTCTGGTATGTGGGCCACTTCTCAGTGATCGCGTTAGGTATGCTGGGCTGTTATCGTCTGGCTTATAAACTCACCGAATCAACCTCTTTGGCCTGGTTAGGGTTGCTGACATTAAATCTATCAGGTGTGATTAACTTTGAGGCAATTCCATACAACGATAACTACTTGTTGTTTGGCTCATGGCCTTGGATTTTGCTGTTTTTTGTAAAGGCGGTTTACGAAGACAGTAAATGGTGGGTTCCGTTTGGTATTCTCGCTGGCTGTTCAGCGATGGCAAAATACACGACGTTTGCCCCTGTGGGTATGGTGTTTATTCTTAGCCTCACTGTGCCAAGTGTCAGGCGTTTTTGGAAACAGCCTTATTTCTATGTTGGAATTTTTGCTTTTCTGTGTTTGGTGACCCCAAATTTCTTTTGGATGTTTGCCAA
Source organism: Vibrio hangzhouensis (assembly GCF_900107935.1). Taxonomy (GTDB): domain Bacteria; phylum Pseudomonadota; class Gammaproteobacteria; order Enterobacterales; family Vibrionaceae; genus Vibrio; species Vibrio hangzhouensis. Next base: position 108,940 of record NZ_FNVG01000008.1, on the reverse strand, counting down.
TAATTTCTCTTCTATCAAATGGGTAAGTGGTCAGGTTTCAGCGCAGCTGAGTCCAGGGAGCTGGCTGGCGCTGTTATCGGTATTTTATCCGTTTGTTTTGCTAGCCGGCCTGCTGGGCAAACGTGGTCTGAAATTGACCAGAAATGTACCAGAAAAAGTATTACTCACTACGTTCGTCCTTCTGGCTCCTCTTGTTATCATTATGGCTTGGTTTACTTTCCATAAAGGTGACCGTTTGGTTGAGTGGCTTCACCCATTCTTCATGCCTGCCCCGGCAGTACTGGTTGCGTATTTGGCAAAGGATGTGGTGGGACAGTTGTCAAGACCATTTAAGGTACTGCCAATTATGGCGGTCGTGATGTTGTCAGGATATGCGTCAGTCATGCATTTTAACGTTCGCAACGCTGGCCAAAGTTTTATTGGCATTAAAATGCTGAGCTACGAAGCCGAGCAATTCTGGTATGAGCATAATGAACAGCCACTTAAGCTTGTTGGAGGGGATGCGATTTCTCAGTGGTTCACGTTTTATATCGCGCCACATCCTGAACTGACTAACCAATGGAGCAATGAGACGTTACCCAATGTCTATAATCGTCATATTACGGCGGATAGGATCGAGGACCAGGGGGTGTTGTTGCTTGGTCAAATGGGCGCAGGGTGTCAGGAGGGGGTATTCTCGAGTTTTACAAACGAATGGCCTCAATTTACACCTGAAGTTCAGCGTGAGGTTATTTTTCAGGATTCGCCACAGGATGAAGCCAAGCTTGCCTGTTTAGGCATAATTCCGCCGGGGCAGTAGCTTCCTTTTGTCACTTCGTAGATAAAGGCCTCCTTATTGGGAGGCCTTTTATACATAGAAAAGATCACGCAATTTTGATGCCTTCCAGATGTTGTTGACACTGAGTCCTCGCTGTTCCAAAGAACGCCTGCAAGTAATGTTTTTCTCTTTCACCTTCTCTGACCGCGGCAAACAGTCTGCGCCATAACCCCTTTCCTAAAGGCTTACTGGTGATGAGTCCCTGTCTGGAAAACTCACTGACTGCCCAATTTGGTAGTGCGGCTACACCCAGTCCTGCTGACACCATTTGTACCAACATGAGCGTGTTGTCGGCTTGTTTCCATTTTTTCGGTTCAACCCCTGCAGGCGTGAGAAAGTGCTTAACCACGTCGAGTCGCTGTTTTTGAACCGGGTAGGTCAGCAGAGTTTGATCAGACAAATCGTTAGGCTCAATAACCTCTTTTTCGGCGAGAGGATGAGAGATGGAAGTCACTAATCGCATTTCAAAATCAAACAAGGGCTCATAATGGATTTCAGAGCGAGCTTGAATATCCGATGTGATAACCAAATCAAGTTCACCCGCCACCAGTGCAGGAATAGGCTCAAAACCAAATCCGGAAGAGAAGTCGAGCTCTACGTGTGGCCAGGCAAGCTGATATTCCTTGAGTGCTGGCATCAGCCACTGAAAGCAAGAATGGCAATCAATCGCCATATGCAGACGGCCATTAATGTCTTCTTTTAGTCCTGCAAGGTCCCCCTCGGCCTGAGCGATTCTGGGTAAAATTTCATTGGCGAGGTTTAACAGGATCTCTCCCTCAGAGGTGAACTTTACCGGACGTGTTTTGCGGATAAACAGCGGAGCGCCAATTCTGGCTTCAAGGTCTTTGAGTTGGTGAGAAAGGGCTGACTGGGTTAGGTGTAACGAAGTGGCGGTAGCCGTCAGTGAGCCTGTGTCTCGCAGCGACGCGAGCGTTTTTAAGTGTTTCAGTTCAATCATGAATATCCCTCATCTCCAATCCCTTTTCATTAACTTATCTTGATTGTTGAGACATGTAAACATCTAGACGTCTAAAATTTCAATGTGTTTATATGTTGAATATATTTCATATCTAATGTGAATAAATTGAGATTGTTCATAGTGCGCTTCCTGAGCAATAGTTTAGCCATCTAGACTGCTTTACTATAAGGACACAACAATGACAGTAACTCACATACTTGGCTACCCCCGCATTGGCGAAAAGCGCGAGCTCAAATTTGCACTAGAAAGCTATTGGAACGGCGAAACAGATCAGTCACAACTTAAACAAGTTGCTGACAAAATAAAACTACACAACTGGAGTCATCAGGATAACTGTGAGCTCTCATACGTGACGGCAGGTGACTTTGCATGGTATGACCATGTCTTAGGGACCAGTTTGCTTCTCGGTCACGTTCCCAAGCGCCATGCAAAGGGATTTCCAGATTTAGATACGTTATTTCGTGTTGGTCGTGGACAATCGCAGTCAGGGTGCGGATGTCATGGAGAGGCGGCCTCTGATATGACCAAATGGTTTAACACCAACTATCACTATATCGTGCCCGAATTTTCCTCCCGCGACACGTTTCAGGTAAGTTGGCCGCAATTGTTTGATGAGATAAACGAAGCACAGCAGAAAGGTCACCGTGTAAAACCGGTACTGCTGGGACCACTGAGTTATCTTTATCTGGGAAAAGAAGTTGAGGAAGGCTTTGACCGCCTTACGCTTTTGCCTCGATTACTCACTGCCTATCAGGCTATCATCGCCAAACTGGAAAAACTGGGTGTTGAATGGGTGCAAATTGACGAGCCCATTCTGGCGCTGGAATTGGATAAGGTATGGTTAGACAGTTTTAAACTTGCTTACCAGGTAATACGAGGTGAGGTGAAAGTGCTACTGACGACGTACTTCGACTCAGTGGTGGATACCCTGGATACCATTGTTGATCTAGAAGTTGATGGTTTGCATGTCGATTTGGCAGCGGCTCCGGAACAACTAGAGCAAGTAGCTGAGCGACTGCCAGATGACTGGGTTCTGTCTGCTGGCGTGGTGAATGGCAGAAACGTATGGCGTGCCAATTTGTACAGTGCACTGAAACAACTGCAGCCTGTGAAAGATCGACTCGGTGACAGGTTGTGGGTAGCGTCCTCCTGTTCTCTGCTTCATACACCGGTTGACCTGGAGCTAGAAACGGGATTACCAACCGTCACTAAGAACTGGTTCGCATTCGCCAAGCAAAAGGTGTCAGAGGTTCAATGGTTGGCAAAAGCGCTTGATGGGGACGATGTGGCTATTCAGTACTGTGCACAGTACAGCCAGCCTATTATCGAGCGAGATCTGTCTACCTGGGTCAATAAGCCAGAGGTACAAAAACGGATTGCAGGTCTCAACCTTAAGAGCGGATTGCGCAGCGCGCAATATCGTCAGCGTGCACATCATCAAAAAGAAGTACTTAAACTACCTTTGTTGCCGACAACAACCATCGGATCTTTCCCTCAAACCGGCGAGGTTAGGAACGTCCGAGCGGCGTATAAACGAGGAGATATAGACTTTGCCAATTATCAGAGCGCAATGCAGGGATTTATCAAAGACACCGTAGAGCGACAGGAAGCGGTAGGACTGGATGTGCTGGTGCATGGAGAGGCCGAGCGTAATGATATGGTGGAATACTTTGCAGAGAATTTGGAGGGTTTTCAGACCACTCAATTTGGTTGGGTGCAAAGTTACGGCTCGCGCTGTGTGAAACCGGCAATTGTAGTGGCAGACATCGAGCGCAAAAAACCGATCACTGTCGAGTGGTCCACTTATGCTCAGTCGCTGACTGACAAGCCTATGAAAGGGATGCTTACAGGGCCGGTTACCATCCTTTGTTGGACATTTCCTCGTGAAGATGTACCTCGTGAGACCATTGCAAACCAGCTGGCATTGGCTCTGCAAGACGAAGTCAGTGACTTGCAACAGGCTGGTATCAACATCATTCAAATTGACGAGCCTGCGATACGGGAAGGTCTGCCTCTGAAAGCCAATAAACATCAGGATTATTTGGACTGGGCGGTGAAGGCGTTCCGGATTTCTGCACAGACGGCCAAACCTGAAACGCAAATTCATACGCACATGTGTTACAGCGAGTTTAATGAGATTATTGAATCCGTGGCGGCGCTGGATGCAGACGTCATTACAATCGAAACGTCGCGCTCGAACATGGAATTGCTCAACGCTTTTGAAGCGTTTAACTATCCGAACGAAATTGGCCCAGGAGTTTATGATATCCACTCACCAAATATCCCAAGTGTCGAATGGATTGAACAGTTGATTCACAAAGCGGCCACTCGAATTCCAGTAGAACGGTTATGGGTAAACCCTGATTGCGGATTAAAGACGCGAAATTGGGAAGAAACTGAACAGTCACTGAAGCATCTGGTTCAGGCCGCAGCTCAACTCAGAGAAAAGCTGACTTAATCAGGCAATGGTTAAGGACGAAAAAGGCTCGCATTAGCGAGCCTTTGAGTTTTTAGCAACGTATGTCATTGTGAGACTGGTTGGTTGCAGTATTGTTTAGTGACCATTTGATCGACCATTAACTGGCCTCTGGCGTTGCGAATCATGATTCGATACGCGAGCCCCATATCCAGATTAGCTTTCACTTCTCTGTCTGTGCAGTAATAGTTCATGCTATTGCGTAACACTGTGTCGATAGGCTTCGCACCTTTTGCATCGGTGTTATAAAGCATCATGATTTCAACCACGCCTTTATTGGCCGACGCTTTCATAATCGAGAGAGGTCCCTGTTCAATAGGCAGGCCAGAAGACAGCACACTAGCACGACTTTGAGCTAACATTTCGATTTGACGTTGTTGGTCGTCACCCGTATTCGCACAACCGGCCAGAATGCTGGTTGCTGCAAGAGCAAGCCATGTAAGTTGTTTTTTCATCATGCCACTAACCGCCATTAAAAGACTTTCTTAAAAGGTTTTACGATGACATTTGCATAGACGCCTGCCTCGATATAAGGATCGGCATCCGCCCACAGTTTCGCTGCCTCGAGAGAGTCGAACTCTGCGATAACCGTTGAACCAGTGAAGCCTGCTTCCCCTGGGTTGTCGCTGTCGATTGCAGGCATCGGGCCCGCAGTAAGCAGTCGTCCTTCATCCTGGAGTTTTTGAAGTCTTTCCAGATGTTGTGGGCGAACGCTTAATCGTTTTTCTAGTGAGTTCTCAACATCTTGAGAAAAAATAACGTACCACATATTTGTTTCCTTCAAATAGTTATGTGCTATTAAGATGTCATTTTTTCACGGAAATGTCATCGCCCAACCTCGCTTAATTTGGATTAATTGGACGTGGGCGTCCATTTCCATCAATAGCTACGTAATGGAACGTCGCTTCACAGACCTGATAACGATCACCGACACCTTCAACGCTGACGGGCTTGACCCAGACCTCGAGGTTAATTGTCATCGATGTATTGCCAATTTTAGTACATTCGCCGTAACAGCATACGACATCACCCACTTTAACCGGGTGCTTAAATGTTATACCAGACACAGAGACGGTTACGATACGGCCATGTGAAATTTCTTTCGCCAGGATACCGCCCGCCAGATCGAGTTGTGACATGATCCAACCACCGAAAATATCACCGTTTGCGTTGGTGTTTTCTGGCATTGCCAGAGTACGAATGATTGGTTGGCCTTTAGGAGTGTTTGCTGTTGTATTCGTCATCGTTATAGTCTTCCGGAAACAAGACAGCGACCCGTAGGTCGCTGCTTTTTAATCGTTGGCGGAGTATACAAAGAATCCACTTTGAATCAAGATGTATGATCTTGGTTCTCATTTTTGGTAACTTCGACTTTCTGCTCTTTTGGCATGTGCTTAAAGATATAGATACCAGTCAGGACGGTAAACATCAGGGTGGCTGCCAGTAACCCAAATACCTTGAAATTGACCCAAACGTCAAGGGGGAGTTCGTAAGCCACATAAATGTTTAGGCCAGCACAGAAAGAGAAAAAGCCGACCCAGGCATAATTCACCTTGGTCCAGATAGAGTCTGGCAGAGTGATCTCTTTACTTAGCATACCCTTGATGGCACTGCGACCAATAGCGTGACTGACCGCGAGTCCAATAGCAAAAATGGCATAGACAATCGTGACTTTCCATTTAATGAAGTTGTCATCGTGCAAGAAAATAGTCATACCACCGAATACGGCCACCATCAGGAATGTGATGATTTGCATCTTCTCTACTTTCTTGAAAAGGAAGTATGTGAGGACGATTTGTACTGCCGTTGCAACGATAAGAGCACCGGTCGCTACGTAGATGTCCTGCATTTTGTACAGTACAAAAAAGATGATTAGTGGAATGAAATCGATTAGTTGCTTCATACTTCTAGCAAACCCTTCATAAACAGTTCACGACAGTGTAACCAAAAACGGACTCAATACAAAACCTTTAGAGACATTTCGAAACAATAAGCTTTACGTGCTACAGGACAAAAAAGTACGGTGCCAGGGTTCAGAATGGGCCGTTACAATCTGTTAAGTATATACCTACTAATCGCTGAAATCAGTGTTTGGGCAGATGAGGAGACAGATAAAAAAAGGGCCGTAGCAATGCAGCTGCGGCCCTGAATTTCGTTATTACAGGCTTTGTCTGTATTTACGCTTGTTGTTTCTGAAGCTCTACTTCTTGTGCTTCTTCTTCAACCATCGAGTCAACAATCACGGCACACGCAGCGTCGCCCGTGATGTTCAGTGCTGTACGAATCATGTCAAAGATACGGTCTAGAGCGAACAGTAGCGGTAGGCCTTCAATTGGGATGCCAGCAGCAAGAAGTACTGCAACAACAAGGAATGATGGACCCGGTACGCCCGCTTGACCCACTGCACCTAGCGTTGAAGTCAGGATGATGGCAATGTAAGCACCCATTGAAAGATCAATGTTGAACAACTGTGCAAAGAAGATAGCAACCAAGCCGTAGTAAATCGCATTACCAGACATGTTGATAGTCGCACCTAATGGTAGAACGAAAGAAGCAGTTGAGTTTTTCACGCCAAGCTCGTGTTCAACTGTATCCATCGTTACAGGCAGAGTCGCCATTGAAGAAGCAGTAGAAAGTGCAACGGCTTGAGGTTTTTTCATTGCTACAAGGAATTTCTTCGCTGATGTTTTAGTGAAGAATTGAACCATTAGAGGGTAGGCAACAAAACCAAAGATAAGGATAGCAGCAACGTAAACTACGAATAGTTTAAATACGACCATCAGCGCACCAAAACCGAATGTACCAACAGCTTCAGCCATAAGGCCAAATACACCGATAGGTGCAATGATCATGACTTTATTGATCATCCAAACCATCACGTCAACGATCGCATTGACACCGTTCAGTACAGGGTCACGACGTGTTGCTTCTAGCTTAGACAGACCGATACCAAAGAACAGGCAGAAGACGAGAATTTGGAGAATATTGGCTTCATTCAGTGACTGGAAAACGTTAGTTGGGATCATACCAGTGATGGTTGCCCAGAAAGTGGGTAGTTCACCTTTTGAAGCGTATTCTGCCGAGAACATGCCTTCGATACCAGCAGTGTCAATGTTCACACCCGGTTGGAATACTTCACCCATAACGAGTGCAAGTGCAACCGCAAGTGCAGACGTCAAACCGAAGTAAGCAAGAGTGGTCACACCCACTTTACCAGCGTTACTGCTGTTGCCAAGACCAGCAGCACCAGAGATTAGCGCAACGGCAACCAATGGGATCACAAGCATCTTGATCAGATTGATGAAGATGGTACCCAGCGGTGCAAACATTGACGCAGATTCACCCATAGCGGCACCGATAACAGTACCTAAGATCATTGCAATCACGACCTGGATGCCAATGTTGTTTAGCATCAACTTTTCCTTTAACACTTCCATAACTCCTGTGCTAATAAATTTTAAAATCCTAGTATAGTCTTCCATTTGAACGGCAAATATCAGACTAATATTCGATAGAGATTTTTACACTTTATTAGCACTGTACGCAATAGACAGAAATCAATTAGTGGTGAAATTTGTCAGAAAAAGCGAAAGAACGCTGTACTATTAACCGAAGGCAAACGTTTGCTATTGGCTTGGGTAATAAATTATTACCAAAAGACATAGGTTGAAAATAATTAACAGCGGTAGGGATGTAAAAAAAAGGTTGCACGATGAGTGCAACCTTAGTGATGAGCGATGTTGGGGTTAACGTTGCGTCGCTGCCTTCATGGCTTTAACAAAATTAGCCAGTTCATTGAGCATGTTGTCAGCGTTATTCAGGTTTTTCTCGATGATTTTGACTACCGCACTGCCCGAAATTGCGCCGGCTGCGCCTGCATTAAGGGCTTCTGTAACCTGTTGTGGTTCAGAGATGCCAAAACCAAGTAGTGACGGCGGTGCATCGTACTTGTTGAGTTTGTCCAACTGCGTGTTCATTGGCATGTTGGCTTTAGTTTCGGTGCCGGTAACCCCTGCTCGTGACAGTAAGTAGGTGTATCCACCGCCCAGTTGAGCCACTTGTTCAATGGTTTCTTCGCTGGCGGTCGGTGGTGCGATAAAAATCGGATGAACTCCGTGTCGATGGGCTGCTTCCACAAACTCTTTACTTTCGTTGGTTGGAACATCAGCAATCAATACTGAATCGACACCGACCTCTGCACATTGTTGATAAAACGCATCCACACCCTTTGAATAGACCAGGTTGGCATACATCAAAAGGCCGATTGGGGTCTCCGGGAATTTCGCTCGGATTTTTGCCAGCATATCAAAGCAGATTGTTGGGGTGGTTTTTGACTCGAGCGCTCGAATATTAGCGCCCTGAATCGTTGGACCGTCAGCTTGGGGGTCAGAAAACGGCATGCCAAGCTCTAATGCGTCTGCACCCGATTCAACTAACGTTTCGATAATCTGCAGTGACAACTCTGGGCTTGGGTCACCCATAGTAACGAAAGGAACAAATGCGCCTTGGTTTTTCTCGCTCAGGCGTTGAAACATCTCTTTATAGCGATCGTTTTTAAGGCTCATTACATAACTCCTTTTTCTTTTAGAATATCGTGAACAGTAAAGATGTCTTTGTCACCGCGACCTGATAGGTTGACGACAAGAAGCTGTTCTTTCTCTGGGTTCTCGCGCGCCATTTTTAATGCATAGGCCAGAGCATGTGATGACTCGAGCGCCGGGATAATCCCTTCATGTCGAGCCAGTTCCTGAAAGGCATCCAGAGCTTCATCATCGGTGATTGCTTCATATTCAGCGCGGCCGATGCTATTGAGATACGCATGTTGAGGACCCACAGATGGGAAGTCCAATCCTGCCGAGACTGAGTAGGACTCCTCAATTTGACCATGAGGATCCTGCATTAACGGTGCTTTCATGCCAAAGAAAATGCCGGTTGTACCGTGTTTCAGTGGCGCACCGTGTTGGTCTGTATCAATTCCCAGACCCGCTGGTTCTACGCCGATGAGGCGCACTGATTCTTCTTCAATAAAGTCGGCAAACATGCCAATGGCATTTGAACCACCACCCACGCAGGCAATAACCGCATCCGGTAGAACGCCTTCGCGAGCCAGGATCTGGTTCTTAGTTTCTTCGCCAATCATGCGTTGGAACTCACGCACAATTGTCGGGAATGGGTGAGGGCCAGCAGCCGTACCCAGTAAGTAGTGTGCATCTTCATAGCTTGCAGACCAGTCACGGAGCGCTTCGTTACAGGCGTCTTTCAGCGTCGCAGAGCCTGAATGCACCGGGATAACTTCTGCTCCCATCAGGCGCATACGAAATACATTCGGGCTTTGACGTTCAACGTCTTTTGCTCCCATGTAGACCCGGCATTTTAGTCCTAATAGCGCGCAGGCCAGAGCGGTTGCGACACCGTGTTGGCCAGCGCCAGTTTCTGCGATGATTTCATTTTTGCCCATACGCTTAGCAAGCAGCGCCTGACCCAGAACCTGGTTGGTTTTGTGAGCACCACCGTGCAGCAGATCTTCGCGCTTAAGGTAGAGTTTAGTTTTTGTACCTTTAGTCAGATTACGGGTCAACGTTAACGCAGTTGGACGACCGGCGTACTCTTGCAGTAACGACATGAATTCAGATTGAAACTCAGGATCGCTCTGAGCATCGATGAAGGCTTGCTCTAGTTGATCCAGTGCTGGCACAAGGATCTGTGGAACAAATTGTCCACCGTATTCGCCAAAATAGGCATCTAATTTAGACATGGTAAATTCCTCAAAATGAAACTTGATACTCGTACTAGAGCAAGTTTTAGTAATCTCTGATTAACGCAAAAGCCTGATTGAGTTTCTCTGCATCTTTTTTGCCCGGTGCAGATTCCACTCCAGAATTCAAATCTAAGCCAATGCATCCAAGCTGACTTGCCTGCCTGATATTGTCCGGTGACAAGCCGCCGGCCAGCATGATGTCGGTGGTATTGTTCAGAAGTTGCCAGTCAAAGCTGTGACCCGTCCCGCCTGACTGTTCACCAATTTGGGCATCCAACAGGTGACGGTCAACAGAAACAGAAGATAAGTCCGGCAGCTGATCTTTTACGCCGTGCGCTTTCCATATCTTGATGTTGTCACTCAGCAGAGGTTTGAGAGCATCGACATAAGCCTGATCTTCGTTACCATGCAGTTGCACAGCGGACAGTTTTAGTTGGTTTGCAGTCTGAGCTACGAACTCAGGTGTGTGGTTCTGGAATACCCCCACAAACTCAAGAGGCGCACCGCTCATAACCATCCGCGCCGCTTCCGTATCAACATAACGCGGTGATTTTTCCACAAAGATAAGACCACCTTTGACTGCCCCCGCTTGATAGGCTTTGGCGGCGTCATCCGCATGGGTCAGCCCACATACCTTGTTTTCGCCCAATAAAACTTTGCGCACCGCCAGCTCGAGGTTGTCTTCAGCCATCAGTGAGCTGCCAATTAAAAAGCCATTGGCATAACTGCACAGGTCACGGACTTGTTGGTGGCTATAGATGCCTGATTCAGAAATAATGATGGTGCCTTCGGGCAATTTAGGTGCCAGCTCTTTCGTGCGGTTGAGATCAACAGACAGATCGCGAAGGTTACGGTTGTTTATTCCAACGACTTTGGCACCTAAAGCAATCGCGCGTTGCAATTCTTCTTCGTTGCTGACTTCTGTCAGAATACCGAGCTTTAAGCTATCGGCAACAGCGGCAAGTTCACGGTACTCATCATCGTTAAGCACCGATAGCATAAGAAGAATTGCATCGGCCTGATAATGGCGTGCCAGATAAACCTGATAGGTGTCGATCATAAAGTCCTTACACAGCACCGGCTGTTTTACCTGACCGCGAACCTGAGGAAGAAAGTCAAAGTTGCCCTGGAAGTACTTTTCATCCGTCAGTACAGAGATAGCACTGGCGTGGTTGTTGTACACCGATGCGATGTAGTCCAGATTGAAATCATCGCGGATGAGACCTTTGGATGGCGACGCTTTTTTACACTCTAGAATAAACGCCGTTTTTCCTGTTGAAAGCGCATCGTAAAAGCTGCGATCAGAAGGTGTTAAATTGGCTTTAAAGCTCTTCAGGGGTTGAGATTGTTTACGAGCTTCAACCCAAATTCGTTTGTCGTCGACGATTTTTGCTAATACGGTTTCCATTGTTTTTATTTCCTACTGATTCGTCGAGTGATTAACCACGTGCCGCAAGTTGCTGCACCAGTTTATATGCTTCGCCTGAGTTCATCGCCTCAATCGCTTGTGTCGCGTTCGCCTTAAGATCTTCGTGTCCGAATAGCTTCATCAGGAGTGCGACGTTTACAGCTACTGCGCCTAGTTGAGCGTCCGTCCCTTTACCCGTCAGCATATTGGTAATGATGGCGCGGTTTTCTTCTGGCTCGCCACCTTTAATAGCTTCCAAAGGATGCGCCTCCAATCCAAAATCAGCGGGCGACAACGTGTATTCTGTGATTTGTCCGTCTTTGATTTCAGCGACAAGGGTCTCACCGTGGATCGCCACTTCATCCAGACCACTGCCATGGACGACGGCTGCACGCTTCATACCCATTTGTAGCATGGTTTCTGCGATAGGACGAACCAGTTTTTGGTCATAGACGCCCATCAGTTCGATGTTGGGTCTGGCTGGGTTGATGAGTGGACCCAGAATGTTAAAAATCGTACGGGTTTTCATGGTCTGGCGTACTGGCATGGCATGGCGCACACCGCCGTGATATTGCGGTGCAAATAGGAAAGCTACGCCAATGTCATCGACTGCTTTGCGAGTGTCTTCTGCAGACATCGCTAGGTTGATACCAAAAGAGTCAAGCAGATCAGAAGAACCAGATTTACTCGATACGCCACGGTTACCGTGTTTGGCCACTTTAAGGCCACATGCAGCGGCGACAAATGCCGCCGTGGTTGAGATGTTGATAGTGTTTGCACCGTCGCCACCTGTGCCTACGATATCCGCGAAGTCATAGTCTGGGCGAGGGAACGGGTTTGCGTTGGCAAGTAATGCTTTTGCCGCTCCGGCGATTTCATCCGGTGTTTCCCCTTTGATTTTCAGGGCCGTGAGCGCAGCGGCCATCAAGATAGGATCCAGCTCACCTTTAATAATGGTGTCAAACAACTGCTGGCTCTCTTGTTGAGACAGATCCAGTTGGTCGTAAAGTTTATTGATAATGGCTTCCATAATTACGATTCCTTGAATAATTGACAGTTGTTTGATTTGCTAAAGTTGTTTTGTTGCCCAAGCGATGGCGTTCGCCAACAGCGTGGCACCATAGGTGGTCATGATAGATTCTGGATGAAACTGGAATCCACAGACTCGGTCTTGCTCGTGAGCCACTGACATGACCAATCCATCGACCTCAGCCGTGACTTCCAGGCTATCTGGTACGGTGGTCGCGACCAGTGAGTGGTAGCGGGCAATGGCGAGGGGGGAGGGCAGTCCTTGATAAATCTCATGTTCACCGTGCTCCATCATGGAAACTTTACCGTGAATAATTTCACCGGCACCAGCAACGACACCCCCGTAGGCCTCAACGATGGCCTGATGTCCAAGACAAATGCCAATCATTGGTACCTTACCGCGTAACAGTGTAATCAGTTCTGGCATACAGCCGGCTTCAGACGGCGCACCCGGCCCCGGTGACAATACAACGACAGGGTTGTCCAGTGCTAACACCGCTTCGGCGATTTTGCTGGCGGCGATGTGGTTTCGATAAATCGTCACCTTGTGGCCAAGACTACGGAACTGATCAACCAGGTTATAAGTGAACGAATCGAAGTTATCGACGAAAACAATGTTGGCTTGCTGTGTTTCTGAAATACTTGTCATCGTGATTACCCCTTGTGAGCCGTTTTAATCGCAGAGATAACGGCTTGCGCCTTACCACGTGTTTCGTCTGCTTCCGATTGTGGGTCCGAGTCGAAAACCACACCAGCGCCAGCCTGAACCTGAGCGACGCCGTTCTCGACGTAAGCCGAGCGAATGACGATACAGGTGTCCAGGTCACCCGCCCCGTTCATGTATCCCACTGCGCCTCCATAGCTGCCACGAGTCTGCCCCTCAAACTGACGAATCAATTGCATGGCACGAATTTTTGGTGCGCCTGTCAGGGTCCCCATATTCATACAAGCCTGATAACCGTGAAGTGCATCTAAATCACTGCGCAACTGACCGACAACACGGGATACCAAATGCATGACGTGACTGTATCGATCGGTCTTCAGTAAATCTGCTACATGGCGGGTTCCCGGCTCTGCGATTCGGGCAACATCATTTCGAGCCAAGTCCACTAACATCATGTGTTCAGCGTTTTCTTTCATGTCGCTACGTAGTTCCAGTTCAATTCGGCTGTCCAGGTCGTGATTGATGGAACCATCAGGATTCTTGCCACGGCGACGGGTACCAGCAATCGGGTAGATTTCGATCTGATTGGAATCTGCCCCATACTTCAAAGCACTCTCCGGTGACGCGCCAAACAGGGTAAACAGTTCATCCTGCATGTAGAACATGTATGGGCTTGGGTTACTTTGTTTTAGCTCTTTATAAGCGGCAAGAGGAGAAGGACAAGGTAGGGTAAAGCGACGAGACGGCACGACCTGGAAGATATCCCCACGCACGACATACTCTTTTAAGTCTTTGACTATTTGGCAGAAGTCTTCATCTGAAATACTGACGGTTTCTTCTATATTGTCGATTTTGGTTGCTTCAGGCACCAGGGCCAGATTGTCACATTGATGGCTGATTTCGGTGATGCGGGAACGAATACGCGCAAGTTCAGCTTCATCGTGATTGAACAGAGTTGTTTGCAGGTCACAGGAGCCTTTCTGATGGTCGACGACCAGCAAACTCTCTGCAACGTAAAACACGAAGTCAGGACACTGGTTAGCGTGCGTAGCTTCACCGAGTGGTTCAAAGTTAGCAACGATATCATAGGCAAACAGACCGCCCATGAAGATGGCATTTTTATCCAGGCCAGTCAGATCAAAGCTGTGCTGGATTAAACGCAGTGCATCGAAAGAAGAGGCCTCTCTGAGTCTTGAGTCCTCGTCTAAGGTGTCGTCTGGCATTTCAAACTCAACGACCAATTCGTTGTTCTCGAGAGAATGGTTAAGCTCGCTAGTAATGTTCTGAGAGATGATGTCCAGTAAATTGACACCGTTTGTCGTCAGGGCCTGATAGCGAACCGTGTGACCTTCGCAAACAATTCGCACCGCAGAATCCACGATAAGCAGACTTTGGAGATCTTGCTTGGAGTCAATTTCGGCAGACTCAAGGAGCAGGCTATCCGTTTTGTTTTCACAAAGTGTATGGAACAGCCTTGTTGGGTCCTGAGCGTAGGGGACTTGCAGTGAGAGTACTTCCAGTCGACCCTGCTTTCTAATTGTAATGGCTTTGTTCACAAAACCTCCTTTTAATCTTGAATCTGCTCATGCAACAATATTGGTACATACTCGCATAATTAAAACGTTTGCCCAACGTAGAATGTGTCCAAACTGTTGCTAAAATAATCAGTTAAATCGAAAAAGTGTCAGTTAAATCAAAAAACAAAAAAGCCCACTCGATTGAGTGGGCTTTAATCAAATTTGGTTTGATTATGCACGTAACGAAGCCCACCCGGATTGTGTCCAAGTGCGCCACCAACCTTGTAGAGGATTAACCTTACGGTTTAAAGGTTTTTTGATTGTATGAATATCTAGTAACATACGTGCCTAACTCAAATTCTGTATCTGCGTACTAGTTAACTAGTTCGGCGAAAGAAAGTCAACCGAAATTGTGAAAAAATGAAGATAGATTTACATAGCCATACCACAGCCTCTGATGGCCGATTGTCGGTTGCAGAACTCATTGAACGTGCGATGAGTTTTGACGTTAAGGTGCTTGCCATTACCGACCACGATACACTGGATGCGATACCGGAAGCTCAACGTTTCATTCAGGAGCAGTCTTTGCCCATTGAACTGGTTAATGGCATAGAGATTTCTACTGTCTGGCAAAATAAAGACATTCATATTGTTGGCCTTGGTGTTGCGCTGGATTCACCTGAGCTACTTGCTTTAATTGATGACCAACAAGCCAGACGCATTGAACGTTCAGAGTTGATTGCGCACCGATTACAAAAAGCGACGCGTGAAGGGGTGTTGGAAGAGGTCAAACTCATTGCCGGCAACGCGCCCATTACTCGCGCTCATTTTGCAAAGTGGCTGGTCGACAATGGATACGTCAAGAATATGCAGCTAGTGTTTAAGAAGTACATGACCCGCAATAATCCGGGGTATGTGCCGCCCAACTGGTGTTCGATGGGCGAAGCAATAGATGCGATCCATAAAGCGGGTGGTGTGGCGGTATTAGCTCACCCTGGCCGCTACCAGCTCACTGCGAAATGGATCAAGCGACTTTTGACGGCATTTAGTGAAGCAGGAGGAGACGCGATGGAAGTGGCTCAACCGCAACAAAGTCTTCAAGAAAGGCGCAACCTTGCCGATTATGCGATACAATACAATCTATTAGCTTCGCAAGGATCTGATTTTCACTATCCTTCTCCTTGGATGGAGCTGGGTCGAAATTTGTGGCTTCCATCAGGCGTAACGCCAGTGTGGGACCGCCTTTCACTACAGACTGCAACGACACTAGGCGGCTCCGGGTCGACGGATGCTAATCCAGATTGTGGAGACGTTGCACCTTAGTATTCAATGTATTGCTCTTGACGTCGAACAACAAGGAAGGTTGTACCGAGAGCATCCTAAGTTTGAAGGAATAACAATGAGCCAATTTTTTTATGTTCACCCAGAGAACCCACAAGCTCGCCTGATCACTCAGGCGGTGGCCATCGTGCGCAATGGTGGTGTGATCATCTATCCTACGGACTCTGGCTATGCCCTCGGGTGCCAGTTAGAAAACAAGCAAGCGTTAGAACGAATCTGTCAGATCCGTCGTTTAGATGACAAGCATAATTTCACCTTGTTGTGTCGCGATCTCTCTGAGTTGTCATTGTACGCTCGTGTGGACAACACGGCTTTCCGTTTGCTTAAGAACAATACTCCTGGTCCTTACACCTTTATTTTCAAAGGGACTAAAGAAGTGCCGCGTCGTCTGATGAATCCAAAGCGTAAGACGATTGGTATTCGTGTACCTGATAACCAAATTGCGCTGGATCTGCTGGAAGCACTGGGTGAGCCTTTGATGTCCACCTCGTTGATTTTACCGGGCAGTGATGTCACAGAGTCTGATCCAGAAGAAATCAGAGACAAGCTGGAACATGCTGTTGATTGTATCCTCAACGGTGGCTTTCTGGGAGAGCAGCCGACAACGGTCATCGACTTCAGTGATGATGATGCCAAAGTCGTTCGTGTTGGCGCCGGTGACCCTGCACCTTTCGAATAGCATATCCAACGTTTTCTTACTAAATTAACAAAGAAACTTGATGCGTCCGTCCGGTTTCTTTGCGATAATGTGCGACCGCGATTTTTAGGTCGCATTATCTGGTTTCGACGTCTGTGAAGACGACATTATAGGTAGGTAAATGAGCGAAAAATTACAAAAAGTGCTTGCTCGCGCAGGCCACGGTTCTCGTCGTGAACTGGAAACCCTTATCAAAGCTGGGCGCGTGAGTGTGAATGGTCAGGTAGCAAGACTGGGTGAACGTCTGGAAGACGAAAATGCGGTGATTCGTATTGACGGTCATACGGTTTCTGCCAAAGCACAAGAAGAAGTGGTTTGTCGAGTACTGGCCTATTACAAGCCAGAGGGTGAGCTGTGTACCCGTCACGACCCAGAAGGTCGCCGCACAGTATTTGATCGCCTTCCCAAAATCCGTGGCTCTCGTTGGATTTCAGTAGGTCGTCTTGATGCAAATACCTCAGGTTTGCTTCTTTTCACTACTGACGGTGAGCTTGCCAACCGCCTGATGCACCCGAGCCGTCAGGTTGAGCGTGAATACCTGGTTCGCGTATTCGGTGAAATTAACGAAAAGAAAGTACGTAACGTCGTGAATGGCGTTGAACTTGAAGACGGTATGGCTCGTTTCGAAGACGTTGTTTATGCCGGTGGTGAAGGCATGAACCACACGTTTTACGTGGTGATCAACGAAGGTCGTAACCGTGAAGTTCGTCGTTTGTGGGAGTCTCAGGATACCACTGTTAGCCGTCTGAAACGTGTTCGTTACGGTGATATTTACCTGGATAAGAAATTGCCTCGTGGTGGTTGGATGGAACTGACCCTGAAAGAGGTGAACTACCTGCGTGAATTGGTAGAGCTTCGTCCAGAGAAAGAAACGATGCTGGACTTGAGCCAAAATACCTCGCGCCAGCGCGAACGTTCTCGTAGTCAGAAAATCCGCCGAGCGGTACGTCGCCACGAAGAACGCGCTAATGCGCCAAAAGGCCGTAGCAATCAGCAGCGCCGCAGAAAGTCTGCGGGAGAACAGGGTGCTCGTTCTAAGACGCGTCGCTGATGAAATGATTTAAAGGAAAGGCCAGCTCGTTAGCTGGCCTTTTTTGATCCCCAGGTCCGAAAGTGTCGGGCTATCGATACATCGGTGCTTTGTGGAAGTGACTTTCTACCATGCGCTGAGTGACAATGTGTTGCGGATTTGTCATGATTTCACTGGTATTTCCATACTCCACGACATCCCCCTCATGCATTACCATGACTTTGTCGGTGATGTGTTTAATGATGCCAAGGTGCTGTGATACGTAAACAAATGCCACGCCCATCTCTTCCTGAAGCTCAAGAAACAAATTGATGATCTGTGAACGCATAGCCATATCAAGACCGTTCAGGGCTTCATCGGCAACGATAATCGATGGTTGCAAAATCAATGCTCGCGCCAGACACACACGTTGTTTCTGTCCAGTGGCCAACATCTGTGGGTAGAAGTAGGCGTGCTCAGGCAGCAGACCGACTCGAATCAGAGTTTCCTTAACGCGCTTCATCCGGGCTTCGGGAGGCATGTTAGTGTTTCGCTTTAAAGGGCCTTCCAGAATACGGCCAATTTGGATGCGCGGATTCAGCGAAGTGTTTGGATCCTGAAAAATCATTCGAATCAGTTTACAACGAGTCGAATAGTCCCTGTGTTCCAGCAGTTCACCATTTACTCGAATCTCTCCTGAGGTCGGCTCGACCACTCCAGCCAACATTCGCGCCAGCGTCGATTTGCCTGAACCATTTTTTCCTATAAAGCCAATGGTTTGTCCTGCCTCAAGACTAAAGCTAACCGGCTTGACCGCATGCTGCACTTTCTTCTTAAACAGCTTGGAGCGTGTCACAAAGTCCTTCTTCAGGCCAGAGACTTCTAACAATGCACTCATGCTTTTTTCTCCGTATTAAGAGGGAAGTGACAACTGTATTTATGATTCTTCACACGTTTGGCTTGGGGAATTTCCACGCACTGCCGCTGAGCATATGGGCAACGTGGGCCGAGGCGGCAGCCGATTGGCAAATGTTGCAGCGGTGGGATGGAGCCGGGTAGCGACTGAAGCTTCTCTTTGTGAGGAATCCAGTCACCAAAATCTGGCATTGCTTTTAGCAGCGCTACCGTATAAGGGTGTTTTGGCTTGGCCATGATTTTAGCTGTGTCTGCGGATTCTACCGATTGACCACAGTACATTACGGTAATTCGAGTCGCCCACTGAGTGATGGTTGTCAGGTCATGGCCGATAAGAATGATTGTCGTATTGTTTAACTGGTTCATACGACTCAACAGGCGCAGTATCTGCGACTGGGTTATCGGGTCCAAATCGTTGGTCGGTTCATCAGCAATCAGCAGTTTTGGCTTGGCTGCGATAGCCATTGCAATCATGATTTTCTGACATTCACCATCGGTCAGTTCATATGGGTAGCTGTGCATGACCCTAGTATGTTCTTTGATCCCCACTTTGTGCAGTAAAGCGATAGCCTGTTTTTTACGCCACTTAAAGCGTTCCCACCACTTGCCTTCAAAAGAGCGAGAGGGGATGGATTCAATTAACTGCTTACCAACTTCTTCAGAGGGATCAAGACACGTAGTGGGTTCCTGAAAGATCATCGCAACGTCTCGAGCGATCACTCTTCTTCGCTCTCGAGGCGTCAGTTGTAGTAGATCGACATTGCCAAGTCGCATCCGGTCAGCGCTGACACGCCAGTTGTCCTTACAAACGCCAACGATAGCTTTTGCCACCAGACTTTTTCCTGACCCGGATTCTCCTACCAGACCACGGATTTCTCCTTCGTTGATGGTAAAGCTCATTCTGTCAACGGCCTTGACCAGCCCCTGAGGTGTCTCGATTTCGATGGTTAAGTGTCGAATATCTAAAACTGGCATTATTCGATCCCCGCATTAAGTGCGCTTCTGGCGCCCTCACCAACTATATTCACTACCACGACGGTAAACAGAATGGCCAGACCCGGAAGGATAACGGTCCAGGGGGCCAGGTATAAGAGCTCTGCAGCGTCGCCAAGTATCGCACCCCACTCACTGCTCGGTGCTTGAGCACCTAAGCCCAAAAAGCCGAGTGCAGTGATGTCCAGGATCGCAATCGAAAGTGCAAAGGTCAGTTCTGCAGCGATAACCGCCAGGATATTCGGGAAAATAGAATTCCAAAGTAGATAGAAGTCATTCGCGCCATCAAGACGAGCGGCCATGATGTAGTCTTTCTCGACTTCGGTATGAACAGCGACGTAAACCGAGCGAATGAAGCGTGGAATCAATGCCAGGCAGATAGCGAGTAGAATGTTAAATTCCCCGGGGCCTAGAAAAGCAACAAAGATGATTGCCAACAACAGTGACGGAATGGACATGACCGTATCGAGCAAGTGGTTTAATGTACTTGATAGTAAACCTCGGGTCATGCCAGCAAGGATACCAATAAAGCAGCCCACCAGAGCGGCGATAGCCGTAATAATGACTGCAGCGCCAAATGACAGGCGAGAGCCATCGATGATTCGTGAAAGTATGTCACGGCCAAGGTCGTCGGTACCAAAGAAGAAGTCAACAGTACCTTTAGGATCCCAGGATGGCGGTACAAGCAGATAAGAGCTCTGCGCCATTGGGTCGTAGGGCGTCAGGAAAGGCGAAACCAAGGTGATAACGATAATAAACAGCAAACACCATAGGCCAAACATGGATAAGCTATTGGAACGATAGCTACGCCAAAAACGTTCCAATTGAGTCGGAATCTGCTCTTCCTGATAGACATTATCTGACAGCATACCATTCCTTCCTTACCAATGGATTGATCATTGCTCCTAATAAATCCGACAGGATACTTGCGGCCAACACGATGGTAGCGACGACCAGAACGCCTGCCTGAATAGAGGCATAATCCTGAGTCGATAATGCATCGAGCAGCCAACGCCCGATACCAGGCCAGTTAAAGATGGACTCGGTCATGATCGCCAATGTGATCATACTGGACAACTGTACGCCTAGCTTAGGAATGATAGGTGGGATAGCGTTTCGTAACACGTGCTCAATCACGATCTCGTAATTGGATAAACCTTTAATTCGAGCCGCGCGGATGTAGTTCTGGCCCATGACCTCCGTCACAGAGGTTCTCATCATGCGAATAACCTGCATTGTGGGAGAAAGAGCAAGAACCAGACACGGCAAAATCATATGTTCAATGACACTTTGCAATGCCTCTTTACGGTAAGGTCCATCAGACAGTAGGGCGTCGACAAGAGCAAATCCAGTTACATGGTCGATTTCATATAGAAGATCGTATCTTCCAGCAACGGGAAACCACTGATAGTTCAATGAAAAATACATGATCATCAGCAGGGCGATCCAGAATAATGGAGCGGCATAGCCCACCATTGAAGAGAAGGAAATAATGTTATCGAGCCATTTCCCTTTGCGCATGCCCGCAATGGTTCCGGCTGGAATACCAACCACCACCGATATCATAAAGGCGACAAAGCAGAGCTCAAGTGTGGCAGGAAGCACCGCTGCCAGTTCATTGGTGATAGGGATGCCTGCCTTGGTCAAACCAAAATCAAGACGGGATAACTGCCTGACATAGTCTACCCAGCCAGGTAAAAATGCCTGTGTAGTCCATACAGAATTGGGATCGAGTCGCACCAGACTGTAACCAACAAACGTCAGGATAAGCAGTGTAATAATGAACAGGTTTAGCCTGCGTACTGAATACCAGAACATTATTTCAACCTCACGACTTGATCGAATGGTTGAGCATTAAATGGACTGGTTCTGAATCCGGTCAGGCTGTCATTGTGTGCCTGATACTTTTGTCCATGGGCAATAGGTATCACTGGTACCTCTTCGTTAAGAATATTCTGAGCCTGACGGTAAAGATTCAGCCGATAGCGGGGCTCACTTACTTCTAGTGCCAGATCGAGAATAAAGTCAAAGTCATCGTTACACCACATTGAGAGATTAAGACCTTCTCGTTTGGATGTACATGAGAGTAGAGGACGCAGATAGTTGTCTGGGTCACCAGTATTGCCGACCCAACCGGTGAGCAGTAAATCGACAGATTCAATGTTCGCTAGTTCTTGCCTGTCGACGCGATCATCTGTCAGCAGATTCAGCTTAACACCGATGTCCGCCAGATTGGCCTGAATGAGTTCGGCTGTCTTTCGCGGACTTGGGTTGTACACTCGCGGTTCAAGCGGTACCGCCATGGTGAGTTCTAAGCCTTGTTGATAGCCGGCATCGCGGAGTAAGGCCCTGGCGTAATTACGATCATAACGCACCTGAGTTTGGTCTTTCTGATGTGCCCATGAGCTTGGAGGTAACAAACTGTAGGCTTTTTCACCGGTACCAAAATAGACCGCTTCAAGAATGTTGTCGCGATTGATGGCGAGATTCAGCGCTTTACGTACGCGGGGATCACTGAGTGCTTTGTGCTGCGTATTGATGGCCACAAAGGCTACGTTCATCGCCGGTTTCGCCTGCAGGACAATGGAGTCCTCTTCCAGTATCACTGGGATCTGGCTGGAAATCGGCGAGTTCAACACATCGCATTCATTTCGCAACAGTTTTGCCAGTGCACCGGCACCACGGTGCGAGATATCAAAAACCACCTGAGACATTTCGACTGGTCCACGCCAATAGTTTTCATGACGTTTGAGGCGCACCAGATCGGCCACCTGATATTCATCCAGATAGAACGGGCCCGTTCCTACCGGATGCGTGTCGATAGCTAACTTGTGGTCTGAAAACAGCAGTTGTGCGGCGTACTCTGCGGAATAAATTGGCGCATGGGCAGTGGAGATATTGGATAAGAAAGAATTGTCTGGGCGAGTGAGAGTGAACCTCACGGTATGGTCATCAAGAGCTTCTACTTTCTCTACCAGATTGGCAAAATCAATACCCGCAAACCACGGATAGACACTTCCGCCCACCTCGTGAAATGGATTGCCTGAATCAATAATGCGATTGAAGCTAAACACCACGTCTTCCGCAA
Organism: Vibrio hangzhouensis; assembly: GCF_900107935.1. Classification (GTDB taxonomy): domain Bacteria; phylum Pseudomonadota; class Gammaproteobacteria; order Enterobacterales; family Vibrionaceae; genus Vibrio; species Vibrio hangzhouensis. Next base: position 86,249 of record NZ_FNVG01000008.1, on the reverse strand, counting down.
TGAAAGGGCGGGTTGGGGTGAACCACTTGGTGGTCTGAAACTGAACGCCATCTCTGAGTATAAAGGTGTATTCTGTCCCTTCCTCGTTAACGCTCCAATGCTTTGCCAGATTCTGTACCGGTTGATGTGTACCCGGATTCAGCGTCAGCAGCGTATCAAAGAGTTGTGGCGCGATGGATTCGACAGTGATACCACCGTCTACGAGTTGAGGATTGAAGGTACCGGGACGCCCTTGGTCACAGTACACAAACCCATCTTGTCTGACTTTAGAGTGATCCACTTTATCTTCGCACCCTGTTAGGAAAATCAGGCCGCAAAGTCCAAGTGATATATTGAGTAATGCCTTCATAAACACGCTACATTCATTTTAGCGAACGTAATATCTGTATTGAGATCAGGGTAATTTACCACTAAATCGATAGCTAAACCAATAATGACAAACACTTATCACACGATTTGTGCAAATCTATGGTGACTATTTGACCAACCTCAAACCAGTTTATACTTCCGCACTAAGCCCCTTAGCTGATCATAGCTCAAGGACAGCAGCTTGGCTGCACCCCTTTGATTGTATTGAGCTTGTCTGAGTGCCTCATTAATCAACTTTATATTTTGCTCATCCTGCCAGGTTTTAAAGTCTAGCGGGAAGGTGAGCGTTGCCGCGGCATCTGAATTCTGGGCTGTGTGCGTGTTCTCTGCTGGCGTAGCCAGATCTGTGTCTGGGCGTTGTTCATTATCAACCGCATTTCCCGAATGAACCATGGACGGTTGTTCGTCAAACTGATTGTCGAACGGATTGATAATTAGCGATTCGATGGGTGACTCATTGGTTCCTTGCTGATAAACCGCTCGCTCAACCACATTTTTCAGTTCCCTTACGTTACCGGGCCAGTGGTATTCGAAAATACTTTGCCAGGCCTGGTCAGTGAAGCCGACGAAAAAAGGCAGCCCAAGTTCGCGGCACATCTTGATGGCGAAGAATTCCGCCAGTAGCGGGATGTCCTCTTGTCTGTGACGAAGGGGTGGTAAATGAATCACATCAAACGCCAGGCGGTCTAGTAAGTCAGGTCGGAATTTGCCCTGCTTAGCGAGCAAAGGTAGGTTTTCATTTGTTGCACATACTAACCGAACATTGGATTCCAGCGCTTTAGCACCTCCCACGCGTTCATATTGGCCATATTCGATCACGCGCAATAATTTTTCTTGTACGGCGAGTGGCGTCGTGGCCAATTCGTCTAAGAATAATGTGCCATTTTCTGCTCGTTCAAATCGACCCTGATGACGGCCTTTCGCTCCGGTAAAGGCTCCGGATTCATGGCCAAACAGTTCAGAGTCGATCAGTCCTTCACTCAGCGTTGAACAGTTAAGTGATACCAAAGGCTGTTCCCAGCGCTTAGAAAGGTAGTGCAAACGTTGCGCAATCAGTTCTTTGCCTGTACCGCGTTCACCAATGACCAATACTGGACGGTCGATAGGCGCCAGTCTGGACACCTTGTCCAGTACGGCGAGAAAGTTAGGAGATTCTCCAATTAAATTCTGAGCCATAGTGATCCCTCAGCGGTTGGTAAAAATGACCAATTGTTGGCACTAGCATCATAGCACGCTGTAAGATAAATTCGACGTTATTTATTTACCCTTTGAATTTTATAGTAATTTTATGTTGGCACGGTACTTGGATTAGTTAGCGTATCGATGAGAGTTCAGTGGCGAACTCATCCAAACAGGAGATGTATTATGGGTATTTTTTCGCGTTTTGCCGATATCGTAAACTCAAACGTTAGCGCACTGTTAGACAAAGCTGAAGATCCGGAAAAGATGATTCGTCTGATTATTCAGGAGATGGAAGACACGCTGGTTGAAGTGCGTACCAACTCTGCTAAAGCCATTGCAGACAAAAAAGAACTTGCACGTAAAGTCGCAGCCATTGAAGAGCAGATCGTAGAATGGCAACAAAAAGCCACTCTGGCTCTGACTAAGCAGCGTGAAGATCTGGCACGAGCTGCGTTGATAGAGAAACAGAAGCTTGAAAACGTCGTTAAAGGTCTGCACGATGAGCAGATGCTGGTCGAAGAGACCATCGATAAGTTAACGAATGAGATTGCCAAACTGGAATCGAAAATCACAGAGACACGAGCAAAACAGCAAGCTTTGGTGATTCGCTCACAAGCTGCCAGCAATCGACGTGATGTTCAGAAGCATCTTCATACTAGCCGCACCAATGAAGCGATGGCTAAGTTTGAACAGTACTCTCGAAAGATTGACGAACTGGAAGCTGAAGCGGATCTTTATTCTAAGACGGGCAATGCCAAGTCACTTGATCAGGAGTTTGCAGAGCTTCAGGCTCAAGATGAGATTGATAAAGAGCTTGCTAAGTTAAAAGAGCAGATGAACAACGAGAAATAATTCAGACTAGGAGAAAAGTATGTCGACGTTTTTAATTGCGGGTCCACTGATTGTCTTCTTGATTTTTGTTGCACCGCTGTGGCTTTTTCTCCATTACCGCAGCAAGCGAAAGGCAGAAAGCGGACTATCTGAACAGGACTTTCAGAAGCTGCAGAGTCTGTCTCAGCGAGCGGAGAAAATGCAGTCTCGCGTGGATAACTTAGAGCGAATTCTGGATGCTGAATCGCCGAACTGGAGACAAAACTATGACTCATAAAGAGCTGTATAAAGATCCGGTTAATGGCAAGCTCACCGGCGTTTGTGCCGGACTGGCCAATTACTTTGGTGTGGAAGTCTGGTTAATCCGAATTCTGGTCATATCTGCGGCCTTATTGGGAGGCAGTTTTCTGGTATTGCTGGCCTATGTAGCGATGAGCCTGATGTTGGAAAAACAGCCAGATAATTTCGTTGAAGCGATGAAGGCTAAGCAGGAACACTCACTAAAGAGTAAGCCCTGGAAACAGGGCCAAAATGCCAAGGACTTGCTCGATACCTTAGAACGGGACTTTGATTCGATGGAACACAAAGTCAGAGATATTGAAGCTTATGTCACTTCAGAGGCATTCAAGGTTAATCGAGAGTTCAGTAAGTTATAAGGAAAAGGAGGCACTTAGGTGCCTCTACTTGTTTTGGGCGAATATAAACCTCACGATTTGGGAGGTTTAATAAAACTGATTAATAATTAATTGGTTAATGGTAAACATTATTTCTCTCGACTATGTTTTAAAGTACAACTAAAACAGGGTAGTCGCAGAATGAATTTCAAGCTCTTTTTACTGGTCACTATCACCAGTCTTATCAGTGGGTGTGGTAAGGCACCGCCACCAATTCCCGAACCGGAATCCCGTCCAGCCAAATTATTCACAGTCTCAGTCGGCAATAGTAAATTTGAACGTACCTTTCCCGCGACCTCAGAAGCTGGCGACCGAGCGGTATTGGCCTTTAGGGTACCCGGTCAGCTTGAGCAGATAGTGGTCCGTTCTGGTCAACCCGTATCGAAGGGAGACTTGCTCGCTAAATTAAACCCTGATGAATATCAATTGCTCGAGAAGCAAGCCAAAGCCAATTTCCAGCTAGCCGATGTTCAGTATAAGCGTGCATTAAGCCTGAGAAAGGACAAAGTGGTGTCCGAGCAGGACTTTGATCAGGCCAAGGCGAATATGAACTCTGCGCAGGCGAACTGGTCACAAGCCAAAGCGAACCTGAGTTATACCCAATTAGTTGCCCCCTACGATGGCACCATCTCTATCATTCCTGCGGATAATTACGAATACATTCAGGCCAAGGAAGGAGTGATGAACATTCAGACTAATCAATTGCTGAAAGTTATCTTCCAACTGCCAGACATCCTACTGAATCGCTTTCGCTCTAAAGTTCAGGTGGATGCGACCATGGTATTCGATGCGTACCCTTCACGGGAGTTCGAGCTGACCTTTCAGGAAATTGATACCGAGGCCGATCCCAAAACCGGCAGTTATAAAGTGACCATGATTATGGAGCGCCCCAGTGATGTCGGTATTCTACCCGGTATGGCGGGTCAGGTGCGCGTGGTTGCGAGCAGCAGTGGAGCTACTGTGATACCAATATCTGCGCTGTTTATGGAGGGTGACAAGAAGTGTGTGTGGCGCGTTAACATCGATGGCATTGTCGAGAAAGTGGCGTTGGAGCTCAATGAACAAAGACAAGTGCTTTCAGGCTTAGAAGATGGTGACCAAATTGTCATTTCGGGCGTTCAGGGGATCGAGCCGGGAATAAAGGTTCGCGAATGGGTCAAGGAAAGGGGGCTTTAGTATGATGTATCGAGCAATGACTATTTTGGCCCTTACCCTGTTGATGGCGGGTTGCAGCAAACCAGAGGTTGGCGTTAGAGAAGAAGTGCCTAAAGTACGTGTGACACAGCTGGGTACGTCTGAGTTGAAGAGTCGCCTTTACTTCCCGGCTATCGCCAGAGCGGCGGATCGGTCTCATCTCAGTTTCAGAGTGGCGGGGGAAATTCGCACAATCGAACTTAAAGAAGGGGATTTCGTCAAGCAAGGCGATGTATTGGCGGAATTGGAACCAACCGACTATCAATTGGCCGTCGATAATGCACAAGCTCGCTTTAATGTGATTGATAGTCAATATCGACGTTCCAGCCCGTTAGTCAAGAAGGGCTTACTCGCACAGTCTCAATTTGACGAAATTGCAGCTCAGCGCTCCTATGCAAAAGCCGAATTAGAGCTTACCAAGCTGCGATTGTCTTTTACTAAATTGCTAGCTCCGGTGGATGGTGTTATCTCCCGAGTGTCAGCTGAGAGGTTTGAAAATATTCAGATTGGACAGCAAGTGGTGAATATTCATAGTGTTGGTGAAGTCGAAATTGTACTGCAAGTACCTGACAGCTATTCGCTAAATCAACCCAAAAGTCAGGACTTGTCTGTCATCGAGGCTCTTGTAAGGGTGCCTTCAGGAAATGAGTATATTGCTCGTTTAAAGGAATACACGACGGAACCGGATCCGAGCTTAGGAACATTTACCGCTACGTTGGTTCTGCCAATGCCTGAGAACGAATTCATTCTGGATGGGATGGCTGTGGATGTGACCTCGCGAGCGAAGGATATTGGGCTGAATCTTAGTCAGGGAGTCAGTGTGCCAATTGAGGCAGTGTTTAACCAGGATGGTGATGGACTCAATGATAGTGAGAAGTTTGTTTGGGTGGTAAACAGCGACAGTACGGTTTCGAAGCAAAAAGTGACCACAGGAAAAGTATCTCAGTCGACAGTACAAATCGTAGATGGATTAGAGCAAACCCAACAAATCGTCATTGCTGGTATTGCCCGTCTTAGAGATGGTATGACAGTGGAAGTGTTAGCGCAGGAGGCGAAATAATGAGTCAGGAACAACAAAAAATATCGCCTCAATCGGATGATGAAATTACGGGTGTCGCGGCCTATTTTATCCGTAATCGAGTCATCAGCTGGATGGTCTCGCTGATTTTTCTAATCGGTGGTGTGTCGGCATTTTTCGGCTTAGGGCGTTTAGAAGACCCCGCTTTTACTATCAAGGATGCGATGGTAGTCACTTCATACCCTGGAGCTACGCCTCAGCAGGTAGAAGAAGAGGTGACCTATCCCATTGAAAAAGCCATTCAGCAGCTTACTTATGTCGATGAAGTCAATTCCATTTCCAGTCGAGGTCTGTCACAAATCACAGTGACCATGAAAAACAATTATGGTCCGGACGATCTTCCACAGATCTGGGACGAGTTGCGCCGCAAAGTGAATGATGTAAAAGGTTCTCTTCCTCCAGGGGTAAATGAACCTTCTGTTATTGATGACTTTGGTGATGTGTATGGTGTCCTGTTTGCATTGACAGGGGAAGGCTATAACTACAAAGAGCTGTCGGATTACGTGGATTATTTGCGTCGGGAGCTCGAACTGATTGATGGCGTGAGCAAGGTTTCGGTGAGCGGAGAGCAGCAGGAGCAGGTGTTTATTGAGATTTCGATAAAGCGCATCAGTGCTCTGGGTATCTCACCCAGCACCATCTTTAATCTACTCCAGACCCAGAATATTGTGTCTAATGCTGGCGGCACTCGTATTGGTAGCGAGTACATTCGGATTCAGCCAACCGGAGAGTTTACTGACGTTTCGGAGCTTGGTGACTTGATCCTGACTGAAGGCGGCGCACAGGGGCTTATTTACTTAAAAGATGTCGCCGAAATCAAACGTGGCTTTATAGAGATCCCCAACAACATAATTACCTTTAACGGTAATCTGGCATTGAACCTCGGCATCTCATTTGCCTCTGGTGTCAATGTTGTCGAGGTGGGGAACCGCTTATACCGAAGATTGGCAGAACTCAAGTACCAACAACCTGTCGGTATTGAAATTAATGAAGTATACAGCCAGCCGAAAGAAGTTGATAAATCGGTGCGTGGCTTTGTGGTGAGTCTGGGACAGGCCGTTGCCATTGTTATTGTGGTTTTGCTGTTCTTTATGGGGCTGCGTTCGGGGCTGCTGATTGGTCTTATCCTGTTACTCACAGTGTTGGGCACCTTTATCTTCATGCAGTATATGGCGATTGACTTACAGCGTATTTCTCTGGGGGCTCTGGTCATTGCGCTAGGGATGTTGGTTGATAACGCCATTGTGGTGGTTGAAGGGATACTCATAGGCACTCAAAAAGGGCGAACGAGGATGCAAGCCGCGACCGACATCGTGACCCAAACTAAGTGGCCGTTATTGGGAGCCACAGTCATAGCGGTTACCGCCTTCGCACCCATAGGGCTCTCTGAAGACTCAACTGGTGAGTACTGCGGAACGTTATTTTCGGTGCTATTGATTTCTTTGATGCTGAGTTGGTTCACCGCGATTTCTCTGACGCCGTTCTTTGCCGACATTTTCTTCCGAGGACAGAAACAGCCAGAGGGTGACGAGTCGAAAGATCCTTACAATGGATTTGTATTTGTGGCTTATCGGAAGTTCCTCGAGTTTTGTATGCACAGGGCGTGGTTGACTGTCGCGTTCTTGATTGTTGCGTTGGTGGCCTCCCTTTATGGCTTTACCCAAGTGAAGCAATCATTCTTCCCTGCATCGACCACACCCATGTTCCAGGCGGACATCTGGTTGCCTGAGGGGACGGATATCCGCGCGACCAACACCAAACTTAAAGTGATAGAGAACTGGATCTCACAACAACCGGAAACGGACCACATCACAACCACCGCCGGGAAGGGATTACAGCGGTTCATGCTGACGTACTCACCGGAAAAAAGCTATGCGGCTTATGGGGAAATAACCACTCGTGTGAAAAGTTACGACGAGTTAGAAAGTCTGATGGATCGCTTTAGGGCGTATCTTGGTTCGAATTTCCCCGAAATAAACTACAAACTGAAACAGATAGAGTTGGGGCCTGGAGGCGGTGCGAAAATTGAAGCGCGCATTATTGGTTCCGATCCAACTGTACTCAGGACTATAGCGTCACAGGTGATGGACATTATGTATGCCGATCCGGGGGCGCATAATATTCGTCATGACTGGAGAGAACGGACTAAGATCCTGGAGCCCATTTTTAACGAAAGTCAGGCAAGGCGTTACGGCATCACAAAAGCTGATGTCGACGACGTGTTGTTGATGTCGTTTTCTGGCAAATCAGTCGGTTTGTATCGCGATGGAACAACCTTGATGCCAATTGTTGCTCGTCTTCCAGACGAGGAGAGGGTCGATATTCGTAATATCGAAGGTATGATGATCTGGAGCCCTGCGCTTAGTGAGTTCATTCCATTCCAGCAGGTGACGATGGGATATGACACCCGTTGGGAAGACCCTATCATTGTTCGTAAAAATCGCAAGCGTATGCTGACAGTGATGGCTGATCCTGATTTGTTAAGCGAAGAGACTGCCGCCACATTGCAAAAACGTCTGCAACCACAAATAGAAGCGATAGCGTTGCCGCCCGGATACTCGTTGGAGTGGGGAGGTGAATATGAATCATCGGGTGATGCACAGGCGTCCTTGTTCCAGACAATGCCAATGGGTTATCTGTTCATGTTCTTAATTACCATTTTCCTCTTCAATGCAGTTAAAGAGGCGATGATAGTATGGTTGACAGTGCCATTGGCGGTCATTGGCGTGACCACTGGGTTGTTGGTTCTGAATACCCCGTTTGGTTTTATGGCTCTGCTTGGCTTTCTGAGTCTGTCTGGTATGTTATTGAAAAATGGTATCGTGTTGCTGGATCAGATAGAAATAGAAATTCACTCTGGGAAAGAACCTTATCTGGCGGTTGTCGACGCTGCTCTGAGTCGTGTCAGACCAGTATGTATGGCTGCGATAACGACCATTCTGGGTATGATTCCGCTATTACCGGATATCTTCTTCAAGCCTATGGCCGTTACTATCATGTTTGGTTTGGGATTTGCGACCGTACTGACGTTAATTGTTGTGCCAGTCCTGTATCGTATTTTTCATCGGGTGAAACCAATCTGACCTAATGTCAGTTATCATTCCTTTCTTCCTTTGTCGTCCGAGGGAAGAGAGGGGCGTTGTGCTACCATCAGGCTAGCCACTTACGTTGTAAAAGAAAGGAATAGTATGTGTAAACGATGCCCATGGTTGGATGAGACCAAGGCGGATTATGTCGAGTATCACGATAAGGAGTGGGGTGTCCCGGTTCTCGATGATAAGACCATGTTTGAGTATCTGGTATTGGAATCAGCTCAGGCAGGATTGAGTTGGTATACCATCTTGAAACGACGCGAAGGGTATCGCCGGGCATTTGCCAACTTTGATGTAGAAAAAGTGGCAGCGTTTACTGAACAAGATGAGAATCGGCTTAGGGAAGATGCGGGAATCATCCGTAATAAATTGAAAATCAGTGCGACCATCACTAATGCCAGACATTTTATTGAGATTCAGAAAGAGTTTGGCAGCTTTTGTCACTATATTTGGTCCTTTGTCGACCACAAAGTTATTGTGAATTCTTACCAAACGCTTGAACAATATCCGGCGACTTCACCGATCTCCGATGCTTTGAGCAAAGACCTCAAGAAACGTGGATTTAAGTTTGTAGGCTCGACCATTATCTACGCCCACCTGCAGGCTGCTGGCCTTGTGAATGACCACAGTCTGGACTGTAATCGACGTCAGGAAGTGATAGATAGTTATGCTCAACTCGGTCTAGAATATCAGGCGGTGTAAGTCAGTGTTGTAAAGTCAGCTAGAGGACATATGGAAAAGTTTGATTCAATTTACGCAAGAGCGTCAGAACGCAAGGGGGGCGAAAAAGCGCTTGAAGCGATTGTGACGAGACCACTGAGTCGAGATGAGGTCGCATTGATACCGGAAGATCGTTGGTTGTCTGCCTTTACGATGAAAGTGTTTCAAAGTGGCATTTCCTGGAAAGTGGTGAGAAACAAGTGGCCAAACTTTGAGGAACATTTTTTCCAGTTTCGAATTGATCCATTGTTGATGTTGTCAGAAGAGCAGTGGGAAAAAAAAGCGCAGGACCCAAAAATCATCCGTCACTTGACCAAGGTGATGTCGATTCCAGCGAACGCAGCTATGATCCAGGCCGCACGTTATGAACACGACTCTTTTTCTCAGATGGTCGCAGACTGGCCTAGTGACTCGATCATTGATCTCTGGGCACATTTGAAAAAACACGGTGCCAGACTCGGGGGCAATACTGGGCCCTACGCGCTCAGACAAATGGGCGTAGATACTTTTATTCTGTCAAATGATGTGGAAGGCTATTTGAGAAACACCCACATTATCGATTCAGGGCGCGGAACCAAACGAGCGATGACGGCGGCTAACAAGGCATTTATGGACTGGCACCAGCAATCCGGACGTTCTCTGTCGGAGATCAGTCAGATCATTGCCTACGGTTTTGGAGATAATCGAGTGTGAATCAAAAAAGCAGCCAACGGGCTGCTTTTTTTTGTACTGAGATAAGTCTGAACTAGGACTCGAGAATCACGCGAGTATCTTCGCTCAATGCTTCCAGTTCATTGGCGACATCCTCAATCTTCATAGCTGGTGGAATTTTCAACGCCATATTGGCCGTAAACAGGCTCGAGCCAATGCCTCCTCCGCCAGCAATAAATACACGGTGACAATCCATATCCAGAATTCGAATGTCTTGTCCGTCAAGGAACTGAGTGATTTCGTTTACAATTCCTGCTCGGTCATTTGCATCGAGCCGCAATTGAAAGATCTCTTCGTTTTCATGCTTGTGCTGATCAGTATCGGTGATTTGCACCAGCAAATCTGGTTGACCCGTGAAGGCATCTTTGACGGCTTGTGCATTTTGAGTAGGAAGTTCGATTTTAATGACTGCTGCCACATTGTCTTCGATGAAATTCACTTTGCTTACTAGCCATTTCCCACCATTTTCGTGGGTGACTGACGCCAGGTTTTTAATGGTGGCTGGAGTAGCTTGGCCAACAAAGTTGACGATGAATGTACTGCTGCTCATAAGTTTCCCTCCACAGGTATAAAACCGATAACGATTGGAATTGCTAATTTCAGTTTAGTTCCAAATTCAGCTAACCGCATGACAGACTTCAAGTATTTAGCTCATACCTAAGGGGGAGATCAATGAAATGTAATAGACCACACAAAAATAGTGGACTTAACAGCAAAGGAATCAAGGATAGTTGTTTGATATCTGTTGCTATTTCCTCTTCTCATGTCATTCTAACAAAAAAGATAATCAAGGAGAGAGCATGCCTAAAATCGCAATGTTGAGTACCGGAGAAGAAGTATTGTATGGCGATATTGTTGATACGAATGCCGCTTGGCTCAGCCGTGAATTTTATGAGCATGGGTTTTCCATGTACAAGCGTTCCACCGTCGGAGACCAAAAGGCATCACTATTACAGGAAATAGTGATGTTGAGTCTGAATCTGGATGTTGTCATAGTGAACGGTGGACTTGGGCCTACCTCTGATGATCTGACGGCAGAAATTGCTGCAGAAGCCGCTGATGAACAGTTGGTTCTTAATCAGCGCTGGTACGACAATCTGAAAGCATTTTATGCCAAGCGTGGTAAAGAAATGCCAGAGAGCAATATTAAACAGGCCATGCTCCCGGCAAGCGCTACTGTCGTCGATAATCCCATCGGTACGGCATGCGGATTCAAAATGAGGATAAACGGGTGTCTCTTTTATTTCACACCGGGAGTTCCTAGCGAGTTTAAGAAGATGACATTAGAGCAAATTCTTCCGGATTTGCAGGCAGAATTCCCCGCTCAACAGGGAAAGGCATGTCGCCGTTTGTACACCTTTGGGCTCTCCGAGTCGGGCATTGCTGATACTCTCTCTAGTCTGGTGCTTCCGCCAGAATATGAAATGGGGTATCGCTCGTACCTGCCCTTTATAGAAGTGAAATTGTTCGGTCCGGCGGAGGATCTTGAGATGGGGGCTCGCCTCTTAGCCATGGTCGAGAAACTACTACACAGTAATGTGGTGAGTATTGATGAACCAATGCTGGAGCGGATTGGTCACCTAGTGAATTTGTATAAACCGACCATTGCTATCTCGGAACATGCTACCAAGGGGTATTTAGCTTCCTGGCTGCAAGATAATGACAATATCGCACAACATTGCGCGGCAACCTGGGTGCTCGGTAACAGGACTTCCTCACCATTGGACCGCGATAGCGAACGACTGGGCGCAACGTTAGCGTTAGCGGGGGCGACTAAATCCAATTGCAACGCTGATATTGCTATCTCAACCGGTAAGCTAGAGAGCGACGCGTTTTCTGTGGCGATAGCAACGTCGAAAGGGGAATGGGGACAAACCCTGAAACTACAACGAAGTTACAGCACCCAGAGTATCAAAACGGTGATAGCAACAGTGGCAGGAGACATGCTGCGTCGCTATCTGGATAATAAGCCGATGTTTCCTGACTATGGGTTTTTAACTCGATCGGAAGAGATCTTTGTTCCTCAGGATAAGTTAGCCTGATTAATTTGGTGCAAATATTCAACCCTGTGCGTATATATGTTTTAGTTATTTATATATGAAAATTGGATCTAGGTCACAATAAGCTGATCTCTAAGAGGAATTTAAAAATCTCATTTTTGAGAGTAGCCCTTTCCTTTTGATTGATTAAAATCAAGGTTCACCCTGAAAATAGTGGTGTTGAGGAGGGGTAAGTATGATCCAGCAGTCAAAAATAAGAGTGTTTTATCAGATTGCCAACGAGCAAATTATGCTAGGTGAAGCTTTCAGTAAAAAATGCGGTGATATTGCAGCTATGTGGTTAAAGGCGCCTATGGAAGATATCCTGTCTGACGACGGTTTTAGAATCTCACTCTACGATGATGGCGGCCGTCATGTTGCTGACAAACATGTGTCCATGGGGACAGCAGACTCAATCTTATCGACGGATGATTAACCGTTTCTTCTGAATATTTCGGGCTGGTCTTTTAGACCAGCCTTTTCTTTTGTCGTCGATATCTCTTTGTAGGCACAAAGAAAGCAGAAACTGTGATCAGTTTTGTGCTTTTGCTCTAATTTATTTTACGTTTTTTAATCCTGTCTCATACTTTGCGAATGTGAAATGTAAACAGTAAGTTAATCAACGGAATGGACTCCTTTTCAGTACAACAGATCAAATCTCTGATGGATGTCGATGGGCGGCCAAACTGTGGCTATCTCACCTCGATACCCGAATCACTAGACCTCGTCAGTTTTCGTTATTTTTCGTCGATGGATAGACCTAAAAGCGCATTATCTAAGTATCTGGATTATAAACAGTTTCAGTTCGTCAGTTTGTTTACACCTGACTACGTAGTCGGTATTGCGATAGCCGATATCCGTTATTTAGGATCAAGCTTTTGTTATCTGTACGACATTAAAAAAGATGTGCTTAAAGAACACAGTTGGATCCGACCGGGAGGGTTGGGGTATTCACTCACGGCGTCACCCTGGCAGGGAGTGGCTCAGTTTAATGGTGGCCAGATCCAGTTCGAGATAGAAGAAGGAGAGTGGACAGTACGCGCTCGTTGTCCGTCATTCGAACTGGATGCTCGTCTGGGTTTGAACAATCAGGACAGTGCGCCGCTGATGGTATGCTCGCCGACGGGTTATTCAGGTTGGACCTATACTCAGAAACACAATGCATTAGCCGTGACCGGAAGTTTGATTGTTGGCGGGCATTATGTTGATCTCGAAGGATGTCTCGGTGGTTACGATTTTTCGGCTGGCTATATGAGACGTGAAACCAGTTGGCGCTGGGCAAGTATGAGTGCCTTCTCTGACGGGGTGTATATTGGTTTGAATCTGGCTGCGGGGGTGAACGAAACCGGAGTAACCGAGAACGCAATATGGATAAATGGTGAACGGTTTTTATTGTCGGGAGTGATGTTTGACTTTGACCGGCACTCGCCGGAGTCAAATTGGCGGATATATGATTCTGCTGGAAAGCTGGATTTGACGTTTACGCCGCTCAATGTGCGCAAGGAAAAGCTCAATCTGTGGTTGTTAAAGAGCAACTTCAGACAGTTTGTTGGCCATTTTTCTGGGACAATCACCGTCGCGAAAGGGCGTACTTATCATCTATCTCAAGTTATGGGATTAACCGAAGATCACTTCGCTAAGTGGTAAGCTCAACTTTACGGTTTAATGGATTATGATGGAAAGACTGGTTCAAAGCCCGGAGTGGCTGCTCATTGTGTTGGCCCCTTTATTTGTGGTCATGATGATACTGGAATATTGGTTGGGTCAGCGGGCAAACCGACTACCAAGTTCGGCAAGTTACTCGCTCAAAGAGCTACTCTGCAATTTCTCTTTGGCTGGAATGCATCAGCTATCAGATCTGTTGGTCGGCCTCTTTATCGCTAAGCTATATTTGCTTCTTTTTGGCTGGAAACTGTTCGATATAGAAATGTCGCTTTCCATGTTTATCCTACTCATGGTTCTTCAGGATTTCTTTTACTACTGGTTCCATCGAGCCAGCCATCGAATACGTTGGATGTGGGCGGCACATGTAGTGCACCATAGTTCAGAAAATATGAATTTTAGTACTGCATTTCGGCAAAGTCTGATGTATCCACTTGCAGGAATGTGGTTGTTCTGGATACCACTGGTGATCATTGGCTTTGACCCTAAATGGGTGGTATTTGTGGTCTTACTGAACCTGGGTTTGCAGTTCTTTGTGCATACGCAGTGGATCAAGCGGTTAGGGCCACTGGAGTGGGTGATTAATACGCCTTCTCATCATCGCGTTCACCACGGTGTTAATGCTCAGTACATTGATAAAAACTACGCGGGTATTTTGATCATCTGGGACCGAATGTTCGGTACATTCGAGCCAGAAGTGGAGCAAGTCCGCTATGGTATTAGCAAACCGGTCAATAGTTTTAACCCTATAACCGTCACGTTTGCGGAATGGAAGGATATGTTCAGAGACGTCTCAGTTCCTAATCAGTCAATTAAGCAAAAGCTGAAAGTACTGTTTTCGCCACCTTCTGACAGTTAACTCCTGAAGAGTCTCCGCAGAGTGCCTATGGTGTGAAAATCTGGCTCTTTACTTGGTCTGGTGCCCGGTTAACTAATGGTTCATGTTGCTTTATTGACTCAATGCAATGGTAAAAGTGCAAATTAACCCGGATGGCGAGTTTCTTTGTAAGGTAAGTTTGCCACCATAAGCACTGGCTAGAGTACTGGTTATGGATAAACCAAGTCCGACATTCGAACTGCCGGTGTCTCGAGCAGAATCTAAACGGGTGAAGGGCTTGACGACTTCTTGTAGTTTATCGTCTTCAATTCCTACACCAGTATCGCTAACCTCAAAGTGTAGGAACTGGCCTTGCTTTTTGACCTTAAGGGCAATCGTGTTTTGTTCTCCCCCGTACTGTACGGAGTTGTTGACCAGATTTTCAATCATTCGACGTATGCTCAGTGGTGGGATGGACTCGATTAACATTTTTGAATCTTGATAATCGATATGCACGTTCCTATCCGAGTATTCATCGACGACGGTTTGCAGCAAGCTGTTTATGTTTGTGCGTTGTCTGGGTTCTAATTGACTATCATCCTTGGCAAATCTCATTGTGCTGGTGAGCATCTTGTCCATGATGCTTAAGGTTTGTAACATCTGCTGTTTATCGTCACTTTCTTCAATGAACTCCAGCCTCAGCCTAAGGCTTGTCAGCGGGGTCCTGAGATCATGTGAAATAGCGGCGAGGAGTTTGCTTCGCTCCTGGATATAATCCGCTAACTGAGTTTGCATTTCGTTGAAAGCCGTTATCGTAGGTAACAGATCCGCGGGGCCATGGCTTTCGATCGGCGAGACAAGTCGGTTTTGAGCAAATTGACGCGCTGAAACTTCCAAATTTCTTATTGGTGTCAATGCTTTATGAATGATTAAAATGCAACCGCCAACCGTAATAATCATTACACCTACAAGAGACAGGAGAATTCCGGTGGACCAGTGTGTTGTATCTTGCTGGATGCCGGAGGAAAAGTTGAGCCAGGTATCGGTGCCAAGTTTTACCGAACCGTCGATGGTGGCAATGTAACTCATTCTGCTGCTGTGCATCTCCCTCATAGTCATTCCAGTCATCATCGCATCATGCATATCACTCATATTTAGGATAGGGCGCTCGCGTTTGACCAAAGCAAGATGTACCTGCTCAAGGCCGGCCTGATTAAGTCTGCGGATAAGCAGAAGTTCTTCAGAGGAATGGCGGGCAGGTTCGTCCACCTGAGGTCGTCGAGAAATAGAAAGCGACAGGTCGGTGCTTTGACTAGCGTGAATAATCGATGAATGAAGCTCTGTTGGTGTTTGAGCCAGAATATCGGTGACGGAAATGACCCTTTGAATCGCCCCTGAAGATGATAGAAAACTCAGGTTTTCAGATTTCTCCGAAGAAAGAAGGTAAATAGAAAGGAAAAAACTTAATCCAAAGCCCAGTAAAATGACCAGGCCGATTTGATGAATGAGCTTTAGTCCCTGGTACCATCTAGTCATGACTCACCTCACAACTGAACTGGTAACCACCGCCCCAAATAGTTTTGATCAATTTGGGCGCCTTGGGGTTAGCTTCGATTTTTTTTCTTAGCCTGCTAATGAGCGTGTCTACGGCTCTGTCATAGACATCTGCCCCTCGACCTTGAACGAGCTTCAACAGGTCTTCTCTTTTGAGTACAACGTTTGGATGCGTTAGAAAAGCCAACAGTAGTTCAAATTCGGTAGACGTAAGTGTGATTAGAATACCGTCGGGATTGACTAAGTCACGAGTGATGGCATTGAGTGTCCAGCCTGCGAAATGGTAGCGCTCGACAGCTGAGATCTGCTCGGTCACATTTGGAATGGCGAAATGTCGTCTCAGTACAGACTTAATTCGTGCAAGCAGTTCCCTTGGGTTGAAGGGTTTTGCGATGTAGTCATCGGCACCAACCTCTAAACCTATAATGCGGTCAATATCTTCACCCAAGGCCGTTAACATGATAATAGGGATGTTTGAGCCTACACGAAGCTCTTTACATAACGTGATCCCGTCTCTACCAGGTAACATCAAGTCAAGAATGATGAGATCGAAGGGGCTATGGGCCAGTAACTTGTCCATCTCATTTCCGTCTACGGCCACGCTTACCGTAAAACCGTGTTGGCTCAGGAAGCGCTTGAGCAGGTCGCGGATTTCTGCGTGGTCGTCAACGACAAGAATATGGTAGGTGCGTTCCATCCTGATGCCTCTTTACGGTGTCTTATTATTCAATATAACCAGATTGTTAGGAAAAGTGTGGCAAAGTTTGTCAAACCTGACGTCTGTCATCAAATGAAAGAATTAATGGCATTTGTGACACACTTCGATTTGCCGAATCTGCTGTAATTGAATTGAAGAAAACAGAAAGGTGGAGGGATGTATTATGAGAACTTTAACCAGAACTTTAACCATTGTCGCTGCATTACTCCTTTCAGTAGGTGTATTAGCTCATATGGGCGGCGGCTACGCGCAAATGGGTTTTCAGCATCCAATGATGAATGAAGATAATCCGCAGTATCAAGCCATGCTTGAACTTCGGGGAAACCCAGAAGCAATGCAGGCCTGGATGCAAAGTATGCATAACAACCCTGAAGCAATGCAGGCATGGATGGATCAAATGCATGCAAATTATGAGGGTGATGAGTCTGTTGCACGTTTTGGTTGTCATGGACGTTGGCAACCGTTAGATAAACCAGAACAAAGTGAATAGGAGGTGACTATGCATGACTTCTATCACTCGTGGATGATTACAGGAGGTCACACTATGTTCTTATTCTGGATTTTATTCGCGGTTGTGCTGGTATGGTTAGTGTTTGCCTACCGTGACCGGGCAGAGAAACCGGGTGAGACGCCACTGGAGATAGCCCAAAAGCGATACGCTGCAGGGGAAATTAGCCGTACCGAGTTGGACGAGATCAAGCGAAACCTTTAATTAAAAACAGGATTGATAGTCGATCCTGTTTTTGTAAGCATTGCTTTAATCACAGGATGTGAACTTTAGACAAAAAAAACGGCTCCTTAAGAGCCGTTTTAGTATGCCTGAGAGGTTGTCTGTTTATGCGCGCTTTTTAATTTGGTGCGCGATATTGTCGAGCTCAATGTCGGTTTTTGCCCGACAAATACAAGGCAAAATCTCATTTTCCTTTGTATAAGCCATTGCAAACCCTACGTATTCCACCTCTCCTGAAACGAGTGTGCAACGACATGCGCCACAGTGACCGTCCCGGCAGTTATATTCTGGTTCTAACCCGGCTTGTTCCATCGTTTCAAGCACTGTATTTGAAGGGTTAGACTCGATCGAGGTGATAGAGTTTATCTTAATGGTCGGCATTAAAGTTCGAAGCCCTCGAAATCGTCTGCGCTTACTTCGTTGTCAATTTGACCAACAAGGTATGAGCTGATTTCCGCCTCTTGAGGTGCCACCTGAACGTTATCAGACGATAGCCATGCGTTAATCCATGGAATCGGGTTAGATGTTGCTTCAGGGTACGCTGCGTCAAGACCAACAGCCTGCATACGTACGTTAGTGATGTATTCAACGTATTGGCACAGGATGTCTTTGTTCAGGCCGATCATGGAGCCATCTTTGAACAGGTATTCAGCCCACTCTTTCTCTTGCTCCGCCGCTTCTTTAAACAGGTCGAAACATTCTTGCTTGCACTCTTCGGCCACCTGCATGAATGAGAAGTCGTCCTGACCGTTACGAAGCAGGTTGATCATGTGCTGAGTACCGGTAAGGTGCAGCGCTTCATCACGAGCGATTAGCTTGATGATCTTCGCGTTACCTTCCATCAGTTCACGCTCTGCAAATGCGAACGAGCAAGCGAAACTTACGTAGAAACGAATTGCTTCCAGTGCGTTTACTGACATCAGACATAGGTACAGTTTCTTCTTCAGCTCATACAAGTTAACTTTAACTTCTTCGCCGTTGATGTTGTGCGTACCTTCACCAAAGCGGTGGTAGTCGTTAGTCGCTTGAATCAGGTCATCATAGTAGTGTGCAATGTCTTTGGCACGCTTCAGGATGTGCTCGTTTTCAACGATATCGTCAAATACCACGCCTGGGTCATTCACAATGTTGCGAATGATGTGCGTGTATGAGCGAGAGTGGATAGTTTCAGAGAACGACCATGTTTCGATCCAGGTTTCTAATTCAGGCAGAGATACTAGTGGCAGTAACGCTACGTTCGGGCTACGGCCCTGAATAGAGTCGAGAAGCGTTTGGTATTTCAAATTGCTGATGAAAATGTGTTTTTCATGCTCTGGAAGTTTGTTGTAATCGATGCGGTCGCTTGAAACGTCCACTTCTTCCGGACGCCAGAAGAAGGAAAGCTGCTTTTCGATCAGCTTTTCAAAAATCTCAAATTTTTGTTGGTCGTAACGCGCAACGTTTACTGGTTGACCCAGAAACATAGGTTCTTTAAGCGCGTTATTTTTTGTTTGGGTAAAAGTACTGTAAGCCATGATGCTGCAATCCTTTTTAAGCCCCTCCTTCATTAGGAAGGGCAGAGAAATCTAAACTTAAATGCTGTGAAATAAAAGAACGGTTAGGTTCGTTAGATTTTACAGCCGCCGCCTGCGCAATCGTCTTCTTGCTCGACAACAGGTGCTTTATCGCCCTGGTCGTCTTTCGCGCCGTCACGGGTATTATGGTAGTAAAGAGTCTTCACACCAAATTTGTACGCAGTAAGCAGGTCTTGAAGTAGTTTCTTCATCGGTACTTTGCCACTATCGTAGACGCTAGGGTCATAGTTAGTGTTGGCCGAAATCGCCTGGTCAACAAACTTCTGCATGATACCAACAAGGTGCAGGTAACCATCGTTACCGCCAATGTTCCAAAGAAGCTCGTAGTTCTCTTTCAGGTTGATGAAATCTGGCACAACCTGCTTCAGGATACCGTCTTTAGACGCTTTCACTGAAACGTAGCCACGTGGTGGCTCAATGCCGTTGGTTGCGTTAGAGATCTGCGATGATGTCTCTGAAGGCATCAATGCGGTCAGCGTTGAGTTACGTAGACCAAACTCCATGATTTCTGCACGTAGTTCATCCCAGTCGTAGTGGAGCGGTTCGTCACAGACGAGATCGATGTCTTTCTTGTACGTGTCGATTGGCATTAAGCCTTTGGCATAGTTCGTCTCATGGAATGATGGGCAGCGACCTTGCTCTTTTGCTAGCTCAACAGACGCTTTCAGTAGGTAGTACTGAATCGCTTCAAATGTGCGGTGAGTCAGGTTGTTTGCAGAACCGTCCGAGTACTTAACGCCATTCTTCGCTAGGTAGTAAGCGTAGTTGATCACACCCACACCCAGAGTACGACGGTTCATAGTAGAACGGTAAGCCGCAGGCAGTGGGTAGTCTTGATAGTCAAGCAGTGCATCAAGAGCACGAACCACCAGGTCAGACAGATCTTTCAGGTCGTCCAGTTCGTTAATAGCCCCCAGGTTGAATGCAGACAGTGTACATAGTGCAATCTCACCAGATTCGTCTTCCACGTTTTTCAGTGGCTTTGTTGGTAGCGCGATTTCTAGACACAGGTTAGATTGACGAACCGGTGCAACTGTCGAGTCAAATGGGCTGTGAGTGTTACAGTGGTCTACGTTCTGGATGTAGATACGACCTGTAGACGCACGTTCTTGCATTAGCAGTGAGAACAGCTCAACCGCTTTTACCGTCTCTTTCTTGATTGACGGATCGTTCTCGTACTTCACATATAGACGCTCGAATTCTTCCTGGTCTTCGAAGAATGCATCGTATAGACCTGGTACGTCGGATGGTGAGAACAGGGTAATGTTGCCGCCCTGAACAAGACGAGCGTACATTAGTTTGTTGAGCTGAACACCGTAGTCCATGTGACGTACGCGGTTCTCTTCAACACCACGGTTGTTCTTAAGTACCATCAGTGATTGTACTTCGCCGTGCCACATTGGGTAGAACACAGTCGCTGCACCGCCACGAACACCGCCCTGAGAGCAGCACTTAACTGCTGTCTGGAAATATTTGTAGAATGGGATACAACCAGTGTGGAACGCTTCGCCGCCACGGATTTCAGAACCCAAGGCACGGATACGACCAGCATTGATACCGATACCCGCACGTTGTGACACGTAGCGAACGATAGAGCTTGCTGTTGCGTTGATAGAATCGAGGCTGTCACCACACTCGATCAATACGCAAGAGCTGAACTGACGAGTAGGGGTACGTACACCAGACATAATTGGTGTAGGTAGAGAAATCTTAAATGTAGAGGTCGCATCGTAAAAACGCTTGATGTAGTCAAGGCGAGTCGCTTTTGGATACTTAGCGAACAGGCACGCTGCTACCAGAATGTAAAGGAACTGTGCACTCTCGTAAATTTGACCCGATACACGGTTTTGAACGAAGTACTTACCTTCCAGCTGCTTAACTGCCGCGTAAGAGAAGTTATGATCACGAGTGTGGTCAATGTAGCTATCCAGCTCATCAAGCTCTGCTTTTGTGTAATCTTCAAGTAAGTGCGCATCGTATTTGCCCATTTCAACCATTTTACTGACGTGGTCGAACAGTGCAGGTGGCTCGTACTGACCATACGCTTTTTTGCGTAGGTGGAAGATTGCCAGACGTGCAGCCAGATATTGATAATCTGGTGCTTCTTCAGAGATTAGATCCGCCGCTGATTTAATGATGGTTTCGTGAATGTCTGATGTTGTGATGCCATCGTAAAACTGGATGTGAGCCTTCAGCTCAACCTGAGACACGGAAACGTTATTAAGCCCTTCGGCTGCCCATGCGATCACGCGATGGATTTTTTCAAGATCAATACTTTCTTTGCGGCCATTACGCTTGGTAACGGTAAGTTGCTGGTTCATTCTGAGGTGTTCCCTAACAAAACAAGATGAAGTCTCGCTTTTATGAAATTTTGTTGAGTCTTAGCGATGGCTTCGTGATCAATGTCACCCTACAAGTTTTGGCTTCCAACACAATATATAGGGGTCATTCAAACTACGAATTACAAGATAGTGCTATAGGGGTAAATTTTCAAGTTTGGGAAATTGAATGTCTTGTGGATAACTAGGGGAAAGAAAAAAATCAGTTAGTGAACACTTACCATTGAAGATAGAGCTGACTTAGTAGTGAAAATTACGTGCTTGTAGATTGGTTTTCTTTTAATCAAAGCAAAAAAAAATTCCTTGATCTTTCGCAAATTTTGGTTGCTATTGACGAGGTGATTAAATCTGCGAGTTCAGTATACAAAAACAGCGAAAGTGTCTTGTTTTTGTAAACAAATTGTGTCTCAGAATTAACGTATTCGGGGGCTACGTTCACTGATAAAAATGGTGAATGGCTCGCCCCCTTTACAGAGTTACTTAGAGTGACTTTTCGGTGTGGACGATGTAATTGACATCGACCCGGTTGCCTAACTTGTAAGTGTCGGTCAGTGGGTTATAAAGTAAGCCCGTGATGCCTTTCTCGATTAGGTCTGTTGGGTCGACCATTTTAATAAGCTCAGAGGGTTTGATAAATTTGTCGTGGCTGTGTGTGCCATCCGGAACTATCTTGAGCAGTTTTTCTGCGCCGACGATCGCAAACATGTAAGACTGGATATTACGATTGAGTGTCGAGAAGAAAACGTGCCCGCCAGGTTTGACCAATTTAGCGCATGAGTCAATGACCGAGGCAGGGTCTGGGACGTGTTCAAGCATCTCCATACAAGTAACGACGTCATATTTTCCGGCATTGTCAGCAGCATGCTGTTCTACAGTGCTCTGCACGTAGGTGAGTTTAGTGCCAGTCTCTAACGCATGAAGTCTAGCCACTTCAAGGGGCTCTTTACCCATATCTAATCCGGTAACATCAGCGCCTTGTTTGGCCATGCTCTCAGCAAGAATGCCACCACCACAGCCAACGTCCAGAACCGTTTTCCCAAACAGGCCATTGGCTTTTTCCAGTACGTAGTTGAGCCTGAGTGGGTTGATTTGATGCAGTGGTTTGAACTCACCTTCAAGATCCCACCAACGACTGGCCATCTCTTCAAATTTTTTAATTTCGTTTAAGTCGACGTTTTGTTGCTTATCCATATGTGCCAAGTTCTGTGTTCCGAGATTGGCAAGCAGTATACCGCAAATTGCTATTTGGGATATCCAAGAGCGGGTAGAAACATTCCATTTCTATATTAACGCCACAATTTCGTCGATTGATTGGCCGTTTTTTCGCCGCTTTTCAGAGTCATAGATTAGAAATGTGCAAATTCTGGACATTTGATTCCCAACCAAGGTCACAACATGATAAAAGCGAAGGGAAAGTGATGCCGAACGCAGTATTATTGTGTTATATTTTGTCACCTTATACGTATCGAGTATACGATCAAACTATAGAGGGATATTGGCTCTATGAGCGATCTAGCTAAAGAGATCACGCCCGTAAACATTGAAGATGAGCTGAGAGGCTCGTACCTCGACTACGCGATGTCAGTTATCGTGGGTCGTGCTCTTCCAGATGTGCGTGATGGCCTAAAACCAGTTCACCGCCGCGTTTTGTTCGCGATGAATGTACTGGGAAATGATTGGAATAAACCATATAAAAAGTCTGCCCGTGTGGTTGGCGACGTAATCGGTAAATATCACCCTCACGGTGATAGTGCTGTGTACGACACTATTGTTCGTATGGCTCAGCCGTTCTCACTTCGCTACATGTTGGTCGACGGTCAAGGCAACTTCGGTTCCATTGACGGCGATTCAGCGGCGGCAATGCGTTATACCGAAGTGCGCATGGCTAAAATCGCTCATGAGCTGTTGGCAGACCTAGACAAAGAAACCGTTGACTATGTTCCTAACTATGACGGAACAGAGCAAATTCCAGCGGTTCTGCCGACTAAGATTCCAAACCTGCTTGTTAACGGTGCGTCCGGTATCGCAGTAGGTATGGCAACCAACATTCCACCGCATAACCTGAATGAGGTTATCGATGGCTGTTTGGCGTACATCAAGAATGAAGACATCACCATTGATGAGCTCATGGATTATATCCCGGGCCCAGACTTCCCGACAGCGGCACTGATCAGTGGCCGTAAAGGCATCATCGATGCTTACAAGACGGGTCGTGGTAAGGTCTACATGCGTTCTAAAGCAGAGATCGAAGAAGACAAGAATGGTAGAGAAACCATTATTGTCACTGAGATCCCTTATCAGGTGAACAAAGCTCGCCTGATCGAAAAGATTGCTGAGCTAGTTAAAGATAAGAAAGTAGAAGGTATTAGCGCATTACGTGATGAGTCTGATAAAGACGGTATGCGTATCGTTATCGAATGTAAGCGTGATGCGGTAGGTGAAGTGGTTCTAAACAACCTGTACTCACAAACTCAGCTGCAAACGACATTCGGCATCAACATGGTTGCCCTGAATAATGGTCAGCCACAGCTGTTCAACCTTAAGGACATGCTGAAGTGCTTCGTTGATCACCGCCGTGAGGTTGTGACTCGTCGTACTATCTTCGAACTTCGTAAAGCAAGAGACCGTGCTCACATCCTCGAAGCATTGTCATTGGCCCTAGCGAATATCGATGAAGTTATAGAACTTATCAAGAACGCGCCAACACCAGCCGAAGCGAAAGTGGGTCTGGTTTCTCGCGGCTGGGAACTAGGTAGCGTTGCATCTATGCTAGAGCGTGCTGGTACCGATGCAGCTCGTCCGGATTGGCTGGAAGACCAATACGGTATCCGTGACGGTCTGTACTACCTGACTGAGCAACAAGCTCAAGCGATTCTAGAACTTCGCCTACACCGTCTAACTGGTCTAGAGCATGAGAAGATCCTAGAAGAGTACAAAGCACTTCTAGAAGAAATTGCAGAATTAATGCACATCCTTGCAAGCACAGAGCGCTTGATGGAAGTGATCACCGAGGAACTTGAAGAGGCTCAGGCTACTTACGGTGATGAGCGTCGCAGTGAAATTACCGCGGCAGTTCACGATATTGATATGGAAGAGCTGATCGCTCGTGAAGACGTAGTAGTGACTCTGTCTCACGAAGGTTATGTTAAGTATCAAATCCTGAGCGACTACGAAGCCCAGCGCCGTGGTGGTAAAGGTAAGAGTGCCACTAAGATGAAGGATGAGGATTACATCGAGCGTCTGCTTGTTGCTAATACTCACGATAATATCTTGTGCTTCTCTACGCGCGGTAAGACTTACCGTCTGAAAGTATATCAATTGCCACTAGCAAGTCGTACCGCTCGTGGTAAGCCTATCGTTAACATTCTTCCTCTGGAAGAAGGTGAGCGTATTACGGCGATTCTACCAGTCAGTGAATTCAGCCCAGAGAAATTCATCTTTATGGCAACTGGTGACGGTACCGTTAAGAAGACTTCTCTAGATCAGTTCTCTAACGTTCGTTCAAACGGCCTGATTGCTGTGAACCTGCGTGATGACGACTCGTTAATCGGTGTTGATATCACAGATGGTCAAAGCGACATCATGCTGTTCTCCAAAGCGGGTAAAGTAGTTCGCTTTAGTGAAGACAAAGTACGTGCTATGGGCCGTACCGCGGCAGGCGTTCGTGGAATGAAACTGGCTGATGACGACCAGGTAGTGTCTCTGATTGTTCCTTCCAATGAAGGTGACGTTCTGACCGTGACTCAAAACGGTTATGGTAAGCGTACAGAACTTGCAGAGTATCCAACAAAAGGTCGAGCAACACAGGGTGTTGTTTCTATTAAAGTTTCTGAACGAAACGGTCCTGTCGTTGGTGCAATCCAAGTTGAGGAAGGCGACGAAATGATGATGATCACTGACGCAGGTACGCTGGTTCGTACTCGTGTTGCTGAGGTGAGTCAGGTTGGTCGTAATACTCAAGGTGTGACGCTAATCCGCACTGCATCAGATGAGTCGGTAGTCGGCTTGCAACGTATTGATGAAGTGGAAGAGTTGGAAGCGGTTGAAGGTGAAGAGGGTACAGAAGGCGCGGTAGCAGATGCTGCAGCAACAGATGCTCCTGAAGCACCAGCAGCGGATGACGCTTCTGAAGAGTAATCAAATACTCGAATAATAGAAAACCTGCCTTTTGAGGCAGGTTTTTTTGTCCTCAAAATGAGCGATGATCGCTCGTTACCATCCCGCTTTTTCTATCTATGCATATAGGCTATTTGCAGTCATTCTCAGTTCTAAGACGAATAACGACGTCCTGAGTACTTTGAGGCTTAAAAATATGCACTAGTCATCTGATTTTATTGAGCTTTAACAATCAATTATCAAATAGACTTGAGTCACAGAATTGTTAGTCAGCACATTGAATATAACATGGTTGCTGTGCAATTGATTACTCTAAGAAAATGTTGTTCTATTTGCTTAGCTATAGTTTTCTTGGCTTAAAAAAAAACGTCAAGGAAGGCTTATTATGTTACGGCGAATATTCTCTGCTCTATTAGTGTGGGCGGTCTCCGCGTCCAGTTATGCGATTGTGTATGGTGATGAGGTCGAGCAACTTGAATTCGATGCTGACTATAGTTACATGGTTTCTGTCAGGGCCTCTTTTGAAGCGGAAGATCATAAGTGTGGTGGTGTTGTACTCAATGAACGTTGGATTCTGACTGCTGCTCACTGTCTAATTAACTCTTCCACCAGTTTAGAGGGAGAACCTAATAATCAAGAAAGTTTCACGACATATGAGGTTGTGAAGCCGAAGGAGATTTCGGTAACAGTAGGAACCGCTGACCTTGCCGCCGTTGGTTTCTCAAACATATATAATATCACCCACATTGTAATTCACCCACAGTACGACCCGCTCCATTCCGTAGAAACGGATGAAGCTGGTAATGTTACGGTCACAACGGCATTTCAACATGATCTAGCGCTATTGTATTCAGAGCGTGATCTCCCAGAAGTTGCCGTTGATATTTTACCTAACGACGAAGACTACGCTGCATTACAGCTGCTAGAGCAGGAATGGGATGATGCAAACCCACCATTTAATTTGACGGTAGCGGGGTGGGGAACTGGTGGCGACACCACTCTTAACGAAACCAGTGTTGCTTACATTTCTAATGAGCTGTGTTACCAACGACTAGAGTCGGCAGAAGACTATCCAAGGTACATTGCCTCTCCAGACGACCCGACGAAAATATGTACCTTACCAACAACGGTAGAGACTATTGGAGATCAAATATGGGGCAATGGTGCCTGTATTGGCGACACGGGTGGGCCACTTGTGAAAGATGGGGTATTGGTTGGAATCATTAGTGCGAGTCCAATTATTTACGACGTGTGCAGTTCGGTTACTCTGCCAACTTGGTACAGTAACGTACACCACTATTTAGATTGGTTAAATGTTCATAAAAATATGGAAGAGCCGCCGGAAAAGGTAATCAGCTTACCTGATTTTCTTGTAGAGAAAAGCGTATCAGAAATGGAAGAAGAATACCCTTATGTTGTCTCCATTCGTGCATCATTTGAAGCTGAGCAACATAAATGTAGTGGTATGATTCTAAGCAAAAGGTGGATTTTAACGGCAGCCCACTGTTTGGTTCAGTCTGGCACTAGTCTTGAAGGTGACCCTGGCAATCCGGAGAGCTTCACTCAATTTGAGGTGGTAAAACCAAAAGAGATCGCGGTAACAGCAGGGACTGCCGACCTGGCCGCTGCAAAATTATCAAACGTTTATAACATTACTCATATCGTGATTCACCCGCAGTACGACCCAATCCATTCTGTGGAGGTGGACGAATTTGGTGACACCGTAGTCACGACGGCATTTCAAAATGACTTGGCACTGCTGTACTCTGAGCGGGATCTGCCAGACACCATAGCGCCTTTAATCAACGACTCCACGTTACATGCTGAGTTGTTGCAGTTAGATCTGCAGTGGGATCCAGCAAACCCTGTCGCCAACCTTCAAGTAGCAGGCTGGAGGATTAATGGGCAGGAAGACACTATTCTTAAAGAAACGGGTGTTGCTTACATTTCAAATGAGCTGTGTTATCAGCGACTGGAAACCGCAGAAAAATATCCGAGGTATATTGCCTCTCCAGACGATCCGATGAAGATATGTTCTCTGCCAACCATTTCAGAAACCAATGGTGGCGATACCATAGTGGGAAACGGAGCTTGTACAGGAGATACTGGCGGTCCTCTTGTTAAAGATGGAGTCGTAGTTGGTGTAATGAGCGCCAGCCCACTTATAGACAGGATTTGCAGTTCGGTGACGTTACCAACGTGGTATAGCGATGTGTATTACTATCTCGATTGGTTGAAGTCATATTTTGACTCTGAGGAGGCCCCAGACGTGGTAATAAGCTTCCCCGAATTTCTCTTACAGCAAAGTAACCCAGTAGGGGAAGAAGAAGGAGTCACTGATGAAGAAATCACAGAAGAGGTAATAGGCGACACATGCGATACTCCTGCTACTGTTACGATAGGCGGCAGTACGGCCGAGGTTGGTTGCTATAGTGATAGCAGTGGGGGAAGTCTGAGCCTATTTTGGATTTTGGGATTGTTAATGTCTTCGGTATTGCGAAGGCGAGATTTCCAGCTGGAAGAGTGAATTAATAAGAGCCAGGCCATTAACAGCCTGGCTTTTTAATGGTTGATATCCGCCATAATCAGGCTCAACAATCTGCTCGGGTCTTTATAGTCGATCGGAATATCAATCAAGCGGTCTTGCGTTTGCAAAATCAGTGACGGAAAGCTGTTACCACCAATAGATCGCGCGAAGGCAATTTCGTTGTTTAGATACTCATTTGTTGCCTCTGACAGAAGATCGGTCTCGAATTGCACACCGTTGAGACCGATAGACTGAGCCACATCCACTAACACAGCATTGTCACTTGGGTTCTTCGCTTCCAGATAGTACGCTCGCTGAATAGCATGGTACATGTTTTTCTCTGCACCTTGATTACGGGCGGCAATGATGGCTCGACAGGCTGGGTAGGTAGACCGCCTGGGCGTATTTTGCGACCAGAAGTCATAGTTAAATTCGGTCCCCAGATAATCTGCAATTTTACGCCAGTAGCTGGCAATTTGTTGCTGCATCTCAAGTGGCATTGGGACATCAGAATCCGGGGCGAGGCCGCCCAAAACGTAATGAATGTCGACCTGATCTTTTAGCTGTGTTTTCACTGCCTGCCAGGTGGGCCGAAATCCCCAGCACCAGGAGCACATAGGGTCATAAACGTAGTAAAGGCGTGGCTTAGAGATGCTCAAAGAGGGTGTCCTTACTGGGTGTATAGAAAAATGGCCTTCTGTGAGAAAGCCATTGAGTTATTTATTGTGTCAGCGCTTGTTCTTGAATGACAGAGTTATAGCGCTCAAAACCTGCTTTCAGATCATCAATCAGATCATCAACACTTTCTAGTCCAATGTGCAGACGAATCAAAGTGCCAGTGAAGTTAGGATTGGCAACCGTTCGCAGTGATTTAAAGCTTTTTGGCTCGTTGGCCAGAATCAAACTCTCAAATCCACCCCAAGAGTAGCCCATACTGAAATGCTTCATACCATCCAGTAACGCTGTTGTCGCTTTAGGGCAACTCGTTTTCAAGATAAATGAAAACAGGCCATTACCTCCGGTAAAGTCACGGTGGAAATACTCGCTGCCCGGACAGGTCGCCAACGCCGGATGACGCACGTGGTCGACTTCCGGGCGTGAAGCGAGCCACTCAGCCACTTTGAGGCTGTTTTCCGCGTGTTGACGCAATCGTACGTCAAGAGTTCTAATACCACGTAAACCGAGGTATGCGTCGTCAGGAGAGACGCACTGACCCATCAGGTAGCTTTGTTCACGCAATTGGTCCCAGTATTTCTCATGGGTAACTGCGGTGCCGAGCATCACATCTGAATGGCCGACAATGTATTTCGTCGCCGCCTGTATTGAGATATCTACGCCATGCTCAAACGGTGAGAAATTGACGCCTGCTCCCCAGGTATTGTCCAGCATTACAATCACGTCATGTTCGTGAGCAATCTTTGCCATACCGGGCACATCTTGCACTTCCATCGTAATTGACCCTGGAGATTCCAAAAATAGAATCTTGGTATTGGGTTGGATTAACTCACGAATGCCTTCACCAATCATCGGGTCGTAGTAAGTGGTTTCTACTCCCATCTTTTTCATGATGCTATCGCAAAAATCGCGGGTTGGTTCATAACAGGTATCGACCATCAGGATATGGTCGCCAGTTTCGACAAAAGACAGAATGGCATTAGAAATGGCTGCGGTACCGCATGGGTAGAGTGCACAACCCGTTCCACCTTCAATTTCGGTCATGGCATCCTGAAATGCAAAGTGAGTGTTGGTACCACGGCGTCCATAGAACAAAGTCTTATTTGCGCGGTTGATGGTGGCGTGGTTTTTTTCGGCAACGGTATCAAAAACGATGGTTGAGGCGCGCTGAACGGGTGGGTTTACCACACCGTTTGTCCATTTCTTATCACGGCCTGCAGTGACAAATTTAGTGGTTTTGCTCTCTGACATTTAGAATCCCTGTCTGAACCTACAGCAACAAGTGTGCATAGGAGAGTAGTTATTGTTATTAGCAATAAACCACGAAGGCTAAAGAGTTTCAAGTCTTTAGCCTTCGTAAGGAACAACTGCTAATAAAACAACCGAAGGTCAGAGCAGTGGGTTGAACAGGTAAAATAGTCGCTCAAAGAATCGGTGATAGATGCTTCTGTGTTTCCAAACTTCGTAATCAACCAAATCGGAACGACGGATATAGCTTGTCTGCAACTGATGCATCTCGTTGGTAAATTCTGGGTCTTCTACCGCCAGTGTTACTTCGAAGTTGAGCCACAGGCTTCGCATATCCATATTGACGGTGCCGACCAGACAGAATAACTCATCGATGACAACAGACTTGGTATGTAACAAGCCGCCATCGAATTCGTAGATTTTCACGCCTGATGAGAGCAGGTCTGTATAGAAGGCACGTGATGCCCACTTTACCATCATGGAATCATTGCGCTTGGGAATGATCAGCTCGACGTTAACACCGCGTTGGGCGGTAGTCTTAATCACTTCCAGTAGATCCGCGCTGGGTACAAAATACGGTGTAGTGATTCGGACAGATTGCTCTGCCTGGTGCATTGCCAACGTCAGTACTTGCCCGATCAACTGGTCTGGCATACCGGGACCTGACGGAACCACTTGGATAGGTTTCGAATCTTCGGAGATCTCAATTTGACACTCCGGTTGCTGTGGTAGTTGCCGATCTCCAGTTTCGACTTCCCAGTCCCAACAGTGAATCGCCGATAAGACGTTGACCGTCGGTCCCTGAACACGCGCCATGATATCAATCCACTGGCCGACTCCAGAACTTTGCTTGAAATAAGCCGGGTCTACCATATTCATTGAACCGGTATAGCCAATTTCGTCATCGATAACGATGATTTTTCTGTGCTGACGTAGGTCTAGTCTGCGAAGGAAGATACGCCACGGCGACACTTCCAGTCCTTCCACCAGTTCGATGCCTGCGTCGCGCATCATCTTAGCCCAGTGGCTTTTAAAGAAGGTCGGGCTACCTGCGGAATCGAGAAGAACTTTAACCTCGACTCCGCGTTTGGACGCCTGAATCAAGGCTGCCGCTACTGAGTCTGCAAGACCGCCTGGGTGCCATATATAGAACACCATACGAATGCTGACTTTTGCCTGTTCGATGTCTTTGATGACAGACCGTAAAATTTCTTCAGGGGTGGTTTGCAGCTGGAGGCTGTTGCCACACAATGCAGGTATCCCCATTCGGTTGTTACACAGGTTGTCTATTTTTGAAATATGGGTGCCGAGGCCGTCAGTAACATGGGCATTGCAGTCGTTAAGTTGATAAAACCAATCACCGAAAGGATGGAACATTTCCTTGGCACGCTCGGCTCTCTTTCTTCCTAAGTTGAGTTCTCCAAACATGAAATAGCAGATTACACCTACTACCGGAAGGATATATATGATCATCAACCAGGCCAGCGATACGCTGACAGCGCGTCGCTTTAAAACAACCCTTAAGGTTACACCCGCAACAAGAACCCAATAGAGTCCAATACCGGCGAGTGTAAGAAAGTGATATACCTTGTCCATTTTTCCTCGATAGAAAGATGCATTTTCAGCTTATTTCAAATAATAAGCTCAGAATCAAGTATTTGGAATAGTTAACAGACTGTCAAATACAACCTGTTACAGAAGCGATAAATAATCATAAACACAGCAAATGTTCAGTTTTAGCCACAGAGCGAGTAACTGCCACTTTTTGGTATGAACCAGTGTTTAAAAGCGATGTAACGAATATTACGGTGGGAAAGTAACCGACCTATCGCAGAATTTGCACAAAAACGCATCGGTCAGAAGTTTGGGGGCTTCCAATTTTAAATTTAAATTGTTCTACTTGCCAGATGAGGTTGTTATTCTTGTAAAGCCTGAGCTGTAAATAAAATTATACATCCAGCACTCTTAATTCCTCAATCACATCGCACAAGGAAAGACGGTCATTCATCAATGACTGTGTTGTGCCGATCGCTCTACTTCACGGAAAGCAATTGCAATAAGGTCTTGAAAGACTCAACTGGTAACATATATGGCTAGCTCCGATAGAGGACAATTCACTTCTCGCTTTGGATTTCTTATGGCAGCGGCGGGTTCCGCCGTTGGTTTGGGTAATGTCTGGGGATTTCCTACCCAGACTGCGAGTAACGGCGGTGCCGCTTTTCTTCTGATCTATTTATTAATGATGGCATTGCTGGCTTTTCCGATGCTGGTGGCAGAGCTAACGATTGGTCGATATGGGCAATCTAACCCGATAGCATCTTTACGGAAAATCTGGGTTAAAAACCGCTTGTTGGCGACGATTCTGGGTAGTACGGCAATGCTGACCGCATCAATGATATTGAGCTTTTACGCCATTTTGGCTGGTTGGTTAATTGGCTTTGCATTGGCACCTGTACTGGCGCTGGTTGGGTTGGATTCGATCGCCAATTGGCTGACGACTTTTGGTACTGGCCGCAACGTCCTGCTCACTGTGTGCTTTATGATGATGACGGTATTTGTTGTTCGCCGCGGGGTGTCCGATGGCATCGAAAAGTGGTCTTCCCGGTTGATGCCGGTTCTGTTTGTTCTGTTTCTCATACTGATCGCTTATATCTTTACTCAGGAAGGTGCCACTCTGGGCTTAGAGATGTACTTGATCCCGGATTGGAGTCACGTTAATGGCGGGTTGGTTGTCAATGCAATGGGGCAGGCTTTCTTCTCTTTATCACTTGGCGTTGGTGCGATGATGGTTTATGGCTCTTACCTCGGTAAAGATGTCAACATTGCTAAAACTGCGGGACAGGTAGCGGTTATTGATACAGGCGTCGCTTTTTTTGCTGGGTTGCTGATTCTGCCAGCGATGTTTGTGGCCAAAAATAACGGAGTGCAAATCTTCAATGAAGTCGGCGAGCTAATTAGCTCAGGAAATCTAGTGTTTGTTGTTTTGCCAAGCTTGTTTCAATCCATGGGTATGGTTGGGGAGGTCGTAGGAGTCGCTTTCTTTGTATTGATGGTGATTGCAGCGCTGACTTCTTCGATTGCAATGCTGGAGGTGCCGGTATCTTGCCTTCAGGAAGAAACTCAGATCCAACGAGACAAGGCCGCTCTAGTACTCGGCGGGCTGATATTGTTATTGAGTGCCGTAATTGCTGCGAACTTTGAATCTCTGTTTGACTGGGTAGCGACAGCATCGACTTTGTACATGCAGCCACTCCTTGGTATGTGTTGGGCGGTTGTTTTAGGCTGGGTCTGGAGCCGAAAGGCGTTGCTGGACGAAATCAAACAGGGCAACCCTGAAATCGAGACATCGTTGTTCTGGCGCATCTGGCCGTGGTATGTGAAATTTGTCTGTCCAGTGGCGATATTAATGGTCTTTGTTTATCCATTTGTATAATCAAACGCAACAAAAGCTGCTCAAAGAGCAGCTTTTGTGTATTATCGCAGCCAGTTTTTTAATAACAGTCGAAACCAGTTATGTTCGATATTCTGTTTGAAAATAATGAATTTGTTGTGATCAACAAGCATCCCGAAGTCAGTGTTCACAAAGATGATGGTGATTCTATGTTGGTGGCAGAGGTAGCGAACGAGGTGAACGTCGGGTCACTGTATCTGGTTCACCGTCTCGATAAGATGACATCTGGCCTGTTGATTCTTGCCAAACGTTCTGACGTTGCGGCAGAGTTTTCAACGCTGTTCGAGCAAAGAGAGATAGAGAAATACTATCTGGCGATAGGCAGTAAGAAGCCAAAGAAAAAACAAGGGACGATTTCCGGGGATATGGAGCGTTCAAGGCGAGCTTCATGGAAATTGATGAGCTCTAAAGCTAACCCTGCAGTTACTCAGTTTTTCTCAACAGCTGGCGATGAAGGTGAGCGAGTCTTTATTTGTAAACCGCTAACGGGAAAAACGCATCAAATACGAGTGGCGTTAAAATCAGTAGGGTCACCGATTTCGGGGGACCCGATTTACAACACTTCAAGTGAGGCGGATAGGGGCTACTTACACGCGTTTGCGCTTCGCTTTAATCTACGCGGTCAGGACTTTCAGTTTCGATGTGATCCCCGAGAGTATGACCTAGGCGAAAAGTGGCATTCAAATACAGTATCGACAACGATCGAACAGTGGTCTTCACCTTGGGAGTTAACATGGCCGAAAAAATAAACCAGGAAGCTTATCAGTCTGAGTCTATGCAAGAGAGCCAGCTGCCGGTGTTTTTTACTGAACTGACCAAACAACTAGGCTCGGCACCGACGGAAGTACGCAGGTTATTTCATGGGCGTGGTAAGTGTTGGCCCGGATTGGAGCAATTGACCTGTGACTGGGCGGCTAACCAACTGTTGGTAAACCTATTTAAACCAGTCAGTGAGACGTTTCTGAGTCAGTTGAAGACGGGTCTGATGGCCATTTCAGACACATTGATTTGGCAGCAGCTTGAAGGCAAGTCAATCGCCATTCAACACCGCTACAGCGACGGTGCGCCAACCGAAGTTTTATGGGGTGAATTGATCACCAACCCTGTTGTTGAGGAACTGGGGTGCAAGTATCAACTGGATATTGGTCGAAATCAGAATTTCGGTCTGTTTCTTGATATGAGAAATGGCAGAGAGTGGGTCAAAACACATGCAAACGGAAAGCGTGTACTGAATCTGTTTGCTTACACTTGTGGATTTTCGGTCGCCGCTATTTCTGGTGGAGCAGAGCATGTTGTCAATGTCGATATGGCTCGCGCATCTCTGAACAAGGGACGTGATAACCATCGCCTCAACGACCATGACACCAGTAAAGTGACTTTTTTGGCTCATGATATTTTTAAGTCATGGGGCAAAATCAAGAAGTATGGTCCCTATGACATCGTGGTGATCGATCCTCCCTCATTTCAAAAAGGCAGTTTTGCGCTGACCAAAGATTATAAGAAGATCTTGCGTCGACTGTGTGAACTTATGACCGAAGACGGACAGGTGATGGCGTGTGTGAATTCTCCGAGTGTTACCCCGAATTTTTTGGTGGACAGCATGAGTGAAGAAGCGCCCCAGCTAGAGTTTATTGAACGAATTTCTAATCCGCCTGAGTTTGCCGATGAAGATGAGCAAGCCAGCTTAAAGGTTTTATTATTCAAATGAAAAAAACGGCACCAGAGTGCCGTTTTTGTTTTGAACTTTGAGGAATTAGTTCATCCAGTCTTTAAGTTCGAACGTCAACGTATGTTCTGCGCCTTTTAGGACAAGACCATCTTTCGTTACGGTGATGTCACTCCAGTCTGACAATGTCTTGGACATAGTTTGTTCGATGTCCATAGCGTTGTCGTTACACATCTTCATGGTCATGCCCATCTTTTCGATACGGAACTGGCCATCTTTTAGCTCGCCCTGGCCAAAGAAGTTGTTACAACCAGCGTTACCATTCGCGGTCATCTTCTCACCGATTTCCAGACGAGGTGCTTGGCTCTGCTCATCGACCTGAATTGGGTTGCCATCGATCTGAACTAAATTCCAGTTATGATGTTGAAGATCCTGAGCCGTTACTGCCTTCATTGCTTCCTCTTTCGTGTCGTTTGCTGTACAAGCCGTCATAAGTACCGGAAGGGCAACAGCCGCTAGTAACTTCTTAGAAAAAATCTTCATATTATTTGCTCCAACTGAATGAAATTATTGACAAGGCTAACTAATAAAACAGTGTTTTTTGTCAGCGCTAGGTTATCTTTAGTATATACTCAAGTAACCTCAAGATGCTTGTTCAGCGAGAATTACTTGGCTTCTAGGCGCGGCGGTGATTTGAAGTTCTAGTGGCTCTAAATCGAAAATCGCTAACAAAGCATAGAAGCCAAGTAAACTCGCCCTTTGGGAGCTCATCAAGGTGCACATTTCTGCGTCAAATAGCTTTGAAAGGGAATAGCCATTCCTTCAACTATTTTCCTTGAACTGAACACCTTGATGAAGCTCTGAGTCCTGCATCTTGAGGTCACTTGAGTATAGTGGTATTTCAACCGATCAATTGTAAACCGTTGCGTCTCGGTGATAACCGATTCGCAAAAACCAAAGAGTTCAGACTATTCTTACTATCCGGGAGTTGATTTTGCCTTTTAAGTCTGCCGTCGCTAAATGATTAAAGGATGTCAATGGAGCAGCTAGAGTTTTTTACGGTGCCTAGTCCGTGTGTACGCGTGTGTACTGTTGATGAGAAAGGGTACTGCATGGGTTGTATGCGCAAGCGTGAGGAGCGCTTTAACTGGCTCTCCTACACGCCTGCTCAGCAGTTACATATCATCAAGCTATGTCGACAAAGGTATCGTCGGAAGTTAATGCAGGGCAAAGTTCAGGTAGTTAACAAAGTCCTGGAGGAGCAAGAAAGTCCTCAGCAAGACCTGTTTTGATGAAACCGCACTTGGGCAGCTAATCGTTCAAAGTGGTGTTTTTGTATTTGGCTTCTAATTGAGTAATGCGTCTTATTGATAATGCAGAATCGTAGACAGTCGTGTGCCAATTTGTCCCTTTCCCAGTTCTTAGTGGTTCTCCGTCTAACCCGTTTGGACTTCACTTTTGTCATTGTTAAACCAATCCCAAGGTTCCTACTGGCTAAGGCTGTTAGGTTAGATCCTGACATGCCAGTTTTTTGAAGTGGCTCTCAAAACAGGATGATGTAACGTCTATGTTAAGAATGACGGGCCAATTCACGCAAAAAGTGTGACGTTAGTTCAAAATAGCTCTGGCGTCCCACACGCAATTCTGTTTATTATAGATTGGTCAATTACCAATAAATTTGAATGGATTCATGCGGATACTCATATGTGATGACTCAAAAGTCGCCAGAAGAAGTTTAGCAAATTGTATTGCCGGCTCGTTTGAAGGCGAAATCATGTATGCCGAAAGTGGACAAGAAGCTCTGGATTTGATGGAGAGCGTTGCCATCAATGTTCTGTTTCTGGACTTAACCATGCCAGAAATGGATGGTTTTGAAGTATTGCAGTCTCTTCAATCTACAACACACGAAGCGAAAATCGTGGTGGTATCTGGTGACATCCAACAGCCGGCTCAGCAACGCTGCTTCGAACTCGGTGCCTACGCTTTCATTCAAAAGCCCTTGACTGCCGAGTCCGCTGGCCCACTTTTCAACGATCTGCACATCCCATTTAGCACTATTCAGGCGGTGCAAACGCCACTGAGCAAGGCTCAAATGTTCGAGCTGTTTCAGGAAACAGCGAATATCGCTTTGGGGGCGGGGGCTGCAACCATGTCTGAGCAGCTTAAAGAGTTCATTTTATTGCCGGTACCTACGGTCGGTGAACTGACCTTCAGTGAACTGACGATGATGATTCAGGATACTCTGAATCGAGACGGCAGTTGTGCTGCAGCCCAGCGATTTGTGGGCGGAGGTCTGCATGGTGAGGCTTTGGTGTGTATTGAGGGGGAATCGGTTTCCCTTGTTGGTCGACGATTAGGGTTTGATCACGGCGAAGTGTCCCGCGATGAAATAGTGGTCAATCTGGTGAATGTTCTGGTTTCTTCCTTTCTGGTATCACTGTCGGAGCAGTTGGGGTTGGAATTTTCATTGCGCGAACCCCTTCGAATTCAAGCGTTTAGTCCCCAAAATTCGATGCTTAACGAGAGCGAGCACGTGTTTACAGTGGAGTACACCTATGACGCGGAAGCGTTAGATTTATTCTGCTCAGTCCTTTTTATGTTTGATGAAGAGTCAGTGGAGATCATTCATCGCCAAATGGAGTTATTACAATGACGACCATGACGACTATGACTCTGGAACTGACCGATTTTCACTGGACGATGCAACTACTCGACACCTTGGATGCAGGCCTTGTGGTGGTGGATCGTGAATACCGAGTGTGTGCCTGGAACAGTTTCATGCAGCATTACAGCGGAATTAATGCTGACAACATTATGGGCAAATGTTTGTTCCGTAGTTACCCGAACCTACCTGAGCGGTGGTTAAAGGCGAAGCTGGAATCAACCGCAAAGTTGAAAACACGCGGTTTTTCTAACTGGGAAGACCGACCAATTATCTTTGAGTTCAAGAATTTCTCTCCAGTGTCTCAAGGGCTGCTCAACATGTATCAAAATATGGTGATTACGCCTCTCAAATCTCCTAAGGGCGAGGTGACGCACTTTGCCATCATGCTCCAGGATGTCTCTGACATCGCCAAAAGCAAGATGCACCTGAAACGCTCGAATGAAAAGCTGACCGAGATGGGCAGAACCGATGGTTTGACCGGTTTATTCAATCGGGCTTTCTGGGAGTCTAAGTTTGTTGAGGAGTTCAATTCGCTACAAACTCATGGTGGGACGTCAACACTCGTCATGTTTGACATTGACCACTTCAAACGGGTCAATGATACCTATGGCCATGCCATTGGCGACTTCGTGATCAGGGAAACTGCGCAACAACTGATGAAAGCGGCGCGAGGAAGCGACGTGTGTGGGCGATATGGCGGAGAAGAATTTGCAGTGTTGCTGACAGAGACGACGGCAGATCAGGCCTCGTATTTTGCGGAGCGGCTGCGCAAGCGTATCGAAGAACTGTCTCTTGCAATTGATGGGCATGAACTGAAATACACCATCAGCCTCGGTATTACGGAGTATAACCTCCTCGACACTGGCCACCTTGACTGGCTGAAAAGAGCAGACAAAGCCCTCTATCAATCTAAAGAAGCAGGGCGCAACGCAACCTCAATCCTTTGATATTTATCTTTGATGAACGGTTTTCGGAGCGCGGATTGCGTGTCGCGCTCGCTTTCGTACGATCAAAATCCCCGATGCTAACAACGTGATTGCAATGCCGCTTAATGCGAGAAAGTTCATAACGCTAGAAATACTTTGCTTTTCAATAAAGTAGCCTACAATGAACGTTCCGAAAGAGAACCCTATAGAAACTGCCGCTGCCATGAAGCCTTGTGAGGTAGCGGGTGAATATGGGCTAAGCTCGTCAGCCAGTGCAGCAATCGAAATATCATTCCATGCGCCATTCACAATAGAAATTAGCACCAAATAAAGGGGTAATAGCACTGTTAAAGTGGCACCATACATCAGCCATATTCCGACGCCAACCATAAGGTTGACCAGAATGGTGACAAACCATAATGCATGTGACCCGTGCTTCTCCATCCAGCGTCCGGCGGGTTGCAGGGCGATAAGCGTGACAGCAGCAGCCATTGCCATCCCGAACGACGAACTGGACATACTGACCCCAAATCCCTGTTCAATGATGACCGGCCCCATCTCAACCATGTTTGAGCCGACAAACATGGACAGCAGGACGCACAATACAAAGCTATACCATAAAAACTTAGAACGGCTATTGGTGGGGAGAGTTTGGCGGTCATTATCTGAAGAGTTCAGCACGATTTTCTTTGGAGGCGCGGCGATGATGACCAACAAAAGCACAAGGTCTAATACCAGTAAAGCGATGAGTTGGGTTGATGATCCAAAGCCTGTGTAATCTAAAACGCCAATAAGTGTACCAGCGACCATCACTCCGAACATTTGCAACTGGAACAACCGTTTCAGCGAGCGGGACTGTTTGATGTTACAGGGATTAAGACGTAGGGCATAGGTAGGATTGAGTATGAGCAGAAGATTACTACCTATACCAATAAGAGCGGCTATGAACCAATAATGCCACAGGGTATCAGAGACGAAGATCAACAGTAACAGAGCAGCAGTGTGGCTAATAAGTGCCGTAAGATGGAAGGGGCGATGCAAGGCGTAGTGGTCAGCAACGGCTCCCAAAACAGGAGCAATTAAGCCACACAAGCCAAGAATCATCATAACTTGTCCGACGACGATACCACTGCCAGTACGAGAAATGATAAGAGGAGCAATCACGACAGCTATACCTATCCACTGAACGACCCCCATAGAAGCCTGACTCAACTGCCAGAGGTTTTTCTTATTCATAGTCCATTCTTTCCCCATAATAATGGTTGGACTATATAAGAAAACGAGCTTCCGTGAAGCTCGCTCAGTGTCAATAATACTATACGCTTAGCTGAGTGCCAGTTTCGGGTTGTTGATCATAACCAACCAACGCTTTCTTTGCTCTTTCAACACCATATCCAGTTGTTTAATACGCACCCGAAGCAGCGCATTTTCGTACTTCTCTTTGACACTGGATTTTGCCGAATCAATCAGTTGCGTCTTGAGTTCATCGTATTCGCCAAGTCGGCTGAGCAGTTGTTGTAACTCACTCTCTAGTACCGACTGGATTTTGTCCGCATTCGGCAATTGAAAGATTCGTCCTTTTGCCGCTTGCATCGTCTGAATCAGACGGGCCTTTTCTATGCGGTAGGAAGAGACACGTTTGAGATTTTTAGTTAAGCCAACATAAGCGCAGCTGCGGATGAGCCATTTTGTCGGGTCGAACTGCCACCAACGAATGCCATTTCGATAGTCGTGTTCAAAGATATGGTGGAAGTTGTGGTAGCCCTCTCCAAATGTGAAAAATGCTAACACGCCATTGTCTCTCGCTGTGTTTTTACTGGTGTAGGGCTGTGATCCCCAAATGTGAGCCAGCGAGTTAATGAAAAAAGTTGTGTGATGACTTAATACCAGTCGAAGTGCTCCTACGACCAAGACGAAGCCAAGAATGTCACCGTAGATGGCACCAAGTAAAACAGGAAGTCCCAGGTTCGTCAAAAGAGCGAGCGAGATGTAGTGTTTGTGTTGCCACATGACCACTTTGTCCTTCTGTAGATCACGGCAGTTTCGATAGTCAGAGTATCGTTCAGCCTGGTACTCTCTGAGCATCCAACCGATATGAGAATACCAGAACCCTCGTTTAGCCGAGTAAGGGTCTTTGTCATTGTTATCCACGTGTTTGTGATGGACACGGTGATCGGAAGACCAGTGCAATGCGCTGTTTTGTAGGGCGAAAGCGCCACCAATCGCAAAAAGGTATTTCAAAGCATCATGCGCTTCATACGTTTTATGGGACCAGAGTCTGTGGTAGCCCGCGGTAATCGACAGGCCACAAAAGACAAACGCAATGACCAACCAGATCCAATGCACCAATGAATATCCCTGTACCAAACCATACCAGGCAACGCCAACCGTCGCCAAAAGAAAAGTACCAAGGAAAATAGCCACATTTAGCCAGATGATAGGGGGTTTTTGAGCCGTGTTCATACCAAAACTCCATTTAGGCTTACAACTGTTCGCTAGAATATCAGCGTACACGTGTAAGTCAAACGGTTAGTTGTTACTTTGTTTTTCTTTATATGCACCAAGGTAACTCGAAACTGAAAACTTTTGGTGCAGAAAACAGGGTAGCTTGATTCTAACGTTCTGAAATTAATGGGTTAAGTTAAATGGTATGCATGCTGATCATGGAATGTGGTCTAAGTTGTATACAATCAACAATACATAAGGGAAAGTAAATGGAAAAGGACGTGAACAATGACTTGGTCTAGGGGTTGGATGACAGACGCAAGATCATGACGATTGCGATCTCGTTTGGATTAGGCCTCGGAGTCATGCTGGTACCTGATTTGTTCAAACAGGCGCCCAAATTGGTACAGACAATATTTGGCTCACCAGTCACCATGTCGGGCATCGTCGCATTGACCATTACCGGATTACTCTCTTTTGTGCCTGAGAGTGAGAAAACGTCAGTCCCTGAGTCGGTAGAAGCTGGCAAGGCATAATTAAGACGGGCATTCAGCTACTTTGCTGGATGCCCAGGTTGATGTCAGCGCTGTCGAGCCTTCACTAATCTTGCCGCCAGCTCGGCAAATCCATAGCCTCCATTGGCATTGGTAATGTAAGACGGTCTGGCCCCAAGTTTCTCAAGTAATGGTGTAATATTGCTGACCCCAAAGGTGACAGGTAGCCAGGCGAACATGGATTCATCGTTAAGTGAATCACCTATATAGCTGATGTTATTCAATGTGAGTCGATCAAAGTCAGTATGGTCCTTTAGATACCGCTCACTAGAATAGCGTTTATTGTGGTCACCGATCCACACGTTGATGTGAATGGAGCTTTGCGTAGCATGGACTTGTTGGCCTTCAAGGGTCAGTGACCGGATGCTGTGAAGCAGTCGGGCGGCCATATCGGCGTTGACGGGTTCTCGGTCTTGCCCAAGATTGATGGCAACGTCACAGAAACGAAAGGGCTGATCATTGGCGAATTCGATGCCCGGGTAATCACGGAGAACGCTGCTCAATAATTTGAGCAGTTTTTTTTGCTGTTCTCTCATCTGCTCCATCGGGATCAGCGAATGCGTTCGAAAGCCGGTTTCGTTTTTTTGCATCCAAAAGGCGCCGTTTTCACCGATCACGCCATGCACTGGCCACAGTTTGGCTATTTGGTCACACCAACCGGCACAGGCTCCTGTAACAGCAATGACTTTGATACCGACATTTTTCAGTTGGTTGAGCGCTTGGAGTGTCTCAGCCGGAAGCGTTCCGTCCCAGGTGAGCGTGTCATCTACATCGGTCAGTAGCCATGTAATCTCTTTGGCCTGAGCAAGGGGCAGCTCAGTTAAAGGCCTAGGCATTGATCACCTCTTGTTCTGATTGCAGAGCGATATCCAACGGAATACGCTTTGATGTTCGATTATCAAAAAGATGCACATGTTCTGAGTCAATATCAATACCCAGCTGTTCTCCGATAGTGATTTTTGAGTGCCCTTCAACGCGAATGACCAGTTTTTGCTCATCCTTGTTCAGCGTTTTACAATAAAGTAGTAAGTCAGCCCCGAGTGCCTCAATGAGCTCCACTTCAACGTGGAACCAGGGGGTGTCTTCCGTCAGACGTAAATGTTCCGGTCTTAAACCCAGTTTAATGTCGCCCAGATTAAGCGATTGAGTGTTCAGTTCAAGAAGCGAACTGCCAAGCATGATGCCTTCGCAGGACACGGTCGCGTCCATGATATTCATTGATGGGGAGCCAATAAATGTGGCGACGAACAACGAAGCGGGGCAGTCGTAGATCTCGAGCGGTGTCCCTACCTGTTCAACATGACCTTTGTTCAGGACGACGAGTTTGTCCGCCAGCGTCATGGCTTCGACTTGATCGTGGGTCACGTAAACGGAAGTTGTGCCTAAGCGGCGCTGTAATCGCTTGATTTCCAGACGCATCTGAACGCGCAATTTGGCGTCCAGATTCGATAGCGGTTCGTCAAACAAGAACACTTTAGGCTCACGGACTATGGCTCTTCCCATAGCGACGCGTTGTCTTTGTCCTCCGGAAAGCTGCTTTGGCTTGCGGTCAAGTAGCTCATTGAGCTCAAGCATCTCGGCGGCTTCAGAAACCAAACGCTCAATCTCCGCTTTTGGGGTTTTACGATTGCGAAGGCCATAGGCCATGTTGTCGTACACCGTCATATGAGGATAGAGCGCGTAATTCTGAAACACCATGGCGATGTCTCGCTCTCCGGGTTCAAGGGCGTTTACGACCGTATCATCTATGTGAAGTGTCCCAGAGGTGATCTCTTCCAGACCGGCTAACATGCGGAGCAGAGTGGATTTTCCACAGCCACTTGGTCCAACCAATACGACCATCTCACCATCTTCAATGTCCAGATTCAGTTTTGGGATCGC
Organism: Vibrio hangzhouensis; assembly: GCF_900107935.1. Classification (GTDB taxonomy): domain Bacteria; phylum Pseudomonadota; class Gammaproteobacteria; order Enterobacterales; family Vibrionaceae; genus Vibrio; species Vibrio hangzhouensis. Next base: position 42,811 of record NZ_FNVG01000008.1, on the reverse strand, counting down.
CTGGTAGCCGTTGGGGTAACATTTAGCGATGTTTGAAAGTGTAAGTGTTGACATTTATTTCTCCGAATCTACCAAGCCTTTGACGAAGGCTTTTTGCATGCCGATAACGACGATAACAGGGGGCAACATTGCGATGATGGTGGTTGCCATGATTTTGTTCCATTCAATGACGCCGTCGACGACACCGAGCATCTGCTTGATGCCCATAACTATGGTGTAGTACTGCACGTCCGTAGTAATCAATAACGGCCAGAGGTACTGGTTCCAACCGTAAATAAAGGTAATCACAAAAAGCGCCGCGATATTGGTGCGCGATAGGGGCAACAAAATATCGAAGAAGAACTTAACAGGGCCTGCTCCGTCGATTCTTGCTGCTTCAACCAGTTCGTTGGGTACCGTCATGAAGAACTGCCGGAATAAAAAGGTGGCAGTGGCACTGGCAATCAATGGAATCGTTAACCCATAGAACGAATTCAACATATTGAGATTAGTGATGACTTCAAACGTTGGCATGATGCGTACTTCCACCGGCAACATCAGGGTAAAGAAGATCATCCAAAACGCGACCATACGACCTCGAAAACGGAAGAACACCACCGCGTACGCAGACATGATGGAAATCGTCAGCTTACCCAGGGTAATGCACAGCGCCATAATCAGAGAGTTGGTCAGCATGTGGGTGATTGGCAGGGCACTGTTGTTAAAAGTACTTTCGTTACTCAACAGCTCGCGGAAAACGCTAAGGCCGAGATCGCCAAACCACAGTGGTGTGCCAGTGGCAAATTCCGTATTTTCATGGGTGGTGGCGACCAGGGCGATCCATACGGGGAGAGCAATGGACACAATACCAAGTACCAGAACCATGTGGCAAAACAGTGTAAACAGGGGTCTTCTTTCTACCATTAGTACGCCACCTTTTTTTCTACATACTTAAATTGAATTACGGTCAACATGGCGACAAGCATCATCAGAATGACGGACTGAGCCGCCGAGGAGCCAAGGTCGAGTCCAATAAAGCCATCGTTGTAGACCTTGTAAACCAGTGTCGAGGTGCTATTGCTTGGTCCGCCTTGCGTCATGGCATGGATAATCGCAAAGGTATCGAAGAAGGCATAGACGAAGTTCACAACCAGTAAGAAAAAGCTGGTGGGTGAAATAAGTGGGAAACTGATCGTCACAAATCGTTTGACGGGCCCACTTCCGTCGATCGCAGCGGCTTCATGCAGTGATTTGGGCACCGACTGTAAAGCAGCCAAAAAGAATAAGAAGTTATAGCTGATCTGTTTCCAGGTTGAGGTGATCACCACCATCCACATGGCGTGAGTGCCGTTCAGGGTGGGGTTCCAGTGCACACCAAACCATTTGAGTATGTCGGTGATCACACCAATTGTCGGGTCGAAAAGAAACAGCCATAGCGATCCTGCGACCACAGGGGCAACAGCGTATGGCCAAATCAAAAAAGTGCGGTAGACGGTTGAGCCGCGTACAATGTGCTCAGCAAATGCGGATAATATCAGGGCACTAACCAGAGCAAGTACCGCGACGCAAACGCTGAATTGCAGAGTGGTAAAAAACGAATCCAGATAGTAACTGTCGCTGAGCAGTTTGCTGAAATTCTCCAGCCCGACGAACTCCCTGCTGATTCCGAATGCGTCTTCTAATTGCGAGGACTGGAACACAGCCTGACCCGCAGGCCAGATAAAAAACACCAGGGTAATAATCAGCTGCGGCGCAATCAGTGCGTATGGCAGCCACTTATTTTTAAATACAACTTGTGATGACATATAAGATTACCGAACAGTCGCCACCCTCATTGAGGGCAGCGACGGTGAAAGGACTACGGATTATTTCTGTGTGCGCTCGAAGCGACGCAGCTGTTCGTCACCACGGCGAACGGCGTTGTTCAGTGCAGATTTCGCGGATGCTTTACCTGCCCAGACCGCTTCCAGTTCTTCATTGATGATGTCACGCGTTTGCAGGAAGTTACCAAAGCGAATGCCCTTAGAGTTTGCGGTTGGCTGTGTTGATGTCATCTGCACTACCGCAGTATCCGTGCCTGGGTTGGCTTGGTAGAAGCCCTGTTGTTTGGTGAGCTCATACGCTTGTTTGGTGATAGGCAGGTAACCGGTAAACTGATGCCAGTCTGCTTGCACTTCCGGGCTAGACAGGTAAGTGAAGAATTTAGCAACCCCTTTGTACTCATGCGACGAATGACCACGAAGTACCCACAATGAGGCACCGCCTATGATGGTGTTTTGTGGTTTGGCGATAAGTTCGTCATCGTAAGGAAGCTGGGCCACGCCAACATTGATGTCTTTCATGTTTTCCTGAATGCCAGCCAGACCCGCCGATGAGCCCATCGTCATTGCGCACTCTTGAGTGTAGAACAATGGCATGCCATCAGATTGGCGGCCGCCGTATTTAAACAGGCCTTCTTTCGACCACTCACCCATCTGTTCAATGTGCTTAACATAGGGTGCTGCATTGAATTTGAATTCGGTGTCGAAGCCACCAAATCCATTGTTTTTGGTGGCGACAGGGATGTTATTTCGTGCACCAAAGTTCTCAATTTGAGTCCAGGACTGCCAGGTGGTGGTAAAGCCACATTTGGCCCCCGAGGCAAGCAGTTGGCGCGATACGGTTTCCATTTCTTTCCAGGTCTTCGGCGCCGATTTGATGCCCGCCTTCGCGAACATATCTTTGTTGTAGTACATCACCGGGGTAGAGCTGTTAAACGGCATCGACAGCATTTGTCCCGCATTTGTGGTGTAGTAACCGGTCACCGCTGAAAGATAATTGTCAGGGCTGAATGGCTCTTTGGTGTCTTCCATCAACTCATAAACCGGGTAGATGGCTTGCTTTGCACCCATCATAGTGGCGGTACCTACTTCGAACACCTGAACAATAGCCGGCTGCTCTTTGGCGCGAAACGCGGCAATAGCGCTGGTCATTGTTTCGGCATAACTGCCTTTATAGACGGGTTTGATCTCGTACTCAGACTGGCTAGCGTTGAAATTCGCTGCGATTTCGTTCACTTTCTGACCCAGTGCGCCACCCATCGCGTGCCACCACTCAACCTCGGTTTTGGCATGTGCGCCCGTGCTCATGAGAGCGGCGGCAACCGCCATTCCTGTGAGGTGCTTAATAGACATAACTTTTCCCTTATCGTTTTGAGTATCAGTTCAATAAAGTCAGCGCAGATGTTCATTTGGTTTCGTGTATCCGCCCTGAATGTTCACTTGAAAGTTAGACTAGGAAAATGACGTTTCAGTGACAGTTAAATGAACTTAATTGAAAGATACCATTGTCATAATTTGTTGTTTTAATTGAAATATTTCTGTCACATAGCCCTGAGATGCTTCAGGTGAACATAAATGAACATCCAGGGGAAACAATGAAACTAACCGCACACCGAGGTCTATCCAGTAAGGCACCAGAAAATACTCTGGCGGCATTTGAGTATGCAGTGCGTTATGGGGCGGAGTGGATCGAAATTGATGTCCAGCTGAGTCAAGACGGAGTGCCCGTTGTCATTCACGATCAAACGGTCAATCGATGCACCAACGGTAGTGGCAATGTGGCGGCTTTAACACTCTCTCAACTGCAAAAGCTGGATGCGGGCCTTTGGTTTGATGAGCAATTTCGTGATGAACGAATTCCCACGTTAGCGGAAACCTTGATGTTTGCAAAAAGGCACAGGGTTAAACTTAATATCGAGCTGAAAGTTCATGAAGGGGACAGTGCAGAACTGCTGTGCCAAGCGGTTAAAAGGGTTATTGAGGATGTCGGTGCAGAGTGTGATTTGCTGCTGTTTTCGAGTTTTGAGACCGAAGCACTGATGCTGATGAAGCACCTGCTTCCAGATATCCGTCGAGGACAATTGTGGCAAAAAGTTCCGGGTAACGCGCGAGATATGTTGACCGAGCTTCAGGCTTTTAGCGTCCACTGTGATTACCGTTTTCTGGATGAAGCAACCGCGAAATGGGTCAAAGCGGCCGGTTATCAACTGTATTGTTATACGCCAAACTTTCCGGAACTGGTGGAACAACACTGGAGATGGGGCGTTGATATGATGATCACTGATGTTCCGCAAAACTATCAGCATGAAAGTTGTGTTCAGGAGTAATTTGTCCCGACTATGGAGTCGGAGTTTCTCAGAATTCAGAATGTGGTAGTTAAACATGCACAACTTGAGCATGCGGCAGCAACGGATCGTTGACCTGATCCAACAACAGGAATATTGCACCATCGATGGTTTGTCGGCTCTCTTCAATGTCACGACTCAAACCATTCGGCGCGATATCAATGAGCTGTGTGCGATTGGACTGGCACGCCGTCATCACGGCGGCGTGAGTTTGCCAGCAACCCTGACCAATCGTAGCTTTACAACGCGCAGTGCCACCAATCTTAGTGAGAAGCAGCGGATTGCAGAGCGGGTCGTTCAACAGGTTCCGGACGGCTGTACGCTTTTTCTTGGCATTGGTACGACGATTGCCGCCATTGCGGCATTACTAGGGAATCACAAAGAACTGCGGGTGGTCACTAACAATTTTCAGGCGGCACACATTCTTGCTCAACACGACCACATCGAGACCTGGATCCCCGGAGGCAAACTCAGAACCAACGATGGTGATGTCGTTGGTGATAATGTCGGATACTTCTTTGGCCAGTTTTCGGCTGACGTCGGCATCATTAGTTGTGCCTCGGTGATGAAAATTGCTGGTGGAGCCCGGACACCCGATCTGCCTCCGCTTGAGGCAGAGCCAACAGAGTTTGCGATGGAGCACCAGTTACGCGAAGCTGCTGTCAGTCAAGCCATCATAGCGGGGGCACAGCAAAAATGGCTGGTCGCCAATAGCTCAAAATGGCAATGTAAAGCCAGTGCGAGAGTCGCCCCCCTGACTGTATTCGACCGAATTTTCGGGTCAGCAAACGGTGCGGATTAGGCGACATTTTCCTCTGAATCGGCTTCAGGGGGAAACTGTTCGTAGATCGCTCTGAACTTGTCAATGTGTTCTAGCAGAGTGGCTACCAGCAGGGGATCGAATGCGGATCCCGCTTGATTGACGATATATTGCTGGGTCTCATCCATGCTCCAGGCGTGTTTATAACTGCGTTTGCTCAGCAGGGCATCAAAGACATCAGCGATGGTGATGATTCTGGCTTCCAGAGGAATATCGACTCCAGAGGTTTTTGAGGGATATCCCTGGCCATCGAAGCGTTCATGATGGCAGTAGATAATATTTTTCAGAAACCCGACTTCAGCGCTACTCGCCGTCATGACATCGATGTTGTTGAGCACGTCATCGATAATATCGATACCATATTCGACATGCTTATCCATGATGGCTTTTTCTTCAGCCGTGTAACGATGTGGACTAAATAGAATGTGATCTGGTATGCGATATTTGCCGATGTCGTGGAAAGGGGAATACAGTTCTATCCATTGAATGAACCTGTGGTCGACGGGCAGCTTCTTTGCCAGCAGCTCAGCAAGCAATTTGCTGTACTGGCTCATGCGCATAAGGTGATCTGCAGTTTCTGGATCCCGTTTGTGGCTGATCTTCAGCGCCAGTTTTAGCGCTTGCAGAAACATCTGGTGTTTATATTGGTCGTGACACAGCAAACTGACAATCACTTCTTTCACAAACAGCAAATCGGCGTGCAGCGCGCCATCGTTAAAGTAATCGGGCTGGGTGGCGTTAAAAAATAGCAATGCGCCGTTTTTTCGGTCGGTTTTCAGACCCATGGTGAAACTGCTTCTATGGCCTAAACCTTTTAGGCGCACATTGCGTTCGTTGTCACTGAGTTCGTTCAGATCGGCGACCACGCGGATTTCCTGATTTTCGATGATTTTAATCAGTGGCTGACAGTGTTGACTGCACATGGAAATCACATCAAAGCGATCGCTGGTGTCCTGATGGTCGATAACGTGGAAGTTTTCAAGGTGGTTACCCGATGTTACAGACACGCAGAGGCGTGACAGGAAAGGGTACTTTTTCCTGAGGGTGTTAAACAGCTCATCGATGCCGTTACGGCAACTCAGAGCACGATTGGTGCTGGCAATACAATCAATATAATCCATACATTTCTTATCATTAATTTTTATATGGTTATTGGGATAGTAGCGAGCACAAGTTGACCAGTTCAAGTGACTTCATTCACACATGACAATGCAAGCACATGTATCTCGTGCCGGGTCGATTTTTCTGTGATCAGGTTATCACGATCGCAAGTTGAGCAAAGAAAACGTTTGCCTGCCCTTGAGGGGCGCATTATCATCCAAACAAAAGTTTGTATGACCGGACAAATGTTTATGACCGAGCGCGAGCAACAGATTTTAGATCTTATCAAGCAAGACCCGATGATTGCCCAAAACACGCTAGCAGAGATGTTGGATCTCAGCCGCAGTGCCGTGGCGGGGCATATCATGAATCTCACTAAAAAAGGTTTTATCCAGGGCAAGGGCTATGTAATAGCACCCGAACGTTTTGCTACCGTCATTGGCGGTGCAAACATGGACTTGTGTGGACGTTCAACCTCAGAATTGTTGATGGGTGATTCTAATCCCGGCGTTCTGACATCAGGAGCAGGGGGCGTCGCCCGCAACATTGCAGACAATCTCTCCAGACTTGGCAGTAAAGTCCAGTTTATCGGTGCCATTGGTGACGACCTGTGGGGTGAGCAACTTCTGGAGTCTTGCCGTACCGCCGGCATTGGCGTTGAACAGTGTTTGATCGTACCGGGCAAAGCAACCAGTACTTATCTATCCATTCACGATCCCAGTGGTGAGCTCCAATTGGCGCTTAACGATATGTCATTGATTAATGAGTTAAACGTTGAGCAATTAACCAAACGCGCTGCGATGCTAAATCGCTCATCAGCAATTGTCCTGGATGCCAACCTCAGTGAGTCAGCGCTGGATTATCTGTTTCATGCGCACGCCGATAAGCCCATATTTGTTGATCCGGTCTCCTCAGTCAAAGCCGGCAAGATCAAACCGTATTTGGAATACATTCATACCCTTAAGCCTAACCTGTCAGAAGCTGAGTTGTTGGCGGAGTGCAAAATCGAGCACCCGCAGCAACTACCAGATGTCGCGAACAAGCTACATAGTATGGGCGTAAAGCGATTGCTGATCAGTTTGGGGAAAGAGGGCGCATATTCAAGTGATGAAGGGCAGGGGCACTTTATCTCCGCATCTAAAACTCAGGTCAATAATGTGACCGGAGCCGGCGATGCACTTATGGCGGGCTTAGCCCATGGTTATTTACAGAGTTGGGATTGGGCAACCAGTGTAGAGTTTGCCTTAGGTGCCGCAAGACTGGCATTGCAGTCCAACTCGACCATCAATTCAATTATGTCTGAAAAGGCGGTTTATCGCCTAATAGAGGAATCCACATGTTAGAGAAATATCTAGATATTCAACCAGAAGTCGCACAGGCACTGGCGGAAAACAAACCTGTTGTTGCACTCGAGTCGACGATTATCTCTCATGGTATGCCTTACCCGCGCAATGTAGAAACAGCATTGTTGGTAGAAGAGACCATTCGTGAGTCTGGCGCCGTTCCGGCGACTATCGCTATTATCAAAGGTCGCCTGAAGGTTGGATTGGACAAAGAGCAGATCGAGTATTTAGGTAAAGCTGGAACGGCCGTAACTAAAGTTAGTCGTCGTGATATCCCATTCATGGTGGCAGGTGAGAAAGATGGTGCAACAACCGTGGCAGCCACTATGATTTTGGCTGAAATGGCGGGTATTCGCGTGTTTGCAACTGGTGGTATTGGCGGTGTTCACCGTGGTGCTCAGGAAACGTTTGATATTTCTGCGGACTTACAAGAATTGGCGAACACCAACGTTGCCGTAGTATGTGCGGGTGCAAAATCGATTTTGGATCTGGCTCTGACTCGCGAATATCTTGAAACTCAGGGTGTACCGGTGATTGGCTATCAGACCGACAGCTTGCCTGCTTTCTACACACGAGAAAGCGAACATGGCATCGACTACCGTCTGGATTCTGCGCAAGAGATCGCGGTTGCTCTTAAAGCCAAGTGGGAAATGAATCTCGCTGGTGGTGCAGTGATTGCGAATCCTATTCCAGAGCAATACGCCATGCCAGTTGAAACCATTAATGGCGCTATCGAGCAGGCATTGGCTGAAGCTGAGGAGCAGGGCATTGCCGGTAAAGAATCAACACCGTTCCTGCTTGCGCGAGTCTGCGAATTAACAGGTGGCAACAGTCTGGATTCAAACATTCAGCTAGTCCTGAACAACGCTCGTTTGGGCGCAGAAATCGCAAAATCTTACTGTCAGGCATAATTAAAATAACGTCAATTTAGCCCCGCTCTGGTTAGGCTCATTTACCAGAGTGGGGCTTTTTCGATCTTGGAAGGCTGAGGCCAGACTTAAAACAGATCCTTTATTCGACTTAAGCGTTGTAGGGGGGATTTCAGGACGACTGGCATCATATACAACATCATCAATCGCATCACGTGATTTATTGCCACAAAAGCCGGTTCAAGGCCCAAGAGTAAAGCAACCGCCGTCATTGCCTCCACACTACCCGGAACCCAGGCGAGCAGCAGTACTTCCCAGTCAGTTCCTGTCAGGCTGCTAAACAGCCAGGCGTAAAATACGGTGACACTAACACCAAGTAGGGTGACGATGAAGCCTGCTTTAGAGTATTCGAGCGCCTGTTTCAGAGTTGTTGGTGCCAGCCGTGAGCCAATCAGAACACCTAAGATCGCGGTGGCGACCATGATCAGACTCTCGGGAATCACAAGTTGGAGCGTTGGAAACTGCGCGTTGTAGAGCGCCGCTACCAATAAACTGGTGAGCAGAAACGGCGCAGGTACACCGATTTTTCCTACAGCTTTACCTAGCAGGTAACTCGCCAGTGCTAAGAGTGCCAAATGTGGTATCTGAGAAGGAGATAAGGTTTGACTTAGCTGTGAAGTGCCATCCCCGGTGGTCGCGATAAATCCGGCCAGTACGACTAGCAACAGTAAGCGAATAGAGTGGGAGAATATGATTTTCGGAGAAGGTTTTTGTTGCTCCTCACTGATCATCAGTATCGCCGCCATCGCGCCAGGGATTGCGCCAAGGAGTGACTCAAACGGTGTCCACTTTTCTTTTTTATATAACCAGACAAAGTTAACACTTGTCTGCGACAGCATACAGAGTATTAGCCCAACAAATAGCGGCATAGAGAAAGAGTCAATCAGCTCTGAAAGCTGGACAGTAATACCGATACTGACCCCAAGGATGATCTGGATGGTGGTCAATACGGCAGTGGGCAACCTTAGATTTTTTTTGGTCAGGCGCAGATACGCCACCACAACCAGTGCCGCGGCAAACAGTTCGGCCAGGGGTATGGGTAACTGGCTTCCTAGAAGAGCGCCAAAGAGCCCAACTACGATGGTTTTGTATACATCCATGTAAAAAAGATCCATTACAACAATTGATCGAATTGTACTCTAATTTACATCTTCATCCCACGAATTACTCCAGCCTTAAGCAAATGAGACTTGATATTTATCCAAACCAAACAATACTTTACTGATAAAAAAGACAAGTAAGTGGTTGGAAATGAGCGCTGAACCTTATAAGGACGATAGGTTTACGGTACTGGTTGTCGATGATACCCCCGAGAACCTGGACGTACTCAATGGAATACTCTCCGATAGTTATCGGGTCAAAGTGGCCATTAATGGTCGTATTGCCCTAAAAATTGCCGAGCGTACCCCAAAGCCAGACATTATTCTGTTAGACGTAATGATGCCTGAGATGGATGGCTACGAAGTGTGTCAGACCCTCAAACTCAATCCGTTGACTCGCGACATACCGGTGATATTCGTGACGGCCAAGAGCCAGGTAGAAGACGAAACGAGAGGTTTTAAGCTAGGGGCTGTTGACTACATTATAAAGCCAGTCAGTCCGCCTATCGTTCGGGCCAGAGTTGCCGCACAGTTGGCTTTACACCACCAGAAAAGGCAGTTAGAGCGAGAAGTTCAAAAAAGAACCGAAGACATTAAGACGACACAGAGAGAGATCATTCATTGCCTGGGGCGGGCCTCTGAGTACAAGGACAATGAAACAGGTATGCATGTGGTTCGAATGAGTCACTACAGCCGTTTATTGGCAGAGAAGATTGGGGCCGATCCCAAGTGGGTTGAGCTGCTTTATGAAGCGGCACCGATGCATGATGTCGGCAAGATCGGTATTGCAGATAGCGTGTTGCTGAAAACGGACAGACTGGATTCCTCCGAATGGAACGAGATGCAACGTCATGTTGAGTACGGAGTGGCGATTCTAGGAAAGCACAGTTCTCCTTTGATTGATCTTGCTAAGGAAGTGGCTCTGTACCACCACGAAAAATGGGATGGCAGTGGCTACCCTAGAGGTATTGCCGGTAAGGCAATACCTCTCTCAGCACGTATCGTTGCCATTGCGGATGTGTTTGACGCATTAACCAGCGAGCGGCCCTACAAAGCCGCATGGAACACAGCAGACGCATTTGATTACCTTTGTCAGCAGTCAGGCCAACATTTCGAACCTCAGCTTGTAGAGGTGTTTATTTCGCTTGAGTCTGAAATAGAAAAAATAAAGCGGACTTTCGCCGATGAGGCGGTTGGTCAAGTCATGGAGAGACAATGAATTCAAGCAGCGTTAAACATTCTATATTGACATCAAATAAGATTGCAGCAGGCTTTTTGATTGTTCTGGTATTGCTGCTGTGTGTCGGGCTTGCGGCGTGGATAAGCCTGGACAAGCTCTTTCGTTCAGTCGATCGATATGAAGGGGCCGGACAGCTGCTGCTTACACTGGATCGGGCCCGCCTGCATGAATTGTCCTTTACCCGGGATTTATCGGATAAAGAAGCTGAGACCGCTTTTGATTATATGACTGAGGCACTGAAACTGTCGGAAACGTTTCATTTGGAGCGACATGAAGACAGCTCCGGCACCAAGGAGTTGGTGAGTCAAATCACGAATTATCGTGTCGATTTTCAAAACTATGTCAGTTTGTCGCAAATCTCCCTGGATAAGCGTGCGCAGATGGTTTCGGCGGCGAGAACCGCCAGTGCAATTGCTGACGCGATCCACACCTTGCAGGTGAAATACATTGAGTATGACAAGGAACAGGTCACTCAGTTGCGACAATCAATGAGTGACATCTCACGAAACTCTACCACGTCGTTTCAACTTTCTGTTGCAGTCGAGTCGGCGCGTAATCATGCCAAAGATTTTCTGGTTTCTGGAAACTTGAAGGAATACCACCTCAGCAAAGCAGAGTTAAATAAGATCGCACGATATCTGGATTTTCTTAATGACCGAATCGAAGACAGTCGGAGTCGTGAGCTATTAAATGAATTGATCAGCTTAGAAAGAAAGTACTTCCAGAACTTAACGGCATTCAGAGAGTCATCGGGTTCACAAAACCTGCGGCTAGATGATCCTCAGCTGGCCAATTTTACCCGAGTCGCGTTTGACCTGGCGCAGGCCGCATTGGATTTAAGAAGTAATGAGAGCCTGGTGTTTGAACGAGCGCAGGCGAAAGTAGCCCAAATACAGAATTTCATGGTTCGACGTATTAATTTGTCTAACAGTATTACCGCACTCACACAGGAAATTGATTCCGCCAGACAGACCGACAGGGATTTCTCACTCGCCATTTCTCCTGAAGCAAAAACCATTCATGCGCAAAACGTAATTACCCTGTTGGAGAGGGGGATTCAGAGAACAGAGATCCTAAAGGGCATGTTGATTGAGCTTGACGAAAAGGCATTGTTGACTGAGCTAGATCCCGCGTTGACTTTATATTTGCAACAGTTCCATCAACTGATGCAAGTCTCAAATAACATCGATCAAATTGCTGAACAAATGGTGGACTCGGCCATCGAAATTGACAGTGCTATTCTGGAAATTCGTAATCGCCGTTTCAAAGAAATGTCGGAGGCAAGAGGTTTAGCGAACATGACGACGTATGGAGGCGTTCTGTTTACATTAGCCATCCTGTTATTAGCCTACCTGATCAGAAAGTCACAAAAAGAGCTTCATACTGTTACGGAAGAACTGGCTGAGAGTAACGTGAGGGCTCAGAACGCCAGTCAGGCGAAATCGGACTTTCTGGCCAACATGAGCCATGAAATCCGAACACCAATGAACGCTATTATTGGCATGAGTCATCTGGCTTTGGAAACGAACCTCGACAACAAGCAGCGTCACTACATTAACAAAGTTCACCATTCTGCTCAGGCACTATTGGGTGTGATCAATGACATACTCGATTTCTCCAAAATTGAAGCCGGGAAAGTCGAAATAGAAACGGTGGAGTTTTCGCTGGACACGGTTTTAGATGATGTCATTAATCTGATTGACGATAGTGCTAAGCGTAAGCAACTTCAGTTGGTGATTGATGTGGAACCGGATGTACCCTCTTATCTCATTGGTGATCCGTTGCGGTTAAAACAAGTACTGACTAATCTGGCCACCAATGCCGTCAAGTTTACCGACCAAGGTGTTGTGACGATAAAAATATCGACTGAATTGAAGCGTAGAAAGAGTTGCCGGCTTCTGTTTTCGGTGGAGGACGAGGGGATTGGGATGTCTGAGTCGCAGATTGATTCGTTGTTTGAATCTTTTTCACAGGCAGACTCTTCTACGACGCGCAAATACGGCGGAACAGGTTTAGGATTGGCCATTACCAAAAATTTGGTTGAATTGATGGGTGGCAAGATCGCTGTTAAGAGCAGTTTAGGGGAAGGTGCCCGCTTCAGCTTCACATTGCAATTTGGCACCATTGAATCCGAGCGACAAGTCTTATATCCGCCTAAACTTCAAAGCCAGAGTGTTGCCCTTGTCGATGGTTCAGAGGAATCATCCCGTGTTACCTTGAGTCAGCTTGAAAGGATCCAATGTAAAGTCGCGTGTTACCCAACGCTGGAGAGCCTTGCTGAAGCACATAAAGACAAAACCACGTTTCCTAACGTCTTATTGTACGCCTGGCGCAGTGATGCTACAGATAACACTCAGTTGCTGCTCAAATTCCGAGAAGCTTACCCACAAGCGCTCACAACGAAGCTTCTGGTGTTGTGTGCTAGCGGACAAGACGACGTCATAGATGCGCTTGAGTCCACCGACATGCAGGCTGACAACGTGCTTGAAAAGCCTTTTACCGCATCAACTCTGCATGACGCATTAGTCTCTGCCGTGTTAGATGGCGAAGTCACAACCCATCGTCACAGAGCTCACTCCAACACCACTTCAAAGGCTGTGAATGCGCTATCTGACAGTCACATCCTGATTGTCGAAGACAACGTAATTAATCAGGAAGTGGCTAAAGAGCTATTGAAGTCCAAAGGGGTCAAGGTGACGGTGGTTGAAAATGGACTTGAGGCCGTGGAAATACTCAAAGAGCAAGCCTTCGATGGCGTTCTGATGGATTGTCAAATGCCGGTTATGGATGGCTATGAAGCTACGCGTACCATCCGTAGTGAACTGGCACTGGATACATTACCTATTATAGCTATGACTGCTAGTGTTTTGGTTGGGGACAGAGAACGAGCATTACAAAGTGGTATGAATGACCTCATAGGTAAACCTATCATTCTTGAGGAGATGTTCGAGGTAATGGCGCGCTGGATAACACCGTCACAACGCAAAGCGTCATCCGAGGCAGCCGACTTTAGCCACATCGAAGGTATCAATACCGGACTTGGGCTAAAGGCCGTTGGTGGCGATCATAAACTGTATCTGAAATTACTGTCTCGTTTCTTGGAACAGTATCGACAAAAAAGGTTTCCGTTAGTTAGCACAGAAGAGTCATCACAATTACCATTTGAACTGCATACACTCAAAGGCGCAGCGGGAAATATTGGTCTTACGAGAATTTCAGAAATTTGCGAGCAAATTGAGCGATGCCTTAATAATGGTGAATCTGAAGGGGTTGAACCCCAGTTAGTGCAATTGAATAAAGAACTGGATACAACGATTCGGTCTTTGGTTGAGCATCTAAAAGTTCCTCATCAATCCCAGACAATTAGTGATGCCAGCCTTTCGGTAACTGAGCAGGGACGTACCCACCTCAAGGCGCTTATTGATTTGGCAACTGAGTTCGATACTCAGATCGTGGATCATCTTAGCGACTCTGATTATCTGTCAGGAACCGGACTGAATCAGCAAACCATTAACGACCTGAAATTTGCGTTGGGGCAGTATGACTTTGAGAAAATCACTCATCTTCTGACAGAGCATGAAAAACGTATAGAAACTCAGCACGGTAATCTTTTGCCAGCAGGGAGTAAGGCTTGAACAACAATACTCCCCCTTAATCATTAGGAGTCTGGTATACTCGCCCCTTTTAGGGGTAAGTAGGGTTAATAATGAATTTCAAAGCAGCAATTTTCGATATGGATGGACTCCTTCTCGACACCGAGAATGTCTGTAAACGCATTTTTGAGAAAGCGTGCAACACCTTGGGTGTGCCTTTTCTTGAAGAGAGCTATCTGTCGATCATTGGTTGCAATTCCAAAACCATTCACGCCAAATTGGGTGAGGCTTATCACGATATCATCGACTATAAGGTGATCAATGAGGAGTGGCGTAAGAGCTATGATTCTGTGGTGTTTCATCAGGCGATTCCCAAAAAACATGGTGTGATTGAGTTGTTGGATTGGCTGAAATCGAAGGACATCCCTCTGGCCGTTGCCACCTCTACGCATCGTAATGTGGCCGAAGTGAAACTGAAGCTGGCGGGGCTGGATAGCTACTTTGATTGCCTTGCGACCGGCTGTGAGGTTAAACGCGGTAAGCCCGATCCAGAAATCTACCACTTAGCAGCGAGTCGCTTAGGCGTGGCGTCAGAGCACTGTCTGGCGTTTGAAGATTCAAATAATGGTGTGAAAGCAGCCGTCGCAGCGTCCATGCACACTTATCAAATTCCCGACCTGGTTGCACCGTGTGACGATGTCAAAGCGCTAAATGCGCAAACCAGAACTTCATTATTCGAGGTATACCAAGAACTATCAGATAGTTATACTATCGCATAGGAATAATTACACACTCATATGGAGCGATGCTGTGAAGCAAACACAACGTCACAGAGAAATATTGGCCATGCTTTCAGAGCGGGGTTTTCTGAATACTGAAGAGTTTGTCGAAGTGTTTGGTGTCAGCCCGCAGACGATTCGCCGAGATCTCAATGATCTGGCTAAGCAAGGGTTGGTGACCCGTCACCACGGTGGCGCATCGCTTCATTCCAGTACCGAGAACGAGGCTTATTCAGCGCGTAAAGTCAGTTATCAGGACGAAAAGAACCGCATTGCCAGAGAGTTGGTTAAACGCATTCCTAACTCTTCTTCATTGTTTATTGATATCGGTACCACCACCGAAGCGGTTGCTACCGCATTGCTTGAGCACAAGGATCTGAAGATAGTCACTAACAATATCAATGTCGCCAACATTCTGCGTGTGAAAGATGACTTTACGGTTATTGTGGCGGGCGGACAGATCCGCAATAAAGACGGCGGTATCATCGGCGAGGCAGCCAAAGAGTTTATAGAACAGTTTCGTCTGGACTACGGCATTATCGGAATTTCCGGTATCCATGAAGATGGCAGCCTGCTGGATTTTGATTTTTCCGAGGTTCGAATAGCTCAGGCCATCATCGCCTGCTCAGGACAGACCATTCTCGCCGCCGACAGCACCAAATTTAATCGTGGTGCCATGGTTAATCTCGGCCACATCTCACAAGTAGACGCGTTTTACACCGACGAAATGCCACCCCAGGAACTGGTGGATATACTGGAGCAAAATGAGGTGGATTTGCAGGTGTGCTAATCCCGAAGCAGAAAAGCAATCCCCAAGCATAACAATGTTTGGGGATTTTTTTTGTTTATGGACTCTGGTGTATTTATTCCTGTGGTAAATGATTCATTAAATATATAGCTTTTTACGCATAAACGACGTAAACCGACCTGGCATTAAATGACTCTGGTCTTTTTTTTGTAAACTAAACCTTCAGTCAAGAAATTCATATTTAACAATTGAATTGATATCACTTTGAACAAATCATGCTTAGGTGTGTGCGCTTAAATAAATAGGGAAAATTTTTTCTTTAATTCAATGACATATGCGTGATATTTGATTCTATTTGCAAACCTGTCGCACCACATTGGATGAGTCTTAAGTGTTCAATCGCTGTCTATTCGAAATATCATAGTTAGTGTCAATAGGGATATTGCATGATCACAAAAAAGTTACCGATAGTTTTACTGATTACTTTGTTTGTTGGTTGTACATCGGATAATGGGCATGAAGGGAAAAGTGATACAAGCATTACTTTTTCAGAATCTTTAAATGAAAAGCTTATCGTTCCAATGGTAACCACTGAAAATGTGAGAATTTTTGGTTTCCGTCATTATGACTATTGTGGAATTGAAGATCCTATCGGCTTAAATGAAGTACAAAATTACACGTTTAAGGAACTGCTAGATAAAGCCAAAGAGAATGATGGGGCAGCTCAATACAGGTTAGGGGTTATGTATGACATTGGCTATCAAGTGGCTGAAAATGATCATGATGCACTCTATTGGTATTGGCGCGCAGCAGAAAATGGGTATTCACCTGCACAATTCTTGTTTGGCATGCGCGCAATGCAAGGCACACATGTAAAAAAGAATCTCTCCATTTCAGTAAGTTGGCTTGAAGCTGCACATTTGGAAGGACACCCTTGTGCAACTACACAGTTGGCAAGGCTTTACCTAACAGGTTCAGGAGTTGATAGCGATCCAGAATACGCGTTAACTTTGTTGAAGCAATCAGAAACCTATGACCACAATTCATTTTATTACCAAGCAAAAATTCATCTAAATGGTATGGGGGTGGAGAAAAACAGAGCTAAAGCAGATGAGTTATTCATAAGGGCGGGGCAGTCAGGACACATCACAGCCCAGTTCCTTAATGGAAATAGATACCAATTAGACAATGACTTAGAAAATGCAAAATACTGGTATGAACGTGGTAGTGCTGGTCATGCGACTGCTAAGTATCAATTGGGCTTGATTCTGATAAAAGAGAAAGCATCAGAAGAAGATTATTTAAAAGGGATTGCTCTTCTAGAAGAATCATCAGAGCTTGGTTTTGCCCCCGCAAGTTACTATCTAGGAACGATGATAGTTAAAAAGGAAAATAAGACCGAAAAAGATATCGCAGATTCATTGAAATGGTTCCAAGTAGCAGCTAATCAAGGTCATTTTCGAGGGATGAATTTCATCGGACACTACTATGCGGAAGGGAAAGGAGTGGAACAAAGCTACGGAACCGCTTTAGTGTGGTATTTGAAATCATTACAAGTCGATAATTCGGATAGTAACAAATATGCGCTTGACCAATTAGCTAGCACATTGAGTAAATTGCCAATGGGTGTTATCGATGATGGAACTCAATCTTATGAAAACTCGTCACTAATCACGCCGGTTAAAAAACTAGGTTATGAAGTGGTATATATTCTTGAACGTGGTGATGGTTGGGAGAAAATATACTCAGAAAATGAAGATATTATCGTATTCATTAAACAAGGAATAGCATACTAAAGGAAGCGATCATGCCGAAAATTTACTTGAAAATGAATAAGTGTGTTGCTTTTGCGCTAATTGCACTATCAGTAGGAGTAACTCAAGCAAGCGAAGATGAGATAAGTGTCGATAGTGCACTATCGAATCAAATTAGTCAGCTACGAAAGAGTATTATTGCTCAAGACTATCCAGCCGTTGACCGAATTCTGTTGCAGTGCGGAAAGGGCTTTACGTCTAACTATCAACAAGAACAAAAATGCCTTTCTATTTATAAAGATACTCCGAATTTGCGTGAAGAGTTTGTTGATGCCCTTAAGCAATGGTACGGGACTGAAGCAGACAATTTTCACGCAAATATGCTGATGGGTAGCTTATCTTCTCTTGACGGGTGGGTGGAAAGAACCCACTTCGGTAGAAAAAGTGTGTCTATCAATCAAATGAGCTACTTTAGAAAGGCTCAATTAACGGCAGTAGAACATTTTCGTCAAGCTATTGTAATACAACCAGACTTACCCTTTGGTTATTTGATGGGCGTGGAATCCCTAGGAAAACTATCTGAAGAGTATGACGAATATCGAACGTTCTGGGTTAACGCGACAAATGAGAAATTCCCAAATAATATCTCGTTAGCGAAATTAAATATCTATGACAATCAGGTGCGCTGGGGAGGTTCATATGAGGCAATGGAAGCCATAAAGGATCAGTACTGGAATAGGTCACAAAACCAACTTGGCAGGGCGATTCTAGAGAACCAAATAGAGTTAATTAAATCACGTGACTTATATGGTAATTTTGGTATAGGCGAAGATAATCCTGATTATAAACTGGCACAAAGTATCTTATACATGCTGTTAGATAGGGGGTTTAGTATAGCGGAGACGCATATGCAGTTATCGGAGGCACTTTCTCGTGACAATAGTCACTTAGAGGCCGAAGAGCACTTAGCGATGAGTTTAAAACATAACCCCTTTAATGAGTTTAGTTTATGGGTTGCGGCTACATGCGAGGACTGCGAAGACTTCCAAAAGAGGGTACAGTATCTAGAGCAGTACCTTTATGATTATCCGTCATCCTACGGTGGTTGGATGCAACTAGGCAGGCACCAGTTTGATGAAGGTAATTATTTAAAAGCGATAGAAGCATACACTAAGAGTATTGAACTCAAGCCTCATGAACCGGCACCTTGGCAAATGATAAACTTTTCAAATAGGAAGTTGGGTCGAGAAACAGCACATTTTGAATCTGAACAGTGGTTCAAAAACACCCTGGCTTATGTATACCCTAGTCAGGAAGTTCTTACATTTTTAATGGCAAAGTTAAACGAAGTATTTGAAAAGGTTGAACCAAATAAGAGGCAAGAGCTAGTACTAGCAATCGATAGACACTTTACTTTGGAAAGGTACACGCAAAAGTTGAGATATAATTTGGATGTTCTGGAATTAACCAGTCAAGAGTGGAATGACGTGATCACATATTTTGCTCATACTAGCAACATAACGACGCAGACAACCAAAAGCTATAAAGAAAGAGTAGTGGAAAGGTTTCAAGGAAAAGATCCCGCTTTACCGAGCTCGAAGGTTAACCTCATAGCTCAGCAGACTCTTAATGAACTCCATAATGAATTTATTATGGCTAATGAAAGTATTATTAAACAATTATAAATACTGACGAGCTGGCTATATATTCTTCGAAGCGTTGACTAAATGAATGCAAACAGGTCTAGAAGGACACATACCATTAAAAAGTAACAAACAACTTAGTTGCTTTACTTTTTTGCACTGCTCCAACACCCAAGATGGTCTAGCCTTTCGCTAGGCCATTTTTCATGTTTGTTGGTGTCACTTAATCTGATTTTGCTAACGGTCGCTTAGAATGAGTAAAGGCCGCCAAGCCATGCGTTTAGGTTGCAGCCTGTTTGGTCAGATGTATTAAAAAGCGAAAAGAAGGAGTAAATACAGTACCTTGGTCACAATAGCGTGTGTTTTGGGACCAAGATAGTAAAAATGGTGCCGTGTCTCCTTGAAGACTGGATTGTGAGCACCGTGATGCGTCTCTCCCAATGTAACTTCACTTGCTAGTGATCATAAGTATCTCTCCACGCTCAGGTCTGTTATTACTTGGCGTCCGTCGGAGGCAATCAACTCCGTGAGTATATCCGCGGATCCGCAGGCCATTGTCCAACCTAAGGTGCCATGTCCGGTATTAGTGTACAGATTGGTGAGCTGAGTTTTGCCGATAATCGGAGTGCCATCTGGTGTCATGGGGCGAAAACCGGTCCAGTAGTCGGCTCTATCCAGATTGACACCTTTAGGAAACAAACTGCTGACCACGTGGTTGAGGGTCGCCAGGCGTTTGTCGGGAAGGGCGGGATCGAATCCGGCTAACTCAGCGGTGCCCGCCACACGAATACGATCATCAAACCGGGTCAGGGCAACTTTGTAGGTCTCATCCATTATGGTCGAGGATGGCGCGTGGCGCGGGTCGACAATGGGGAGGGTGAGGGAGTAGCCTTTGACTGGATAAACCGGAAGATCAATACCATGTGGCTGTAACAAGGCCTTTGAGTAACTGCCCAACGCCACCACAAAGTGCTCTCCCGCGAGGGTACCGTTAGAGGTTGCCACACCGACAACACGGCGCTTCTCAGTAATCAGAGCATTGATTTTAGTATCGAACAGGAATTTAACACCGGATTGCTCTGCCATCTGTTGTAACTGCTGACAGAAAAGGTAGCAGTCTCCGGTTTCGTCGTCGGGTAGGTAAAGTCCACCAACCAGTTCGCCATCCATGTTTGCCAGTCCGGGCTCTTGCTGAAAGCACTGTTTCGCATCGAATAACTGGAACCGAGTACCGCTTTCAGATAATAACGCCATGTCTTTCTCAATAGCTTCGAGTTGCTTGTGAGAGCGGAATATCTGCAGGGTACCCTGAGTACGTCCGTGATATTGGAGGTTGTGGTCTTTGTTTAGCTGAGCTAAACAGGCACGACTTCGATTGGCAATGGTAAGCATGCGGGACTTGTTTACTTTATATCTGTCTAATTGGCAGTTAATGAGCATCTGACTAGCCCATTGTATCAACTCCGGGCTCAGGCTTGGCTTGATCTTAAGTGGAGCGTGTTTCTCAAATAGCCACTTGATAGCCTTGGCTGGTATGCCGGGTGCTGCCCAAGGTGATGAATATCCGTAGGAAATTTGCCCGGCATTGGCGAAACTGGTCTCTTCACCCGCTCTGGACTGTCTGTCTACAACCGTTACGTCAAAGCCCGCCTGAGACAGATACCACGCACTTGTCAGGCCGATGACCCCGCTTCCCAATACAACAACTTTCACTATGGCTTCTCACACTTTTGAATTTTGCTAAGAATGAGTAATTTACATCTGATTAACAATCAATAAGAATTAATAGTAGGTTTTAGATATTTTTAAGGCTTTAAATGAAATCAGCGCTGCTAAATGGAGTGAATCTGATCTGCATCGTCGCGCGGCATACAAGTATTACCAGTGCAGCTAAAGAGCTTAACCTCACAGTAGGTGCAGTGAGTCAGCAATTGCAACAGGTAGAGGACAGGTTAGGCTTTAGTGTTTTTGAACGCCACGCTCGCGGTATACGACTGACAGAGCAGGGTCACCGACTTGTGGATGCCACCGGACATCACCTTGCCGCTATCGAAGAGAATGTGTTTCAACTGACTCGGGTGTCTGAGCGCAAACAGATCAGACTCAAGCTGACACCGTCGTTTGCTTTTAAATGGTTGGTGCCCAAACTTGAAGATTTTCATCGCCACTATCCCGATGTTCAGATTCATACTTTTGCGGAGGGCGCGCTGGTGGACAGCGAAAACCGGGATTTCGATATTGCCATCGACTACGGGCCGATACCCTATAAGCATTCAGGTGCAGAATTGCTGATGGAGGAGTGTCTGATCCCAGTGTTGAGCCAGGATTATTTGGCAAAACACCCCGGACTTGACGAGGGGAGCGAGGCTTGGCGTCATGTTACGTTGCTTCATGATTTGATGCCTTGGCAGGGAGCGCCAAAAGATTATGAGTGGTTGTACTGGGCTTCTGAGCAAAACCTCGATTTTGAGACCAATAAAGGGCACTTTTTCAATCGTACTGATATGGCTATGTCGGCAGCGGAGGCGGGAGTAGGCGTGGCATTGGCCAGACAGGCGTTACTGGGCAGTGAAATCGAACAGGGGCGACTGGTCGCCCCTTTTGCTCCGATAGCCGCACATGCTGGGTACTTTATCATCACCCATATCGACGACCCTTATACGCGATTGTTCAAAAACTGGCTGCGAGAGCAGAGCCAGTTGATGATTTAGTCTAGCTTTGGCAGTAATAGATGTGGTCACCCATTTCGATCAGCTTATCGAGAATACGCTCACCATCGGCACGTAATCCATTATGTTCGTATTCGTTGGTGATCCAGGCTTTTGAATTCGGGATGCCAGCGAGTGTTTCCCGGCTGATGTCCATCTCGACAAACATATCATCAGCGTAGACAGCACAACTGACCGGAACGCGGTTTTTTGCTAATACTTCAGCATTGTAAAGTGGGCCCCAGTCGTCTTTTCTTGCCAGTTGGTCGGCGGCTTCTTTGAGTGGCTGCAAGCATTCGTATTGCTCAAACATCCACGGGAACACCATTTCCCCAGTGAAGTAGAAATACTTGTCGCCTGATTGGTAGTTGAACTCATCGTGCAGTTGACGAACTCGCTCTGCGGACCAACTAGATGCAAAGCCCTGACAATAAATCGACTCGTGTAAAAGTGCATAAATGGGATTGGTTTGAAACGCCTGTTGTATCAGCATTTCGTTAAGGAACTCATAGCGTAATGTTGACTCTCCACCCACTTCAATAAATGCATTCTCAAGAGAATAGTAGGTAGGAAGGAAACTGTCGCTCACACCAAAATTAATCCCTATTTGCTGAAATTGCTCGACGGTGAATGGTTGTCCATTAGGCAGTAACACCTCGTGTTTCGCCAGATGGTCAGCGATCTTTTTGCAAAGCGACTGCGCATGTGGGAACTGAGTAAAGAATTGCTGGTTTTTCTCTTTGGTACGTTTAAAAGTGGCTTTATAGACATCATCGGGATGTCGCTCTATTGAAGGCACTCCACCTGTAATGTACGCACGGCTTAGGCTATCCGGAAACAGTGATAGATAGGTCAGAGAGCAGAATCCGCCAAAGCTTTGACCCAGGATGGCCCACTGCTTCACGCCAAAAGCCTGACGAATAAATTCGGCGTCACGAACGATATTGTCGGCTCGAAAATGACTTAAGTAATCGGCTTGCTCGGTTGGAGACAGGTGCGCCAGAGTCTGGTGACTGATCACACTGCTGTTCCCCGTACCACGCTGGTCGAGCAGTAACACGCGATAGTCCTGCAAAGCGCGTTTTATCCAGCCATTGTGGCCGTTAGGGCGTGGTGAAGGAAAACCAGGACCGCCTTGAAAAAAGACCAGCCAGGGCTTATCGGCGTTCTCCTTGGCCAGAGAGACTTCTCTGGCGAAGAGTTGCAGCGATCCTTTGGATGGGTCCTGATAATCGAGAGGAACCGTAAAGTAGTGAGGTGTATATTTTACACCGGCATCAATAAAGGCTGGGGAAGTGTGAGTCATATTCGGGCATCCGTGGAGAATAGAATTTCATGTAATTAAAGAGTTAACACGCTGTTACTCTGACAGCAAACGCTGAACTTAGCGGGTTTCACAGTAAAACGCCAGAGTTGAGACAGGAATGTGCAGATAAAAAACGCACCAAATGGTGCGTTCTTTTTTGCAAGATTGGGTTAGCGGGTTTTTGTACGTCCTATGGCTTCGAGCCAGCCGCCGTATAGCGCTTCCCGTTCTGTACGTTCTAGCTCGGGGCTAAAGGTTCGCTCTATCTCTTTTTTATCAGCGAGTTCTTCCTGACTGTTCCAAAAGCCTACTGCTAAGCCTGCCAGCATGGCAGCACCCAGAGCGGTGGATTCGCGAACCACGGGACGCACCACTTTGCTGCCCATAATATCGGCCTGAAACTGCATCAGGAAGTCATTGGCGACCGCACCACCATCAACTCGGATCTGACTTAGCTTGATACCGGAATCTTCCTCCATTGCCAGTAATACATCACGACTCTGATAGGCAATAGACTCTAATGCTGCTCGGATGATGTGATTGCGATTGGTGCCGCGTGTAAGTCCGGTTAATGTCCCTCGTGCATGCGGATCCCAGTAGGGTGCGCCAAGTCCGACAAAGGCCGGAACAAGATACACGCCGTTACAATCATCGACTTTCTCGGCAAAATACTCGGTATCTTGTGCATCGCGAATCAATCCCAGCTCATCACGAAGCCATTGAATGGTAGCGCCACCCATAAACACACTGCCTTCAAGAGCGTAGGTGACCTGTTCTCCCACTTTGTAGCCAACCGTGGTCAACAAGCCATGCTTAGAGGCAATAGGCTTGTCTCCGGTGTTCATTAGTAGGAAACAGCCAGTGCCGTAAGTGTTTTTGACCATACCTTTTTTGAAACACTGTTGGCCGAAAAGCGCCGCTTGTTGATCGCCAGCGATTCCACTGATTGGAATGTCTGCGCTGCCACCACCTATATGCGCGTAGCCGTAGACTTCACTACTGGATTTGACTTCCGGTAGCATGCTTCTCGGGATATTGAAGATCTCAAGCAGTTTGTCGTCCCAATCCAGAGTATGAATGTTGAACAACATGGTTCGTGAAGCATTACTGACGTCTGTGACGTGAGATTTTCCGTGAGTGAGTTTCCAGATAAGCCAAGTATCGACCGTACCGAAGAGCAATTCGCCTTTCTCCGCACGTTCACGAGCCCCCTCTACATGGTCAAGGATCCAGGCAATTTTTGAGCCGGAGAAATACGCGTCAACAACAAGGCCAGTCGTGTCACGAATGTAGGCTTCATGCCCGTCTGCCTTAAGTTGTTCACAAAAGTCTGCGGTACGGCGGCATTGCCAGACGATGGCGTTGTAGACTGGATGTCCGGTTTCTTTCTCCCAGACGATGGTTGTTTCTCGCTGGTTGGTGATGCCGATCGCGGCGACTTCTTCATTGGCGATATCGGATTGTGCCAGTACCTCAGTCAGAGATGAACGTTGCGTCGCCCAGATCTCCATAGGGTCATGTTCGACCCAACCGGGCTTTGGATAGATTTGTGTGAATTCACGTTGCGCAGAGCTAACGGTATTAGCGTCATGATCAAATAGGATGGCACGGGAGCTGGTAGTGCCCTGATCTAAAGCGACGACGACTTTCTTCTTGCTTTCCATATCTTTCTCGTTATTTCGTTATCATTTTTCGCTGTCATCGCGAAATGTTCGTTTCCGCACACAGCGGTGGTCGAAATGTCAACAATAGTTGAATGTAATGTTAATGAACTTTTTTAAGGTTTGCAAAGGTTGAC
Organism: Vibrio hangzhouensis; assembly: GCF_900107935.1. Classification (GTDB taxonomy): domain Bacteria; phylum Pseudomonadota; class Gammaproteobacteria; order Enterobacterales; family Vibrionaceae; genus Vibrio; species Vibrio hangzhouensis. The sequence continues at coordinate 17,805 of NZ_FNVG01000008.1, read as the reverse complement.
TTCTCATTCCTTGATTTCCTTAGTCTTCATTAAATTTTCGTTAAGGGAGTAAAAAATACTCGATCTTTTCGTTTGCGATGATTATATTGTATTTAAACGAACATAAACGCGCATTTTGCGAAGTGAAAAGGTCTGACGGGGAAACTATGAGCGTAACAAACAAAGCGTACGATTTAGTCGTAATTGGAGGCGGCATTAATGGCGTTGCTGTTGCTGCGGACGCAGCTGGACGAGGCTTGAAGGTGGCGCTCTATGAAATGAACGACCTGGCGTCTGCCACTTCGTCTGCAAGCAGCAAGTTGATTCATGGTGGGCTGAGATACCTCGAACACTACGAGTTTCGCTTAGTTTCGGAAGCGCTCGCAGAGCGTGAAGTGTTACTCAAAAATGCCCCCCATCTTGTTTCGCCACTTCGGTTCCAGTTGCCTCACCGACCACATTTGCGTCCTGCGTGGATGATTCGTACTGGTTTGTTCCTTTACGATAATTTGGGCAAACGAGTGTCGCTACCTGGTAGTCATGGGGTCAAGTTCTCTGGTGACAACAGTCCGCTGCTTCCAGAGATGAAGGTTGGATTTGAATATTCAGATTGTGCGGTCGATGATGCGCGTTTGGTTGTCACCAATGCGAAGCTAGCGCAGGAAAAAGGTGCTGAGATTTTTACTCGTTCAAAGTGCATCGCTGCACAGCGAACCAGTGAAGCCTGGTCGGTTGATATTGAAAATTCGCTCACGGGAGAGAAAACGACAGTTCAAACCAAAGCGCTGGTCAATGCAGCAGGGCCCTGGGTTGATCGATTCTTCGATAATCAACTCACTATGCCTTCTCCGCGTGGAATCCGATTGGTTAAAGGCAGCCATATAGTCGTGCCCAAAATGTATGAGGGCAATCATGCGTTTATCCTACAGAATGAAGACAAACGGATTGTCTTTGTGATTCCGTATATGGATAACTACTCGGTAGTCGGCACCACGGATGTGGAATACCAAGGTGATCCGAGTCGGGTGAAAATCGACGACGATGAAATTGCTTATCTGTGCGACATCGTGAATCAACATTTTAAGAACAAGATTTCTCCAGAGGATGTTCTGTCTGACTGGTCTGGTGTCAGACCGCTGTGTGATGACGAGTCCGATGACCCTCAAGCGGTAACCCGAGATTATACAATCGAGCTGGATGATCAGTTTGATGATGCGCCACTTCTGTCTATTTTTGGTGGCAAACTGACGACGTATCGTAAGTTAGGGCAGGCAGCCGTGGATAAACTGGCACCATTTTTCCCTCATATGGGACAAGAATGGACCAAGGACGCCTTATTGCCAGGGGGCAACTTCTCGAACCGTGACAGTCTTGAACGGCAAATTGCCGGGCAATATCCTTGGCTAAACAGCGCAACGATCAAACGCTGGGTGCGTGCTTATGGCACCCACGTGACCTACTTTTTGGAAGGCAAGTCGTGTTATGACGATCTTGGCCAGTGTTTTGGGAATGATTTGTATCAGGCCGAAGTGGACCACATGATTCAACGCGAGTGGGCAATTACCGCTGAGGATGTGTTATGGCGGCGAAGCAAACTTGGTCTTGAGCTGGGGGATGAACAACTTGAGCAACTGAGTCAATATCTTGATGCTCTGCTGGTGAAGCGAACGGGGGCGAAACTGAAGTGCGTCAGCTAGTGACTTGGCTATCAGATTGAATTCGCGAGCGCCCTCTTTGTGAGGGCGCTAGTGATTATTGCTGGGAGCAGTTGAATTTTCTTGATGTCATTAACGAACTGAGCCGATAGAAAATCAACGAGAAGAGCAGCAACAAGCAGCCGAGTATTTTATTGATAGGCATGGGTTCGGCGTAGATAATCACACTTAGAATCAATGTCCACACGGGTTCCAACAGCATCAGAAGGGCGGCGTTGGTTGGGTGGGCGAACTTCTGCCCTGTGGTCTGCATCAGGTATCGCAGACTTGTTGCCAGCAGAACGCTCAGTACAAACCAGTTCCACGTGGTCGCAGAAATCTGATCTGGCCAGCTCTCAAACATGAGCGACAACACAATCCCCAAACAGCCAGTAGAAAATAACTGTAGCGTCGTTAGCAGCATAGTGGACAGTCTGACTGAGTATTTGCTGTTGAAGTTGAAATGCAGTGCTAGACCAACAGCTGAGCCCAAAAACCAGAGTTGGCTGGCATCGATCTGCCAACTGCCTCGCCAAGATAGCAAAAACAAACCTGCTACTGCGATGGGCAGTGATAGCCAGAACGCGCGTATAGGCTTGGTCTTAAACATTATCCAGGCAACGATAGGTACGAATAACATCGAAAGGCTCATGATGAAAGCACCTTCACCCAGAGTGTCGCTGATCGATATTGCGTAGATCCAGCAGAATATGGCGCTTCCCAAAAAACAGCCAACGCTCATCGCTCGAAGACAGTCAGCCAACGATGCCGCTTTTAATGCACGCAGGCAAAATGGCAACAGGATAAGTGAAGCAAAGACAAATCGTAATCCGATAAAGCCGAATGGGGGTAATCCTTGGATGGCTTCTTTAGAAAATACCCATCCAGCGCCAGCCAGTAATGTAGTAATAATCAGTATGAATTCAGCGCGATATTTTGACGTCATGACATTGTTCTTGTTGTTATTCTTTGTTTTTTCCTATTTTGCGCCAATCGACGTTGATAAACCACAGATATATCGAGCTCATCGGTAGATAAAACAGGAAAGGTCACTTGAATATAAATGGTTGTGGAGCGGGTTTAGCGTTGAAGACACTTGCCGCGCCAAAATTCGTATAAAAAAGAGTCATGTCGGGGAGTTACAGCACTGTTTTGGTTGACGACAAACCGGTTGTCATACACACTTACTGTCAACATTTCGTGACACTTTCTACAGGAAGACAAAGTGCGTTTAGAGGTTTTCTGCGAAGACAGACTCGGTCTGACTCGTGAGCTATTGGATATTCTGGCGTCTAACAGTATTGATTTACGTGGAATAGAAATCGACACGTCTGGGATTATCTATCTGAACTGTCCAGATATCGACTTTGAGACATTTCGTGAACTGATGGCTGAAATTCGTCGGATTTCGGGCGTAAAAGATGTAAGAAAGATCCAGTTTATGCCAAGTGAAAGACATAACACGGAACTTGTCTCCCTACTGACCAATCTGCCTTATCCGGTGCTCTCTATCGATCTGAAGGGAGCCGTTGACATGGCGAATCATGCAGCGCTTAAGCTATTGGCGAAGAGTGAGGAAGAGGCGATTGGCCAATTGATCTCTCAACTACTACCAAGTTTCAACTTCGCCAAATGGATAGAAGGTGACATCTCAAGACAAAAGCAGGCGATTGTCATTGATGGCCTCGACTACACCATGGAAATTCTGCCCGTATATATCACAGGTGAGTCGAACGAGACTGTACTGGCCAGTGCAGTAATGAGCATTCATCCCACAAATGGAGCAACTGCCCCTGAAGTCCTTGCAGACAGCAACACTTTGGGATTTGAGCACTTTGTAGGACTGTCCAATCGTCATAAGGCATTGATGAGTCAAGCTAAGAAGCTTGCGATGCTGGACCAGCCGTTGTTAATCGAAGGTGAAACCGGCACGGGTAAAGAGATGCTGGCGAAAGCCTGCCATAATCGCTCGAACCGTGCGTCCCATCCGTTTTTGGTGTTAAGTTGCGCTTCCATGCCAGATGATGTGGCGGAAACCGAATTGTTTGGCCATGCGCCAGGCTCATTCAATCATGAACATGGGCATAAAGGGATCTTTGAGCAAGCGAATGGCGGAACGGTTCTGTTGGACGAAATCGGTGAGATGAGTCCGCATTTGCAGATCAAACTGTTGCGCTTCTTACAAGATGGAACGTTCAGGCGCGTGGGAGAGGAGCATGAAGTGCACGTTGATGTGCGTATTATCGCTTCGACTCGTCATAATCTGGCAGATCTTGCGGAGCAAGGTTCGTTCCGTGAAGATTTGTACTACCGACTGAATGTTTTAACGCTCAGTATCCCACCATTGCGTGAGCGCGCCAGTGATATTGCGCCTTTGCTCGAGCTATTTGTTGCCAAACACAGTAATAAACTGGGTATCGCTAAACCTGAAAGCCGTGATGATCTTGTCAAAGCACTAAGCAACTATCCATGGCCCGGAAATATGAGGCAGCTGGATAATATGGTGCTTCGCGCCTTAACTCAAATGGCGGGAAGCAAGCTGGAACTGGAAGACTTCAATCTGCCCAAACTGGAAGCGGTCAGCTCCGGTAGTGTCAATCTGAATGTGGACGGTTCCCTCGACGATATCATGAAGGATTACGAGTCTCGTGTCCTTGAAAAGCTGTATCAGTCATTCCCATCGAGTCGCAAGTTGGCCAAGCGACTCAATGTGTCACACACCTCAATTGCTAACAAACTGCGTGATTACAACATCAGGAAGAATTAATGGAAGATCTTAGCTCGGCGGTGCAGTTGCATCGCCGTGAAGGGAACATACTGGTCAGGACGTCGCGTCCCTCTGATGCGTATACCATCGCTCGTTATTTTCAGGACAATCGCCAATTTCTAGAGCCTTGGGAGCCGAAACGCGACGAAGACTTTTATAAAGTCGACTCCTGGGCGGGTAAGCTGGTCAAATTAGAAGAGCTTCATCGATTGGGGTTGGCATATTACTGCCTCATCTTTGATGCTGACACCAACCAAATGCAGGGCACGATTTCTTTTAGTAATCTTGTTCGTTTCCCATTTCACTCCTGTAATCTGGGTTATTCTCTGGCTGAAAGTGCACAGGGTAAAGGAACCATGCGCAAGGCGCTAAGTATGGCGTTGCCTTACATGTTTGATGTACAGAAAATGCATCGAATTGCCGCGAGTTACATGCCTCATAACCTTCGAAGTGAAGCCGTGTTAACTGCCATGGGATTTGAGAGAGAAGGGTATGCGAAAGACTACCTTTTGATTAACGGTCAGTGGCAAGACCACGTTCTTACGGCTTTGCATAACCCAGACTGGGAGTCATCATGAGCCAGCGTCTCGAACAGCAGCTAAACCTGTTGATAGAACTCGACAAGCTTAAGTCAGTCCTAAGAAGAACCCGCGTGCGCAGCGCGCAGGGAAGGTTGGAAAACAGTGCCGAACACAGCTGGCATGTGGCTATGATGGCTCTGCTACTGCAAGAACACGCCAATGAACCGGTTGATATTGCTAAAGTAGTCAAAATGTTACTGTTGCACGATGTGGTTGAAATTGATGCGGGGGACACATTTGTCTACGATGCTCACGCCTCTTTGGAGCAGGAGCAGAAAGAACTGGAAGCCGCACAACGGTTATTTGGTCTGCTACCTGACGATCAGGGTGAAGAGTTGTTTGCCTTATGGCGTGAATTTGAACAGGCAGAGTCTGCTGAAGCCAAATTTGCGAAGGCACTAGACCGTCTGATCCCAATGCTGCTCAACTATCACAATGAGGGGCAGAGCTGGATTGAGAACCAGGTAACTCAGCAGCAGGTGCTGCAAGTGAACCAGAAAATAGAAAAAGGTTCACAAGTCCTTTGGGATAAAGCAAAATCTCTCATAGAAGAAGCCGCCGCGAACGGCTGGTTAAGAAATTAGGAGACGCAATGTCTTACACGACTTTGGATGAATACCAAAGAAAATGGATTTTTACCCACCAATCAATGCCTGTACCAGACGAAGATTGGCCACATATCAAACCAATGACACAAGCAAGAGCCGCCCAGTTCTGGAAAGAGAATGTGAGCGCTCAGAGTCCGGATGCTGAACGACTAAGCTCTCAGGACTGGCCAATGAAAGAGAGTAATTGGAAGGACGAAGTCGACTGGATGAAAGCCTGGGAAGCCGACGAAAATGATTTGCCCCAGGAGGTGAGTGACTTCATCGACTGGCAAGATGATGTAACGGTTTATTTTTGCTATGAAAAATACAATGTTATCGAAACCAAGTGGTCAGTATTTAAAAAATACTGGAAAAACTTTTTGTTTTACGATGATGGCCCGATTCTCTTAGGCCGCCGCCGCTCTGAAGCGCTTTGGTTTTCGACAGACGGCACCGTAAAACTGGGCAAGCGTAAATAATGATACTAGCCAGCTGATGCTGGCTTTTTTGTACTCGCTCTTAACGTTTGCGGGCAAAATCGATCTCGACGTATCTTTGACTCGATAGTTGTCTTTGGTGGCGTCAATAGTTTTTGTGAAAGCGATAACAAATTGTTACCTAATTCACACTCCAAGAATCTTCCTGATTTATATGCCAAAACTTTGATCCTACGCTAAGTAGGCAGCTGCATAGCAGCGTGATACTGCTCACAGTATAATATTTCTCAGGATGAGCAGTACCATGCAAAAATATTTAAAGTATATCATTCCGATATCTATCCCCTTGATTGTTTTGCTTTTGCCTCTATCGGCATTTCCTTTCGACGGACTGACGATTATTCAGCAGCGCGTCATTGCAATTTTTCTTCTCGCTGCACTATGTTGGGTGTTTGAGCCAATCCCAATCTACGCCACATCTGTGGTGATCATTGTGCTGGAACTCTTGCTTGTGTCGAATAAAGGCATTTACTTGTTTCGACTGAGTGAAGGGCAACCTCATTTTGGCGAGTTACTTAAGTACAACGAAATAATGGCGACCTTTGCTAGCCCGATTATCATGCTGTTTTTAGGTGGCTTTTTTCTAGCCATGGCAGCCACCAAATATCGTCTTGATGTAAACCTGGCCAGGGTGTTATTAAAGCCATTTGGTAGCGATCCAAAGTTCGTGATGCTAGGTCTCATGCTGATAACGGGCATTTTCTCGATGTTTATGTCCAATACGGCGACGACAGCAATGATGTTGTCGATTTTAACGCCGGTTATAGCGGTGTTTGGCCCTAAAGATCCGGGCAGAGTGGCATTTGCATTATGTATTCCGGTCGCGGCGAACATTGGTGGTATTGGTACGCCGATCGGTACGCCTCCTAATGCGATAGCGCTGAAATATCTGGTAGGTGATAACTATATTAGTTTTGGCGAATGGATGGCGTTTGGTGTCCCTTTCGTTGTTGTGATGATGGCGCTGGCCTGGATGCTAATTAGTTTCCTTTACAGTGCAGATCAAAAGAAAATTGAGCTATCGATTAAAGGTAAGTTTCTGAAAACACCGAAGGCGATCATGGTGTACGTTACATTCGCACTGACGATTATCTTATGGTTAATGGGCTCTAGTCACGGGATGAACTCATACACCGTCGCTTTGATCCCTGTTGCGATTTTCTCTTTGACAGGAATAATCAATAAAGAAGATCTTAAAAAGATTTCCTGGGATGTTTTGTGGTTGGTCTCTGGTGGTATCGCCCTCGGCTTAGCGTTAGATAAAACGGGACTGGCGAGACTGGTAGTACACAGTATTCCATTTGACGCATTCTCACCTTATGCGGTGTTATTTGGTGCTGCCTTCTTGTGTTTGATAATGGCGAACTTTATGTCACATACGGCGACAGCGAACTTGCTAATGCCAATTATGGCGGCGTTGGGCACATCGATGGCTTCTCTGACACCACTGGGCGGCGAAATTACCCTAATTCTTGTTGTGACTTTTGCAGCGTCGTTAGGGATGTCTCTTCCGATCAGTACGCCACCAAATGCGCTGGCTCACGCAACAGGGCATGTACAAAGCAGTCAAATGGCGAAAGTTGGGGTCGTACTGGGCATTGTGGGTGTTTTGCTGAGTTTTGCCCTCGTGTGGTTGCTACACGCTGTTGGTCATGTCGGGTAGAGAAAATATGGAACAGTTAGTTCGACATTATTTTTCTCAAAGTCACAGGCAAGTGACACTGCCTGTGGATGAAGTAGTGCTGCGACAAAATGGCCATAATGATCGTTTGTACTATGTGCTCAGTGGAGAGTTGGAAGGCTATTTTGAGAGTGATGAGGACGGCAAACTGACTAAGCTGTTCACTGCGTCTTCAGGTGCGTTTATTGGTGTTCATAGTTTTTTTTCTGGAACCTGGATAGCGTCTTCGACAGTGATTGCCAAAACAGAGGTGACATTGGCCTGGATAGACCGGAATACGCCCGCAGTACGACCCGACGTATTAGGGCCTCTGAACGCCCAGTTTATGCCGGTGATGGTCAATGAACTTTCACGCAGGCAACGCAGGGCGACACAGGAAGCTTTGGCCAAAGAAAAAGTGTTGCAACGCTTGCATACAGCGGAGCAGATGACCACTTTGGGGCAGTTGGCGGCGGGCATTGCACACGAGCTGAATAATGCGATTGGTGTGGTCAGCAGCAAAACTGAACGCATGCAGCATGATTTGATCCAATTGCTGGAAGAAGTGCACCCGGAAGCGAGCCAATATTTCGACGCGGGTCTACTGCAAGGACAAAGTGTCTCTTCGAGTGAGGTCAGAAAAATGGCCAAGCAGATTCAGTCCCGTTATCGCCTCGACAGAGATTTGGCCAAGCAACTTGCGCGGGCGACTGGCAGCGAGATTGTGCCAGACGCATGGCTCAATGACCCAGTTCAGGCTTTGAAATACTGGGGGATGGGGCGAGATCTTCATGATTTGCGTATTGCCGCGAAACATACCGTTGGTATCGTTAAATCGGTAAAACAGTTGGGACGCACGGATGGGGAACCAGATGAACTTCTGGATATCAACGATACCATCAATAAAGCGTTAGCCTTGCTTCAAAGTGATCTGCGGCGTGTATCGGTACGGATGAGGCCAGCTACTTTGCCTCTAATTAGAGGCGCATCGACGGAATTTGTGCAGGTATGGAGTAACATCATTAAAAACGCCTGTGACGCCATGTTGCCAACAGAATCGCCGCAAATTGACATTCAGACCAAAATATCAAACCAACGAATCTTGGTGACCATCGCCAATAATGGTCCGGAGATTGATGAATCAACACGACGAAAAATATTCCAGCCAAACTTCACTACTAAAAAGGGCGGCTTGTCCTTTGGTTTGGGGTTGGGCCTGTCAATTGTAAAACGAATTGTTAGCGAGAATGGTGGAACGATTGTGGTGAAAAGCGCACCTGAGCGCACCATCTTTCGAGTTAAGTTACCTTTAGGAGAAGCATATGGAGAAGCTTAATATCATTTGTGTGGATGACCAGCGAGAGGTATTGAGTGCGGTGGTTCAAGATCTTGAGCCACTGTCAAACTGGCTCAATATTGAAGATTGTGAGTCAGGTGAAGAGGTTCTCGATCTCATGGACGATCTCGACGCAGAAGGGGAGAGTATTGCTGTGATCATCTCAGACCATGTAATGCCAGGGATGACCGGTGTAGAGTTGTTGACAGAGGTCTCCAGAGACAACCGATTCAAAGAAACTAAAAAGGTGCTACTGACCGGACAAGCGACACATTCTGACACTATTACGGCCATCAACACGGCAGGGGTCAGTCATTACTTTGAAAAACCCTGGAAAGCGGAAGAGCTTGTCAGTTGTGTGCGTACACTGGTAACAAGCTATATTTTTGATAGAGGATTTGATTATCAGCCGTATCACGAGGAACTTGATCAAAACGTAGTATTTGAAAGGTTACGTTAAACCTATGTCGTCGTAGTTGGTACGATATGACCCTCAGCAAACGCTGAGGGTTAACGATGTGGCGTAATCGTCAAAGAGTTGGAGGAAAGATGAGAAAACCAGTATTGTTCACCACCGCTGTAAGCTGCTTATTATCATCTGCTGTCGTGATGGCAACAGAGCGAGCTGAAAAAGGTTGGGAGATGATTCAGCAAGGTGCGTGGGTCGTCGATGTTCGTACCGCAGATGAGTATGCTCAGGGACACTTAGACAATTCTGTGAATTTTCCGCTCTCTGAGATTCAACGTCATTTCGCCAGTGTGGATAAAGACCAACCTGTCGTGGTGTATTGCCGCAGTGGCAATCGCTCCGGACAGGCGATGAATTATCTCAAATCAAAAGGTTTTACTCAGGTTCACAACGGCGGTGGTTTAGAAGAAATGCTCTCAGAGCAATGAGTCTGTTGATTGCCTGAGAATCCAGTTGTCCTCACCAAAGTCATGTGTATGGGATCCACAGCACGCTGGACGAGCTCCCCTTTTTCAAGGGGATGACGGGGTTCTATTATGGATTCACGGCGCGAGGGCGCCTTCCAGCCCAAAATATTCCGTCATCCTCACGAAAGTGAGGATCGCTTAAAGCGCATAGTTCATTGAAAATAAATGATAAAGTGACGTACATTGAGCTCACGGCACGCTGGACGAGATCCCCTTTTTCAAGGGGATGACGGGGTTTTATTATGGATTCACGGCGCGCTGGATGCGATCCCCTTTTTCAAGGGGATTTTGAGTTTTAGCGACAAGTAGGGGGGTATCAGTGAGTCTTTTACTCCCAGAATTTCCACCATTTTTTACTGTTTTCCTCTCGTTTTTGCTGTCCTGTTTCCGAGCCTTTACCTGCTTCTTTGCGCTCTTGCTCTGATTTTTTCGCTCGTTGTTTTTCTAAGCCTTTCTCTTTTTCTTTTAGTTTTTCCTGTGCCTCTTCCAGGGCTTCTTTCTCTTCCTCAAGTGCTTCTAATTCATCATCGATCTTGTCGTTTTTCTTGCCATTCTTATTCTTAGCCTTTTTGTTTTTCTTCTCTTTAATGAGTTGGTCGATTTCATCTTTGCGCTTTTCGATGTCTTCTTCCATCGTCTGGGCTTCTTCAACCGTTTTGACCTGATCAATGTCGGGTTTTCCCTTGCCAACCCAAGCTGGCTTTTCAGCCATTACCTGACCGGAGGTCAAAGACAGCAGGCAGAAAAGGCCAACGGATAATGCAATAATTCTCATATTAAAACTCCTTGTTATATAGCCTAGTGTTGGTTTGAAAGTCCAAGCAATTAGTTACAATTAAACATGCTTTGTATTAAATTCCATTTAAATGTAATTGTATCAGTTAATTGAAATACAGCCAGAAATAGCTGTTATCATTAATCAATGATTGGTTACAAATGTGATATGGAAGAGAGTGAATCACTCAGGATAGAATTTCGATTGTTCTTGGGGAGAAAGAACATGCTGACGCCCATCAAAATTGACGGCTGGCTCATTAAAAGCATTGATGCTGGCTGTAAAACTCTCGTTTTAACAACAGAATACGTTTCAATTTTATAGCCACACTCCAAGAAAAATTAGCTTGTATATATCCATTGTTCACAACAGGTCGCTCGTTATCTTCAGCGGCCTATTTGCTATGTTTGAATTTTCTCAAAAGGGCAAATTTGAGGCTAGGGATATCGGATACATATATATTTCGATTTAAATAACACTAAATATTCGGACTGTCCGAAACGACACTTCGAAAATATAGTGCGATTAAACGGCTTAATTGATATAGGTGAGTATTAACTTGAACATCGAAAAGGCTGCGTTGACTATTCATCAGACGAGCACCCCTAATGCAGGACTCAATACCAGGAGTCAGCATTGGTTTGGTCTTTTTGCTCTGTTTCCGATGATGATTTTCGTCTCCATCTTGTACTTGTACCATCCAGAAGGTGTGCAATGGAGTATTCCGTGGGTACCAAGTCTGGGTCTGAACCTGAGTTTCAGACTCGACGGTTTGTCATTCTTATTTGCGTGTCTGATTAGCGGGATAGGAACCTTGGTACAAGTCTATGCACTGGCGTACCTGAAATCGTACAAAAATCGCTTCTCATTCCACTGCTATTTGACCGCGTTTATGTTGGCGATGTTGGGTGTGGTATTAAGTGACAACATATTGTTGCTGTTTGTTTTCTGGGAACTGACCACCATCACATCCTATTTATTAATCGGTTTCAACCATGAAAACCCAACGTCTCGAAAGAATGCGTTGCAGTCGCTGTTGATCACGGGTTCGGGTGGGCTGGCGATGCTCGCTGGTTTAATCCTGCTGGGCAATATGGCAGGCAGTTACGAGTTAACTGTGATTCTGCAACAGGCTAGTATGCTTCCTGAACATGGGTTATTCGTGCCTTCTCTGGTGCTCATTTTACTGGGCGCGTTTACCAAGTCAGCGCAGTTCCCGTTCCACTTCTGGTTACCGAACGCAATGGCAGCGCCAACACCAGTCAGTGCATACCTGCACTCGGCGACTATGGTGAAAGCGGGCATCTATTTGCTTGCGCTGTTGTCACCCATCTACGCTCAAAGTGAGCTCTGGTTTTATACCTTAACTATTGCCGGTGGCTTCACGGCATTGTGGTGTGCGTTACTGGCTCTGAAACAGACGGACCTTAAACTGATGTTGGCTTACAGTACGACTGTGGTACTGGGTAAGCTGACGTTCTTACTGGGTATGGGAACAGAACTCGCGCTTAAATCTGCTTTGATGCTTATTGTTGCCCATTCATTGTACAAGGCCGGTCTGTTTATGGTTATCGGCAACATTGATAAGGCAACGGGTACGCGTGAGGTTGGCGCTTTACGCGGTCTGCGTCCGATGCTGCAATTGAGTTTTGTTGCGGCTGTGGTTGCTGCTCTATCCACATCCGGCGTGCCCCCTTTGCCAGGGTTTCTGAGTAAAGAATACATGTACAAAGCAGGACTTGAGGTCAGCTCATGGTCGGTACTGCTGATGCTACTAGTGAATGCGCTGACCGTTACTTTGGTTTTAGCGCTGTTGATTAAACCTTTTTCTTCTAAATATCAGGGAGAGGCGACTCCTGCGAAACCTGTTGAGGAGATCAAAGGACTTTGGATACCACCGATTATCCTGGCGATCATCAGTGTCCTTGCCACTGTGTTTGGCCTGAGTTGGTTAAATGAGCAGGTCATTATTCCGGGGGTCACCTCGATTTCTCCGCTGGCTGAACCCGAGCCACTAAAACTCTGGCACGGAATCAATCTGCCATTGGTGTTGAGTGGCATTACGCTGCTATTGGGTTGCGTGGTGTATAAAGCATATCCAAAACTGCTTGAGCTGTGGACGCGTACGTCGATCACAATGCCCAACGCCAATCGAGTGTTCGATAAGCTATTACAGGCGCTGATGAGCTTTGCACATTGGCAAACACAGGTGTTGCAACAGAAAAAACTGAGCGTATACAGCCTGATCTCATTTGCTGTATTGGCGGCGTTGCTGCTAAGTCAGGTCAGGGTATCTCCAGAGTTACAGACGTTTGCCTGGCAAGATATCAAGTTTTACGAAATCGCGGTCGCTCTGCTTCTTATTGCTTCTGCGATCGTGGTGATAGTTTCCCGTACCAAGCTACTCGCGGTTGCGGCCTTGGGAATGATCGGCTTTATGACAACGGTCGTGTTCATGATTTATAGCGCACCTGATGTCGCTAAAACCCAGCTGCTTGTTGAAACCTTGATGGTGGTTTTCCTGGTACTGTTGATGCGCCATGTACCTAAGCTTGTCACGGTTCAAAAGCATTCGGTACACAGACGCGTGATTCATGCTGTTGTGGCTAGTGTGATTGGTTTTGCGGTGACTATGATTCTTATCAACATAACAGCTCAGCCGATAGACACCTCTGTCGCTGACTTTTTCTCACAGAACAGCGTTCCAGGTGGACATGGTCGTAATATTGTCAACGTGATTCTGGTTGATTTCCGTGCGTTCGATACCTTTGGAGAAGTGGTCGTCGTCGTGATGGCGGGGCTATGTGCCATGAGCTTGCTTAAACCGGGTCGTGTTGCCACTAAACAGGTTCAGTCTTTGATCCTTGGTACCGCTTCACACATTGTGGCTGCACTGATGTTGGTGTTCTCACTGTATCTGTTGATGCGCGGACACAATTCACCGGGTGGCGGCTTTATTGGCGCGTTAATCGCCGTTATTGGTTTGTCTCTGCTGATGTTTGCTGAATCTCCGAAGTACGTACGAGAGCGTCTGCACTATGCGCCGTTCAGTATAGCGATGTTTGGCGTTCTGCTGAGCTTCATCGCCGGAGCGATCAGCTTGTTATTTAATGTTCCTTTCCTGACAGGGTTGTGGTGGAAAGATGTATTGCCAATAGGCACACCGCTAATTTTTGACATCGGGATCTACCTGGGTGTGATTGGCGGAGTGATGGGTATGGTGTTGCATGTTAGTGAGGAGCTCAATTAATGGAAATTCTATGGAGTGTGGTTGTTGGTGTTTTCGTGGCTTCCGGTATTTACCTAATGCTTGAACGACACCTGCTTCGCGTCTTATTTGGGTTAATTTTGCTTAGCAGCTCAGTCAATCTGGCGATATTCACCGCGGGCAGGCTAACGTCAGGAGAGCCTCCTTTGATTGACTCAGGCGCTCTGTTGCCTCCGGTCGGTGCCGCCAATCCGTTGCCTCAGGCACTGATTCTGACGGCCATTGTAATTGGCTTTGGATTATTGGTGTTCACCTTGGTTTTATTCTATCGAGCGTATGAAGAAACGCGTTCAGCTGATGTGGATCAGATGAAATACTCAGAGGAGAGCCAGTAATGTCAGTATGGTTAACCTTACCTGTCGCAGTGTCTGTACTGACGGCTGCGCTGGTGTTTTTCACGCGTCATCAGGCTCGTACAGTAGAGTGCATCAGTGGCATCAGTGCTCTGTTTACTCTATTAGGCAGCGTGATCTTGCTGACCAATGTGATTCAGCAGGGACCACAAGCGGTGGCCTTTGGCCAATGGGTCGCGCCTTTTGGTATCGTATTTGTCGCAGACTTTTTGAGTGCGGCTATGGTCACCATTACTGCGATTGTGGGTGTCGTCAGTGTGTTCTACGCTATGGCCGATCTTCGTTCAAAGCCTTCATATGGGTTGTTTCATGCTCTGATGCACGTCTTGTTGGCGGGGGTCTATGGCGCCTTTTTGACGGGAGACATTTTCAACCTGTATGTCTGGTTTGAAGTGATGCTGATAGCCTCTTTTGGATTGATGGTTCTTGATGCAGAAAGAGACCAGGTCGATGGAGCCGTCAAGTATGTCATGCTTAATTTGATCTCTACTCTGACGTTCTTGCTGGCGATTGGATTACTCTATGGAGCGACCGGGACACTTAATCTGGCGGATCTTCATGTCAAAGCCGCCGAGATTGCGCCAGAGACGAAAGCTCTGTTGGCGGTGTTATTCCTGTTTGGATTTGCCATCAAGTCGGCATTGTTTCCACTGTTTGCCTGGCTTCCTGCGTCTTATCATACGCTGCCAAGTGGCGTTGTCGCTCTGTTTGCGGCGTTGCTAACGAAAGTGGGTATTTATGCGCTAATGCGTGTATTCACCTTAGTCTTCCCTCTGGCAGACAGCGGTTGGCAACCGGTCATGCTTTGGGTGGCAGGGCTGACCATGCTTACAGGAGTACTTGGGGCTGCCAGCCAATTTAACGTAAAGAAAATTCTGTCGTTCCATATTATCAGCCAGATTGGATATATGGTGATGGGTCTGGCACTGTATACACCGCTTGCTCTGGCTGGTGCCATTTTCTATATCGTGCACCATATCATTGTAAAGGCGAATCTGTTTCTCATCGGTGGTTTGGTTGAACGCAAGTACGGTACGAGTGAGTTAAGTCGTCTTGGCGGTGTCTACAAGTCCGCGCCCTTGTTGGCTTTTTTGTTTATTATTCCTGCTTTTTCGTTGGCTGGCTTCCCTCCGCTGTCAGGATTCTGGGGTAAATTCCTGGTGATCAAGGACAGTTTGCAGACAGAGCATTACTGGCTGGCGGGTGTGGCCTTGTTTGTCGGGCTACTGACGGTCTTTTCGATGACCAAAATCTGGAGTGAAGTTTTCTGGAAGGCACGACCTGAGAAAACAGAGGCAATCGCACTGCCTAAGCAGACACGTCTGCTTTACTACGTGCCTATTGTGACTCTGACTTCGATGACGCTGGTAATTGGCTTCGCGGCCGAGCCTTTTTTCCAGTTCGCTGTTGGAGCAGCAGAACAGTTACTTGATCCTAGTGCGTATATTCATGCTGTTTTAGGGGGTGGGGTATGAACTACTTCTTTTTGAATGTTTTTTTGGCGGGCGCATGGATGCTCATCAATGGTGAGTATACAGGACTGAATTTTGTGGTCGGTTTCACCGTGGGCTTTTTTGCCCTGCGCTTAAGCCAGCCATTCGGCCTGAAAGCCAGTTATTTCTCGCGATTCAGCGCTGTGCTCAAACTGTTCTTGTGCTTCTGCTATGAAATGGTGGTATCAGCTGCCCAGGTTGTGTGGGATGTGTTGACACCGACGCACCTCAGCGATCCGGATATTGTTTATGTGCCTCTCGACGTTAAATCTGACCTAGAGATCACTCTGTTGGCCAACATGGTGTCTTTGACTCCGGGGAGCTTGAGTCTTGATGTGACCGAAGACAGAAAACATTTGGTCGTGCATGCCATGTTTGCTCCTAAACATGAAGATGTCATTCGTTCGATTAAAGAGGGAATGGAAAAACGTATTTTGGAGGTGACTCGTGGATAATTGGTTGCAATTTACCATTACTCTGTCATACGCAGGGCTACTATTTAGCTTGGCAATGGTATTTATTCGATTAATTAAAGGGCCGACGCTTGCGGACAGAGTGGTTGCACTCGACTTAATTGCATTTATTACGGTGGGCTTTATTGCTGTTCATACTCTTGATAGCGGTCAAAAATCATTATTAGATGTTGCTATTACTTTAGGTTTGGTAGCCTTTTTAGGAACTATCGCATTTGCCGGTTTTATTGCCAAGCGAAGTGTCGAAGGAGAAAGTGCTCACACTGAACGGACTGAAGGAGAACACTAATGGAAATATTAACAGGAATCTTACTCTGTCTGGGCACATTCTTCGTTGTCGTTGCCAGCTTAGGGGTACTGAGAATGCCAGACTTATATACTCGAATGCACGCCTCAACCAAGGCAAATACCATGGGTTTAACCGCGTTATTAGCGGCAGTAGCCATGGGCATTCCTGATGTGTCAGTTGTTTCCAGAGTACTTGGTACCATGCTGTTTATCTTGCTGACGGCTCCGGTCGCGACTCATCTTTTAGGTAAGAGCATGCACGCGAACGGTTACAAGATGTGGCGCCGAAAGAAGTAAGCAGTGCGTAAGGGGTAGGTTTCCGCGATAAGGAGCCTACTCCTTCGTGCTCCCAATTATATTATTGGCGCTTTGAGTTAATTTCTAAATATTTCATTGTTCTTATTTGAGTAACTTTATTTAGAGAATTGTATTAGTGTGGCTTGGGTTTAAATGTCTACTGAAAGTAACCTCTGGCTGGGTGGATTTGATTGCCCGCTAACTAGGGATAAGTAAAATAGTAAAGTGTTTTGTCCACTCCTCTATTTTTAACAAAGCAATTTGTAGAAAAGTAAACTCCGAGCTCCATTAGGTGAAGTTCTTAGTTCGTTAATATGAGAAATTGAAGGAGATATTATGCGTAGGAAAGAAATAATACTACTTATGATCACTTGTACTCTGTTTTTAGTTAGTTTAGTGATTGGAAAGTAGTGTCTGCGAGAATAAAGCGAAAAGAGGACTGGCTTGACTGCCAATCCTCTTTTGATATTTATACTCAAGTAAACTCGCCCTTTGGGAGCTCATCAAGGTGCCCATTTCTGCGTCAAATAGCTTCGAAAGGGAATAGCCATTCCTTCAACTATTTTCCTTGAACTGAACACCTTGATGCAGCTCTGAGTCCTGCATCTTGGGGTCACTTGAGTAAATCGGGACTTACTCGTAATCAGAAGCGTAAGTTTCTTCGTAAGTGTGCGAATATAGCTCGAAGAGGTTACCAAACGGGTCTTCCAGATACACCATTTTAGCTGGCTTGCTGTCATCTTCTGGGTGGTAACGCATAATGTCCATGCGAACCTTACCACCGTATTGTTCAGTACGTGCGATAGCACCCTCGAAATCAT
>NZ_FNVG01000048.1 GCF_900107935.1 Vibrio hangzhouensis | reverse complement strand
AGTTTACTTGGCTTATATGCTTTGTTAGCGATTTTCGATTTAGAGCCACTAGATCTTCAAATCACTGCCGCGCCTAGAAGCCAAGTAATTCTCGCTGAACACGCATCTTGAGGCTACTTGAGTATAAAGGCATCGAAATGAGAAGTCAGTGTGCGATCCAATCTTCCAATTTATGTTCGTGCTTAAGCACGACTGTTGCTGCTAAGGAGGGCAGAAAAATAAGCAAGAGTAATTATGACTTTAAATACTGTGAAAAGAACAATCCAAATCACCACACTGGCTTCGCTGGTCTCACTGTCAGTTACACCAGTATTGGCAGACGATTATCAAGACATGTCTGACCCGCTGGCAGTGTACTCTCAAGCGGGAATGGGAGTGACCAATAAGGGTATCAACTTCAAATTCGGACAAGCTTATGACACCAATAACGACTCAACCATGGCAATGCATGTTATTGAAGCGAAAGGCTTTGCTGCTGACTCATTGGGTCTGAAGGGGGATGACAGTTTTGACTCGCTGCGTTATCGACACTTCAACGTAAATACCGATACCGGGTTGGGATCGCAGGTAGATTTGAACTGGGACTTTGATAACAAATTGGGCTCTGCCTCTTACTCGTTGATTCAAGCGCTACCAAAAATGGGACCAGTGCAGCTATACCCGTTGCTAGGTATAGGCGTGAACGTGGCCGACATTCACTCCAGCTTGCTTGACTCAGAGGCAGATTATGATGGATCCATCGGTTACACCATCCCATCGAGTTTTGCTTTAGTCGGGCTGTACTCAAAAATCGAAATTACCGACAACATCTGGCTAAATTACAATCCAATGTATACCAGTCAATTGGGTGGCGTAGAGGCGTTTAGCCAGCTTTATGGTTGGCAGCATGAAATAGCAGCCAGCTATCAGTTAAATAACAGAAGCAATGTACGAGCGTTCTGGAATTTTGGTGAGGCATTGAATGGCACGGACTTTAGGGTGGAGTATAACTATCAGTTTTAATTACTGATGCCGGCTCTAAAACTATCAATTAAACAAGACGCTAATGGACTAGCGACAACCTTAAATAGGTATCGTTATGAAAAAAACAGCTCTATCGCTATTAATGGCTTCACTATCATTGAGTTCTGTGACATTTGCCTCGACCAACACGCCGACAGACGCAGAATTAACCGGGCAGCGTGTCTACCATCATATGGAAAATATGGTGGCTTTTATGGAGAAAAATGGTGTTAACACGTTTGAGCATCCGGGTTTAGCTGATCATACATGGGATGTGATTACCCCCGCTTTGGATCACATATACGCCAAAGCGATGTTAGATGTGACAAACGGCCCCGTAGAAATCCAGGTGCCGTCCAGGGAACAGCAACGTTACGCGTCCCTTCACCTGATTGATGCCGAGCATTTTTCGATTTATCACCAAGTGACACCTCAGGCCGGTGGTCGTTACCTCATAGTGAGGGAAGGGGCTGATTATTCGATTCCCGATGGCGACTACATTGACACGATAACAGTGAAAGATGATCTGATTTTTTCATTTATCCGCGTGCAAACTTTTGAATATCGCGATAATGGAATGGCTGATGAATGGCGCAAGCAATTGGTTGTGAACAATATGGCTCCTGCGTCGGATATAACGCTTCCTGATCGACAAGACGTACGAGCGGTGATTCAATTTGCTGACCAAATCTCCGATGGTTGGGAGCAAACGCGCGATAACATGCAGGCCGTTATTGCCGATGAAAGTTATGACCAGGAGAGACTGGCTGAAGTTCGTCACTATGTCCACTCGTTGGCCAGTTCGGGATTAGTGGTCAATAATTTGTCTGGCTTCGAATACCCGGGTCACCCCGACGACTTGGCCGATGAAAGAAGACGTTCGGTGCTTACTCACTTAGGACATTTGGGCTTTCCGGCAGAGCATGCTTATTATGAGTTGATTCCAATGACGTCAGAAGGCAACAAGCTTAATGGTGCAGAGGACTTTGTGCTCACTATGCCTCACCATCAGGCAGTTGGTAAGTTTTGGTCGGTGACACGTTACTCTGATGACACGCGTCTGCCTCTGGATCCTGCCTCTATTGGAGGCTCAGAGCGCCAGGTTTGGGCGGGTGGTAATACTGTTCCTGACGCAGAGGGTAACTTGACCATTACCTTCTCCAGCGCTGACCCTAACAATGGTACTTACTGGATGCCAGTCATTGATGGTGAAGACTATTACTTTATTGTGCGTTACTACTTGCCTCAGGAAGATCTGGCGGGGAAGACGGCTCAAAGCATTATCTATAATGGGTCTGAGCTAGAAGCCATGATGGTACCTAAAGCGACGTTTCATTACAGAAATTAAAGAGATGCGTTAGTAATAAACAGGCCAGTTATCAGTGTAATGCTGGTTGCTGGCCTGTATTGTTTAGCGACTTACCTGGTGTGCTCCGGTCTCTCAGTGCTCTCTTTTCGTTTCTTGGGGAGCATGTCCAACACCTGCTGCACCCATTTTGGGGTGTAGCCCTCTCCCTGACCGCCAGAATAGGCTAATGATCCCTGCTCATCTGACTTTCCGGACCTTACTTCTTCAACGACTTCATAAAAATCACCGAGCATGCGCTCCACTTCCTGATCAGATATCGGGTCGATGGTGAGATGAATTGCGGGGGGGTGAGTGTTACCAAGCAGGCTCCAGCCGCGCTGTGCCATACCGCCGATAACTTTCGTAATATCGAGAGTCCTTGAATCAATGATAAGCAGCGACAGGTCAGTTTGCGTGGTATGCAAATCGGAAGTACCCGCCAAGCCATCAATCAGTTTCTTCTTGATGGTCATGATTCGGTTGGCATTCTCAACATAGCCTTCTTCGCCCAGGTAGTTCATGACCGCCCACGCGCCTGCGGTGGAAGCAAATGTCCGGCTTCCTCCTAAAGAATGAGAAAAGTAGGTGCCGCATGGCCAGTCATCTACCACCGTATAGTGATGGAATTGCTCGTCACCACTACGGTACATCACCGTTGACATCGGCTTGGGTGCATAACCGTATTTGTGCATGTCAGCAGAAATGGAGCGAACGCCTGGAACGTTGAAGTCCCAGTCAGGTACGTCGTAACCCGCTTTCTTAACGAATGGAGCCAGATACCCCCCGACACACGCATCGACGTGAAGCCACAGCCCTTTTTCAATCGCAATATCAGAGAGCTCTTCAATGCGATCATAAACCCCAAAAGGCCAACAAGGCGCGGAGCCTATCAAACCAATGGTGTTTGCGTTAATCGCCGCTTTTGTTGCTGCAATATCAACACGGTTATCGCTTGCGACCGGTGTTCGCACTATCTTGATACCGAAGTATTTGCCACCACGAGAAAAAGCCGAGTGTGCCGAATAAGGCATCACCAGTTCGGGCTCTTTGATGTGTGGCATGGTTTCCCTTGCCCAGTCGCGCATCGCCTTCATTGCACAATAGATAGATTCTGAACCACCAGTGGTGAAGTTTGCTCGCATGTCCTCACTGCCGTGGAAGATCTCACGAATCATCTCGATCAGTTCATCCTCAATTTGGCCGGCAGGTTTGTTCATGAAGGTAAACAGAGCATTGAATGAGAAGAACTTAAGCGCCGCCTGTTCCACGATATCCTGGATATCTTCGTTGCCCTTGAGTGAATACATACCAAATCGACCTCCGTCGACTGGAACCATCTGTTGTTTGAGCTCGTCAAGTTTGTTCAGAACTTCTTGTTTTGCGTATCCACTCTTTGGGAAATAGGTGTTGCTTTCTTGCATAATCGGCATAATTCAGACCTTTGGAGTTAAGCGGAAAGATTCAAAAAGTGGGTACGGTATCCCATCATCAGGGCGGTGAGCTTAGACGCGGTCAGGGCGGTGATGTGATTGACATCATTGGCAGGGCACAGTTCGACAATATCGAAGCCACAAATGTTGCCTTTTGCCGCTCTGTTAAGTTCAAGCAGCAGCTCTTTCTGTTGTTTGAAGGTCATGCCGCCTGACTCCGGGTGTGTGGTGCCTGGGACGTAAATTGCGTCCATGCCATCGATGTCGAGTGAGACGTAAGTTGGCACGCTGGCATCGATAACTTCCTGCATAATCGCTTCTGCTCCGCGGGCATCGACTTCGCTTACTGGCACAATTCGAATCCCGGCCTGTTTTGCACGTTTAAACTCGGCTGCGGTAGAGTTGCGCGCGCCAATGACGGTAATGTTTCTCACAAAGGGCAGTCTGCGAATATGGGTGGTTTGGGTGCCATGGTTAAATTCTGACTCCAGCGGCATGTCGGCGAAGTCGAGGTGGGCATCGAAGTAAATGAAGTCAATCTTGTATCCACAGTTTTCAAAACCACGCACTAGCGGATAGGTGATAGAGTGATCACCCCCTACCGTGATGGGTACAGCACCTGCCTTTAAGACCGCTTTGACGCTGTTGGTGATGCGGTTTCGGTTCAGTTCACCCTCTCCTGGGCTGATGACGACATCACCGATGTCACCAATTTTAGTGCCTTGGAGAAGCGTGAGATCGGTATCTACGTCATATAAACCGACGTCGCCAATATCGAAGAATATGGTAGGAGGGTTATCGCGCAGCGCGTTGGGCATATCGGCCTGTCCAGATTGGATATGGGGCGCAAAGGTTCCTTCTGCGAAAGGCACGCCGAGCATGGCGTAATCCAGCGTTTGTGCCGATAAGTCTGTGATGCGCTCCGCTCCCATAAAGGTGCGAGGAGGCGCGTAAAAATTAGGAATGGTATCTGCCATGGTCACTCTCCATAGTGCGGTGGCTGCATTAGTCATTTTTGCAGTAGATATGTTGGCAGCAGAAGTACGCAAATAATTGACAGTTAGAACCATAATTGACATTTTGGACAAATGTTCAGGATAAAATTGGATTTTTATGAACTTGAAGGACCAGAAGCACCAGATCGCGGCCACCTTGGTCAAGCACCTTTCAGAGATAGTAAAAAGTGAACGTCCGGCGCTGTTTACGGGATTAAAAAGGCAGCTTAATGAGTGGGACGGAGTAAACTCGACACTGAGCTTGGTCACCGCCGAGCGTCTTATTAACCACTACAACAAATATATCAGCGGGCTGTATTTGCGTATCTATGGGCGAGTGTCGGTCGAGGATTTTGGCCTGTACGGCTACGCTATCGCCTCCAGTCGAAATGTGCATTCCGGGCTTCGCCTGTCCCAGCAATTTCTGTCCATGACCACCACCTATTATCAGGAATCTCTGTATGAGGACGAGGGTGGTCTGAGTATTGTCCCGGATATCGATAGCCAGTCACCGAATATACAAGTGCTGAGTGAAGACTTTGCGGCCGGGTACTGGGCATTGCTCAAGCACATTATCATAGGTAATCGAGAGGATATGGAGCACCTGGTGTTTGAGTTTTGCTATCCTGCCCCCCGTCACTTTGATCTGTACGATGCTCTGTTTGTCGGTTGTACATTACGTTTTAATCAACCGACCACACAGATTCGCTTACCCCTTACCTGGCTAAATGAGCCGATTTCTTTTGATCGCACAAAAGTCGACACAATGCTGTCATCGCAGTTAATGAAGGAGTCGAAGCCGGATCAACGCCCGGGCACGGCATTAAAACAACGTATCATTGCCGTCGTGGTTGGCTCTCACTTTACTCTCACCAGTATGCCAGACATTGCCACAGAGTTTTCAATTAGTGCGAGACAACTAAGCTACAGGCTCAATAAAGCTAGCCTCAGTCTGCGTGATATTGTTTTGAGCGCCAGAATGTCGGTTGCCACACGTCTACTGACCAGCACAGAGCTGGATATCGGCACCATCGCCGAAACCCTCAATTACAGTGAATCGAGCGCTTTTGTCCGAAGCTTTAAATTGTTTTTTGCGGTGTCGCCATTGCAGTATCGGTTTCTGCACCTTGAGACGAGTTGGCAGGGAGCCAGAGCTATTTAGTGTGATGAGTGAGGCGAACAATCCTTAACGTGCCAGGTTGCGAACAGGGGAGACATGATCATCGAATGGCACATGGCGACGGCGAAACGCAGTGTCTTCCACGACTTCAGGTGCGCTTATCCGATCCATTCGAAAATGGCGGAAGTCTTCACGTGATGGATCCCAGCACACCAAATACCAAAGTGGTGGCAAGATAAGCAGGGCTTGCGGCTCTACGTTACGTTGGCTCGTTACCCCTTTGGCATCCCGATAGTGAAAGCGCAGCTGTCGCTTTTTGATAAACGCTGTTTCAAAGGTGGGCAACAATGCGGTATCCATGGCACCTAGATTGGATATGTCCACTTGCGGAGCAAGTTTTCCAATGTAAAGGCAATCCAGAAAACGACGTAATTCGCGAACTTTGTCCGATGGCAGGGCTTTTTCTATTTTCTCAAGGCCAGCCTCCGCGAGCCCCGAAAAGGGGACGTTTCCGGCTGCGCGCATCGACGCTACGCTGATAAGAAGCGCAAAGATCTCTGACACCGAGAGTCGCACAGTGGTTTGCACAGATTGCGGGTCCAGTTGCACGCCGCCACCTCGTCCAGGATCAGATTGAATTACAAAGCCCTCATCACGAAGCGCACTAATATCACGCAATATGGTGCGTCGTGATGCGCCAACCTGATCTGCCAGGTTGGCGATGGTGGATGTGCCGTTACGGCGAAGGCTGCGCACGATGGCGTCTTGTCGTTGGCGAACGTTCATTGGGTAAGAATTCCATTCTATGGTGCCAGTTTTTGTCACCAAATGATTATATAAAGTCTCTGTTCAAAACAGCAAGCATGTAAACGCACGGTCGACACCTGTTGGTGAGAATCGGGATTAAACCTCTCGCTCGGGGGAGTGCGATGCTATTGCTCAACAAATAATGGAGATAGCCATGTACAATTTAACCGATTTCCCTAAACCCACTCTTATTCCCGTCAATGGCGTCGAGCTTGAAGTCTTCGAAGCGGGCCAGCACAACGCCGGAAACCCAATAGTACTGTGCCATGGTTGGCCAGAGCACGCTTATTCCTGGCGCTTTCAAATACCTGCCCTTGTCGCGTCCGGTTATCATGTCATCGTTCCGAATCAGAGGGGCTATGGCAACTCCTCTTGTCCGGCAGACGTTATGGCTTACGATATTGAGCAGCTAACTGGCGATGTCGTTGCCCTTCTCAACTATTATGGATACCAGGATGCCATTTTTGTTGGCCATGACTGGGGGGCGATGGTCGTCTGGGGTCTAGCCTTGCTGCATCCGAACAGGGTCAACAAAGTGGTCAACCTGAGTTTGCCCTACCAAGAGCGTGGCGACACTCCCTGGATCGAACTCATGGAACAATTACTGGGTGGTGACCACTACTTTGTGCACTTTAATCGACAGCCTGGTGTGGCCGACGCGGTTTTAAATGAGAATACATCGCGCTTTCTTGGCAACCTGTACCGGAAAAACGAGCCAGCCAAAGTGCCAGAGCCGGGTATGGTCATGATCAATCTTGCCAGAGCAGAGTCCCCCCAAGGTGAGCCACTAATGAGTGATCGTGAACTGGCGGTGTTTGTCGACGCCTTTGAATCGACTGGATTTACCGCAAGTATTAACTGGTACAGAAACCTGGATCGCAACTGGTCCTTACTGGCGAAAGTAAGCCCAGTTATCCAACAGCCTACGTTGATGATTTATGGTGAAAGAGATGCTATCCCCAAGTCAGAAACACTCTCAGAGTTTGTACCCAATGTCGATGTTGTCAGCTTGGATTGTGGTCATTGGATTCAACAAGAAAAGCCGGAGGAAACGAATCAGGCGATATTACATTGGCTGCAATCTGAGAGTACCTCTTAACCTGCTCCGAGAGTGTGTCCTTTGACGAAGGCTTAATTGCTGAAGTGTCACTTAGCTGTCCAAGTGAAAAGAAATGTATCCTTTTGCCACCTCGTGCGTGATGTTAATAGGTACATCACAATAAGGGCACACAATGTTAGGTGTTTTCACGCAATTAGCTGACTGGCTTGCATACTCTGTCATGGGACTTGATCCGGATACCTCGCTTGGCCTCGGCATTCACTTTTTTATTGAAGATACCAGTAAAATTCTGGTCCTTCTTATCGTCCTGATTTATCTCATTTCGTTTCTTCGGGCAGCGTTAAGTGCAGAGAAGGTTCGCGACTACCTGCAAGGCAAAAACCGAGGTGTGGGTTACGGTCTGGGCGCCATGTTTGGCGCCATCACCCCGTTTTGCTCCTGCAGTTCTATTCCTTTATTCATGGGATTTGTGTCGGCACGTATCCCTATTGGTATCACCGTCGCTTTTTTAGTCACCTCGCCGTTAATCAATGAAGTGGTGGTGATCATGTTGGGTAGCATTCTGGGGATAAAATTTACGGTGATGTATATCGTGATTGGTATGGCGTTAGGTATTTTTGCTGGACTCATTCTCGACGTTTTTAAGGCGCATCGCTGGTTGCAGCCGTTTCTGGCCAAAGCCTACCTTCAGGCAGATAAGTCCCAACCCGGCGGTGGAGATGCGTCGACTCAAGAACGATTGACTTATCGCCAACGTCATCAGTTCGCCGTGAATGAAACCAGCGCAATCGTCTCGCGCATCTGGAAATGGGTCATTATCGGTGTTGGTATCGGAGCGTTTATTCACGGCTTTGTCCCGGCTCAATGGTTTGAACAAAACTTGTCTGAAGGTCAATGGTGGACGGTACCACTGGCAACAGTCAGCGCGATTCCAATATACACCAATGCCTCTGGGGTGGTGCCCGTTATGGCTTCTCTTATCGAAAAAGGTATGCCTTTGGGCACGACTCTCGCATTTTGTATGGGGGCTGTCGCCATCAGTTTACCTGAGTTCATGATGCTCAAGCAGGTAATGCAATATCGCTTGCTTGCACTGATCACTGGGTACCTGTTTGTCGCTATCTCCATAGTGGGGTGGTTGTTTAATGCGTTTTATTAATGAAAATCAAGGTGGTAATGATGAAAACAATTCAGGTATACGGTTCGGGCTGCAAAAATTGTGTGGTAACGGCAGAGAGAATTTCACAAGTGGCACAAGAGCTGGGAATTCAGGTTAAGATAGAAAAAGTCACCAGTTTAGAGCAAATTTTAGAAGCAGGAGTGATGAGTACTCCTGGTGTGGGAGTTGATGGTCAGATACGACATGTTGGTTCGGTTCCGACAACAGATAAGGTGCGAGAGATACTCTGCTAACAATGTGAGCTAATATCAAATAAGACGTTGTTCGTTTGGGCAACGTCAACACATTATGATTTGGGTTAGGTAGATGAAGTGCTTAATGAAAGCGTGGCAGGAAACAGAGTCCACGCTTTATGGCTGGCTGATAAAACAGACTCAGAGCCAGGATGAAACGGAAGACATCATGCAAGAAGTGTTTCTCAAAGCACTGTCGAATAGTGAGCGTTTTTGCTCATTGCAAGATGGGAAGTCTTGGCTGTTCAAAATGACCAAAAACCAGTTTATTGACCGTTGGCGTCGTAAGATTGAGTCTGAAGATATCAGCGATCTGGAGGCACCTGATGCGACACTTCCTGTGATGAAGCAATTGCAAACGTGCTTGCCGCGGATCTTGCCGACATTGTCCGAGAGCGATCGGCACATAATTGAAGTCTGTGATTTAAACGGTGTTACGCAATCTGAGTATGCGAGAACACAAGGTTTGACTCTGCCAGCAACGAAAGCGCGGCTTCGCCGCGCTCGCATTGAATTAAAACAAAGACTGATTGATGAGTGCCACGTTGTGCAGGATCGGTCAGGAGTTTGCAACTTCAAGCGCGCTCAATGAGCCTCGTATGCAAGAGAATCGAGGACCCCTAATCCACTATGTACGCCGCCTTCGGTGGTGGTCGATGCTTTGCTTCGTACCAAATAGCCGGCATAACCATTATCCGCGGTGACCGGTTTTCCATTTAGGTGAACCGTGAATAGACCGAGTTCACTAATTAGATCATCGACGGTATCTGCCACACCATCTCTTACCACTAGGGCTGGAGTTGATCTTGGTGCTGGGCGAACTCGTCGCATCAGTGCCCATGTCTCATATTGATCTGGTGCAAGCTGATGCAGTTTCCGGGGGATATCTTCACCAAAAATGCAGTGCCCGCCGCCTTCTCCTTGGTTTTTAAGTACCCAGTTGTCGACATTTTCAGTGCGAATAAACTCGGCGCTTTTTTCGTTCACCAGTCTCATTTCACCAAGGAGTGCTTTTACGCGCACTGCTTGTTGCAAAGTGAGATCGAAACGCGTCAGCTGCTCAGCGGTCATAGAAGTAAGCAGCGTTTGTACTCGCTTACTGGTTGCGAGTTGTTGGCTGACTGTCGCGTTGACGGCAACCTTGTGCTGCTCAATGAAAATTCGGGTATTCATTAAGGTGTCACAACACTTTTTGCTATCGAGATCGTGCGCTGCATAGTCGCAATACTGATAGCCGGCTCGTAAATACACCACATCGATACCGCCGACGCCATCGAGTATCAGGCGCTCATTTTCTCCGGTAGTCAGTGAGCTGTGCAGCTGTTTGAAGGTGCGTCGGTAAGTCTCAATACCCATCTCACGCAACTGCTGTTCGAGTAGGAACTGATCGAAAATGTTGTCTTCATTTTCCTGCACCACCATTAAAAACTTAGCGAGGTCTCGTTCTTCGGTTTGCGCTTTGATGCCTTGCGCCACATGCACAACCCCCTCAGCTAATCGGCTGATAGCTGGGTTGTCAATAAGCGGTGCATGCGGGTTTTCGCTCCAGTTGGCAAACGCATTGGGCGTTTGTTGCTGCAGGTAGCGGTGAAGTTCATGGGCTCGTTGTCCAAATGGTCCCATACCTGCCGCAATGCCGTTAAACTCAATAAGTTGTGGCCCTGCCTCGTGGTCATCCATGAAATCGGTACGCATCATTAGCAGCGGCGTTCGTTTGGCATCGCCTTGCTGGTGAATGGCTTGATGCATAGCGAGTAGCTCGCGAAAGAATGCATCTCCTTGGGCAACAGGCTCGATCGCTTCTCGAAGAAATTCATGATTTTCAGCAACTGCGTTGATCAATTGACCAAAGATCGGCGCTGACTCTCGAAGTGCATCGAAGCGAGCCTCAGAAATTGTCGCCGGCGTAAGGCTAATCGCGGCGTGCTTGCTGCTTCCTGGCGTCGCTTTTAACATCACATTGTGGGTCATCATCCAGTTGATGGCATCTTGTATAGCGGCTGTTGAGTAGTTCATTTTCATTGATACCTTCAGGTTGGTTTTGATTGTGGATTGCTCCTAATCGCATTGGACGATGGTCATACCGAGTGGCACTCGGAGACACCAGAATGCTCACATTTTGATATTTCTAATTTGTTCGAAATAATACTCTCAATTTTGATGCTGTCAACGTGAATGTTAACTCTCCAAACGCTATTGATAGAAAACACCAATCAAATAGATAGGAAAGGACGAATTTTCAAAATCACTCTCTCGTTGCAATATATCCACATCGGCGCAGGACAGTGCCACACCAGATAACAAGACCATATTGAGAGAGTAAAAATTATGATTAACACCACTATCAAGCCATTTTCAGCAACAGCTTTCAAACAGGGCGACTTTGTAGAAATTACAGAGCAGGACGTGAAAGGTAAGTGGGCTGTTTTCTTCTTCTACCCAGCGGACTTCACATTTGTTTGTCCAACTGAGCTTGGTGACCTTGCTGACCATTATGCAGAGCTTCAAGAGCGCGGTGTTGAAGTTTACTCAGTATCAACCGACACGCATTTTACTCACAAAGCATGGCATGACAGCTCAGACACTATCGGAAAAATCAACTACTACATGGTTGGCGATCAAACCGGCACTATCACCAACAACTTCGGTGTGATGCGTGAAGGTCAAGGTCTAGCAGACCGCGCGACTTTTCTGGTTGACCCAGAAGGTGTAATCCAGGCAATGGAAATCACAGCAGAAGGCATTGGCCGTGACGCAGAAGACCTGATGCGTAAAGTGAAAGCAGCGCAATACGTAGCAGCGAATCCTGGTGAAGTTTGCCCGGCGAAATGGAAAGAAGGTGAAGAAACACTCGCACCATCTCTGGACCTGGTTGGCAAAATCTAAACGCTCTTAGAGCTTAACCAAACGCAGCAATAGACGGCATTTCGTGTCCGTGTTGCACGCCCC
>NZ_FNVG01000019.1 GCF_900107935.1 Vibrio hangzhouensis | reverse complement strand
GGTCAAACTGACCTGGTAAAAGCGTCAGTGAACGAAAACGGTCAGTTGCAGGTATTTGCCGGCAACAACAAAGTCGACAGTGAAGTGTCGTTCTCAGGTAGCCTTGCTGGTGAGCTGGGTATGCAAGAAGGCAAGGCAGTAACGGTAGACACGATTGACGTAACGACTGTTGGTGGCGCACAAGAGTCCGTCGCGATTCTGGACTCAGCCATGAAGTATGTAGACAGCCATCGTGCGGAGTTGGGTGCATTCCAGAACCGTTTCAATCACGCGATTAACAACCTCGATAACATCAACGAGAACGTGAACGCGTCGAAGAGCCGTATTAAAGACACGGACTTCGCGAAAGAAACCACGGCGATGACGAAGAACCAAATCTTGTCACAAGCCTCGAGCTCCATTCTGGCACAAGCGAAACAGGCACCAAACGCGGCACTGAGTCTACTGGGCTAATCGGACATATCGATAAAGCACTTATATCGACAGAACACTCCGTCATCCCCTTGAAAAAGGGGATCTCCTAAAGCGCGTTGCGGACTAAAAAGAGGTGAATTAATCATCATCTTTTAGTTTGCAGCGCGCTTTTTGCGATCTTCACGTTCGTGAAGATGACGTGGGTAAGTAAAACGGATGTGGGTTGGCGAAGAGTGTTTAGTGCATTTGGTTAACGCTTCGTACTGTCTACATGCCCCAAGTCGCGATCTGGGGCGATAATATCGCGCACTTTCTGCTTAAGCACTTTAGCCTCTGGAAAGCCGCCATCGCGCTTTCGTTCCCAAATCTGTTCACCATTGCACCAAATTTCAAATCGTCCACCGGTGTCGGGATGTAAGGTGACGGAGGCTATTTCTTCACTGAAAGTATGTAAGAGTTCCTGAGTCATCCAGGTTGAACGGAGCATCCAGTTGCATTGACGGCAATAGTAGATGTCTATCTTGGCTTTCGTCATTAGTCGTCCTTGATAAGTGTCAGAGCCTTTTACTCAGGGCTCCAGATACAAAAAAAGAGGCTCAGCGCCTCTTTTTAGATTACCCAAATGGGTTTAGTTTGAAAACAGAATTGCCGAGCCTTGATTGAGGCTTGTCAGTAGCAAAGTCTTTTCATTGACAATGTCTATGCGGCGGCTTTGTTGTGCCTCCATCTTCAAAAACTGCTTGATCATGGCCAGTTGCTCGTGAGTGAACTCACTGGATTGGGCTGTTGCTGTATCTTTAAACTCTCGTGGAGAAATCAGCAGGTAATTGTCGCTGATGGTCCAGGTGCCTCGCTCAGAGATTTTGACCAGAGTGTGGTTATCGGGGTCGTTCCCATACAGGCGCATCGAAGACTCACGAATATATTCTCCGCTTGGCAGGTATTTGACATTGGCCGACATTTCCAAGCGACTCAACGGGCCAATATCCGTGTCCGGATAATCGCGAGCGGCGATGACGGCAACCATGTTGGATTTCCATTCGCTGGATGTCAGTACCTGCTCGAGTTTTAAGTCACTGCCCCAGTATAACCAAGCACTCAGAGCGGTCGACAGAGCAAGTAAAACAGAGGCGTATTTCATCTTCATTTTAGGGCTCCTTACTGGCACACTTTGTCTAAATCAGATTGCTCGGTGAAAATACGCATAGTGCTATTTTCATTGGAGAACTCTACTGTATGGACGAAGTTCAGCGCAATTTGGTCACTTTGGTCACCAGTAACGATCACTTCCAATGGTAACTTGTCATCGTTGTGCGACTGAATATACATCGCTACGCATTGCTCGATTTTAGGCTGCCAACTGGATACATCCGGATGGTTTTCCGGAGTGACGATCTTGACGTTTTCGACAACGCCAAGTTCCCTGAAGCTTGATTGTGCAGGGTTGGTAAACATGAGCACCAGAATAGGAAGTAGCAGAGCGGCGACCACCATTGCCCAGACGATAGGGGGAGTCTTCTCTTTTGGTTTCAGCGGCTCAATAGGTGCTGCAGACATTGTCGTCTCTGCTGATTCCGTCGGAAGATCTGCAACAGGTGCTTCACTGATGGCGTCAGAGGAACTGACAGGGGCTGAGCGCTCGACACTCGAGATTAGCTGATAGCCACGCTTAGGCACGGTTTTGACAAACTGTGGCGACTTGGTCGGATCTTTCAGCA
This sequence comes from Vibrio hangzhouensis, assembly GCF_900107935.1. GTDB lineage: Bacteria > Pseudomonadota > Gammaproteobacteria > Enterobacterales > Vibrionaceae > Vibrio > Vibrio hangzhouensis. Next base: position 87,219 of record NZ_FNVG01000019.1, on the reverse strand, counting down.
TCTTACGTAGCGTTGAGATGGCTTGTGTCAGGCTTGAGTCGTCGACTTCAAATCCCTGGTCACGCCAGACGAACTCATGCAGCTCATTACGGGTGACCACTTCGTTGGGTCTTTCCGAGAGCAGAAGCAAAATGCGACTTTCGTTACTACCAAGACGTACGACTTCATCGTTATTGGTTTGATCGACCAAAGAGTTGCTATTTGGATCAAAAATGTACTTCTGGCCGAGTATAAACTTAGTGCCTATGTTACTCATTGCATTCTTCTTTTTAGTGTCGCTAAGCGACGGGTACTGATATTTAGGTGCTGAATTAGTGCAGAACCAATAATAGGATTTTAGGATTTTTTTATAGTCAGGGGCAGTAGGATAATAAAAACAAATCAAAAAAACAGCATTTTTATGTTTTTTGACCTTGAATTTACAATCTTAATCCTCATTTCCTTAGCAGAATAATCTTACCAGTATTGAGTTCGATTCGATGTCGAACTGGGTATAAAAAGTGTAATGGAGATAGCATGAGCACCGCTGAAACTAAGAACAAAGAAACCCGAGGCTTTCAGTCAGAGGTAAAACAACTTCTTCACTTGATGATTCACTCTCTGTATTCCAATAAAGAAATCTTTCTAAGAGAGCTGATCTCAAATGCATCCGATGCTGCAGACAAGCTGCGCTTTCAGGCCCTGTCTAACTCGGAACTGTATCAAGGTGATGCGGATTTGGGAGTAAAACTTTCCTTTGACGCTGAGAAAAACACCCTAACCGTTTCGGATAACGGTATCGGTATGTCTCGTGATGATGTGATTGAGCATCTGGGTACCATCGCTAAATCAGGCACAAAAGAGTTTTTTGCCAAGCTGTCTGAAGAACAAAGCAAAGATTCACAACTTATTGGTCAGTTTGGTGTTGGTTTTTATTCTGCCTTCATTGTTGCAGATGCAGTGACTGTGCGTACCCGTGCAGCCGGAGTGCCGTCAGACCAGGCTGTACAATGGCATTCGGCCGGAGAGGGTGATTACACGATTGAGGACATCACCAAAGAGACTCGCGGTACTGATATCGTGCTGCACATGCGCGAAGAAGGGAAAGAATTCTTATCTGAATGGCGTCTTCGCGATGTGATCAGCAAGTACTCGGATCATATCGGTATTCCTGTGACTATTTGGGCATTAGAACGCGATGATGAAGGGAAAGAGACCGAACAGGGTAAGTGGGAGCAAATCAACAAAGCGCAAGCGCTATGGACTCGCAATAAATCAGACATCAAAGACGAAGAATACCAGGAATTCTACAAGCACGTTTCTCATGACTTTGCCGATCCGCTGGTATGGAGCCATAACAGGGTAGAAGGTAAAAACGACTACACCAGTCTGTTGTACATCCCGGCAAAAGCTCCTTGGGATATGATGAACCGCGATCATAAGAGCGGACTCAAACTTTACGTTCAGCGTGTATTTATCATGGACGATGCTGAGCAGTTTATGCCGTCATACCTGCGTTTTGTTCGCGGCTTAATTGATTCGAACGATCTGCCTTTGAACGTGTCACGCGAGATTCTGCAAGATAACAAAGTGACTCAGTCTCTGCGTGGTGCTTGTACCAAGCGCGTACTTACCATGCTTGAGCGAATGGCGAAGAATGACCAGGAGAAGTATCAGGCGTTCTGGAAAGAGTTTGGTCTGGTGATGAAAGAAGGCCCTGCGGAAGACATGGCTAACAAAGAAAAGGTCGCGGGTCTGTTACGATTTGCTTCGACGGACGTGGATTCAGCAGAGCAAACTGTGTCGCTGGCTTCTTACGTAGAGCGCATGAAAGAAGGCCAGGACAAGATTTATTACCTGACCGCCGATAGCTATGCTGCCGCTAAGAACAGCCCGCACCTGGAGCAGTTTAAGGCGAAAGGCATTGAAGTCGTTCTGATGTTCGATCGTATCGACGAATGGTTAATGAACTACCTGACAGAATTTGATGGCAAGCAGTTCCAGTCGATCACCAAGGCGGGTCTTGATCTCAGCAAGTTTGAAGACGAAGCGGAGAAAGAGAAACAGAAAGAGACCGAACAAGAGTTCAAAACGGTTGTTGAACGCACGCAGACTTATCTGGGCGACCGAGTAAAAGAAGTTCGCACGACCTTTAAGCTGGCGAGCACACCAGCAGTTGTGGTCACGGATGACTTCGAAATGGGCACACAAATGGCGAAGCTGTTGGAAGCAGCGGGTCAGGAAGTGCCGGAAGTGAAGTACATTTTCGAGATTAATCCAGAGCATGAGTTGGTGAAGCGCATGGCTGATGAAGCCGACGAAGAGGCATTTGGTCGCTGGGTTGAAGTGTTGCTAGGACAGGCAATGCTGGCGGAACGCGGCTCGATGACCGACCCGTCGCAATTCTTGGGTGCGATCAACAAGCTTTTGGCTAAAGTCTAATTTCCCTGCCATAAGCGACACATTACTCTAAATAAAGAGCTCAGTTTATAGAGCTCTTTGTTTTGCCTGCGTGAACGCACAGTTTTAGGTAACTTTAGAGTGCTAATGGACGATCTTTGCACGTTTTTGGCATCAGGCAAGCGATTTCTGTGATAGAATGCGCGCCACATGTAAGGATTCAACTATTTTTGAATAAACCATTTATACCGAAACTTATCGTTGAGCCGCTGTCACATGGACATCGCGAGCTGTAAGCTTCGGTATAAATCTTTTTATATATAAGAGGACAAGTCATGCGCATCATTCTTTTAGGTGCTCCAGGTGCAGGTAAAGGCACACAAGCTCAATTCATCATGGAAAAATACGGTATTCCACAAATTTCTACTGGTGACATGCTACGTGCAGCAATCAAAGCAGGCACAGAGCTTGGTAAGAAAGCGAAAGCGGTTATCGATGCAGGTCAACTTGTATCAGACGACATCATTCTTGGTCTAATCAAAGAGCGTATCGCTCAAGACGATTGCGAAAAAGGTTTCCTGCTAGATGGTTTCCCTCGCACGATTCCTCAGGCTGACGGCCTGAAAGAAATGGGCGTAGACGTTGACTACGTAATCGAGTTTGACGTTGCTGACGATGTTATCGTTGAGCGCATGGCGGGTCGTCGTGCCCACCTTGCATCTGGCCGTACTTACCACGTTGTTTACAACCCGCCAAAAGTTGAAGGCAAAGATGACGTAACGGGTGAAGATCTGGTTGTACGTGATGACGATAAAGAAGAAACAGTACGTGCTCGTCTGGGTGTATACCACGATCAAACTGCGCCGCTGATTGCTTACTATGGTAAAGAAGCAGAAGCAGGCAACACTAAGTACCTGAAATTTGATGGTACTAAGCAAGTTGCTGAAGTCAGTGCAGATATCGAAAAAGCACTGTCTTAATTCACAAATGTGAATCATTCGAAAAAAACGACCTTTCCAGGTCGTTTTTTTTGATCCAACCTAAGCCAGCTAGAGTATATAATCCGCTTAGAAATCATATAAAAACAGAAAGGAAGTCTATGAGCGATTCGCTGAAAACCGGAGTCCTGCTAGTTAATTTGGGTACGCCCGATGAGCCAACAGCAAAAGGGGTAAAACGCTTCTTAGAACAGTTCCTGCACGATCACCGCGTGGTAGACATGAGCCGTTGGCTCTGGTGTCCGATTCTCCACGGTATCATTTTACCTGTGCGTGCTCCTAAAGTAGCCAAACTTTATCAGTCTGTCTGGATGGAAGAAGGGTCGCCTTTGATGGTTTATTCGCGCCGACAAGCGGACAAACTCGCCCGGCTAACCCAAAAACCCGTTGCACTGGGTATGACCTATGGGACGCCTTCACTGTACGATGGTTTGTCGAGTCTTCTGGAGCAGGGCGTGGAAAAAGTTGTGGTGCTTCCTTTGTATCCTCAGTATTCGGGTACAACAACTGCGGCGGCGTTTGACGGATTGGCGAAAGCAGGCAAATCTTTCTCTACCTTGCCGAATTTCAGCTTTGTTCGTGACTACCATGATCATCCCCTGTATATCAAAGCGCTAGCCGCTCAGGTGCGAACGCATTGGCAGAAAAACGGCCAGGCTGACTATCTGTTGTGCTCCTATCACGGCATCCCCAAACGTTATGCCGACAATGGTGATATTTATCCCCAGCACTGTGAGGCCACGACCCGCTTGTTAGGGCAAGAGTTGGGATTGGATGATTCTAAGATAGGCATGAGCTACCAGTCGATATTTGGTCGTGAAGAGTGGTTAAAACCCTATACCGATAAGACTCTGGAGCAGATGCCAGGCAAGGGTATTTCATCCATTGATATAATGACGCCTGCGTTTTCTGTCGACTGTCTGGAAACCCTCGAAGAGATTGCTGTAGAAGCTAAGCAGACGTTCCTTGAAGCTGGTGGAGAAAGTTTCAGGTACATAGAGTGTTTGAATGATGTGGATGATCACATTCAAATGATGGCGGATCTAATTGCTAACGCCTGAGACAGTGTTGTCTCGTTACCTGAATAAACAAAGGGCCAGTCACTCTGCGTGACTGGCCCTTATCTTTGAACAGTGTAGGTACCTAAGCGATTTGTGCTTGCTGCTCTTCAACCTGTTCCGCGTTGCTTACCGCCGCCACTTCTGCACCATGCATCCACTTAACAAGGGTGTTTGCGAATACCAACAGAATCAGGCCACAAATAACCGCTGTTGCGGCAATACCACCAAAGATGGCCATTGCGCCAAGCTCGCCCACATGAGAGCCAATCAGACCAGCAACATAGTTGGCGATAGCGTTAAAGCCAAACCACGCCCCCATCATCAGAGAAGCTAAACGAAGAGGAGCAAGTTTAGTTACTAGCGACAGACCAATTGGCGACAAGCAGAGTTCACCCAAGGTATGGAAGAAGAATGCACCTACCAGCCACAACATTGACGTTTTAACGCTGGTGTCACCGCCTTGCTCCAGTACGGCACCCACCATACATAGGAAACCGGCAGCAAGGAAGAACAGCGCCATCGCAAATTTTACCGGAGAGTTAGGTTCACGCTTGCCCAGTTTAACCCAGATAGCAGCCAGCACAGGTGCTAAGGTGATAATGAAAAATGGGTTCAGAGACTGGAACCAGGCTGCGGGAACTTCGAAGTCACCAATCATTCGGTCAGTGTACTGCTGAGTATAGATATTCATCAGGCCACCAGCTTGCTCAAACCCCGCCCAGAAAACGATAACGAACAGACCCATGATAAGGATAACTTTGAGGCGATCGACTTCTTCTTTGCTAAGAGGTGCTTTACTTTGTGACTTGTTCAGCGCTTTAGCCCGTGCGGCCGCTGGAACAGTACCGATATCACCTAACCATGATTTAGCCATAGTCATTTGCATCACCAGACTGATAACCATACCAATACCAGCAACCATGAAGCCAGCACGCCAACCAAATTCGCCAGTGACGGAACCGGATATGATGCCAGCCAGTAACGCACCAAGGTTGATTCCCATATAAAAGATAGTAAAGGCGCCATCGCGGCGGTTATCACCTTCCTGGTAAAGGTCACCAACCATAGTTGAAATGTTCGGCTTGAACATACCATTACCAGCGATCAGTAAAGCCAGGCCGAGATAGAATGCCTGTTCCATCGGCAGGCCAATGGCACCGGCAGGCATTGCCAGAGTGAATTGGCCGGCAGCCATGAGTACGCCACCGATAATGATGGACTTGCGTTGCCCAAGGAAGTTATCTGCGATGTAACCACCGATTAATGGTGTGATATAAACCAGTCCAGTATAGATGCCATAAAGATCTAGAGCATCTTTAGTTGACCAACCCATACCACCGTTAATTGTGGTGTCCGTAAGGAATAAAACAAGGATGGCACGCATTGCGTAATAGGAGAAACGCTCCCAAAGCTCGGTGCCGAACAATAGAAACAAGCCTCGTGGGTGACCCAGGATGTTGCGTTGTGCTGTCATAAGTTTTACTAATTTTAGTTATCAAAGAATATAATGTGCCTGATGGTATACATGACAAGATTAAAATCTGCAATAGGGCTGTTTGATAGTTTATATGAATGATGTGTTTAACTGCATGAATTGTAAGATTTTTTTACAAATTAAGTACGGAAAATATGTGCTGCAAACTAACTTTTCATTTTTACCCGATGGCATTCATTCAGAAAATTCAGAGGTCGACCCGCAATTGGTGATGGGTCGGTGGCGCACATATCGTCGTTTAGTGGTACGATATAGACAAATAGAAAGATAATTTAGTTAAAATGAAACGTTGGTATTTGCTTTATTGTAAGCGTGGCGAACAAGCTCGCGCGAAGATGCACTTAGAGAATCAAGGCTTAGAGTGCTATTACCCGGAACTGGAAGTAGAAAAAATTCTGCGTGGTAAGAGGCAGAGCGTTAAAGAGCCTCTGTTTCCTTCCTACGTTTTTGTTTATTTTGACTATGAACAGGGGCCTTCCTTTACCACTGTACGCTCAACTCGTGGCGTGACGGATTTTATTCGTTTCGGTGCCCATCCAAAAGAGGTTGGTAGTGAGCTGATTGTGGAATTGAAGTCATTGGAGCGCAGCCAAAGCGAGTGCGATACCGGAGAGCTTCCTCAAAAAGGGGAGAGCATTCGCGTGACTGGCGGACAATTTGCCGGTATCGAGGCCATTTTTCAGGAGTCGGATGGCGAGGCCCGCTCGATCATGCTTGTGAACCTTATCAACAAGCAGGTTCCGGTGAGTATCGATAACAAAGATTTGGATATCTAATAAAAAACCTCAGCGTGGAGCTGAGGTTTTTTTATTCTGTGACGCAAAAATTAGTTATTGCTGTGCAGTTCGCTGTTGAGTTCAACCGCGGTTTTGTTGGTCAGGCACTCGATTTGACCTGTCACTGAGTTGCGGCGGAACAATAAATCAGGTTTGCCCGCAAGATCGCGAGCTTTCACGATTTCAACTTCCTGACCTGATGCGTCTAGCATGCGAACTTTAGAGCCGGCAGTTACATACAGGCCAGACTCAACAGTACAGCGGTCGCCTAGTGGGAAACCAAGACCTGCGTTGGCGCCAAGTAGTGAGTTCTCACCGATAGACACCACCACGGTACCGCCACCAGACAGCGTACCCATAATCGATGCACCTCCACCAATGTCTGAACCATTGCCAACCATAACACCGGCAGAAATACGGCCTTCTACCATGCTCACGCCTGTTGTACCTGCGTTAAAGTTGATAAAACCTTCGTGCATGACAGTTGTTCCTTCGCCAACATGCGCACCAAGGCGAACGCGAGAAGTGTCTGCAATACGAACACCGGTTGGAACAACGTAGTCGACCATTTTCGGGAATTTGTCTACACAATCTACCGTCAGCGTTTCACCGGCCAGGCGTGCATCGATTTGGCGGTCAGCCAGTTCTGGAAGATCGATTGGGCCCTGGTTTGTCCAGGCGATGTTATGCAGCAAACCAAAGATGCCGTCCAGAACGGTACCGTGTGGTTGAACTAAACGATTTGAAATCAATTGCAGTTTCAGGAACCCTTCTGCTACAGACTGTGGCTTCTCATCTGTTGCTAGGACAACTAATACCAGTGGCTGAGAGCTCGTAGCGGCTTTTTCTGCAAAGGCTGCATTTTGTGCATCATCGTTGCTAGCAAATGCATCGGCTAACGCAGCTGATTGCTCGGCTGTGATTTCGATGGCTTGGTTACCTTCAGCGTAACCAGAGATTTCAGCAACCGCAGCTACGAGTGCGTCGCTTGGGTTTAGACGTGGATGAGGAAAAAATGCCTCAATGATTTTACCATCACGGTTTTTAGTTGCCGTACCAAAAGCTATTGAAAACGCTGCCATGACTCTGTTTCTCCATGTATAGATTCATTCAAAAACCGCATCTGGGAGATTCCTTAACCCGTCTGCGGCTTTATGTATTCTGTTGGCATTCATCTTAATGAGTGAGAAAGCGAGATGAAAGGGCAAATAAGGCGAAAGTCTGTAAAACGATACCCTTTGTCTTTTTAGAGACATTTTTGTCTATTAAGAAATTTAATGCCGTTACAGGGCACAGTTCAGAATTTAATCACAATCGACCAATAAAAAAACCAGTTAAAAGTGGGGGACTTTTAACTGGTTTTTAGCGTCAGTCAGCGAAGATTAAGCAGCGTCGTTTTCAGCTTCAACAGGCTCAACGATTTTTGGCTTCTTTGGCGTTGGCTTGCGCTTAGCGCCTAGTGCGTACAGTACTTCTTCTTTACGTTGTGCCAGGAATAGAGACAGCTCTTCCTGCTTTTCTTCATCTTCAATCAGCTTGCTTTCACCTAGCAACGAAAATAACTCGTCTGCCATATCCAGCATTTTGTCATAAGCGTCAGCTTCAGCCTTAGAGGTAAAAGTCATCTTTTCTTCTCCGTTGCGTTCCACCACGTACTTGACGATTACAGCCATGGTTAATCCTCTAAATATGTTAAATTCGAACGTTGTAATACTGTCTTTTTATACAGATGCACATTCAGGTTGTCCAGTCGACAAGTCAAAAGTGAGAGCTGTTTGCCTATTTCCTATTCATGAGCCGTTTTCCCAAGCCTGACAAAAGGCAATAAAGCGTTTGAGTAGCGGGCTTTGATATTTCTCCTTATGTACCAAAAGCCAGAATCGGCGCTTCATATCCAGTGCTATGGGCACTTCTTGGATTCGACCATCGTTAATGGCCGCTTGGGCAGCCAGTTTGGATAAGCAGGCCAGTCCTAAGTTTGCAGAGACACAGTTTATGATGGCCTCGGTCGTATTGAGCTCGAAAGCTTCATGCCAAACTTCGATTCTCGGTGCGACGGCACGCAGGAAAAATTCCCGGGTTCCAGAGCCAGGTTCACGCAAAATCCAGTCACTGTTTTCCAGCGAGGTAAGATCCGGATATTGATTGCGTGTTAAGGGGTGATCGGCGGCGGCGACAATACACATCTGATCTTCGCTAAAAGGCTTACAATCCAGTTCAGGATGTAGCGTTTTACCTTCGACCAGACCGATGTCGAGTTCATAGTCGACCAGTTTTTGACAGATCAGCGCGGTATTGGAGATAAACAGTTGTTGAGCTTTATGTTGGTGTGAGTGTCTGAAATCGCTCAACAGAAAAGGAGCCACTTGATTCCCTACCGTATCACTGGCTCCAATTCGAAGTTGGCCTTGATAACTTTGCTCGTCGCTGAAGAGAAACTCAATATCACGGCTTCGACTGAGCAATTCATCAGCCAGAGGTAGCAGTTTCTGCCCTTCTTGGTTGAGGACCAGTCGATTGTTGACCCGGTCGAACAGCGCATGACCAATCTGTTTTTCCAGTTCACTAAGGGACATGCTTACCGCAGCTTTTGAAAGAAAGAGTGTTTCTGAAGCGGCGGTTAGTGTTTGATTTTGAGTCACTGTAACAAAGACTTTCAATTGCTTAAGCGATACATGCGGCATCATGTTTAGGAATTCTTAACGGGCGTTGATAAAAATATTATATACCTAAACATAAAGCAGAGTTAGAATCGGCGCAACAGATTAAGAGAGGCAGTTTATAATGATTGCGACCGTGAAAAAAGCACACCAAAAAGTGAAAGGAGCTCCGACTCCGATGGCTGGCCTGGCACTAGGAATTGCCAGCCTTGGTTGGTGCTGGGAAAATGCACTGGAGTTGCATCATGGCGCGCAATGGACTGGCGCAGCAATTGCGAGCATTCTGCTGGTAATTTTGGCTTATAAATTCTTGTTTCATCACCACTTATTGAGAGAGGACCTGGCGCACCCGGTCGTGGGAAGCGTCGTCCCTACATTTGCGATGGCGACAATGGTCGTGTCACATTCTGTGGGTCAGTTTTTACCGAAACTAGGGGATGCGATTTGGCTGCTTGCTGTGATGCTGCACATTGTGTTTTTGGTGAGCTTTGTTTATCACCGCAGCCGTGACTTCGAACTCCATCATATGGTTCCAAGTTGGTTCGTACCACCAGTGGGTATTATTGTTGCAGACGTAGCGTTTTCGGGAAATCCAAGCTTACAATGGATAGCACACGGTGCATTGAATTTTGGCCTTGGCGCTTATGCCATCATGCTACCAACGATGATCTACCGCCTGATTTTTACTCATGAAATCCCTGATGCAGCAAAACCAACGTTAGCGATTTTGGCCGCTCCGGCAAGTCTTTCGTTAGCTGGCTACTTAACCGTGACGGCGGAACCGTCACCTGTGTTAATCGCTCTACTCTTTGGCATTGCGGTTTTGATGACCATTATTATCTATTTGGCATTTGTTAAACTGCTTCGCTTACCATTTAGTCCTGGCTTCGCAGCGTTTACCTTCCCTATGGTGATAGGCGCAACCGCACTCTATAAATTGGTGGCGTGGATGGGGGACCATGGGGTTTCAGAACAGGCCATTCAACAAGTGCGAACGCTGGCAAATATCGAGTTGATGGTGGCAACGGCTGTGGTGAGCTACGTTACTGTACGCTACTTGATGGCTTATTTACCAAAAGCTGTACCTCAGGCTGCATAGAAGCAAAGTTAATGTGTTAATCTTGAATGAGGACAACTAGTTAAAGGCGCGCGGTAACGTGTTCACCGTTTATCACTCAAACCAAATTGATGTACTCAAATCACTGCTGGTGCAATTGATCAAAATTGACCCGCTGGATAATCCTTTCGAAAAAGAACAAATTCTTGTGCAAAGTCCAGGTATGTCGCAATGGCTTAAAATGGCTCTGGCACAAGAGTTTGGTGTTGCAGCAAACATCGACTTTCCGCTGCCCGCTACCTTTATCTGGGACCGCTTTGTACAGGTTTTAGATGACGTGCCTCAGCGAAGCGCCTTCAACAAAGAAGCAATGACGTGGAAAATCATGCAGTTGCTTCCTTCCCACCTTGACGATCCCGACTTCTCACCTCTGGCTCAGTATCTTGCAGACGATAGTGATGCTTCGAAACGCTATCAACTGGCTGAAAAAATTGCCGACATATATGATGGCTATCTGGTGTACCGTCCTGAGTGGATAGCTGCCTGGGAGGCAGGTGAGTTGGTGGCCGAACTGGAGCAGCAACATCCCTGGCAGCCCAAACTGTGGCAATCCCTATATGATCATACGGTCGCGCTTGGTCAGTCACCCTATCATCGTGCGAACCTCTATGAGCATTTTATCGATGCTTTGATGAACAATGCTGATATCACGACTCAAGGCTTGCAATCGCTTCCCAAGCGACTATTTGTCTTTGGTATATCCTCATTGCCACCCCGTTATCTGGATGCGTTAAAAGCATTGGGAGAGCATATTGATGTCCATCTAATGTTTACCAACCCCTGTCGTTATTATTGGGGGGAAGTGAGGGATAAAAAGTATCTGGCCAAACTGGCGGCGAATAAACGCAAGCATTTACAAAATGTTGAGTCAGTGATGCAGGACGATGACTGCCTGTTGGTGGATCAGCTCAAAGGATCAATCGAACAGAATGTAGAAGATGAACTGCATCTTGCCGAAGTGGGCAACAGTCTGCTTGCGTCCATGGGTAAGCTAGGCAGGGACAATCTTTATCTGCTTTCGCAGTTAGAATCAAGTGAGATAGAAGCGTTCGTCGATATCGAAAGAGGGACTCTGCTGCAGAACATTCAGGCAGACATTCTCAATCTTGAGGAACATCAGGACGATAATTCATTGCTTTCATCGGCACATAAGCCGGTTATCGACCCCGATGACCGCTCACTGACGGTGCATGTCTGCCATAGCCCGATGCGCGAAGTCGAAGTGCTGCATGATAACCTGCTGGAAATGTTTGAACGGGACCCGGATCTTAACCCTCGGGATGTCATCGTGATGGTGGCTGATATCAATGCTTATAGCCCGGCCATTCAGGCCGTATTTGGCAATGCCTCCGGTGAGCGTTATATCCCATTCTCTATTTCTGACCGAACAGCAGATAAAGAAAGTCCATTACTGAACGCGTTTAATCAGTTACTGCAATTGCCGGAGATGCGCTGTTCGAGTAGTGAGGTGCTAGAACTGTTGGAAGTGCCAGCTGTCATGGCACGATTTGACCTTAGCGAACAAGAGTTTTCGACACTCAAGTTGTGGGTGGAAGAAGCGCAGATTCGATGGGGCTTGGATGAAAGCACTGCGGGTGAGTTTGAATTGCCTGAAATTGGGCAGAACTCGTGGCAGTTTGGTTTGTCTCGCATGTTGGCTGGGTATGCCATTAATGAACAGGCTGGACTGCTGGAGCTGGATGGAGGAGCCATTTCACCGTATGAGCAAACTCAGGGGATGCAGGCAGAGACAGCTGGTAAACTGGCTCAATTTATCGACTCACTGGCGAAATATCGTGACATTCTGGCGACACACCATTCGATAGAGCATTGGCAAACGGTGGTCAATGGATTGGTCGATGATTTCTTCGCGGTGGACTTGGAAGGAGAGGTGGTTGTTAAGGCTATCCGAGACACGGTATCTGGACTTAAACAGCAAATGCAGGACGCTTGTTACCAAGACGTTTTAGCTCCTCGCATCGTACGCCAGTATTTTATCGACAAATTGTCGGGCTCGCGAGTCAGTCAGCGCTTTTTAGCGGGTCAGGTTAATTTCTGTACGTTGATGCCAATGCGTTCCATTCCATTTAAAGCTGTGTGTTTGCTGGGAATGAATGACGGTGTTTACCCCCGCAGTATGCCAGCCGAGAGTTTTGATTTGATGACCGGTCGCACTAAGCCCGGAGATCGCTCACGCCGCGATGATGACCGCTACCTATTTCTGGAGGCGCTATTATCGGCGCAACAGCAACTGTACATCAGCTATGTAGGGCGCTCGATCCAGGACAACACGGAGCGTGTACCTTCCGTGCTGGTATCGGAACTGCTGGAGTATTGTGAGCAAAACTACTGTCTGAAGGGCGACCTCGATTTAACGGTGGATGAGTCTGGACAGAAGCTGCGCGCTCGGTTAATTCATGACTATGCCATGATGCCATTCAGTGCCAGTCAGTTCACCCCGAACGAGCGATATCAAAGCTATGCAGCGGAATGGTTACCTGCAGCGCAGCAGTCAACCTGTTCAATGCAACAAGCGCCGACAACGGATAGATTTGTTTTGGCCGCCACTGAGCGCGTTAGTGAAGAGACTCTGGAACTGGAGCTGACGGAACTACAGCGTTTTTGGCGTTTACCGGTCCAGTATCTGTTTAATCGTCGTTTGCAAGTGAGCTTTGATAATCATCACTTTACTACTCTGGATGAAGAGCCGTTTGCACTGGATGGACTGGAAAGCTTTGGGTTGCGCAAAGCACTGCTAGATGTGTTGATCGAGTCAACGGAAGAGGAGGCTCTGGCGGTCTTTGCAAAAGCGCAAAAAGCACGAGGTTACTTACCCGTCAATCACTTTGGCGATCTGGAATTTTCCGCCAATGTTGCTCAAACGCAAGAGCTCGCGAAGGCCATTCAGCCGCTCATTGCCCGAGCGCATGACGATCAGGAAATCAATATTGCGTTTTCTCTTGAGGGAAGGGTGGTGCGGCTGCAGGGGTGGATAACAGGCTGCTATGGCTCCGGATTGCTTCGATATCGAAGCGGTCGGTTGCGTGCGAGTGACTATCTGAGTTCCTGGCTGGATCATTTATCATTGGCCGTTGGTGGCAACTCTGTTGCCACTCATATGCTGGCTTACGATAAGAAAGAAGGAGTAGTACACCGTGTATATCCACCGCTGTCTCAGCCACAGGCCCATCAATACCTGACCCAATTGTTGGAGCTTTATCTGCAAGGATTGGACAAGCCAGTTGCCTATTTACCGGAATCGGCTTTAGCGGGTGTCGAAGCCAATTACAGCCGTGGTACCTGGACGCCGGATGATGAAAAAATGCTCAGTAAAATGCAGGCGCGCTTCGAAGGCGGTTACATGCAATCCGGTGAAGGAGAAAACCCTTATATTGCCCGGGTATGGCCTCAATGGAGTGAGTCTCTGGCGACGGAACTAAAGTTGATGACCCATTTAGTTCTGGAAGCACCAAGAACATGGAGTGTTAGTGTTGAGGAATACTACTCAGGTTAGTGAAGAGAGGGGGATGGCCGCCAGTATTTTTATAGTGTGTAGGGAGATTGCTGTGCGGCCAAAGGGTCAGAGGGACCCGAATTTCTGGAGCGAATAGTAGTGGCACTCTATGGATAATTCCGTGAAAGGGATCGCACCTTGTGTAAAAGAAAGTTGTATCTATTTGGATTGATTAAAATTTTAAGCGTTGGATCACACAGTTGAGTTTAAACACAATGTCAGAACAGCATATACCCGTTGCCTTGGACACCATGACGTTTCCACTTCATGGCGCGCGGCTAATTGAAGCGTCTGCCGGAACAGGTAAAACTTTTACCATTGCCGGTTTGTATTTGCGCTTGCTATTGGGTCATGGCAGTGAAAAAAGTCGTCATCAACAGCCTCTGACGGTCGACCAGATTCTGGTCGTGACCTTTACCGAGGCGGCAACGGCTGAGCTACGAGATCGTATTCGGGCCCGCATTCATCAGGCCCGGATTGCGTTTGCGCGCGGCGACAGCGATGACCCCGTGATCCAACCACTGCTCAATGAGGTGACTGACCATCGCTTTGCCGTTGAGACACTGCTTCAGGCAGAAAGACAGATGGATGAAGCGGCTGTGTATACGATTCATGGTTTTTGCCAGCGTATGTTGACACAAAATGCGTTCGAATCGGGGGCTCGATTTAATAATGAGTTTATCACTGATGAGACCCGGCTTAAGGCGCAAGTGGTTGCGGATTTCTGGCGCAGTCAGTTTTACCCGCTCAGCCTCGAGTTAGCCAGTGAGGTACGAAAGTTGTGGGCAACACCCAATGATTTGCTGAAGGTGATCTCGAGTTACCTGACAGGGCCTGCGCTTTCAATAGACAGTGAAGAGTCATCGACGGATATTGCCAGCTTGCATCAACAAAACCTGACTCGAATCAGTGAACTGAAGGCTCAGTGGTTGCAGGTCGCCGATGAGGTTGTGACCTGTGTCAGTCAATCCGACGTCAACAAGCGTAGCTATACCAAAAAATCACTGCCGACCTGGGTTGGGAATATTACCGAATGGGCACAGCAGGAAACGCGCGACTATTATCTTCCTCCTCAGCTGGAAAAGTTCGCGCAGAATGTGCTGACAGAAAAAACACCTAAAGGAGAGGCGCCAGTAATGGAGGTGTTCTCTGCTATAGAGGACTTTTTAGTTCAGCCTGCTGAGCTGAAAACACCGCTGCTAGCGCTGGCAATCCGTCAGTGCCGTCAGCGCCTCGCATTGGCGAAACAGCAAAAGCAATGGCTCTCTTTTGATGACTTATTGACTCACTTATCTGCTGCACTTGATCTGGATTCGGGGGCCAGTCTGGCTGAAAACATTCGTAATCAGTTTCCTGTCGCCATGATTGACGAATTTCAGGATACTGACCCACTTCAGTATCAAATCTTCAGTACCGTTTATCTGCAACATCCTCAATGTGGCTGGTTTATGATAGGGGACCCTAAACAGGCGATTTATGGTTTCCGAGGTGCGGATATTTTTACCTATATCAGAGCACGGAATCAGGTGGTGAATCACTATACTCTGGGCACTAACTGGCGCTCCAGTGAAAGCATGGTGCGCAGCGTCAATACATTGTTTGAGCAGTCAGAGTCGCCTTTCCTCTATGATCAGGATATTCCGTTTTTGCCTGTTAGTGCCAGCCCGAAAGCGGGGCAGAGACACTGGCAACTCGATGGAGACAATCAGCCTTCGCTGCAATTCTGGTTACAACAAGCCGAGGCTCCAATCGCAAAAAGTGACTACCTGCCCACCATGGCGCGAGCAACGGCGCAGCACATAAAACAAGTTCTGACCCAATCACAAGGCGGCAGTGCGGCATTGGTGGATGGAGCAGAGAGAAAGCCAATAAAGGCCGGTAACATCGCCGTACTGGTACGAACAGGAAGCGAAGGTCAGCAAGTCAAGCAGGCTTTAGCCGACAGAGGAATCGCCAGCGTCTACTTGTCCAATCGGGACAGCGTATTTTCAAGTGCCATCGCAGATGACATGCTGCGTCTGCTGCTTGCTGTATGGCATCAGGATGATGAGCGCTTATTGCGCAGTGCATTAGCCAGTGAGTTGTTTGCCTTGCCCGCAGAGCAGTTGGACGCTCTCAATGATGATGAAAACTTGTGGGAACAAGTAGTCGCTGAGTTTCGCGATTATCGTCAGCTCTGGCAGTCACGCGGGGTTTTGCCTATGCTGCGGTCAGTCTTGTTCAAGCGCGAGATATCGAATCGACTGTTGGCAACCGCAGGAGGGGAGCGTTTACTGACAGACTACCTTCACTTAGGTGAGTTGCTGCAAACTGCCCGTCAAGACCTGGAAAGTGACAGCGCTTTGTTACGTTGGTTTGGCCAGTCGATTGAAGACGCAAGGCAAGGACTGGGCGGCAGTGATGAGCACATACAGCGTCTGGAGTCTGAGCGTCATCTGGTTCAAATTATTACCATTCATAAATCCAAAGGGCTGGAGTACGACTTAGTGTATTTGCCTTTCGTTACCAGTTATCGCGAAGCGCAGGAGGCCAAATACTATGATGCGCAATTACAGGCATCGGTACTCGATCTTAGTCAGTCGAAAGCGGCGTTGGCACAAGCGGATAAAGAACGTCTGGCCGAAGACTTGCGCCTCATCTATGTGGCATTGACCCGAGCGGTGTATGGATGCTTTATTGGCATCGCGCCTCTGCGTAATGGTCGGTCGACCAAAGAGCCTACGGGCGTTCACCGCAGTGCCATTGGTTATTTGATACAGAACGGCAGTGAAATGGGGATTGCGGAATTGCAATCCGCATTGGAAAAGTTGACGACAGCGGCAAAGGATATTGCCATAGATGCAGTCCCGGAACCGGATGAAGAGCGCTATCAGCAACCCGCGACGGATGTGATAACCTTGAGTGCCAATGTGCAGGCAAATACCATTGATCGCGATTGGCGAATAACCAGTTATTCCGCTTTAGTGAAGCAAAGTCATCATGGCAATGACAGCGAAGTTTTGATTGAGAGCGCGGGACTGGATATTGATTCCTCTGATGAGCAGGAAGTGGCGCTTCTGGTAGAGCCTGAAAAGACCATCTTTCAGTTTCCCAAAGGTGCACGTCCGGGCACGTTTTTGCATTCGGTATTTGAAGAGGTGGAGTTTACCGAGGCCGCCAGTTCTGAGGGTAATACCGAGGTGATTCGTCAGTTGCTGGAACGAGAGCAGTATGATGAAGAGTGGCTACCTATTCTTCAACAATTGGTGGATCAGGTGATGGACACAGCACTGGATGGTGAAGGCCTCTACCTGAGAGACAAAGACAGCAGCAAGCGCCTGGTTGAAATGGAATTTTTGTTGCCAATTGAAGTGCTCGATGCCGTATCGCTAAATCGAGTGATTCAGCGCTACGATGCCTTGTCGGCAAGGGCTAATGAATTAGGCTTCTACACCGTTAAAGGGATGCTCAAAGGCTTTATTGATCTTGTGTTTGAACATCAGGGGCAGTATTTCGTCTTGGACTGGAAATCGAATCACCTGGGCGATGACATGACTAAGTATCATAAACATCAACTCGACAACGCCATGATCGACCATCGTTATGACCTTCAGTATCAGATCTATGCGCTGGCATTGCATCGTTTCTTGAAGACGCGCATAGCAGACTACGACTATGACCAACACTTTGGCGGTGTTTACTATTTGTTCCTGAGGGGCATTGAGCCGAAAAGCAATGCCGGCATTTTCTTTGCCCGGCCAGAGCGATTGATGATAGAGGCGCTGGATGAACTGATTTCCGGAGAGCCACTAAAAATGGATGATGCCAATGAGCAGATGGGGTTAGGATTCTGATGGCGCGATTGTTTTCTACATTTTCACAATGGGTATCGTATCTGGCCGAGAAAAAAATTCTGCGGCCACTGGATTACCAGTTTGCTAAGTTTGTGTCAGGGATTGAGCGTAACCATAAAGATGAGATCATGTGGCTGGCGGCATTGACCAGTGCGCAATTGGGGCAGGGGCATATCTGTCTCAATCTCGATGGAGACGGAGAATTAGTGACACCGTCGCCAGATTTCATTGGTTTGTATGGAGAAGTGGCGGATGAGATAGATCAACTGATCTATCAGGTGGATTGGCAACAGGTTGTCAACAGCGCTTCGACTATTGCGATTTTTCGTGCCAGTCCAAGCGAGGCTACGGTAACGCCTCTGGTGTATCACCAGCAGCGACTTTATCTTCAGCGTTACTCAGACTATGAGCAGTCAATTGCATCCAGGCTGCTATCGATGGCGCAACCCATACCCATGTCAGCTGAAACGGTGCGACGAATGGCCGGTTTGTTGGACAGGTTGTTTGCGCGCGAATACTACTATCTTTTTTCCGCTTTACGCGGTCTCAGTGCAGAGCAAAATACTCAGGTTGCGCGACAACAACTGGTGTGTGACTACCTGGATGTGATTGACCCAGAAAACATTCATTGGGCCAACGTGGATCAAGTTGTCACCAAAGCAAACAACGCTCAACAACTGACAGAGCTCGATCGGGAAATCCCGCTTTCTGCTTGCCTGAACTGGCAAAAAGTGGCGGCCGCGGTCGCGTTGAACCAACGCTTTGCTGTGATTTCAGGAGGGCCAGGAACCGGTAAAACCACGACGGTGACGAAACTGTTGGCGGCCATGGTTCATCAGACTGAACAGGGGCAGGCGCTACCTACGATTAAACTGGTGGCTCCAACCGGTAAGGCTGCGGCTCGCCTGACCGAATCAATAGGTAAGGCGGTGGATGCGCTGGCGATAGAGCCTGACATCAAATCACATATTCCGACTGAATCCAGTACGTTGCACCGCTTATTGGGGGCAATCCCCGGTCGTGTCGAGTTTCGTCATAATAAGAGCAATCCTCTTCACCTGGATGTGTTGGTGCTGGATGAGGCATCAATGGTTGATATGCCGATGATGCACCGTTTACTTGATGCGTTGCCGGCACATGCCCGATTGATTTTATTGGGTGACAAGGATCAGTTAGCGTCAGTAGAAGCTGGTGCTGTGTTGTCCGATATCTGCGATTTCGCTCAGTTGGGTTACAGCAGTCAGCAAAATGAACGCATTCGCGAGTTAACTCAGTTTGATTGCCGCAAAGCAGCGGTTCAAAAGCCCTTGCCCGCAATGCTGTCACCGATGGCAGACAGTCTGTGTGTGCTGCAAAAGAGTTATCGTTTTGATGCACGTTCCGGAATTGGCCAGTTGGCTAAACAGGTTAATGCCGCCAATAGTTATGGCTTTGATCAGGTTTGGCGGCGAGAGTTTTCGGATATCGACTGGCTTCCGCTGAGTGGTGACAATTACCAACAGTTGATAGATCGCATGGTGAGAGCGTATAAACCTTACCTGACGATGATTAATACGGCAGATATCTCACGTGCGGAATTGCATAGTGAGCAGGCAAGAAACCACTGGCAACAGAACCTTGCTAAAGAGGTGCTCGCCAGCTTTGCTTCAAGCCGCCTTTTGTGTGCCCTGCGTGAGGGCGATTTTGGGGTGACCGGGCTTAACCAACGAATTGAAAAGCGCCTGAAGCAAAGAGGGGTTATTGGACGCGGCGAAGAGCAATGGTATCTGGGAAGACCGGTAATGGTGACCCGAAACGATCATGGATTAGGGTTGTTTAATGGCGATATCGGCATATGTATGTGGGATCAGGTTGCCGACACACCCAGATTAAAGGTCTTTTTCGAGTTGCCTGATGGCAGTATCAAGTCCATTCTGCCCAGCCGTATGCCAGAGCATGAGACCGCCTATGCGATGACCATTCATAAGTCACAGGGCAGTGAGTTTGCTCATACGTTTATGATCCTTCCGGCAGATTTTTCACCGCTGCTCAGTAAAGAGCTGATATATACCGGTATTACACGTGCAAAATCGCGCTTTACATTGGTAGCGGATGGAAAAGTGATTGCAAAAGGGATTCGACACAAGACGACAAGGCACAGCGGTCTTGCGTTAAGGTTGATCAGTAACTAAAGAGAGAAGCGCTTTCCACCTTCCCTGGTGGT
Organism: Vibrio hangzhouensis; assembly: GCF_900107935.1. Taxonomy (GTDB): domain Bacteria; phylum Pseudomonadota; class Gammaproteobacteria; order Enterobacterales; family Vibrionaceae; genus Vibrio; species Vibrio hangzhouensis. The sequence goes on along the minus strand of NZ_FNVG01000019.1, from coordinate 67,183 downwards.
GGAAGGCGTGCTCAGTTAAATATCTCAGAGTAGGTAATCTGATTGATTCGGTACTGCTCCTGGTAAATTCTCATTAGCGACTTAACTTTTTCTGTCACCGGAAATACGCAGTGCACGTTGTGCCCTTCCAAGAAGTGGTTTTCAGCCATATCCCAGAAGCTTTGAATGGAGTTGCAAATAACAGTTCGCATAGATGTCACTCTTAAAGTTGTCGTGGTACACCTAGCTATCCTTGCATTACCCAGTTGTAGTTAACGGATTTTGGGAGTCCTGTCACAAAAGTGTCTGTGATTGCGCGAATTTTATACAGAGTGTCGCGTTTTGTAAATTGGTTTGTGTGATTTATTGACTGCAATCGATTTCATTGCCTTCATTGCCATAAACAAAAGGAAGAGACCTGGAGTCATTGTCTCTTCCAACCATTTTCTATACTCGTCGAGCTAGACATCGACAGACAGGATTTTAGACTTACGTTGCAGGTTATAGAGATCTTGTTTGGCCATAGGCAGCACCTCCACTGCGATTTCAAAGAAGCCTTGCTCTCTGAACCAGTGTAAGCTGTGGGTCGTAAGGACGAAAATCTGCTCGATTCCCTTGATCTTAGATTGTTGCTTCATATGATTAAGCAGCAGGACACCCCGGTTACCATCGCGATAATCGGGATGAATCGCCACACAGGCCATTTCTGCCATTTTCTCATTCAGGTAAGGGTAGAGCGCAGCACAGCCGATGATTAGGCCATCTTTTTCGATGATAGTGAATTGATGAATCTCTTGTTCGAGTTGTTCACGGGAGCGTCTGACTAAAATCCCTTTTTCCTCTAGCGGCCTGATGAGATCAAAGATGCCTCCAATGTCATCAATATTTGCTTGCCTCACTTGTTCGGCACTGGCCATCACGATTTGGGTACCGATACCATCGAGAGAGAACAATTCCTGAATCAGAGCGCCATCTATCTTATAGCTGATCAGGTGGCAGCGTGGAATGCCCGCTCGACAAGCCGATTGTGCACCACGCAAAAATCTCAGCGTGCCACTACTTTGGCCTTCATCCACCTGTTCTTGTGCTTCAAACTGATTGATGAGCTGGTTGACGTCAGAAGGAAAAAGTTCGGCAATCGCATTGCCTTCCTCATCCAGTACCCCCTGCTCTGAGCAGAAACCGATAAGCTTATCGGCATTTAATTTTATTGCGACTTGGGTCGCCACTTCTTCTGAGAGAAGATTAAATGTTTCGCCAGTCACTGAGCCAGCAACGGGACCAAGCAGCACAATGGAACCTTGTTCCAAAACTCGGTTAATACCCTGAGTGTCAATGCGACGGACTCGCCCGCTGTGGCAGTAATCAATGCCATCATCGACGCCCAGAGGCTGAGCGATGACAAAGTTGCCGCTGATTACGTTAAGTTGGTTACCGGCCATTGGCGTGTTGTTCAGACTCATGGAGAGTCGCGCTGTCATATCGAGCTGCAACCGTCCAGTAGCTTGCATCACGTAATCGAGGCATTTTTCTGTCGTGACACGAATGCCCTTGTGATAGGGGCAATGGCAGTCGTTCTTCTCCAGTAGATGATTGATTTGGGGACGGGCACCGTGTACCAGTACTAATCTGACCCCAAGACTATGCAGTAACGCAATATCGCTGACAATATTGGTAAAGTTTTTATCGGAAAATGCTTCACCCCCTAACATGATAACCATGGTTTTATTGCGGTGAGCATTAACATAGGGTGTGGACTGCCTGAATCCTTTTACTAAGGCGGTACTACGGATCTTCACGATGCTGACTCGTTAGTTAATTATGTTGAAATAATGACTTTTTATTCATTTATGTGCAAGCGTTAATTTTGCTCTGTCAGGCAATGAGTTGCACCTTGATTTAGGCAATGCCAATATGGCGAAAGAAAAGAGTAGTAAGGCGGTATATGAGTAACGACAAGTCGGGCCGTGTTATCAGTGACGTTAGTAGCAAAGTAATACCTGTGTCCAGCGTGAGGCCGAATAAGTGGCTGGAATACACACTAGTCTTGTTAGCGTTAGTTGGGAGTATGGCGGTATTCGGTCTGTATAAAGATCTGTTTGGCCGTTACCAGTCTCATACCAACCCCAAATCGGCTGTGTACGGTGTATGGTTAGAAAAAGATGTAGCACCGTTTGCCAGAGAGTCATTTGAGCTCTCCAAAGACAGAGTGCTGATTGACAACCGTGTGGTGTCTACCCGTTTTGATTTGAGTCGCAGCGAACTCTCTTTTTATGCTGGCTCTGTAGAATACCGTTATCAATTCCTTAATGAGGCTAAAACTGAAGTGCGGCAATTATCACCAAGTCATTACAACCCGGTTTTTGTTTTGTCAGGAAAACACAAAAATAACCTACTGTAACCATCGGTTTTATTGCGATTTTTTAAAGAGTTTGCCATTCTGAATGCATCACACATAAGGGATGACAAACTTGATCAAACGTATTCTGCCTCTGGCATCTGTCTTACTGGTTTTTGGTTGCGCTCAAACTGACCGCGCGCAGCAATATCAGGATGGTGAGTTTAGTGACTTGCTCAACCAAACCGAAGTCATAGAATCCAACAAGCCGAGAAATTTCCATTCGTTCGCTGGTCAGGCAGGCGAAGTCATTAAAAACTCTCCTTCAATGGCTGAAATCTATCAACCGCTTTACGAACAGCTTGAAGCTTGGGCGATACAAAGTGGTGATCCAAAGCAACTGGCGAACTACGGTGTGCAGGCGGCACAGTTGGGTGGTGGTGATAGTAAGGGCAATGTCCTGTTTACCGGATATTTTTCCCCGGTAATGGAACTGCGTCACAAGCCCGATGCGACCTTTCGCTATCCAGTCTATGCCTTACCTGACTGTCAGGAGGAGTGTCCAACTCGTGCAGAGATCTACGGTGGTGCGCTCAACGGAAAAGGGCTGGAGCTTGGTTATGCCAGTAATTTGATTGATCCGTTCATTATGGAAGTTCAGGGCAGTGGCTTCGTTCATTTTGAAGATGACGATACTCTGGAGTATTTTGCTTACGCAGGTAAGAACAATAAAGCGTATGTCAGTATAGGACGCGTGCTTATTGAACGTGGCGAAGTCCCGAAAGAAAAGATGTCTCTCAAAGCCATCAAAGACTGGGTAATGAATCAGGATGACAAAACGGTTCAGGCATTGTTGGAAGAAAATCCGTCTTTTGTCTTCTTCCAGCCTAAACAGGCGGCACCAGTGACGGGAACTGCAGGCATTCCGCTTATGCCAATGGCTTCGGTAGCCGGCGATCGCTCAGCCTTCCCTATGGGTACCCCAATATTGGCAGAAGTTCCTTTGCTCAATGCTGATGGTACATGGAGTGGGGCTCACGAGCTTCGATTGCTGATCGTATTAGACACCGGGGGAGCGGTGAAAGGGAATCACTTTGACCTCTACCATGGAATGGGCGATTTTGCCGGTACTCAGGCTGGCCACTACAAACACTTTGGTCGGGTTTGGAAACTGGGTTTGCAAGACTCGGCGACACAGAGCCCATGGCTGATGCCACCAGAGAAAAATAACGTTGGACCTGCCGCTACCCCATAGTTGACCTTTTTCCCAAGAGTGCGTATAAATCGCACTCTTTCTTTATTTCTCCAAGATAAGCCAGGTAAACCATGCGAGAACTCAACCAGCCAGCCTCTGACAGTTACAATCAAAGATTTGGTGGCACACGCAGACTTTATGGTCACAGTGAAGTCGACATTTTGCGTGCCGCCCATGTGTGCGTGGTAGGTATTGGTGGTGTGGGATCCTGGGCGGTAGAAGCGTTGGCACGAACCGGTATCGGTGAGTTGACGCTAATTGATATGGATGATGTCTGCGTTACCAATATAAACCGTCAGATCCATGCGATGTCGGGTAGCATTGGTCAGAGTAAAATTGAAGTGATGGCTGACCGGGTTAAACTGATTAACCCTGAATGTAAGGTCAACCTGATTGATGACTTTATCACTGCGGATAATGTAGCAGAGTACATCAGTAAAGACTTTGATTATGTGCTTGATGCAATTGACAGCATCAAGCCAAAAGCAGCATTGCTTGCGTATTGCCGCAGCAATAAGATTAAAGTGGTCACGACCGGCGGTGCGGGAGGGCAAACAGACCCAACGCAGATCATGGTGGCGGATCTCACCAAAACCATTCAGGATCCATTGGCGAAGAAACTGAAAGATACACTGCGTCGCCACCATAACTTCAGTAAAAATCCAGCGCGTAAGTTCGGTATTGATTGTGTTTTTTCTACCGAGCAACTGAAATACCCTCAGGCTGATGGTTCAGTCTGCGGTGTGAAATCGACGGCTGAAGGGCCGAAGAGAATGGACTGTGCCAGCGGCTTTGGTGCGGCTACGGTGGTCACTGCAACATTCGGCTTTGTCGCGGTGTCGCGTATTGTTGATAAGTTAATTCAGAAATATTCTGCGAAATAGGAACTGAAGTATGTCACAGACTATTCAAAACCCGTTTGGCTCAGAGATCACGGCTGAGGACATTGTGTCAGTGATGGCCAACCTCAAAGGCTGGGAAGACCGATACCGACAGGTTATCCAGTGGGGAAAGAAGCTTCCGGTATTGGATGAGGCTCTCAAGCAGGAGAAAGTATTAGTATCGGGTTGTGAGAGTTCCGTGTGGCTGATCCTAGAGAATGTGGATGGCCACTGGCATATCCAGGCTGATTCTGATGCCAGAATTGTCCGCGGTTTGATTGCTATTGTGCTGGCGGCTTTTAACGGCAAAACGTCACAGCAAATTGTTGATTTCGATCTTGAACACTACTTTGAACAGTTGAATCTGATTAATCACCTTAGCCCATCCAGAGGTAATGGTCTCAAGGCCATTGTCGAGGTGATCAGAACTCAAGCCGCGACGTTCTGAACCACGAATAAAAGCGGTCATAGTTGTTATGACCGCTTACTCATTTCCTTTAAAGCATATCAACTGCTTTCTCTACGGCAGAAACAAACCTTTTGACATCTTCTTTGGTGTTGTAGATAGCAAATGACGCTCTGACCGTGCCTTTCAGCCCAAGGGCATCCATTAGCGGGTGCGCGCAGTGATGACCTGCTCGGACCGCGATATTTTGTTGATCAAGAAGCGTCGCGATATCCTGATGATGAACGCCATCCATGACAAAAGTGATGACGCTTGCCCCAGGTTGAAAGCCGATGATCCGGATGTCTTCAATGGCGGATAGCCCATCAAACGCTTGCTGCTGCAATGCGTGAATATGCTGTTCCAACACCGTGTTATCGTACTGACTCAACCACTCAATGGCACGTGAAAGGGCTAATACGCCAGCAACATTCGGTGTCCCGGCTTCGAATTTCCCAGGCAGTTCACTGAAAGTAGTACCATCAAACGAAACCTTTTCCACCATTTTGCCACCACCATGCCAGGGTGGCATCGCTTCAAGTAGGTGTAGTTTGCCGTACAATACACCGATGCCCGCTGGGGCATAGAGCTTATGGCCTGAAAACACATAAAAGTCCGCATCCAGTGCCTGAACGTCCGTAGGCTGGTGGACAATACCCTGAGCGCCGTCCACAACCACTACGGCATGACTGCGTGCTCGTACTCTTGGAATAATCCGATCAAGGGGTAACTGAGTGCCAGTTACATTAGTGACTTGAGCTACGGCAACAATCTTGGTTTTATGACTGAGCAAGTCGTCAAACGCGTTAAGGTCAAACTGACAGTCGGGTGTGATGGGAATTTTAACAACCTTTGCGCCGGTTTGCTCGGCGACAATCTGCCAAGGCACGATATTGGCGTGATGCTCAATTTCAGGCACAAGAATCTCATCCCCTGGCTGCAGAGTGTTTCTGGCATAGGTTTGAGCAATTAAATTTAGCGCTTCTGTGGCCCCACGTGTCCAGATGATCTCTTTGGTTGAGGAGGCATTAATAAACTGAGCGACTGTGTGTCTTGCCGCTTCAAAACGCTGTGTAGCAACAGCCGTCAACGAGTGTGAGCCACGGTGTACATTGGCATTTTGGTTGCGATAGTACTCGGTGATGCAGTCGATCACGGTCTGGGGTTTTTGTGTGGTCGCCGCGCTGTCCAAATAGACCAGATCACCATCAATAGCCGGAAACTGTGCCCGAATATGTGCCAGTTCAGTCATCGTATTTGCCCATCTTATGATAATGAAGCGTCGGGTTGGTTATCATCGGCTCGGCCACCTCCCAAGCTTTCTCTTTGCCACAGAGAGCTATGATGATTTCTATAGCAAACTCCAGAGCGGTACCTGGCCCCTGACTGGTAATCAGGTTGTGATTAATATCAATGGTGACGCGTTTTGCTCGCCAGCGATCCTCTGGAATGTGTGATTGAAAGCCGGGGTGGCAGGTCATTAACGCGTCAGGGTAGAGGTTGTGGTGTTGCAGGACCAACGCTGGCGCCGCGCAAATGGCTCCGAGCAGTTTGCCTTCGTATTTGTGTTGGCGGACCATTTCAACCAGCAACGTACTGTCGCGGAACGTCTCGGCTCCACCTACGCCTCCGGGCAAAGCAATCACATCAAACTCTTCATCTGCCACGTCAACGAGCTTACAATCGGCGGTTAATACCACACCGCGTGAGGCTGTCATGGTCAAGGCACCGTCGAATGCCGCGCTGGCAACGGTCACGTCGAAGCCAGCACGCACCATGGTATCAATGATGGTAATGGCTTCCATTTCTTCGCTACCCGGAGCGATGGGAACGAGTATTTTCTTAGTCATGTGAACTCCAGCTGGATTCAATCTGTTTGATCTGATTGTACAGAGCTAAGTTAGTTGGGATGGCGATACCGTGGTGCTCCGCAATGGAAACCAGGTAGCCGGAAATAAAGTCGATTTCACTCTGTCTTTTATTATAAATGTCCTGATGCATCGACGAGTAGTTTTGGGCGGTCGCAGTAATAACATCATAAACGGTGGTGTGTAATGCCTCGCGGTTCAGCGAAATTCCGACGACATTGGCGCAATCAACGGCTTCATCGATCACAGAGTAAATGGTCTGGCTAAACTGACTCGCGGCCAACTGGCCATTCTGACATTGATGTATCGCTGTCAGCGGATTGATCGCACAGTTGATGACCAGCTTAGTCCAAAGTGCGACTTCGACCTCAGGGTGCCATTTGACTGGCGCAAACGCATGATTCATTACCTCGGCTACAAATTTGCATTGACGCCCTTTGTCATTCCAGCCCCCAATAAGCGTCTGTCCAAGTCCGGTGTGTTTAACATTAATCGCAGACTGTTTGAGAGCACCATGAGTGGTTGTGCCTAACAGCACCGGGTGGGCTTCCAGTAATCTTGCTAGTCTGTCCACCGTCCCCAAACCATTGTGCAAAAACAGCAGGATAGTATCAGAATCCAGCTCAGAAAGCAGGGGAGTCAATGCTTGTTCAACCTGCCAGGCTTTGAGCGTAACGATCAGTAGATCACACTGCTTGAGGGCGCAGCGGCTGCGATTGGCGAGAGCGACCTCAGGGCTTTGGTCGATGCTGATAGTGACTGTGTCGGTCGCGGTGCGTCCCCAGACAGAGACGTTGTGTCCGGCCTGATGAAGTTTGTAAGCGTATAACGTCCCTACGGCCCCAGGCCCTAAAATGGTAATGTTCACAATATGGTATCGGTAGTGGCTGAAGCGAGAAGAATAGCAAAATTGGCAGGAAGTTTCGAAAGCAATATGGCAAATGGCAGGCACAAAAAATGGCGCCTTAGCGCCATTTTTTACGATACGTAGCTTCTATGAAAAATTAGAAGTTGTATTGTACGCGGTAGATCAGTGCATCACCGTAGTGTTGCTGAGCTCCACTCTCGCCATATACACCTAGCTTGTTGTTGAAGTAACGGTATTGGATGCCCGTCGCTAGATGCTTCGTTGGGTGCCAGAAGAAGATCAGAGCACCGTTAAGGCCGTTTTTACCGCCTTGGTTTTGTGCGTATGCGTCGTTGCGGTCAAATTCGATTTCGTTCCAGTTTACTAGCGAGAAATCTTGACTGCCCAGGTTAAACGCGTAACGCGCTGTCCAACCTGCCATGTAGCCATTGCTACCATTTACGTTCTTGTTTGGTGAGAACGAGTCCCAAGATGTGATGTCATGAACACCAACCCATGGTTTGAAGAACCAGTTATCACCTTTAAGCGCAGTATAACCAAGACCTAGTACGCGGTTGGTTTCGCTTTGGAACGGGTTATCGTGGTGGTAAACCTGACCGTATAAAGACACGCCAGAATCACCAAGGTAAACGTGCGCCGTACCTTTCATTGAGTTCTTTTGCTCAGAAGAGCTTTTTTCCACGCTTTCACGGTCGTAGAAACCGTAGATTTCACCCCAAGTGAAACCTGCACCACCTTCAAGACCAAGAACGAACTGGTTACGGTTGCGACCGTCTTGACCATTCTCGATCGCATTTGGACCGTGATCCCAGCTTTGGTGATCAAGATAAACACCGCCGAAGCCGTATAGATATTCCGCTGAAGCTGGCACTGCAGATACTGCTGCAACAACGCCAAGAGCTAAAAGTGATTTACGCATAGTGTTAACTACTCTTTAAGTTGTACTGTAATTAGCCGCCAATCCGTGCGAACTCATCCGATGGGTGAGCATGATAGCGATTTATATCCCAAAGTAAATGTGCAACATCGCAAACGGTTGCGAAAGTTTGTGAGTAGGCTCACAAATAAATCAAATGCCAGGGAACCAATCCAAATGGTCTACAATTTAACCAATATTAGCAATCGCGGAAGTAATGGTATGGCGGATTGGATTCATGGTACTTATTCTGATCTTGTCAGGATCGGTTGCGTATTAGACGTAGTGAAAAAAATAAGGATAGTCTAATGTCGCGAATTATGCTGTTTCCATTGAGGTCGGTCGTTTTGCCTGAAGGAAAAATGAGACTGAGAATATTTGAGCCTCGCTACAAGCGGATGGTGACAGAGTGCCTGAAAAATGAGTCTGGATTTGGCGTGTGTCTGATCAGCGGTGAGGCTGGTGCCGTTCCCAATAACGTGTCTTCTGTCGGTACGTTTGTCAGTATTGTCGACTTCGAAACGTTGGAAGACGGTATGTTGGGAATTACAGTGTCAGGCATCAGGAAATTTCATATCCTTCATGTTGACGCAGACACCGATGGGCTCAGAAATGCCGAAGTCGCTTGGATGGAGAGTTGGCCTCCTAGTGAATTTAGTGATGAAGAGCAGTTCTTGGGAGAGCGACTTCAGGACGTTTACAAGAAATTCCCCCAAATTGGTGATCTGTATCAGCACCGCTTTTTTGATGATGCATCATGGGTAGCACAGCGTTGGCTGGAAGTACTACCTCTGGACTGCAACCACTTTGAACATTTGATTTCCCAGGACGATTGCAGCACCACTTTAGCTTTTCTGGAAGAGGCGTTTCGGGCGGACGATGCCAGCCGTGAAACTCGACATTGAAAAAAACTCATTAGATGTGATCGTGTTGACTGTGAAGACGTAGAATTAAAGAGTGAATGATATGACAGGTCGTTCTGTCATCATGTGTAAGGGATAAAGGTATGACAACAGACAGTCCAGTTGCTTTGAGCAGGCAGGAATGGTCGGAGTGCATGGAACGCGTTAAGCAGCGTGACAAAGCATCCTTTGCATTCCTCTTCAATTACTTTTCGCCCAGGCTGAAGCAATTTACCTTCAAACACATGGGTAATGAGCAAGTCGCTATTGAAATGGTTCAGGAGACAATGGCGACTGTCTGGCAAAAGGCGCATTTATTCGACGGTAGTAAAAGTTCTCTGTCTACATGGATTTATACAATAGCCAGAAATCTTTGCTTCGACATGTTACGCAAGCAGAAAGGGAAAGAACTTCATGTTCACGCCGACGATATCTGGCCCACCGATTATTGTCCGCCTGACTTTGTGGAGCATTATTCTCCGGAAACAGATCGTCTGAAAGAGCAGATCATTCGCTTCCTTGATGAACTTCCGAAAGCACAGCGAGAGGTAGTCAGAGCGGTCTACCTCGAAGAGCTTCCTCATCAACAGGTGGCAGAAATGTTTGATATACCATTGGGTACCGTGAAGTCCCGTTTAAGACTGGCGGTTGAGAAGTTGAGACATTCAATGGAGGCGGAATAAGATGAGCTATCACCCTGAAAATGAACTTTTAAAACGATACGCAACTGGTGAGATAGACTCTGGTCACGGTGTTGCTGTGGCATCTCATATCGACTCTTGCTCTCATTGTCGTAAAATCGTCGCTGATTTTGAAGAAGAGGCTGCTGAGGAGTTAGTGGCGGCCGGCAGCGAGGGCACCCTTACAGGTTCAGATTTAGAAATCGTTTTCGACAATATGCTCGAAGATATTATGACACTGGATGAGGATTTCTCGGAGCCCAAGTCAAGGAAGCCAGCGCTCGTCAAGGTTAATGGTAAGTCTTTTCGAGTGCCGTCAGCGCTCACTCCGCTGGTCGAGAGAATGGGCGAATGGCGCAGTTATGGGGGTAAGGTTTTTACATCCAGTATTGATTTGAATGAGGATTGTCGGGTGAGTCTGTTGTACATCTCACAAGGCGTACAGGTTCCTCAACATACCCACAAAGGATTTGAATCGACACTGGTGCTGCATGGTAGGTTCAGTGACGAGAAAGGAACCTATTCACAGGGAGACTTCATTCGCGAGGACAGCCGAACAAAACATTCGCCGCAGACCCCGCCTGACCAAGATTGCCTGTGCCTGTCTATTTTGACTGAGCCTATGATATTTACCCAAGGGGTGGCTCGGATATTCAACCGGTTCGGCAAAGGTATGTATCCATAAAAAAACGGGCGAAAGCCCGTTTTTTTATGCCGTGATTTATCAACTGACAATCTTAGTCTCTTCCTTAGTCTCCTCACACGATTCGACTTGTGTATCTCGCGCTTTGGCTTTTTCCAGTAAATCGTGGAAATAGTGGCGCAGTGAGTACAGCATGAGCAGGCTTGGAATGACCATCAAAGAGGTGATGACAAAGAACAGTGCCCAGTCGTTGAGCGCATCAACCAACTCTCCGCTGAATGACGCCAGTGTGGTTCGGCCGAAGTTCCCTAATGACGCTAACAAAGCGTATTGAGTTGCGGAGAAAGCTTGACCCGTTAGCACTGTCAGGAAGGATACAAACGCAACGGTGGAGAAGGCCGTAGTAAAGTTGTCGACGATAATGGTTGCCAGGAACAGGTGTTCGCTTGGACCCACTTTCGCGATCCAGGCAAACATCAGGTTACTTGCACTCATCGCAATACCGCCAATCATTAACCCTTTCACAATACCAAAGCGGACATTGAACATACTTCCCAGAAGCGTGAAGGCGATCGTCGCACCCCAGCCAATGAGTTTGGAGTAATAACCAATCTGTTCATTACTAAATCCAATTTCCTTGTAAAACGGAATGGACATGCGGCCCAGGAAGGCCTCACCAATTTTAAATAAGAACACAAACAGTAATAAGGTAATCGCGACCTGAACACCGTTACGACGGAAAAAGTCGAGGAAAGGTTCGATCACTGTGACCGAGAACCAGCTGACGATATGGTTACCCACCACTTTTTCATGGCGTTGTTCTGCCTTAGCTTGCAACGCTTCACGTTCTGTAAATGGTTCGCCAACAAACAGAGTGAACAGCATAAGAATTATGATGATTCCGGCCATACCATAATAAACACCGTTCCAACCCATTGCATCGGCATTGATAAATGCCAGGTAACCAGGTAGTGAATAGCCGGTCCACCAGCCAATAACTGCCATTGCCGAGGCTTGTGGCAGTTTGCTGCTCTCCGTTTTTGGGAAGGTATCAATACGGAAAGCATCAATAGCAATATCTTGTGTCGCGGAAGAGATGGCGATACACAACGCAAGCATGGAAGTAAACATCAGATCGTTGGCTGGGTTTACGCCGGCGATGAACAAAGTGGCAACAAGGATGAAGCTCTGGCAGAGAAAGATCCAACTACGACGCTGTCCAAGGGCTCTATGTAATATCGGCAGTTTTACCCTGTCGACCAACGGAGCCCAGAGAAAGTTGATGGCATAGACGGCAAATACGGAACCGAAATAGCCAATCGCCGCACGAGTTAAGCCTGCATCTTTTAGCCAGCCAGACATGTTTGAACCGATGAGCACCCAAGGGAAACCACTTGAACACCCTAACATAAAGACCCAAAGTAGCCTTTTATCCCAATAGCTCTTGACGGTTTCTTGCCAAGTCATTTTATGTTCCACGTGCGTGCTCCTTGCGAAGGTGAATAGACGAGAAAGCAGTGAGAGAGGCGAACCTCTCTCATATTGTTATAGTTTAGTCTTCGATACGCTGAATTTTAGTAATTACAATAGGTTCTAGAGGAACATCACGCATTCCTCTTACACTGCGTGTCGGTTTCTGTGCCATTTTCTGGACAACATCAAATCCTTCGATAACTTGTCCGAACACGGCATAGCCTGGGTTAGTCACACTGTAATTAAGAAAATCGTTGTCGACGAAGTTGATGAAGAACTGTCGTGTGGCAGAATTCGGATCCTGAGTTCGTGCCATGGCGATGGTCGCTGCATCGTTATCCAAACCGTTGGATGCTTCATTTTTAATAGGTGCATAAACGGGAAGACGATTAAATTTACTGTCAAAGCCGCCGCCCTGAGCCATAAATCCAGGTATTACCCGGTGGAACTGGCTGTTTACATAACTACCGTCATCGACATACTTCAAAAAGTTCTCCACCGTTACCGGTGCTTTTTGTTCATTGAGTTCGACCACAAATGAACCGAGGTTAGTTTCCACTTCAACTTTAGGACCCGCAAACACGGTTGTCGCAACCAAGGCCAGTGAAGCAATCAAAGATTTCATCATCAGAAGCGCTCCTTCATGTAGTCTTGCAGTTCAGTATCTTTAGCAATCTCTTTCAAAACAAGGTTGACCGTATCGTTTAATACCGTTTCAATTTCGTCATTCGATGCACTCATTAACCCTGAACGTTGTGCCTTGCCGGTATAGGTTTTTACCAGTTTTCCTTGCTCGTTTTCGGCAGTAAGCTCAAGAACAACGGTGGCGTTCATGTCGTTTTCCATGACGGTATGTTTTACCGATACCAACGCTTCCTGAACTTCGACTTTGAGAGCGTTTTTACTGTTGACAGTGACGCGATAACCCTGAGAAGAAAACTGATTGACCAACGCATTTTCGATGCCAATCCTGACATTCTGTTTGGTATGAACGGGCGTGATGTTGGCACGACCGTTATCCAGTAGAGCGACGTACTGAGCGGTACGCACATCTTGACTCGACAGAGACATCGATTTGCCTTCGACCAGTTTAGCCGCTGAGGTTGCCGCTGTCGGGGCAAAATTAATCTGTTCTTGTTGAGGGCCTGCACACGCTGCAAGCAATACGACTGAAGCCGCCAGGACAAGCTTTTTCATTGATGATTCCTTTTCACACTCATGGAAACGATGAGTAACGTTTCGACGCGGTGTCTTTGTACATAGTATCCGATAATTGCTGTGATTGATGTTTGTCAACGGCAACTATGACTCAAACTTTACTTAGTTGCCTGTAAAATAACAAATTTGGCGTTAGATGCGACAAGTCTTACCTTGTGTTTGCCAAACAGCCTAGCCAGCTTTTTATCGTATCCCAGGTGACGGTTGCCGATAACCAATAATTCCCCTTCAGAGCGTAGAACATGCTTTGCATCACAGAACATCTGCCAGGCGATGTGGTCCGTCACTGCTTGTTGTTGGTGGAAAGGGGGATTGCACACAACAAGATCCTGACTCTGACCTTCAAAGCCATCCAGACAGTTGTTGGCAATGAACTGGCAGTTTTTCTGGTCTAATTGGTTGATTGTGAAATTGTGCTGTGCTGACGCTATCGCCATATAGCTTTCATCCACGGCTGTCACCGACGCTTCAGGGTTCAAACGTTTGAGTTTCAGTGACAGAACGCCATTACCACAACCAAGATCAATGATGTCGCGATATCTAAGGTCGGCAGGGAGGTGATCAAGGATAAATCGAGCACCAAGATCGAGGCTTTCTCCTGAGTATACGTTAGGAAGGTTGCCTAACGTCAACGACTCTTCCTGGACTGGCCAGGTTGTGTAGGGGTCAATGGATGAAAGGCGGTCGGAATTGAGCTTAGAAAACACCAGACGGTGTTTTTTCCATGCCAGTGATGTGGTGGTCTCACCGGCATATTTTTCAAATAATTTCAGTGTAGAAGAGTGGATCTCCTTTGCTTTATTGACTGCGATTAACGGGCAATGTTCACCATAGTGGCGACGGACTTGATTCAGTTGCCAGGTCAGGTAACGATTATTACGCGGGATCTGCATCAAAACGAGATCAATATGCTGCGGCCACCCGTCGGTTGAGGTGAGTAGCTTTATATCGCGGCATTGATTGAGTGCAAGATTATTTTCAATTCCTTTGTGTGAAATAAACGAGTCCGTTAGCGTAGTCACCTGATGTTGGCTCGAAAACCAGCAACTCAATGCGCCAAAACTGTCATTGAGGATCAGGATACGAGAGTCAGAGGCTAGCCCTAACTGCTCTACGTGGTTAATCAGATATTCATCGCCGGCATCCCACGCCTGTAGTTGTTCATTGGAAAGCTTTGGGTAGCGGTACAAAGTGTAGGAACGGTCTTGGAGAGTAAGTTCAGTCTTCATAATGATGCAAATTGGTGACAATGGTTGTATTTTGACAAAATCCCTGAACATTAGCCAAGAAGAAAGTGATTTAGGGGAAGATTATTGATTAAGTAAAGTATATACTTTACCGACTAAATAAAAATAACAGTTACGCCCAAGGAAGTAAGATGATTCAACAAACCATCGAGCAGAAGCTCCATCAAACTTTCAATCCCATACATCTGGATGTTCGCAACGAGAGCAACATGCACAATGTTCCCCCGGGCTCAGAGAGCCACTTTAAGGTCATTGTGGTCAGTGAGAGCTTCGAAGGCGAGCGTCTTGTCGCGCGGCACCGTAAAGTCAATTCTGTTTTGGCTGATGAACTTGCGGGTCCGGTTCACGCTCTGGCAATTCATACATACACCCCAGACGAGTGGAGACAGCAAAATGGTCTTGCTCCGTCCAGTCCTAATTGCGCAGGCGGCGGCAAATAAGTCTATACTCCATCTGGTTTGAGTGCGGTGATCTACTATTTTGTAACAAACGATCCTGAAGCATAATTTGAGTCAATGCCCCCCTAAAGAGGTACTGCTGTTCTACCTCTTTAGGGGTAAAAATATTAACAGTGTTTCAACATATATTGTTGTGTGATTTTGTTAAAAAGTTATATTTCAGAATATGAACAAGCTAGTCGCCAATTTTTAAAAGGGTTAATAAGACTATGTGCGTTCTGTCAAAGTTATACATATTGGTAACCCTAGAGATAACAAAAGTTTC
This sequence comes from Vibrio hangzhouensis, assembly GCF_900107935.1. Classification (GTDB taxonomy): domain Bacteria; phylum Pseudomonadota; class Gammaproteobacteria; order Enterobacterales; family Vibrionaceae; genus Vibrio; species Vibrio hangzhouensis. The sequence continues at coordinate 51,747 of NZ_FNVG01000019.1, read as the reverse complement.
GAAATAATGGGGCTATTGCCGGGATTCGTCATGGCATCCCCTTCGCAAATGATGCTAAACTACCGCACCAGAAAAATCTCGCAGTGATTCTATGACGAGATTGTTAAAGTGATGTTGCTGCTTTGGCGCTCAAAAAAACCAAAGCCAGACACTTAATGTCGTGTCTAATGTTACGCAATTTAAAAGAATCTTTTTCCCGATAAAAGTAGTGCAAGTGCGTATGATTACAATAAAGAAGGGTTTGGATCTTCCTATCGCAGGAACTCCTTCCCAGGTGATTAATGATGGTAAGTCCATCACTAAAGTCGCCTTGCTTGGCGAAGAGTACGTGGGTATGCGTCCAACGATGCATGTTCGCGTGGGTGATGAAGTGAAAAAAGGTCAGGTTGTTTTTGTAGACAAAAAGAACCCTGGTGTTAAGTTCACTTCTCCAGCAAGCGGTAAGGTTATTGAAGTTAACCGTGGCGCGAAGCGTGTCCTACAATCTGTTGTGATTGAAGTGGCGGGCGACGAGCAAGTTACTTTCGATAGCTACACAGCAGACCAACTAGTGGGTCTTGATCGCGATGTGATTAAAGCTCAACTGGTTGAATCAGGCCTGTGGACTGCGTTGCGTACTCGTCCGTTCAGCAAGGTACCGGCGATCGATTCAACAACTCAAGCGATTTTCGTAACTGCTATGGATACTAACCCATTAGCAGCAGAGCCAGAATTGATCATCAACGAGCAAAAAGACGCGTTTGTTGCAGGTCTTGACCTCCTGTCTAAACTGACAGATGAGAAAGTCTATGTTTGCAAAAAAGGCACCAGTCTTCCTCGCTCAAGCCAATCTAATGTGAAAGAGTTTGTTTTCAATGGCCCGCACCCTGCAGGTCTTGTTGGCACTCACATGCATTTCCTGTACCCAGTGAACGCTAATAACGTGGCCTGGAGTATCAATTATCAAGATGTGATTGCATTCGGTAAGCTCTTTACCACTGGTGAACTCTACACTGACCGTGTTATTTCACTTGCTGGTCCAGTAGTCAATAACCCACGTTTAGTGAGAACTCAACTAGGTGCAAGCCTGGAAGAGGTGACGGATAATGAACTGATGCCTGGCGAAGTACGAATCATTTCTGGTTCGGTTCTGTCTGGTACTCATGCCACAGGTCCTCACGCTTATCTTGGCCGTTACCATCAACAGGTGTCTGTGTTGCGCGAAGGTCGTGACAAAGAGCTATTTGGTTGGGCAATGCCAGGTAAGAACAAGTTCTCAATTACTAAATCATTCCTTGGTCACCTATTCAAAGGTCAGTTGTTCAATATGACAACGACAACCAATGGTAGTGATCGTGCAATGGTTCCAATCGGCAACTACGAGAAAGTGATGCCACTTGATATGGAGCCAACGCTATTACTTCGTGATCTATGTGCTGGCGATCAAGACAGCGCTCAGCGTCTTGGTGCGCTTGAACTAGATGAAGAAGATTTGGCGCTATGCACCTTTGTTTGTCCAGGTAAGTACGAATACGGTCAACTCCTGCGTGAGTGCCTAGACAAGATTGAGAAGGAAGGGTAATCCATGCTTAAGAAATTTCTCGAGGATATCGAGCATCATTTCGAGCCAGGTGGCAAACATGAAAAATGGTTTGCACTGTATGAAGCAGCGGCAACGCTATTCTACACGCCAGGTCTTGTCACGAAACGTAGCTCGCATGTCCGTGATAGCGTTGACCTAAAACGCATCATGATCATGGTTTGGTTCGCGGTATTCCCAGCAATGTTCTGGGGTATGTACAATGCAGGTAACCAAGCCATTATGGCACTTAACCATCTTTACACGGGCGCAGAGCTTGCGGGTGTTATCGATGGCAACTGGCACTACTGGCTAACTCAAGGTCTTGGCGGCACGCTAGGCACCGATGCGGGTTGGGGCAGTAAGATGATCCTGGGTGCGACTTACTTCCTGCCTATCTACGCGACAGTCTTTATTGTTGGTGGTTTCTGGGAAGTGCTGTTCTGTATGGTGCGTAAGCACGAAGTGAATGAAGGCTTCTTTGTTACTTCTATCCTTTTCGCATTGATCGTTCCGCCAACACTTCCTCTTTGGCAAGCAGCGCTAGGTATTACCTTTGGTGTTGTTGTCGCGAAAGAAATCTTTGGTGGTACGGGTCGTAACTTCCTTAACCCAGCGCTTGCTGGCCGTGCTTTCCTATTCTTCGCTTATCCGGCTCAAATCTCGGGTGACGTAGTATGGGTTGCGGCTGACGGCTTCTCTGGTGCAACAGCACTGAGCCAATGGGCACAAGGTGGCGAAGGCGCACTAATTAACAACATCACTGGTCAAACAATCACTTGGATGGATGCGTTCATCGGTAACATCCCAGGCTCGATTGGTGAGGTATCAACGCTAGCACTGATGATTGGCGCGGCAATGATCGTTTACATGGGTATTGCGTCATGGCGCATTATTGCTGGTGTAATGATCGGTATGATTGCAGTGGCCACTCTGTTCAACGTTGTTGGCTCTGACACCAATGCACTGTTTGCAATGCCTTGGCACTGGCACCTGGTTCTGGGTGGCTTCGCATTTGGTATGTTCTTTATGGCAACGGACCCTGTTTCTGCATCGTTTACTAACAAGGGTAAATGGGCATACGGTATTTTGATTGGCGCAATGTGTGTCATGATCCGTGTGGTTAACCCGGCGTACCCTGAAGGTATGATGCTAGCAATCCTATTTGCTAACCTGTTCGCACCTCTATTCGACCACTTTGTGATCGAGAAGAACATCAAACGGAGAGAAGCACGCTATGGCAAGTAATAACGATAGCATTAAAAAGACGCTGTTTGTTGTTATCGCGTTGAGCTTAGTGTGCTCAATCGTTGTATCGCTTGCAGCAGTAGGTCTGCGTGACAAGCAACGCGCGAACGCATTACTAGACAAACAGTCAAAAATCATCGAAGTAGCCGGTATTGAAGCGGAAGGTTCAGTTGCTGAGCTTTACAGCCAATATATTGAGCCGCGTCTGGTCGATTTCACCACAGGTGAATTCGTAGAGACAACGCCTGATGGCAGCGATGCAAACAGCTACGATCAGCGTAAGGCAGCGAAAGACCCATCGGAGTCTATTCGTCTTACTGCAGACCAGGACTTTGCCAAGATCATTCGTCGTGCAAACGTAGGTACCGTGTATCTGGTTAAGCAAGACGGAGAAGTGAGCAGCATTATTTTGCCAGTTCACGGTACAGGCCTTTGGTCTATGATGTACGCGTTCGTTGCGGTTCAAACAGACGGTAATACTGTGAACGGTATTACATACTATGAGCAAGGTGAAACTCCGGGATTGGGTGGCGAAATCGAAAACCCATCTTGGCGCGCACAGTTCGTTGGCAAAAAACTGTTTGATGAAAACTTCAAGCCAGCGATTGCAGTCGTAAAAGGTGGCGCACCTGAAGGTTCTGAGCACGGTGTTGACGGTCTATCTGGAGCAACACTGACAGGTAACGGCGTTCAAGGTACGTTTGACTTCTGGTTGGGTGATATGGGCTTTGGTCCATTCCTAGCAAAAGTTCGTGACGGAGGTCTGAACTAATGTCTAGTGCTAAAGATATGAAAAAGAGCCTGTTGGTGCCGGTGTTGGATAACAACCCGATCGCACTTCAAGTTCTTGGTGTGTGTTCTGCTCTTGCAGTAACCACAAAGCTAGAGACAGCATTTGTTATGACGCTGGCAGTAATCTTCGTTACTGCATTGTCTAACTTCTTCGTATCTCTAATTCGTAACCATATTCCAAATAGCGTGCGTATCATCGTTCAGATGGCGATCATTGCATCATTGGTAATCGTGGTAGACCAGATCCTGAAAGCGTATCTATACGATATCTCTAAGCAGCTTTCGGTATTCGTTGGTCTTATCATTACCAACTGTATCGTAATGGGTCGCGCAGAAGCATTTGCTATGAAGTCTGAGCCTTTGCCATCACTTATCGATGGTATTGGTAACGGTCTGGGTTATGGCTTTGTTCTTATTACTGTTGGCTTCTTCCGTGAACTATTTGGTTCGGGCAAGCTGTTCGGTATGGAAGTACTACCACTAGTGAGTAACGGTGGTTGGTATCAGCCAAATGGTATGATGCTACTAGCGCCTTCGGCGTTCTTCCTAATCGGCTTCCTGATCTGGGTAATTCGTATTATCAAACCAGAACAAGTAGAAGCGAAGGAGTAAGGTAGTCATGGAACATTATATTAGCTTACTGGTTAAGTCGATTTTCATCGAAAACTTGGCGCTCTCTTTCTTCCTAGGTATGTGTACATTCCTAGCGGTATCAAAGAAGGTGAAAACGTCTTTCGGTCTGGGTGTAGCGGTTATCGTGGTGCTGACAGTAGCAGTACCGGTAAACAACCTGCTTTATAACCTGGTTCTAAAAGAAAACGCGCTGGTTGCAGGTGTCGACCTTAGCTTCCTGAACTTTATTACCTTTATCGGTGTAATCGCAGCACTAGTACAAATCCTAGAGATGGTACTGGACCGCTTCTTCCCACCTTTGTATAACGCACTAGGTATCTTCCTACCGCTAATCACGGTTAACTGTGCGATCTTTGGTGGCGTATCATTCATGGTACAGCGTGATTACAACTTTGCAGAGTCAGTCGTTTACGGCTTTGGTTCTGGTGTGGGTTGGATGCTAGCTATCGTTGCGCTAGCGGGTATCCGTGAGAAGATGAAGTACTCTGACGTACCTCCTGGTCTGCGTGGTCTTGGTATCACGTTCATCACTGTAGGTCTGATGGCACTAGGCTTCATGTCTTTCTCTGGTGTTCAACTGTAAGGTATAAGGAATAGTCAATGGACATTATTCTTGGTGTAGTGATGTTTACGCTGATTGTTCTAGCCCTGGTTTTAGTGATTTTGTTCGCTAAATCTAAGCTAGTACCAACAGGCGACATCACGATCTCTGTAAACGGCGATCCTGAGAAGGCAATCGTAACTCAACCAGGCGGTAAGCTTCTGAGTGCTCTGGCTGGTGCTGGCGTATTCGTCTCTTCTGCTTGTGGTGGTGGTGGCTCTTGTGGTCAGTGCCGCGTGAAAGTGAAATCTGGTGGTGGTGACATTCTGCCTACCGAGCTTGACCACATTACAAAAGGTGAAGCGCGTGAAGGTGAGCGTCTGGCTTGTCAGGTAAACATGAAGACTGACATGGACATCGAACTTCCAGAAGAAATCTTCGGTGTTAAGAAGTGGGAATGTACGGTTATCTCTAACGATAACAAAGCGACATTCATTAAAGAGCTTAAGCTACGGATTCCAGATGGCGAATCAGTACCTTTCCGTGCTGGTGGTTACATCCAGATCGAAGCTCCGGCTCACCATGTTAAATACTCAGACTTCGACGTACCAGATGAGTACCGCGAAGACTGGGACAAGTTTAACCTGTTCCGCTACGAGTCAGTGGTTAATGAAGAATGCATCCGAGCATACTCAATGGCTAACTATCCAGAAGAAGAAGGCATTATTATGCTGAACGTGCGTATCGCTACGCCGCCGCCTAATAATCCTGATGTACCACCTGGTATCATGTCTTCGTTTATCTGGTCGCTTAAAGAAGGTGACAAGTGTACTATCTCTGGTCCATTTGGTGAGTTCTTTGCGAAAGAAACAGACAACGAGATGGTCTTTATCGGTGGTGGTGCAGGTATGGCACCTATGCGTTCGCACATCTTTGACCAGCTTAAGCGTCTGAAGTCTAAGCGTAAGATGTCATTCTGGTATGGTGCTCGTTCTCGTCGTGAGATGTTCTATGTAGAAGATTTTGACGGCCTACAGGCTGAAAATGACAACTTCCAGTGGCACGTAGCTCTGTCAGATCCGATGCCAGAAGATAACTGGGATGGCTACACAGGCTTTATCCACAACGTCATCTATGAGAACTACCTCAAAGATCACGAAGCGCCAGAAGATTGTGAATACTACATGTGTGGTCCACCGATGATGAACGCTGCTGTAATCGGCATGCTGAAAGACCTCGGTGTAGAAGATGAAAACATCCTTCTTGATGACTTCGGTGGTTAATCACTTTTGAAGTGAAAACATGGCTGGCTCATGTGAGCCGGCCATTTGTGTTTTAAAAGAGTCGAACATTTTAGAGTAGTTCTGTTTGCGTCAGCTTTGGCATAAACACAAATACTTTTAATAACATAGGTGAGTAAGGGCATGTTTCATCTAGCTCAAAAAGCAAAATTCATCATTCTGGGTTTCGCTGCTGCATTGGTACTAACCGCATGCGGAAATAACCGTGAGCAGGTACACCTGAGTGGCCCGACAATGGGTACTATCTACAATGTTAAGTATATCGTCACAGACAATACACCAAAGCCAGAAACGATTCAGGCAGAGATCAACCGACTACTTGAAGAAGTGAACGATCAGATGTCGACCTATCGTCAGGATTCTGAATTGAGTCGCTTTAATCGTTTTTACGGTACAGAGCCGTTTCCTGTGTCTAAAGAGACCGCAATAGTGGTGAATGAGGCCATTCGCCTGAATGAAGTGACCCTAGGCGCGCTAGATGTGACGGTCGGTCCTTTAGTAAATCTCTGGGGCTTTGGTCCAGAAGCCAGACCTGAGGTAGTACCAACAGAGGAGCAACTGGCAGAAAGAAAAGCGCAAACAGGTATTGAACACCTATCAGCGACAGAAGTAACGCTGAAGAAAGATCTTCGTAGTCTGTACGTGGATCTGTCGACTATCGCAAAAGGCTGGGGCGTCGACGTTCTGGCGAATTATCTTGAGAACATTGGTATTCAGGATTATATGGTAGAGGTGGGCGGTGAAATGCGTTTGAAAGGATTAAACCGTGAAGGCGTAAAGTGGCGTATCGCAATTGAGAAACCGTCGGCGGATGAGCGTAATGTTCAGGAAATCATAGAGCCGGGTGATATGGCCATTGCCACGTCAGGTGATTATCGCAATTACTTCGAGAAGGATGGTATTCGCTACTCTCACATTATCGACCCATCAACGGGCAAGCCGATTGACAACAAAGTAGTGTCGGTAACCGTACTCGATAAGTCATCAATGACAGCGGACGGTCTGGCAACCGGACTGATGGTTCTGGGTGAAGAGAAGGCGCTAGAAGTGGCTGAACAGTATAACATTCCAGCATTTATTATTGTAAAAACAGAAGACGGTTTTGAAGAGCTAGCATCCGAAGCATTCAAACCTTATCTGAACAAATAACGGGTTATCATCATGAGTACATTTTTAATCACATTTGGCGTCTTTCTGGCCGTTATTGTTGCGATGTCCGTAGGCTATATCTTCCAGAAAAAAGTTGTTAAAGGTAGCTGTGGTGGCCTTGGCGCTGTGGGTATCGACAAGGTTTGTAATTGTCCTGAACCATGTGATGCACGTAAAAAGCGTGAGGCACGTGAACAGGCTCGAGCAGAAAAACTCGCGGCCTGGGAAAAAGACCGAATCGCATAATCGAATCTAATACAGTTGAAAAGACCAGAGTTAAGCTCTGGTCTTTTTGTTTGAGAAAGGGCGAAAAAGTCGTATACTTTAGCTGTATAAATGAACAGTAAATAACATCGTGTCAGACACCATTCGCAAATTTATTCATGTGGATATGGATTGTTTTTATGCAGCTGTAGAGATGCGCGACAACCCCCACTATCGAGGAAAACCACTGGCAGTAGGCGGTAGTGAACGCCAGCGCGGAGTGATCAGTACATGCAATTACGAGGCGAGAAAGTTTGGTGTGCGCTCAGCGATGCCGACTGCGCAGGCATTGAAGCTTTGTCCAAACTTGCTTCTGGTGCCTGGCAGAATGCACGTCTATAAAGAAACTTCAAAGCAAATACGGGAAATTTTTTCTCGCTATACTTCTCTCATTGAACCCTTGTCACTGGATGAAGCTTATCTTGATGTTACGGATTCACCTCACTGTCAGAACTCGGCAACACGCATAGCACAAAGTATCCGTAATGATATCTGGAATGAACTTCATCTGACGGCATCTGCTGGGGTCGCTCCCCTTAAGTTTCTCGCGAAAATAGCTTCTGATATGAACAAACCCAATGGCCAGTTCGTTATTCCGCCAAGTCAAGTACAGCAAGTGGTCGATGAGCTTGACTTAGGCAAAATCTCAGGCGTAGGTAAGGTCAGTTTAGAAAAGCTCAACAAAGCGGGTTTTTACACATGTCTGGACATACGCAATAGTGATTACCGTGAGTTAATTGTCCGTTTTGGCCGCCTGGGGGCGTCACTGTGGAAGAAGAGTCATGGAATTGATGAGCGAGAAGTCGTAGTTGAGAGAGAGCGTAAATCCATAGGGGTAGAGCGAACTTTTAGCGTCAACATCGAAAGCTTTGATGAGTGTTGGCAGGTGATTGAAGACAAGCTTTACCCTGAGTTGCAGGAACGACTAAACCGTGCTCAACCGAAACGCAATGTCATCAAGCAGGGAATTAAGGTAAAGTTTGCGGACTTTAAACTGACGACCATTGAACACGTTCACAACCAATTAGATCTTGCCTATTTTAGACAGCTTCTTCGTGAAGTTCTTCAAAGGCAGCAGGGCAGAGAGATTCGGTTACTAGGACTTAGTGTGATGCTTGAGCCTTTGGAGCAGGCACGGCAGCTTTCAATGTTTGAGGAATGATATGGATAAGAAAGTGCTGCTGAGTGCAGTGATTGATGAGCTAGAAAGTAAAGTCGCGACTTTAGTCTCGGCGATGGAGCAGACTGTCGATGCAGCAACAAACGAGGAGACAGTGCCGGAGCATAAATACGACACACTGGCCTTAGAAGCCTCTTATCTTGCTCATGGGCAGGCAATGCGTTTAGAACAAGTTAAGAATGATATAACGGCGCTTAGAACAACCGTATTACGTCCATTTTCAGGTGACAATAAAGTAGGGCTAACAGCGTTAGTGCAGTTGGAGGATGATTCAGAGCGCACTGCCTGGTACTTTGTTTTGCCTTGTGCTGGTGGGATAAGTATACCCGGTTATGGTGTCACAGTGGTAACCCCGCACTCTCCGTTAGGAAAGTCGCTGCTAGGACAAAGTCGTGATGAGGAAGTGAGTCTTTCTATCGCAGGGAAGGTCTGTCACTATGCTATTATCTCGATCGAATAATCGTTGTTGACTAGGATTTATTATGAAGCTACGGCAAATAACGGCAGTCTCTATCGTCTTTCTGGGTACTGCATTAATGGCGAATAATGTACACGCGTTTGGTCAGTGTGGCGTGGACATCAAAAATGAAGTCCATCTTGACGGTGAACAGGTTGAGATCGTCAAATCATCATCCAAAGTGCTCATTGACGAAGACAACAATCTATATATCGACGGAAGAGCGATTGAACTGGACTCGTTGCAACAGGACGCTCTCGACAGTTATCGCGAGAATATGAATAAATACGTCCCGAAAGCGAAAGAGCTCGCAGAAAACGGTCTCGATCTTACAAATGATCTTATTGACGATGTCGCGGAAAGTTTCGACAATTCTGAGGCTTTTCAAAATGTGAAGCAGGCGGTTGGTGAGTTTTTCGCGGATATCAAGTCACGTTATGAGAACGACGGCGACTTTGTGCTGAAGTCAGAAGCCTTCAGTTCATTTATGGACAACTGGGAGCAAGATCTGGCGAAAGCCAAAGAAGTGTTTAACACAGAGTTTTTTAGCAGTGCATTTACGGCGTTGCAAGAAAAGATGAAAGATGAGGGTGGCCTCAATCTGACTGAGCTTTCGCGACAGATGGATGAACTTAAAACTCGAATGTCAGAAACAATGAAGGCGCAATCTGAGTCTTTGAAGCTGCAGGCGAAAGAGTATTGTGACTCCCTGAATGAGGTGGCTGAACAAGAACAGCAACTCCAGAAGAAGATTCCTGAGTTGAAAGATTATCAGGTGTTTACCATTTGATAATAGGTCCCGAGACGGTGTCAACGATACTCTGAATGCAGGGTTGAGGGCACGACTATTACCCAAGATCCTCACGAAATTGGGGATCGCTTTCCAAAAGCACTTTGCTTAAGCTCTCACAATGAATGTAGCCAAACACATTAGATGATTCTTTTGCCTTCTAAGCGGTATGGTTGAATTCTTCACCAATAACTCCCTGTCTATAAACATTTACGATTGAATAGTAAATAAAAGCCAGAGCTATCGACTAAAACATTTGCTCTGGAGTCATTTTTATCATAGTGTACCAGCAAACTAGTACACTATGATAATGACAGTGGATATTTCAAGTACATCTTCAGCTCCGAGAGAGCACTTTGGTTCCAGACTGGGCTTTATTCTGGCGGCAGCGGGCGCGGCTGTGGGATTGGGTAACATCTGGGGCTTTCCAACTCAGGCGGCAAGCAATGGTGGTGGTGCCTTTTTGCTTGTTTATCTGGTGATGATTTTCGTTGTTGCCTTCCCTATGTTAGTGGTCGAAATGGGGATAGGTCGACACGGTCAGGCGAACCCAGTAGATAGTATGAAATCTGTTACCCAGCATCCAATCGGTCAGCATATTGGTGGTTTAGTGGGATGGATTGGGCTGGCCGTGCCTTGTGCAGTATTGGCCTTTTACTCGATTGTAGGGGGATGGCTCATCTGTTTCTTGCTGGGTGCGCTGGCAGACATTGTTGGCTTACAGCAGGTAGCCGAATGGTTGAAAGGATTCAGTGCTGAGCGCAATGTGTTTGGTACTGTGTTGTTTTATCTTTTCACGGTACTCATTGTTCAAGGAGGGGTTAAACAGGGCATTGAAAAGTGGTCGACGCGCCTGATGCCCTCACTGTTCGTTCTGTTTGCATTGCTCTTCATCTATATCATGATGCAACAGGGGGCCGTAGAGGGATTAAAGCATTATCTGATCCCGGATTTTGAAAAAGTATGGGACAGAAAACTTATTCTGGCGGCTATGGGACAGGGCTTCTTCTCACTCACTATCGGGGGCTGTTCCATGTTGATATATGGATCGTATCTGTCGAAGAAAGAGAATCTGCCAAAAATGGCAATGAATGTGACGTTAGTCGATACGTCAGTCGCGTTTATCGCTGGATTAGTGGTGATGCCTGCTATGTTTGTGGCCATGCAGAAAGGAGTTCAAATCTACGCAGATGATGGCTCACTACTGAGCTCTGACACACTGGTGTTTACGGTTCTTCCTCTGATGTTTGAGTCATTAGGGTTGTTGGGACTCATTTTCTCGGTAGTGTTCTTTTTGCTGCTGACTATCGCAGCCCTGACTTCATCAATTTCAATGCTCGAGTGTCCGGTTGCCCTGGTGGATGAACGCTTTGATACCGGTCGAAAGAAAACCAGTTGGGTACTCGGTACTTTGATTGCCTTGTTTAGTATCTACATCGTGTTTAATTTTGCTGACATGTTTGGATTGGTTGCCATGGTCGCGACCCAGTACTTACAGCCTATCGCAGCACTCCTGTTCTGCCTGTTTGGTGGTTGGGTGTGGAGTCGGGCTAGCAAAATCAAAGAACTGGAACAGGGTTGTCCGGACTTCCAGTTGGGGTGGTTCGGAAAAATCTGGCCTCTTTATGTCAAGTTCGTTTGTCCGATTCTGGTGATGACAGTGATCTGGGCATCATTTGGTTAAGCTGAAATAGGGAAAGGCCGCCAGACCTAAAGCATAAAGAGTCTGGCGGCTCTTGTTACCTGAACTGACCAGCCTCTGGTAAGAATTCAAAGCCAGCACTGGCCAACTTGTCGATGAGTGCAGGTTTGCTGATGTCGAAATAGCTGGTCAGTTTATCAATATCGCCACCAAAATCGTCTCGAAGCTTCATATTGACAATGCTCATCAGCATGACCGGGTCCATAGTTTCAAAGTTGGCTAGGTTCATTGCTGACTCCTATTTGTCTTCAAAGTCAGATATCAACAGATTCGCAGCAGCAAAGGCGGCTTTTTCGCGAACTTCTTTTGGCAGATTTTCATCTGCTGCCACATCGTTGAGCGCACGAACTGCGCATGAAATGGCTTGTGGAATGTAGGCCTGGTCACCACTACCAATCTGAGCGTAAATTTCGCGAACTAATTCACAACAACCGTAAACTTGCATAATGATTTTCTCTATAAATGATAACTGGTCTCAATATACACAGGGTCATAAAGAAACTCAAAACCCCCAATTGATATTAAACAAAAAAGCCGATGTTTTGGTTAAACATCGGCTTTTCTTTGATGAGTTTTACGCGATTATGCCTTGGCAGGAATCGCTTCTAGTAGTGCAACCATCTGGTTCCAGAACAGCTCAACTGTATCGATTTTCACTTTCTCATCTGGAGAGTGAGGGAACTTAATTGTTGGACCGAAAGATACCATGTCCATGTTCGGATACGGTTCTTTGAACAGGCCGCATTCAAGACCTGCGTGGATCACCATAATGTTTGGCTTGTGACCGTAGATACCTTCATACATATCACGGAAAAGCGCCATGATTTCAGATTCAGGATCTGGCTTCCAGCCCGGGTATGCACCTGAGCACTCTATGGTGGCACCAGCAAGCTCTGCAATAGATGCCAGCATGCCCTCAACTTGCGAGCGGCCAGAGTCGATCAATGAACGAATTAAGCAAAGCACTTCAACTTTGTCTGCTTCAGTCGTGATCACGCCAACGTTCAAAGAAGTTTCCACTACACCCTCGATGTCGTCGCTCATACGAATAACACCATTTGGACAGGCGTTGAGTGCCCCGATAAAGCGTGACTGAGAGTCACTGGAGAAGACATCAGAAAGATCGGCCGGTTCATTGAAAGACACAATATCGGTTTCTACTGCGCCTAGTTCAGATTTGAGCAACTCGGTGTAGAAGCTGTATAACTCTTCCAGTTTGCCAAGGTTAGCTTCTGGCAAAGCCAGAGTGACAAAACCTTCACGTGGAATCGCGTTACGCAGACTGCCACCACGAAACTCAATCAGGCGTGCATCCAGTTCCTTTGCATGACCGGCCAAAAAACGACCCAACAGTTTGTTTGCGTTACCACGACCAGTATGGATATCGCAACCAGAGTGTCCGCCTTTCAGACCTTTAAGTGTCAATTGGCGAGCGATGTAACCTTGAGGCGCTGCGTCACGCGTGATATCAAACGTCAAGGCTGCATCGATACCTCCCGCGCAGCCCATGTAGACTTCGCCTTCTTGCTCAGAGTCAGTGTTCAGAAGAATATCACCTTCTAACCAACCTGCTTCAAGGCCAAATGCCCCTGTCATGCCCGCTTCTTCATCGATTGTCAGTAGTGCTTCAAGTGGGCCGTGCTGGATGTCGTTAGACGCCAGAACCGCCAGACATGTGGCCATACCGATACCATTATCGGCTCCTAGTGTGGTGCCTTTTGCTGTTACCCATTCACCGTCGATGTATGGCTGAATAGGATCTGTCGTGAAGTCGTGGTCAGTATCTTCATTTTTCTGCGGTACCATATCGATGTGAGCTTGGAGTACCACACCTTTCTTGTTTTCCATACCAGCAGTAGCGGGCTTTTTAATGAATACGTTACCGGTTTTATCGCGCTTGACTTCAAGACCTTGCTCTTTTGCCCAACCTACAATGTACTCAGCTAGCGCTTCTTCGTGCTTAGAAGGGTGAGGGATAGAGCAGATTTTATCGAAAAACTGCCAAACAGGTGCAGGTGACAAGCTGCTGATTTCAGAATGGAATTCAGACACGGAACTCTCCTTTACTCGGGCTTTGCTAGATAGTTCATCCTCAGATTGAGTCTTTTGCAATGTGACCATCTGATTTTCTAGCTTATTAAAGATGAAGCAAAGGATATCATTACTTGTAAACAGGTAGTAGTAAAATGGGGCAAACGTGTGGTGATCATTGTTATGAACTCCAGTCAGTCTAAATGCTACTCAAGGCATATTATTGATATAAATATCTGTAATAAAATTACAGAATAATGAATAAAAAAGGTCATAAATGAAATTAGTGTGATGCAGATCGCTTTTATGCTTGTAATTTAAATTCAATATGGTATTCTTTTGAACAGTTGAGTGATTCAACGAAATTGTTCAAGGATTAGAGCCCGATTTATCGCCTCCAAGGAACCGAGACTCAAAGCAATTTTTTCATGTTTTGTCAGAAGGTGATGTTATGAAAGGTTTAGCAAGCGCGATGTTTTGGACGAATCAAAACGTATACACAAAAGACTTCGCGTACAACGTCTACTTCGGTAGATAAGTTAACGAGTTATACCCCTATTATTTAGAATTTATTGTTGGTTATATTACCCCAATTGATGACCAGATTATTCTACCGCCACTCAAAAGAGTGGCGTTTTTTTTGCCTCATGCGCCCTCCAGCCGCCGTATTTACCTCACAAACTGTGCAAAAACCAGACAATCAGAAAGCTCAGTTACTACACTGGATCTAACTGATGATTGGATAACTGTCTCAAATTGTTACTAATCGTTAGCGGATAGGTTTCATATGAAAGCGAAAATAATTGGATTAGAGTCTAAATTCTAGGTGGAATTTGCCTTTTTATAACCTTATAATTCGCGCCAATCGTTTACGCAACCGTTTACTTTTTACACTTTTAGGGATTCGATTATGCTCGAAAGGCTGTTTAAGCTCAGTGAAAATGGCACAACTGTGCGCACTGAGATCATCGCAGGTATCACAACCTTCCTGACGATGGCTTACATTATTTTTGTTAACCCAGCTATTCTGGCTGACGCAGGCATGGATCGCGGCGCAGTATTCGTTGCTACCTGTTTAGCAGCAGCTATCGGCTGTTTTATCATGGGCTTTGTGGCGAACTATCCAATCGCTCAGGCTCCTGGTATGGGACTCAATGCGTTCTTTACCTACGCGGTAGTCTTGGGAATGGGTTATACATGGCAGGTGGCGCTGGCAGCGGTATTCTGCTCGGGTGTGCTGTTCATTCTACTCAGCATATTTAAAATTCGTGAGTGGATTATTAACTCTATTCCCATGTCGCTTCGTACCGGTATCTCAGCAGGTATTGGCTTGTTTCTTGCGCTTATCGCACTAAAAAATGCTGGTATTGTCGTCGACAACCCTGCGACATTGGTTTCTCTAGGTCACATTACTTCTCTTCCTGCGACGTTAGCAGCAGTGGGCTTCTTTATCACTATCGCTCTGGTTCACCGCGGCGTGAAGGGTGCGGTAATGATTGCGATCCTGGCAGTGACAGGCCTAGGCCTTGTTTTTGGTGACGTTCAGTGGGGCGGCATCATGTCGACACCACCAAGCATCGCACCAACATTCATGCAGCTAGATTTCTCGGCAGTGTTCGAGATTGGCATGATTTCAGTTGTTTTTGCTTTCCTATTTGTTGACTTGTTCGATACTGCGGGCACGCTGGTTGGTGTGGCTCAAAAAGCAGACCTTATTGGTAAAGATGGCAAAATTCCTCGTCTGAACAAAGCTCTATTGGCTGATTCAACAGCGACATCAGTAGGTGCACTACTAGGTACATCAAACACAACTTCTTATGTAGAAAGTACGGCTGGTGTTGCCGCAGGTGGTCGTACAGGTCTAACTGCAGTTGTAGTTGGCATTTTGTTCGTACTTGCTTTATTCTTCTCGCCTTTGGCGGGCATGATCCCGGCTTATGCAACGGCTGGTGCACTGTTCTACGTAGCGATTCTAATGATGTCTGGTCTGGTTGGCATTGACTGGAGAGACATTACGGAAGCTGCGCCAGTAGTGGTCACTTGCTTGCTGATGCCTTTCACTTTCTCAATCGCGGAAGGCATTTCTCTAGGTTTCATCGCTTATGCTGCAATTAAGGCATTGAGTGGTAAAGGACGCGACGTATCTATGAGTGTATGGGTAATGTCAGCAATCTTTATCTTCAAGTACATTGTGGCAGCATAAGACACGAACACGTTTTAATTAGGTTTTTACTATGGCTAACAAATTCATCATCACATGGGACAATATGCACGCATATTGCCGTCAACTTGCTGAGCGTCAAATGCCAGCTGAGCAATGGAAAGGCATCATCGGCGTAAGTCGTGGCGGTCTGGTTCCTGCTGCTATTCTGGCTCGTGAGCTAGGTATTCGTTATGTAGATACAGTATGTATCTCTAGCTACGATCACGATCATCAGCGTGACATGACAGTGCTAAAAGCACCTGAGCATGATGGTGAAGGTTACCTAATCGTTGATGATCTCGTAGACAGTGGCGACACTGCGCGCAAGATCCGCGAAATGTACCCTAAAGCTAAACTTGTTACTGTTTGTGCAAAACCTGCAGGTGTTGAGCTTGTGGATGAGTACATTGTCGATATCGCGCAAGATTGCTGGATTGAGCAACCTTGGGATATGGCATTAGCCTACGTTGAGCCTATCAACCGTAAGCAAAAGTAAGCATTACAAACTGTATTTGCGAAAAATGACCCTTTATTGGGTCATTTTTTTTATTACTATATAGGTTACAGCTCCATTAAAAGGTCCGCCCATGTCTGAAGAAATCAGCAAAAACATCTCTGAAACTCTATTTGAGAAAAATAAACAGGCGAAGGAAACCTCTCGGCTGATTCGATATATGCCAAGCAGTGAGAAGATTCTAGAGCAGCGTCGTGCAGAAAATCCGAGTTCCTGGTACCGGAATCTATCGCGTTTGCAATGGGTGTGGCAGGGGATAGACCCGATAGAGCAAGAGAGTGTGTTAGCGCGTATTGCCAGCTCTGAACACTCCAGAACAACGGATGAGTGGCTTGATACTGTAATGGGCTATCACAGTGGTAACTGGAATTACGAGTGGACCAGACTGGGTATGCAACACCAGAAGAAGGCCAATGATGGAGAGGGTGACCAAGCGGCCGAAGAGTTATTTAAAGCCTCTTTATGTTTCAGTATTGCCGGTTATCCTCACCTTAAAAGGGATAACCTGGCGATACAGTCTCAAGTGTTGGCGAATACAGCCTATAACGAGGCAGCGAAACGCACCAGCCATATCATTAAGCAAATTGAAGTGCCTTATCAGAACAAGCGAATCATCGCTAATCTTCATCTGGTCAGTACGGATAAACCCCAGCCTGTTGTTATTGTTAGCGCCGGCCTGGACTCTTTACAGACAGACATGTGGCGCTTGTTCCGGGATTATCTGGCCCCCGCGGGAATTGCTATGCTGACCGTTGATATGCCCTCCATTGGTCACAGTTCTCACTGGCCACTAACCGAAGACACCTCCTGCCTGCACCAGGCGGTTTTGAATGAGTTGCCAGCTATCCCCTGGGTAGACCATTTTAAGGTGGGTCTGCTTGGGTTCCGTTTTGGTGGTAATGCGATGGCGAGGTTGTCTTTTCTGGAACAGGATAGGATCAAGGCCTGTGTCACCCTGGGGGCTCCGATACATAGTTGTCTGGCGAATCCCAAGATGATTCAACAGATGCCTAAGATGTATCTGGACATGCTGGCTTCACGACTAGGGAAAGACGCGGTAGACATTAACAGCCTGGCAGGACAACTGACTGCGTGGTCATTGAAGGTTCAGGGTTTTTTGACTTCCAGACGCACTAAGGTACCGATTCTGGCGCTGAGCATGGAGGGAGACATGATTTCTCCGTTGTCAGATAACAAGTTGTTGGCGATGTTCAGTCACTACGGAAAGGCTAAGGAAATCCCGGCTAAGGGCATTGCTAAAGGGTATGAGCAATCCCTCGAAATGGCGATAAAGTGGTTAGAGGATGAACTTTTGAGGTGACATTTGTGTTGATTTAGTTAAGTATGAAATAAGCATGTAATCAACTATATGATAAAACAATAAATATCTAATTAAAATTAACGCTATTTCAGTTCAATAACTCATTCAACATAGAAACGGAGTTTCACTATGTCAGAAGCGGCTAAAGCCCCTACTCATTATCGTTTGATATCAGCTCTAAAGGCTATTGGGCCTTACCTAAGGGAGCCTCTTTGTAAGGATGGTAGTTATCACTTCGATTGCTTATCTGTCTGTGTCGATGATACCAAGTCTCCGGAAGACAGAGAGTTTTGGGGTTGGTGGCTAGATCTATCTCTGGTTGAGCAAACATTTGAGGCAACCTATCAAATGGGGCGTTACAACCAGGTGGGTGAATGGGTTCTGGAGCAGACCCCAAAATCAGCATTAGCTGAGATCACTCGTACTCAGGAAGCGTTTCACGAAAAATTGGTTACAATGTTGAAGGAGAAGTTCTCTCTGGATGTGACCATTGATGACGACTCGGTGGAGTTCGTATAACGTAGAGAGGGCCTCAACATTGCGATTGAGGCCTTTTTTGTTCTACTTTTTCATTCTTCTCACTTTTTACTTGTACAAATGATGTTTGATTGCTAAAACATCACTCCTTATTAAACTTTTCACGTCAAACAAACAGAGATGACAACGGATATTAATCGTCAAGCGACAGACAAGAAAACTGTCGTGGTGAAGTTGGGAACCAGCGTCCTGACAGGGGGTTCCTTAGCGCTGAATAAAGCGCATATGGTGGAACTCGTTAGACAATGTGCTGAGCTCAAGAAGCTAGGCCATTCAGTAGTGATGGTATCTTCGGGTGCGATTGCGGCTGGACGTGAGCATCTGGGTTACCCCGCACTTCCCAATTCTATGGCGAGCAAGCAGCTACTGGCTGCGGTCGGACAAAGTCAGTTGATTCAGGTTTGGGAGTCTCTGTTTGCGATTTATGGCCTTAAAATTGGTCAGATGCTGCTCACTCGTGCCGATCTAGAAGATCGTGAGCGTTTCCTAAACGCCCGTGACACCATCAACGCATTGGTTGAGAATGACATTATTCCGGTGGTTAATGAGAACGACGCCGTCGCCACTAGTGAAATTAAAGTCGGTGACAATGACAACTTATCAGCTCTGGTGGGGATCTTGTGCGGCGCAGATAAGTTACTGCTGTTAACGGACCAGCGTGGGCTGTTTACCGCTGATCCGCGTAAGGACCCTAATGCTGAACTGATTCGAGAAGTCACAACCATCGATGAAACACTGCGTAAGATAGCGGGTGGAAGCGGTACGACGTTAGGTACCGGTGGTATGGCCACCAAACTCCAGGCGGCAGACATCGCAAGGCGTGCTGGTATTGAAGTGATTATCGCCGCAGGCAGTGCCGAAAACGTGGTGTTTGATTCACTCTCAGATACCCCACAAGGTACACGCTTTTTACCACTACCCGAAGCGTTGGAAAATCGTAAACGCTGGATTCTGGCAGGCCCTGCTGCAACAGGCAATATTGTGATTGACGCAGGCGCGGTGAATGCAGTTATCGGCAAAGGCAGTAGCTTGTTGGCGAAAGGCGTCGTAAAAGTATCAGGCCGCTTTGCTCGAGGCGAAGTGGTGCGTGTGACAACCAAAGACGGAGCGTTGGTTGCAAAGGGAATTTGTGGCTACTCCGATACAGATCTGGCGAAAATAGCAGGTAAGCACAGTAAAGAAATTGCTGACACACTGGGCTATGACTATGGCGCTGAGGTCCTTCATCGTGACGATATGGTTGTCATTCAAGATTAAGCATTAAGGGACAAATTATGGATATGATTAAACTGGGTCAGAGCGCGAAACAAGCGAGTTTTACTCTGGCTACCGCGTCGACAGCACAAAAGAACAAGGCACTACAGATCATTGCCGATGAGCTGGAAGCCAATGCGGATATGATTCTTGCAGCGAATGCTAAAGATATTGAGCTAGGTCGTGACGCCGGGTTGACGGATGCATTGCTCGACCGACTTTTGCTCAATGAGCAGCGCCTCAAAGGCATTGCCGATGACGTACGTAACGTGATCACACTTTCTGACCCTGTGGGCAGTGAAATTGACAGTAAAGTTCTTGAGAATGGCATGAGCCTGTCTCGTCGTCGAGTGCCACTGGGTGTGGTCGGTGTGATCTACGAAGCTCGTCCAAATGTAACGATCGATATCGCCGCGTTGTGCCTGAAAACCGGTAATGCCAGTATTCTCCGTGGGGGCAAAGAGACGTTTTTCTCGAACATGGAGCTGGTTAAAGTGATTCAGTCTGCGCTCGACAAAGCGGGTTTGCCAGCGGCTTCGGTACAATACATTGAAAAGCCGGACCGCGAGTTGGTGTCTCAACTGCTTAAACTGGATGACTACGTGGATATGATTATTCCTCGTGGCGGTGCGGGTTTACACAAAATGTGTAAAGAAAACAGCAATATCCCAGTCATCATTGGCGGATTTGGTATCAGTCATATATTTGTTGATGAGTCTGCTGATCTGCTGCGATCTCTGGATGTGGTAGAAAACTCAAAAGTACAACGCCCGTCGGCCTGTAACGCGTTGGATACCTTGCTAGTCCACGAAAAGGTCGCCCATGAGTTTTTGCCGATGATCGCTGAGCGTCTACAAGGTAAAGTCACACTGGTGGCGCAGCCGGCCGCGTACTCGATTCTGGATGGCACGCAAGATCTTCGTATGGCGGGTGACGGCGACTTTGATACCGAATGGCTCAGCTATACGCTTGGCGTAAAAGTCGTAACAGATATTGATGAAGCCATTGATCATATGCGCGTTCACAATGCCAGCCACTCAGATGCCATAATGACGAACAGTCTGGCCAACTCAGAGAAGTTCATAAACTCTGCGGGCTCGGCTGCCGTATATGTGAACGCTTCAACCCGATTTACTGATGGTGCTCAGTTTGGTTTGGGGGCAGAAGTGGCAGTGTCTACTCAGAAGCTGCATGCTCGCGGTCCAATGGGGCTGGAAGAGTTGACGAGCTACAAATGGGTTGGAAAAGCAGATTACCTGCCTCGACCTTAAACCTTGATACAAAGAAAACCAGAGCATTGTTGCTCTGGTTTTTTTATGGCTATTTTGTTGCTTTTGCCAGAAAACGATCCAGTTGATTTGCAAATTCTCGTCGCTCCGTTTGCCCTAATGGGGCTGGCCCGCCGGTTTGGATGCCACTGGAGCGCATAGTTTCCATAAAATCACGAATATTGAGTCGTGCCTTTATGGTGTCTTTGGTAAAGAGTTCACCCCGTGGGCTGAGCGCCAACGCATTTTTGCTGATGACTTCATCCGCAAGAGGAATGTCTGAGGTCACCACAAGATCCCCCTGGGAAACGCGTTTGACGATTTCATTGTCTGCAATATCAAAGCCCGATGGTACGGTCAGTGAATGAATGTTGTCACGCTTTGGAACCGGCACAGTATGGTTGGCAACAAATGTGCAGGTTAGCCCAGTTCGCTCTGCTGCTCTGCAGAGGGTCTCACGAATAACCTTGGGGCAGGCGTCTGCATCAACCCAAATCTTAACCATGCTTTTGCTCCAGTGCCGTCAGTTTTCTAGTCAGTTCCGCTACCTGTAATTCGAGTTGCTTTACGCGTTGTTCCAGAGATGGTTCCTGAGTGTCAGCGGCCACTTCCACTTTAGGCACGTGTTGACTGCTTCTCCAGGATTTGATGACCGCGATGAGTGCTGGCATCGGAACTTTTGACTTAAGTCTGGCTTTCACCAATGCCACTGAAGGCTCTTTTCCTTCGGCATCAAGCGCACTGAGCACTGCTTCAATTTCTGCAGATACGTCTTTAGTAAGCATATGAGATTTTCCATAACTGAGGTGATAGACAAATAGTACCCGTGATCAAGCGAGAGGTACAGCTTGAGCAAGATCACACTGTGCAGACGCGAGCAAATAAGGCTTCGTGGGTAAATAGGAAATCCCCTGTGCGAGATCTCTCACAGGTGTTGTGAGACAAAGAGAAAAAACAGCAAGAAAAAAGGAAGCTCATTTAGTTAACTTTCTGTTTGTTATAGGATTTAAATAGTTTTTAACATCTTTTTTTAAAAAACTTACTACCAGAGTCCATTGTGATAATCAGGGATCGGCGTAAATTAGAACTTGTCGGAAGGATGCTGACACGGAACAGGAAAGACATTGGAAGGTCATCTTCAGGAAGAAGATTTGGTTACCAAAGGAACCGTAACCAGCAAGGATGTTAGGATAGCGCGGGATGCGAACAATCGTCAGGATGATGATTTTAAAGGAAACGGACACACTCAGGAAGAGTGCAGGAACAGCATCAGGATGATGTCAGGGACACCGCTCAGGGAACAAGTGAAGCGAGCTGACTGGGATAGTTAGCGTCATTGGATGAAATGGACACCGCTAGGACGGCGAAGAAAGGATAAAGCTGAAGGATTCAGCCACTATTACGGATGATGCATGGAGCATTTTTAGTAGCCGGACTGCTGCGAGTAAGACTATAGCCCCAATACGCGAGTGTTGGGGCTTTTCTTATTGGCTGACCCGGATCTTATTTGTGCGGGCATAGCCAAGATCAAAAACTCTCCGTATTCCACTTGTTATAGTCTGCACGCCAACTCAAAGGAATGAAAAGAAGTCATGACGATTGCTACTTTAAGGACAATATTGATTCCCTATACCGACCATTTAGAGTCGGACTTCCTTATGCTCAACGTTTGTGCAAAGAACAGAAAGCATATGAATGGCCCACATTCACTGGCTAAAGCGCGCACGATATTTCGTTCAATTCTTAATAATCCGAATATCTATGCAATGGCTGTGCTGGATATCAGAACCCGTGACTACCTGGGGCATGTCTTTATTGAACATCTGGACGACGGTACGGCGGAATTAGGGTATATCTTTGATAAACAGTACTGGAATAAGGGTATTGGTACGGAGGTACTAAGAGCCTTTATTCCCGATGCAGTATTCACGTTAGGGTTAAAGACTTTGACGGCCAATGTGGATATTGACCATGAACCGTCCATCCGATTGCTGAAAAAATTAGGCTTTGCGCAATGTGGCCATGATAAAGATGAGCATGGCCCTTATCTGATATTTCAATCTACATACGGTGTGGAGGCAGATGAAAGTTCAGCACATAAAACCCTTTCATCAGCAGTTTCCCTTGATAGTAGTCATCGCCTAGCGCTGAAAACTCAAATTCATAAATAGTGTGCCACCCCCACCTTCCGTTGGCGTCTCTGAGTTTATGAGCGCCGAAAGAGACGCTGAGCATTTGCAGATCCAGTTCCTTGCAGCGCCGGATCACCGCCGCCTTAGCAATCTCAGACTGTCGTCGCTGCTGCCAGAACACAAAGCAAAAAACACTCAGTGCCAATATCATAAGTAGATTGTCTATCACTGCCCCCTCCTAGTGTGGACGACTCTGCGTGGTGGACTGTTGCAATGCGAGCAAAGCCTGAGCCAGTTCAGGCGATGGACTGGAATGCAATAGTGGCAATAACACCAGACGTAAGCTTGGCATCATGACTAAATCGGCAAACACCTGATTAAACAGAGTTTGATTACCTGTCTGCGCCAGACGAATCAAGTAGTTTTCCGCCAGAGAAGGCGTGGTCAGTGGCAGCCAGGACCGACCGGCAATTGCAATAAGAATTTCCTGATGACTCAATCGAGCGCTTGCCAAAATAGTGCCAACCAGAGACTCTAATTGTTGAGCTTTACCGCCAGATAGCGCACGGACGTAGGCTGAAAGCAAAAACAAATCTGGTTCAGCTGAGTGACATTCATTGAGTGTCAGTTCAAACAGGGTGTCAGACAGTTTTTCGGGCAGAGTGACATGTTCCAGTGCCCCGAGTAACGCATACTTAGGTTCGCTGGCGATGTTTTTAAGGGCGGCCCGGATAGTACGCCCGTTTTCGTCATGACCCAATCTCGCCGCCATATCGGTTATACCTTGCAAACCCACCGTCTGCCAGTTCTCCCAACCGAGTTGCCCGGAGAAATAGTCTTGAGCATGTTGGTAATACTGACTGGTGGAAAGTTGCAATTTGGCACGTAACAGACTGTGGAACACCGCCAGCTTGTCATCCTTTGGTTTGAAGGTGAACGGATTGTTGGCCAATTTCTGTTGTTGCTCTTCTGACATGTCATTGCTGAGCCTGCTTCCCATTGCTTCGATGACATATTTGAGAAATTGCCCGACATCGGCTTGATTTAACAGACCGCGCTCGTCAAGGTTAAACTTCAGGAACCAAATCCATGGTTGTCTTGCTTCATTCCAGTACGCAATGGCGAACTGGGCTTGTCTTTGAATCGGATAGGGGTAGGGCTGATTGGCGCGCTCAACGTTTGCGAACTGATCATTGTCAATACGCTGGACACGTCGCGAGATATCGTAGATCTGATATTGGCAGCCACTGTTCACCAGAAGGTCCGTCAAAGTATGAATGGTATCCATGGAGTTATTCCTAGTACGGTTTGGGTATACAACAATAGATGGTATTCTATCTTGAATTTTCAAGTTATTGGTTGGCTTTTTACTCGATATTGAGGCCACTTAGCTATAGTGGTGAAAGCTTGACCGAGAATTGTGTACATAACAATGCAACTATTATTGATTGAACTTAAACAGCTGCTCAAAAAACACGCGCTGTGGCAGCGTGAAGCGCCGTCAGAAGCCGCGTTGAGCAGCCAACAACCATTCGCCATCGACACACTGGAACCACACGAGTGGTTGCAATGGATCTTTATTCATCGTATCGAGTCTATGTTAGCCGCCGGGCAGTCCGCGCCTTCTGGGTTTGAGATCGCTCCTTACTTTGAACAGGTATGGAAAGGGCAAAGTCAATACCAGGATATTCTTACCGTGCTGAAAAAAATCGATGGGGCAGCAAAATGACCGAATCTGACTCGCTAGTTGAAGTGCCACCTTTAGAGATCCTCTTTCAAGATGAACACCTGGTGGCGGTGAACAAGCCTGCAGGGATGCTCGTCCATCGATCATGGCTGGATAAGAACGAAACGCGCTTTGTGATGCAGACGCTACGTGACCAAATCGGTCAGCATGTGTTTCCTTTACATCGCTTAGATCGACCTACATCGGGGGTGTTACTGTTCGCGCTGTCAAAAGAAGTCGCCGCAAAGGGCATGCCGATGTTTGCAGAGCACCGCATTGAAAAAACTTATCATGCAGTCGTTCGTGGCTGGATTGAGCAGGGTGATGTGCTTGATTATCCACTTAAAGTCGAGTTGGATAAAATTGCTGACAAATTTGCTACTCAGGATAAAGAAGCACAGCCCGCGATTACCGCGTATCAGCCTCTGGCTACAGTGGAAGTCCCTTATTCAACAGGCAGATTTCCAACCAGCCGATACTGCTTGATGGAGATGAAGCCAAAAACCGGTCGTAAGCATCAGTTGCGAAGACATATGCATCATTTGAGTCATCCGATTATTGGCGATACCACTCACGGTGATGGGCGCCACAATCGTCTGTTCAGGGAGCATTACGATGCTCATCGTTTGTTATTGCATGCGTCTTCGTTAAGTTTTACGCATCCTGTTACGGAACAGGAGGTGACCATCAGAGCGCCATTTGATGACGTGTGGCATCATCTTGTCACTGAATTTGATTGGCAAGAGTGTGAGGCAATTCAGGAATACATGAAGTAACCTCACTTAACAGGTCAAATAGTAGATTTCTTAATAGATCAATTTTCGCTAAACTGTGGATTCAACCACAGGAGGTGTTATGCATTGTCCCTTTTGCTCCGAAAATGACACGAAAGTTATCGACTCTCGGCTAGTGGCCGATGGTCACCAGGTGCGTCGCCGACGTCAATGTCTGGCATGCAGCGAACGTTTCACCACCTTTGAAACCGCTGAGTTGGTCATGCCAAAAGTGATCAAGTCGAATGGTAACCGAGAACCGTTTAATAAAGATAAAATGGTCGGAGGCATCCAGCGTGCGCTGGAAAAACGTCCAGTGAGTGCTGATGCCATTGAATTGGCCATTAGCCACATAGAATCTCAGTTACGGGCAACAGGAGAGCGGGAGGTTCCGAGCGAAATGATCGGTAATCTGGTAATGGCTCAACTCAAAGAGTTGGATAAGGTCGCTTATATTCGCTTTGCATCAGTCTATCGCAGTTTCGAAGATATTCGAGAGTTTGGCGAAGAAATTGCCCGTCTTGAAGACTGAGTGCCACTATGACGAGATCAGCCACAGGTATGGAAAGTTATGAGTCAGTTTAGCGCTAACGATTATCAGATGATGACTCGCGCAATAGCACTCGCCAAAAGAGGACGTTTCACTACAGCGCCTAACCCAAATGTGGGTTGTGTCATCACGCTGGACAACCAAATTGTTGGCGAAGGTTACCATAAGAAGGCGGGTGAACCTCATGCCGAGGTGTATGCTCTGAGGATGGCAGGTGAACGTGCTAAAGGTGCAACAGCTTATGTGACTTTAGAGCCGTGTTCTCATTATGGTCGCACTCCACCGTGTGCTGAAGGGTTGATCAAGGCAGGTGTTGCTCGGGTGATTTGTGCGATGTCCGATCCCAATCCCCAAGTCGCCGGCCGTGGTTTCAATATGTTGAGAGAAGCGGGCATTGATGTACAAGTGGGGCTGATGGAGTCGGATGCCAGAGCATTGAACCCTGGTTTCTTGAAGAAAATGGAAACCCAGATGCCATTTGTGCAATTGAAGATGGCGGCCAGCCTGGATGGGCAAACCGCACTGGCGAATGGTCGTAGTCAATGGATCACTGGTCCACAAGCTCGTCAGGATGTTCAGGCCTATCGAGCGGTGGCGGGGGCGATACTCTCTACCAGTCAAACTGTTATCGAAGACAATGCGTCATTAAACGTTCGATGGAATGAACTTCCCAGCGGTGTAACTGATATTATCGAACCTGAGAGGCTGCGCCAGCCATTGCGTGCCATTCTCGATAGACAGCAGCATCTGAATCAGGAACTGAAGTTATATCAGACGGGCGGTGAGGTGATACGTATCGCCGAGCAAGACAGTGAGCTGAATGTCTCTGCCGATGAGAACGGACGTCTTGATCTGTCGCAGGTCTTGGCGACGCTTGCTTCACAGCATCAAATCAATCACGTCTGGGTGGAAGCCGGGGCAACACTCG
The DNA here is from genome assembly GCF_900107935.1 of Vibrio hangzhouensis. GTDB lineage: Bacteria > Pseudomonadota > Gammaproteobacteria > Enterobacterales > Vibrionaceae > Vibrio > Vibrio hangzhouensis. Next base: position 24,895 of record NZ_FNVG01000019.1, on the reverse strand, counting down.
CCAGCGCCATGATTCAACAGCAGCTGGTGGATGAGCTAATCGTGTATTTAGCGCCTAAGCTTATGGGTGCCGATGGCCGAGGGCTGATTGGAGCGTTGGGTCTGACGGACATGCAGGATGTGATTGACCTAAATATTAAAGATATTCGAATGGTGGGGCGTGATATTCGCATTGTCGCCACACCACAATTTAAGCAGAAATAGAAGTCATGTTTACAGGAATTATTGAAGCGGTTGGTACGCTTAAAGCAATTACGCCAAAGGGTGAAGACATCAGCGTTCATGTCGAAGTGGGCAAACTGGATATGAGCGATGTAAAGCTTGGTGACAGTATTGCGACCAACGGCGTATGCCTTACGGTGACCGACTATACCGAGAACAGCTATCAAGCTGATTTATCGGTTGAAACATTGAAGAAAACCGGATTCGCCCACTACAGTGTCGGTGATAAAGTGAACCTGGAAAAGGCCATGTTACCCACAACGCGTTTTGGTGGTCACATTGTCTCGGGTCACGTCGATGGTGTCGGTGAAATTGTTGACCGTCAGCAGGTAGGCCGTGCCGTTGAGTTCTGGGTACAGATGCCTTCAGAGCTCAGCAAGTATGTGGCAGAAAAAGGCTCGATTACTGTGGATGGCATTAGCCTGACTGTGAATGACATCCGCAAAGATGCCTTTAAACTGACGATCGTCCCCCATACCTCTGAAGAGACCACCATTGACCATTTTCAGGTTGGTCGTAGAGTAAATTTAGAGGTCGATGTCCTTGCTCGTTATATGGAGCGTTTGCTACAAGCGCAGACCTCAAGTGAGCCTGAGTCTCGTATTACAATGGAATTCTTACAACAAAATGGTTTTGCTTAACGCCAAAGACCGTTTGATGCCCAATAGAACAACAGGAACGTGAAATGCCTATTAGTACGCCGCAAGAAATCATAGAAGATATTCGTCTTGGGAAAATGGTTATCCTGATGGATGACGAAGATCGTGAGAACGAAGGCGACCTTATTATGGCCGCCGAGCACATTTCGCCGGAAGCGATCAACTTTATGGCGACCCATGGTCGGGGGCTGATTTGCCTGACAATGACCAAAGAGCGTTGTGAAACATTAGGCTTGCCACCTATGGTGCAAGATAACAATGCACAATACACCACGAACTTTACCGTATCGATTGAAGCGGCAGAAGGCGTGACCACCGGGATCTCGGCAGCGGATCGTGCGCGCACGGTTCAGGCCGCAGTAGCAAAAGATGCTAAAGCGGCTGATCTTGTTCAGCCTGGCCACATTTTTCCGTTAGCTGCGCAAGATGGCGGAGTGTTGACTCGCGCAGGCCACACTGAAGCGGGTTGTGATCTAGCCAAATTAGCTGGCTTGGAGCCAGCATCGGTGATTGTCGAAATTCTGAATGACGACGGCACCATGGCTCGCCGTCCGGATTTAGAAGTGTTTGCAGAAAAGCACGACATCAAACTGGGTACGATTGCCGATTTGATCGAGTACCGTAATAACAACGAGACAACGATTGAACGTGTGGCTGCCTGCCATCTGCCAACAGAATTTGGTGATTTTGAACTGGTGACGTATCGCGATACCATCGACAATCAAATCCACTATGCGATGTGCGCTGGTGATCTGAGTGCGAACACTCCGTTGGTCCGCGTTCATCTGCAAGATACCTTTACGGATATTTTGCGTTCTAACCGCAATTCAGACCGCAGCTGGACCCTGGATAAAGCAATGAAACGTATTGCTAAAGAAGGGGGAGTACTGGTTATTCTTGGCAACGAAGAAAGTACTGACTTTATCGTGCATAAAATCAAAGTGTTCGAGCAGCAGGACAATGGTCAGGCTCCTACGATGGCTAAAAAACAGGGTACGTCTCGTCGAGTTGGCGTCGGTTCGCAGATCCTCGCTGATCTGGGCGTCCATGAAATGAAACTGTTGTCTTCAGCTGATAAGAAATATCACGCGCTGGGCGGATTTGGCCTGAGTGTGACCGAGTACGTGACTGAATAATAAAATCCAAGCCTTTGCCTATGATATGCAAAGGCTTTTTCTGTTTAGATTGACCGCTGTGGCCGACAAGCATTGTGAAACCTATGTTTGAGCGAAGTTAGCGGTAGATATTAATAATTGAGTTGTGCTAGAATCCGGCGATTCTCGCGCGATGAACATAGTTTATAAGGAAAGCATATGAAAGTTATCGAGGGTGGCTTCCCAGCACCGAACGCAAAGATTGCTATTGTTATTTCTCGTTTCAATAGTTTTATCAATGAAAGCCTACTGTCTGGTGCTATCGATACTTTAAAACGTCACGGTCAGGTGAGCGAAGACAACATCACTGTTGTACGTTGCCCGGGTGCGGTTGAGCTACCATTGGTTGCTCAGCGTGTTGCAAAAACAGGTAAGTTTGATGCAATCGTATCTCTAGGCACAGTTATTCGTGGCGGTACACCACATTTCGACTATGTTTGTAGTGAGTGTAATAAAGGTCTTGCACAAGTGTCTCTGGAATATAGCCTACCAGTAGCATTTGGTGTACTGACTGTTGATACCATCGATCAAGCAATCGAGCGTGCAGGAACCAAGGCTGGTAATAAAGGTGCAGAGGCTGCACTGAGCGCGCTTGAAATGATCAACGTTCTTTCTGAAATCGATTCCTAATGGGGGCCAGTGTGAAACCAGCCGCACGTCGTAATGCACGTCAATTTGCTCTGCAAGCAATTTATTCTTGGCAAATTACTAAAGAAAATGTTGCCACTGTTGAAGAACAGTTCTTATCAGGTGGTAAGTATGATGAAGAAGAACATCATGCTGCTGAGCCTGCGTTGACTGCGCCAGAGACTGACGTTGTATATTTCCGTGACCTGCTCACGGGTGTCGCGTTGAATCACACGGAACTAGACAGCAAGTTGCGTCCATTCGTATCTCGTCCTATGCAAGATCTGGACATGATGGAGCTCGCGCTTCTTCGTCTTGCGATGTATGAAATGACGAGCCGTGAAGACGTACCTTACAAAGTGGTTATTAACGAAGCGATCGAACTGGCTAAAGTTTTCGCAGCAGAAGACAGCCACAAGTTCGTCAATGGTGTACTGGATAAAGCTGCACCACACGTTCGTAAAAAGTAACGGTTTAAGTTTGTCTATTCGTAAAAAGGTCAGCAAATTGCTGGCCTTTTTTATATACTCTCTCCATCTTTTCCGCACGCATTCAACAAGATGGCCGGTGAATTTAGTTTAATCGATAAGTATTTCGCACACAGGCAACAGCAACGTAAAGATGTCATATTGGCGCAAGGTGATGATTGCGCAATAGTGGCACCTGCCTCTGGCACCCATATTGCCATTAGTACTGATACGCTGGTATCGGGCACTCACTTTTTAGCAGATGCTGATCCCGCATGGATAGCTCATAAGGCGCTGGCCTCAAATATCAGTGATTTGGCCGCCATGGGGGCATCACCTTGCTGGGTCTCAATGGGGATCTCATTGCCCGAAGTTGATGAGCCTTGGTTAGAGCGTTTTTGTCAGGCGTTTTTTGAGCTGGCGGATTACTATGGCGTTCAACTTATCGGTGGAGACACCACCAGAGGACCATTAGCTATCACGCTAACGGTTCAGGGCAGCCTACCTGAAGGTAAGGCGCTGACTCGCAGTGGGGCCAGCGTCGGAGATTGGATCTACGTTACCGGTTCACTGGGTGACGCCAAAGCCGGACTGGACGTCATTCTTGAAAAGAACATCAGTGATGACAGTGCGCTGAACAAAGAGCTTGAGCGTCGTCATTTTGAGTCTGTCCCCAGAGTCTTAGCGGGTCTTGCATTGCGCGATGTTGCATCCGCTGCCATTGATATATCCGACGGACTGATCTCTGATTTGGGGCATATTTTAAAACGTTCAAATGTCGGGGCTCGAGTTGATGTTGCTAAGCTACCACTATCAACTGAACTGAGAGCATTCATTAAAGACGATACTCAGGCGCGACAGTATGCGTTAACCAGCGGTGAAGAATACGAGCTATGCTTTACCGTACCCGAGGCCAACAGAGGTCAGTTGGAAGTGGCACTCGTTAATACGCCATTTACCTGTATTGGTCAAATCACTGGCACTGAGTATCTCGAACTTCACGAAAACGAACAGACGCTTAACTGGCAGTTAGGTGGCTTCGATCATTTTAAGGTAAATCAATGAGCAATCCACTTAATCTCATCTCACTGAAAAACCCTTGGCACCTGCTTGCAACAGGTTTTGGTAGTGGTTTATCGCCCATCATTCCCGGCACCATGGGGACGCTGGCGGCTGTGCCACTCTACTTACTGCTGGTTCAGTTGCCACTAAGTGTGTACTTATTCCTTGTGTTTGTCTCTTGTGTCATTGGCATCAAGATATGTCAGGTGACTTCTGATGATATGGGCGTGCATGACCATGGCTCTATCGTTTGGGATGAGTTTGCGGGTTTTTGGATCACCATGGCCATTGTGCCGATTCTGAAGTTGCCGGTCGATGACTGGAAGTGGCTAGTCACCGGCTTTGTGTTATTTCGCTTTTTCGATATGGTAAAACCGTGGCCGATAGGTTGGCTGGATAAGCGTGTTCACGGTGGCCTGGGCATCATGGTTGATGATATTGTTGCCGGAATTATGGCCGCAATTGCCTTATATCTGGTCGGACATCTGGCAGGCTGGATTTAGTAACTTACTGTTATAAAACAATAAATTAACGGGCTATTTTTATGGCCCGTTTTCCTGACAAAGCATTACTATACCTTTGGTTAAAAGTTGTTATGATTGGCATCAATTTTTCCAGATGTAACAAAATGTATGCTTAGCAATCTACGACTGTTTATTAATTCACTGTTGGTTATGACAAACACCGCCATCACAGCACTCGTGGTTTGTACATTTTCCATTATCAAGTTGATCCTGCCTCTTAAGTTTGTGCAAACTTCGATGACCAGCTTGTCTAACAAGCAGATGTGGTTGTGGGCGACATTAAACCTGTGGCTGCTGAACCTGAACAACAATATTGAATGGCAGGTCGAAGGTGGCGAGGATTTGTCTCCTGAGCAATGGTATATGCTATTGTCAAATCACTTGAGCTGGGCCGATATCGTGATCATCACTTCCGTGATGAAAAATCGAATGCCAATGTGTAAATTCCTTCTTAAACAAAGCCTGCTGTATGTGCCGTTTGTTGGCCTTGCGTGCTGGGGATTGGACATGCCTTTCATGAAGCGTCATTCACAAGCGTATCTGGTTAAGCATCCAGAAAGACGCAACGATGACTTCAATGCAATTCGTAAAGCATGTAAGAAGTTTGAGTATGTGCCAACGACGATGATCAGTTTCGTTGAAGGAACCAGGTTCAAAGAAGAGAAACTGGCGACAGTGAAAACACCTTATCGACACCTGCTAAAGCCGAAAACAGGCGGTGTGGCTTTTACGCTTAATGCCATGAATCACTTACTGGATGGTGTGGTTGACATTACTTTGGCTTACCCGGAGAACCGTACCTCCCCATTTAGCGATATGCTCAAAGGAAAGCTAAGTAAAGTCGTTGTCAAAATTGATGTTCATGCCATGGACGAAAATCTCAACGGTGATTACTTCAATGACAAAGTGTTTAAGCGCCGTTTTCACAATTGGCTGAACGATGTCTGGAAACGTAAGGACGATAAGCTTGAAGCTATTTACTCAGAGAGCTAAATCGCTCCGCTAAGTTAAGAGTAATAAAAAAGGTCTACCAGTAGGTAGACCTTTTTTGATGTCTGTGCAGCTAAATGACAGGCTGCCTTGGTATGACTCTACAACATCTTTCGGCTTCATCAATCAAAACCGAGACTGCATGTGTATGGTAATCATCACCGCTCTTCCAAACGGTTTCTCCGAATATCTGACACAACTCAAAATCAGAAATAGTTCCCTTCATTTCTTTGTAGGCGACGGCTGAAATGATCTTCTGTTCCAGAGCTTCAGGACAAGATTCAACACGCCAACGACTCACTTGAATATTCGGCAAAGCACACTCCTTGTGGTCATATTTTCGTCATCAAAACCACAGTAACATTATGAATTTATGGGATCAAGTTGATCTTGCTCACACTTTTTGCGGGATTTTGACGTGCTAGTTGTAACCTGTTGTAAACACGCATAGTTATCAAAAAAAGCGACGAAAAATTTTTATTCAGGCTACTTCTGCGAGTAAGTGCAAATTTTAGAGTGATGTTTTCAAATCGGGTTGTAAGGCGCTCTGTTTTCGACGTCTGATTCGTGCCGCCAGCGGTGGAATGAACCATAACGTTGAAATTGCTAATGCATAGTTTGCTGCGATCTCAATGATTGCAGTTTCTGCTTGACTGCCAAGCTGCGCATGATTGGGCAGCACGAATCTTAGTAATATAAAGGTGAATCCAGCGAACAGGGCACTGTGCCAGAGTGACTCATCCTGAGAGTTTTGGTTCTGTGGGCGATTGTCCTTAATCATGGTGACTGTTTCCTACCATTATCCAAACCAGCCTTGACTATCCAATGAGTGGGCCTTGAGACTCAAGTTGATAGAAAGATTAATTGGATCGGCCTCATGGTTTATACAAACTGCCTTGTCAGAAGTAGACTTATCTCACACTCCTCGTTAGGTGCATGATGTTGTAGGTCGGTACTGATTCTCATTTTAGAGTAACTAATCTATTTTTTAACCAATTCCCAACTACACTAGGAACACAATACAAGGAGTTATCGCGCTTTTTAAGCGAAATTGAAAGGGAATAGTATGAAGTATCAGAGAATTAAAGTGAGCCGTGAGCAAGATATTGTCACCGTCCGTTTAGACCGGGCCGATAAGCTGAATGGTGTCGACATGACCATGTTTGATGAGCTTATTTACATAAGCAAACTACTTAGGCGTGACAGGCGATTAAGGGCGGTGATTCTAACGGGAAGTGGAGGTCACTTCAGCTCAGGGCTGGATTTCAAATCAATGATGAAGAATAAGAGCTTTGCCGCGCGATTGCTGTTTAAGTGGTTGCCGGGACAGTCAAATCGAGCTCAGCAAGTGAGTACTAACTGGCGAAAACTTCCGGTACCAGTGATAGCAGTAATAGAAGGCTATTGCTGGGGAGCCGGGATGCAGATCGCTCTGGGTGCCGATTTTCGTATCTGTTCCACCGATGCCAATTTGTCGATTATGGAGTCGAGAATGGGGCTTACGTCCGATATGGGAGGCTCTGTCGCTTTGCGTGAAATCATGCCCAAAGATCAAGCATTGCGGATTTCTATCCTAGCCACAGAACTGGATGCGGATGAAGCTCAGTCACTTGGGTTGGTGACCCAGGTCAGCCATACTCCTATGGATGAGGCGTTGGCTCTTTGCCAGCAGATCATACAAAAGTCACCGGACGTCACCGCAGCAATGAAGCATATGTATACCAGATATTGGACAGCCCCTGCATGGAAACTGCTGGCCTATGAAACCTACAGCCAGATACGCATTATGCTTGGGAGAAACTTTCCCAGAGTGCAAAAAGCCCTTCGAAATAAAACGCTGCCTGAGTTTCAGCCGAGGCAGCGTCGTTGGTAACCGCGACAGCTTTTGTGTGTTTGTCATGCCCTGTGAGGTTAGAGTAGAAGGGAGAATGTGCAGGCAGAACGATCAGCCTCGCTAGGATTAACCGCTGTTGGCTAAGCATACAGCCGTGGTAGAATGTTGAAAACTATCACTTAAGTGAATGGATGCGCGATCTGTTCACCAGGCCTATTTTCGTTCAGTAAATAGAGTTGCAAAGGGAGCCCGCAGTGAGCGAATTCCAAGATCTGTCGATTCAAATCGAGCAAATCTCCCATGTAGAAGAGCAGCAGCAACCTCACATTTTGAATCAGTTAATCGAACAGGGTTTAGAGTCGGGTTCGGTGGCACTGATTCTTGAAGCGTTCCCCATTGAACAGAGGGTTCGCTTGTGGCGGGAGCTTCCCCTTGAAATGCATATTGAGGTATTGACGGACTCGCGTGCCGAGGTGCGCTTCTCCATTCTGGATGCGCTGTCGGAGACGGAACTCAAACTGACACTTGCCAAGCTAGATAATCTTTCTTTGATTGAGTGGGCGGATTCGTTGCCCGATGAAATCATTACCGAGGCGATTTCATTATTAGAGAAAGACGAACTTGAGCTCTACGACCAAGCCAATGAGTACGATGAGGAAGAGCTTGGGCGTTGGGCTGAGCGAAAGGTAATCGCCATTCCATTCAACATTTCTGTGGAAAGGGCACGATTGCTCATTGAGAAATACAACTACGAGCAACCAACGCACATCTATCTGATTGATAAAAATAAATGCTTCAGGGGTATGGTGGATTATAACAATGTGCTGAGAAGTGAACCCAATGAGCGAATCTATAAACTGATTTTGGACAACGTCACAACGCTCAGTGCGAAACTCAGTCTGGCGGAAGCGGTCGAAGCCATGGAACGTTCTTCCTTCAGTGCACTGCCGATTTTGGATGACCGCAGGTTGCTGGTGGGGGAAATCGACTGGAAGTTCGCGCTGAGCACGCAGCGTGAGATATACGAGTCCCGTTTGATGGCGGGAACTGGTATGGATGAAGGTGATGATCTGTTTGCGCCTGTAGTCAAAAGTTCCCAGAAACGCGGAGTATGGTTGGGTATAAATCTACTGACCGCTATATTAGCCTCAGTCACTATCGGGCTGTTTGAGGATGTGATTGCTCAAGTTGTCGCACTCGCCATTCTGATGCCGATCGTCGGTTCTATGGGGGGGATTGCAGGCAGTCAAACATTGACCTTGATTGTCCGCTCAATGGCCCTCAATCAGGTCACGGCTAGTAACCGCGTTGCTTTGCTCAAAAATGAGTTGGGAATTGGTGCCATTAACGGTCTGCTCTGGGCGGTTATTATCGGCGCGATGGCCGGGCTTTGGTTCCAGTCACCGATATTAGGGGCGACTATTGCGCTAGCAATCATCGTTAATATCATCACTGCCGCTTTATTCGGAGTCTTGATACCTTTGGTGCTAGACAAGTTCAATCTGGATCCTGCTCTGGCCGGTTCCGTGATTCTCACGACCGTTACCGATGTTGTCGGTTTTTTTGCCTTTCTGGGTACGGCAAGTCTGGTGATGCTGTAGGAATCGACCTGTAAGTAGAAATAAGAGGAGCAATTGTCGCTGGTCGGCTGTTTCTCTTTTTTCTGTCCCCAAAACACTTTCTTGAATTAACTGTCTGTTAGTAAAGATTTTTATTGGCAGCTTTCGCGTTATTTGTCCTTTTTTACCCGCCATCGCACACTTTTTTTCGATTCAAACTCGAGATTGTTGCACACCTTATATTGGCTATAATCCCGCGCCAATTTATTGGTAGTGGTTATGAGTGTTCTAATCCTTTCAGCCCAATTCATATCACTGTCATTGTTAGTCAGTCACACCATCATTATGAGGTGTGTGAGGATATTCGAAAAAATGAAACTTGTTAAAACTACGATTGCTGCAGCACTTATGTCTACCATGCTTACAGGATGTATTGGCCAAATGGCGACAACAGGCTTAGTGATGTATGAAGTTAACCTGAAAGGTGTCGATAACCGCTATGCGCGAGCGGGTTTGTATACCTTAATGTCTCCGGTCTATGCCATTACGGCAGCGGCGGACTTGTTTGTGGTTAACTCCATTGAATTCTGGACGGGTACCAACCCAATTACCAAGAAAAAAGCGGTCGCAGATACTCCGGCAGAATCTTATATCAAAGTGAACCACAAAGTGGGTAAGAACCTGTCTACTGCTCCAGTGAAACTATCAATGCTTGATGACAACACGACACAAATGGACTTTATCGACGAATCTGGCAAGTTGCGCTCGCTTGTGGGTGTGAGCGGTAACGATTCGGTTGATTTCTATTTAGACGGAGAGTTCATCACTACGGCATCGCACGCAGAGCTAGAAGAGTACGCTACCGCGTCTTAATGGCTATCAGAGCCTGCTCATTCATTCGAGCAGGTTTGCTCTGTCTAAGAGCTTACTAACGTTCGACACTTTTATTGATACAGAAACTGGAGTTCCCAGCGCTTTCCTCCTATCATCCGCTCATCTTTCTGCGAACGTGTAAATCTATCATGTCTTTTTCTGAGTTAACGTTAAGCTCGGCATTAATGGATGCCATTCCTAGTGAATTCTCTGATGCCACTCACATTCAAACCCTGGCGATTCCTGCAATCACTGCGCAGCGAGACGTTCTGGCACTTGCGCAAACGGGCAGCGGTAAGACGTTGGCATTTGGACTTGGACTGATAGACCAACGGCTAAACGATAAGATAAAACAAGCGCTGGTATTGGTCCCTACACGGGAACTGGCGAAACAGGTTGCTGATACCATTGATCCTATTGCAACGCGATTAGGTTATTCCGTCGTAGTGGTTCGAGGTGGCGAAGATGTCGAACAACAGGTGCACCAGCTCAACGCTGCTCCAGACATCGTCGTTGCAACTCCGGGCCGTTTACTAGATATGATGAACAAACAGTTGGTGGACACTCAAGACATTGAGGCTGTGGTGCTGGATGAAGTCGATCGTCTGCTCGACATGGGTTTTTGGCCAGATATTCAGAGCATACTGAGTGTGCTTAACCATAGGAAGCAAACCTTAATGTTTTCAGCCACTTTACCTGAGACGTTGGACGGAAAAGTCACGACACTGCTCAACAACCCGGTAACCGTTGCCGCCAACAAAACCAATAGCGTGGTGGAGCAGATTGCAGAAACGCTCTATTTGGTAAACAAGGGCAGTAAAGCCAATGTACTGATCAAGCAAATTGCCGAACATCAATGGCCACAAGTGTTGGTGTTTATTGGTGCGCGAGACAATGCCGACGCCCTCTGTAAGAAGCTGAATAAGGCGGGTATTGCCAGTGGTGCATTACATGGCAATAAAGACCAATCGGAGCGTGAACGTACGCTACAAGCCTTTAAACAAGGTGAGGTTCAGCTATTAATTGCCACCGATATACTGGCACGTGGGATCCATGTTGATGATCTTCCTGTAGTGATTAACTTTGAGTTGCCAAGCGATCCATCCGTTTATGTGCACCGAGTGGGGCGTACAGCAAGAGCGGGAAAAGCTGGACAGGCGCTATCGTTAGTTTGCCATGGCGAAACCGCTTATCTTGACGCGATTCGTCAGTTAACTGGTCGAGCCTTGGTGCTGGAGGAGCTCGCTGAGTTTCCGGTGACCGATAAACCATCGACAGGGGAAAGCAAGCGTCCTAAACGAGACAAGCAAGCAAATCGACGCACCAACAAAAAGACGCGCGCCAGTCAGTTTAAAAGCAAAAAGTAAAAGCTCTGAACGCTTTCATGCCCGTACAACTGTGATGTGATTCACGTATTGTTACTTAACTAACGAGTACTAGGAATTTTTCCTAGTACTCCTAGGACCCCCTCTCAAGCCATTCTCGCTGCCGATTCTTACACTCTTGCTCATAGATTTTCAGTGCCAAGGGCGCTGATCCTCAAATGAAAATATTTTTGCACCAATCCAAGGCCGATGTTGGGTCGTTCTTTGGGTTGTGCTTCCTCTATGTTGAGAGTCTAAGGATTCATCATGTTGAAATTTCTAGAACAAGTGCGTAAGCCGACACTGGATCTGCCAGTCGAGCAAAGACGCAAAATGTGGTTTAAACCCTTCTTACAGTCTTATTTAGTAGTCTTTATTGGTTACATGACGATGTACCTGATCCGTAAGAACTTCAATATCGCACAAAACGATATGATTTCGACTTACGGTTTGTCGATGACCGAACTGGGTATGATTGGTTTGGGCTTTTCGATCACCTACGGCATCGGTAAAACGGTTGTTTCTTACTATGCCGATGGCAAAAACACTAAGCAGTTCTTGCCGTTTATGTTGATTTTGTCGGGTCTGGCGATGTTGGGCTTCAGTTTCAGTATGGGTGGCGGCAGTATCAGCCTGTTTCTGATGATTGCGTTTTATGCGCTAAGCGGTTTTTTCCAAAGTACCGGTGGCCCATCAAGTTACTCAACCATTACTAAGTGGACACCGCGCAACAAACGTGGTTCATACCTTGGTCTTTGGAACATGTCGCACAACGTGGGTGGTGCCGGTGCAGCGGGTGTGGCACTGTTTGGTGCAAATTACCTGTTTGATGGTCATGTTATTGGCATGTTTGTCTTCCCATCAATGATTGCATTGGTTGTTGGTTTCTTTGGGCTGCGTTACGGCAGCGACTCCCCTGAGGCATACGGTCTGGGTAAAGTGGAAGAGTTGTTTGATGAATCGGTCAGTGAGGAAGACGAAGCGGCAGAAGAGAATCAAATGACTAAGCGCGAAATCTTTATTGAGTACGTGCTGAAAAACAAAGTGATTTGGCTACTGTGTTTCGCCAATATCTTTCTGTACATCGTGCGTATCGGTATCGACCAGTGGTCAACGGTTTACGCATACCAGGAACTTGGCCTGTCAAAAGAAACGGCCATCTCAGGCTTCACTTTGTTCGAAGTTGGCGCGCTTGTAGGAACTCTGATGTGGGGTTACCTTTCGGATTTGGCCAATGGTCGCCGTGCATTGGTAGCCTGTGTTTCCTTAGGTTTGATCATTGTTAGCCTCGAGTTCTACCAACATGCGACAAGTGAGTTTATGTATCTGGCTTCGTTGTTCGTACTAGGCTTCCTGGTCTTTGGTCCTCAACTGCTTATTGGTGTGGCTGCGGTTGGCTTTGTTCCGAAGAAAGCGATCAGTGTGGCTGATGGTGTTAAGGGGACGTTTGCATATCTGATTGGTGACAGTTTTGCCAAGTTGGGTCTGGGTATGATTGCTGATGGCACGCCTATCTTTGGTCTGACTGGATGGCAAGGGACGTTTGCGGCTCTGGATACCTCAGCGGCTATTTGTATCGTACTGTTGGCCTTCGTTGCTATTGCTGAAGAGAAGAAGATTCGTAAAGCGAAAAAGCAGCTAGAACAAGTGACAGCTTAACGCGACAAGGTGGCGCTATTTGGATGTTTTGCTCTGATTTGCCTGAATCAGCGTCATCATAGATAGCGCCTTTTTTAGAACGAAATGCTATTTGCCTAATCTATGCATCAGCGTTAATTTACCCTCCGCTTTTCTCCCTCCTAATTTTTGGTAGTTCTATGATAAATGTTGCTTTGGTCGACGATCACACCATTGTTCGTTCTGGTTTTGCTCAATTACTTAATCTGGAGAATGACATCAATGTGGTGGGTGAATATTGTTCTGTTGCCGACGCGCAAAGAGGATTGCCCGGCAGCGGGGTGGATGTGTGTATTCTCGATATTTCGATGCCAGATGAGAGTGGTCTGGTGTTATTGGAAGTCATGCCTAAGGGAGTAGCGTGCATCATGCTTAGTGTCCATGACTCACCGGCTATGGTGGAAAAGGCTCTGGAGTTAGGGGCACTGGGATACCTGACCAAACGCTGCAGTCCAGATGAGCTGATCCAAGCCGTACGCACCAGTGCCAATGGCGGGTGTTACCTCACGCCGGATATCGCAGTAAAGCTTGCTTCACCGAGACCTTTTCAACAATCGGTAGCTAAGCTGACCAAACGTGAGTACGAAGTGTGTGAATTATTGGCTTCGGGATTAGATGTTAAGTCCGTGGCGACCAAGTTGGGACTGAGCCACAAAACGGTGCATGTGCATCGGGCTAACGCATTGGATAAGCTGGCAATAAAAAACAATGTTGAACTTGCTCAGCTATTCAGAGTTGAAGCGGCGTTTTAGTGCGTACTTTTTTTGTTGAGAGTGCCAGTGCCTGGCTCATAACCCTATGCAGTTGGTTTTGCTTATGGGTGATTTCCTACTATTTTGTCAACGATGCGGAATTGGCCATTTTGTTTTTTCCTTTTGCGCTGCGCTTAGGGTTGACTCTGCATACCGCCAAGAAATACTGGCCCTCCATTTACAGCGCAGAATGGTTATTGGCTATCTCACTGGCGACTTTAATGAGTCAACCTCAGTGGTTAACGGTATTAGCTGCCAGCGTGTCGAGCATACCCGTTGCTCTGTTGGCAACACGCTTCTATCAGGGAGCGCAATGGCAACGGTTATCGGTTCAGGCATTGGCCATTGTTGTTTGCGCATGCATCAATATCGTGGCAGTTGGCTCCCATACTGATTCGTTGAGTTTTGTTGGTCTGGTGAGTATCACGGGTGGGCTGATGCTGGTTCCTACTTGTTATCTCATCTGGAATTACCTTTTCCAAAGCACCTGGCGCCCGCTAACTTCAAACCTGATTCATCATCCTTTTGAGTTGACAGTCAAGCCCATACTGCTGTTTGTCACTTTATTTGCTATCAGTATTTCATTACAGATTGGTTTACCCGAGGAGTTGCGTCGCTTTGCTCCATTTTGTCTGGCGATTCCCATCATTTTGCTGGCTTTTCGCTATGGCTGGCAGGGAGCGTTGTTGGGTACGTTATTGAATAGCTGTGCACTTATTGCGGCGCGAAGTGGTGTATCGCAAATCGAGATTACGGATTTGCTTTTGTCTATCAGTGCTCAGTCTCTGACAGGGATCCTGCTAGGTATGGCCGTTCAGCGACAGCGTGACCTCAACCAGCAATTACGCACCGAGCTTAATCGCAATAAAAACCTTTCCAAACAATTAGTACAGGCAGAGGAATCGGTGCGCAAGGACATAGCACGTGAGTTGCACGATGAAATTGGCCAGAACATAACGGCGATTCGAACACAGGCCAGCATCATCAAGCGCGTTAGTAACCCTGAGCTGAGTGTAGGCTGCGCCAATACTATTGAGTCGCTGTCGCTTAATGTCTATGACACAACCAAGGGACTTCTCACACGGCTGCGGCCCAAAACGCTGGATGACCTTGATGCGATTTCTGCAATTCGTCAGATGGTGCGTGAGATGGAATTTGAGCAGTTAGGTATTCAAGTTGAGCTGACTATTAATGGTCATACAGAAACTGAGTTATCGGATGTGATGGCTGTGACATTGTTCAGGCTGTGTCAGGAGGCGTTGAACAATGTGCTCAAGTATGCAAAGGCCAATCATGTAAGTATTGTGATCACCATGGAGACGGCGATAAATCTGCGCATTCGAGACAATGGCGTTGGCTTTCGTCTCGAAGATAGTCAGAAAGGCTTTGGTCTTAAGGGAATGCAGGAACGCGTACAGGCGTTGGGCGGCAAACTGACAATTCGCAGCCAGATGGATGAAGGTGATCATTCGCACGGTACCACCATCGATGCGCACTTACCGTTGAAATGATGGAGAGCGATTTATGCTGACGGCAAGTCAAACTCAGCTACAGAAATGTGTGGATACCGATAGCCAGTATCGATATTGGCGCTTTCACATCATGCTGGGTATGTATCTGGGCTATGCCGGTTTCTATTTGAGCCGGAAAACGTTCAACTATACGGCCCCTGCGCTCATTGCTGACTTGGGATTGGATAAAGGTGATATAGGTCTGATGGGGACACTTTTTTATCTGATGTACGGAGTCTCCAAGTTCGTCTCCGGCATCATTTCTGACCGCTCCAATCCACGTTATTTTATGGGACTTGGCCTGATAGCCAGTGGGCTTGTCAATGTTGCATTTGGATTGTCGAGTTCATTGTTTGCGCTGTTTACACTGTGGATACTCAATGCCTGGTTTCAGGGATGGGGGTGGCCGTCTTGTTCCAAGCTTTTGACCACCTGGTACTCAAGAACAGAAAGAGGGTTTTTCTGGTCTCTTTGGAACACCGCACATAACGTCGGTGGCGCGATGATTCCTTTGCTGGTGGGCTTTTTAACGTTTCATTATAGTTGGCGCGAAGGGTTCATTATTCCGGGTGTAATAAGCGTTCTGATAGGCTTATTTCTCTGTTGGCGACTGCGTGATAAACCGACCTCGATGGGTCTACCAAGTGTTGGTCAGTGGCGAAATGACAAGTTGGAACTGGCTCAGGAAAATGATGGGGTGGGGCTTAAGCCCAAACAGATCCTTTGGTCGTATGTGCTGAATAATAAGTACATTTGGCTGCTGGCTTTCAGTTATGTACTGGTTTACATCGTGCGCACGGCCATTAATGATTGGGGCAATCTGTATCTCACCGAGCAGCATCAATACAGCTTGATCAACGCCAATGCTTCGGTGTCTTTGTTTGAGGTCGGTGGATTTGTAGGTTCGCTGGTGGCTGGCTGGGGATCAGACAAGCTGTTTGGCGGCAACCGAGGACCAATGAACCTGATCTTTGCTATGGGTATTTTTTTATCTGTGGCTGCATTATGGCTTATGCCTTTAACCAATTTCGTGTTTCAGTCAGCGGGTTTTTTCGCCATAGGCTTTTTTGTATTTGGGCCGCAGATGCTGATAGGTATGGCTGCGGCAGAGTGCTCTCACAAAGACTCTGCGGGAGCCGCAACCGGGTTTGTCGGTCTGTTTGCTTATATGGGGGCGGCGTTGGCGGGGTATCCCATCGCGATAGTGCTGGATTATTTTCACTGGGATGGCTTTTTTGTTGTGATCTCAGTCTGCTCGGCGACGATAGGCTTGCTGTTATTGCCATTTTTACAAGCGCAGTTTAGCCACAAAGCCTAGCGTGCCCCTTGTTATAAATTATGGTGAGCTGTTATCTTACTGATGATGGCGTTCACAGGAATTGGCGCATCCGCTCTGTCGGTCTCTGTGGACTGCAGGCATGGGTGATGACACGAATGTTTTTGAGTGCAGTTGGCAGCATGGTTGGTTGAGCTGAACTCCGGTTGTGGCTTGGCAAAGAAATAGCCTTGACCGAAATCGCACCCGAGAGTAGTGAGCTTATCTTCTTGCTCTTGCGTTTCGATGCCTTCAGCGATGACCTCTAAATTGAGCTTGTGGGCTAACTCGATAACGCTTTCTACCACGCAGTAATCGCGATTGTCGGTAAGCAGTTTGTCAATAAAGCTTTTGTCGAGCTTAAGGGAGTGCAGAGGCAGTTCGTGCAACAGCGAAAAAGAACTGTACCCAGTGCCAAAGTCATCGAGTGCGACCTGAATACCTTTGTGTTTGAGTTCAACAAGTGTTTTCAAAGCAATGTCATGGTTGCTCAGAACACTGCTTTCCGTCAGTTCCAGTTTAATTGCGTTGGACGCTAACTGGTACTGGTGGAGACAGCGCTCTACTGAATCCAGCAAATCCGAATCCGTCAAAAAGTTCGGGCTCATATTGATGGCAACACGAACGGTTTGGTTGTAAAGCGCCTGATGGGTTGCGATATCCGAACAGGCTTTTGAAAGAACCCAAGTCTCCATGCTTTTCATTAATCCGGTTTGTTCCGCCAAGTCTAAAAAATCACCAGGTGCCAACAGCCCTTTCGTCGGGTGCTGCCACCGAATTAAGGCTTCATAATGAGCAATACACTGACTCTTTAAACAGTAGATAGGTTGATAGTAAAGCCTTAGCTGCCCATGTGACAAAGCGTCGCCGAACTCACGTTTAAACTCGGGTAAACGCCTGTAGTTCTGTGCCATTGAGGGTTCGTAAAAACAGCATTGTGGACCGTTCTTAATTTGTTTAGCGTGGTACATCGCGATATCAGCGGCCTTCAATAGTTCTGTGGCGTGGAGACCGTGCTCTGGGATCAGAGCTGCTCCGATGGAGGCCGAAAGGGTGAGTCGATTGCCCGAAATTTCTATCGGTTGAGTCAGTGATGTCATGAGTTCAGTCAGTCGCCGCTGAAGATTCTGGATATCACCCCAATCACAGAGTAGCAGTCCAAACTCGTCACCGCCTAATCGAGCCGAGATATCTGGGCCTTGGGTACACGTCTCGATTCGTTGTGCTACTTTCCTTAGCACTTTGTCGCCAAAAAGATGGCCATACCTGTCATTGATAACCTTGAACTCATTGAGGTCGACAAATAATAAAACATTGGGGTGGTATGCTTTTTCGTTGATCTGTGCAGAAATCAATGTCTTGATAAAAAAGCGACGATTGGCAATCCCTGTGACACTGTCAGTGAAGGAGAGTGTTTCTAGCTGCCGAGTTTTCTTTTTGACAGCTTGTTGTAGTTGATTGGGAAGGTGTAAGTATTTCCAGGTCAAAAAACCAGTAGCTACGCCAATTAACATCACCATGAAGTAGCCGAGTCGTGTCGCGACGACTTCCCAGGTGGCCGTGGGTACGCCAATAGTCAAAAGCCAGTGTTGATTTGGCAATAAAACTGGGGAGGTAGCTTTAGCCTGAGTGTCTAGTGATTTGAAGGTGTTATTGTTGGCAACGGGTAAATGCTGACCCGTTTTTGTATTTACCACTGCTAGGCTATACCAATGAGACGATTCATTTTTCTCGGCCAAACCGACACTATTTAGTAGTGTGTCAAAGTAAATCAGTGCCGATGCAAAACCCCAGAACGTCGGCGTACCTTGGTGGTTTTCAATAAAAATGGGTAGCCGCCCGATTAATGCTCTTCCACCTTGTTTGAGCTGAATAGGGCCTGTTAAGGTCAATTCCTGAGTATTGATGGCATGCAGGGCATCAAGCCGTCGTTCAGGATCGTTCAGTAGATCGTGACCTAACGCTGCCTCATGCCCCTTCAAGGGATAGACATGCTGTACGATTCCATCTGGGGCAAGTTGGATGTTGCCGATAAACGTAGTGTCCGTGAGAAGTTGATGCGCGTATGTTTCAAAGTTGTCTACACGGCCGCTATTTTGTGTAACGAATAACCCGAGTACGCGAGTGATGGAAAGCGCCTGTGTGAGTCCCAGTTCAATCGCTCGTGCTTTATCGAACGCCACCTGCTGGGCGTGAATAATTTTATCTTGCTGGAGATGAGTTGTAAGCGAGTACACCCAATACCACCCAGAGAGGGTAATAATGAGTGATGCAATAATGGACGTAAGCAATAGATTTCTATTCATTTAGTTTATTATAGTCGCTAATTCCGTAACTTCTAAAGTGTGAGCAAGTTATTGGTCAGGGTATCCCTTTCGCCCTTTGTTTGAGGTCCAGGCAGTTTTCTCACTACGATGAAAAGCCGCGAGCGACAATTATTTCCAAGAGAATGCGGCGTATTTTTTATGGTCATTCATACTTAGTGAGCCACTTGGCAAAAGTAAGGAGATGTTGTTATGAAGAGGATGTTGTCGTTTTTAGCTGGCGTGTTGTTGGCGATTTCCAGCATGACTTATGCGGGGCCAAGCTCCGGCAAAATTGGCTTTCTGGTCGACTGCCAGTTAAATGGTGAGGTTGTAGCGATGCCGATGACCGCCTGCCGTTCTAAAGGTGGCGTTGCGAAATAAGGATGACTGACCTTTGAGAGGGCGCAAAGCAGCGCATTGCGTCCCTCTTGGCAAAGGTTACTGGAGGAAGCCTCACGGTACGTTTGTTTGAAAAATGACAACTTGATTCAGGACTGTTTTTAATTGCAGCTTACTTAAGTAATATTAGCAATTGCTAATTAATGTAGTTATACTGGTGCGCGTTAAAGGTCATATTTCGGTTTGGAGAGTATAGGTGAACGAACAGTTTTTAATCGCAATTAGTTTGTTGGCAGTCATTTTTATCTATAAAAAGTGGAAAGCAAACCGCGCGAGTCGTGTCTTGGCGCAGCTTAGTCTCGATGACATCCAGTTGCTCGATGTGCGCAGTGAAATGGAGTATGCAGGCATCAGTGCTCCGGGAAGTATCAATATCCCGGTACAGTCGCTGATTGCCGGAAACACTAAAAAACTCGATAAGAGTAAAACCCTAGTGGTTTACTGTGCTTCTGGTATGCGCTCAGGTAGTGCCTGCTTGTGGTTAAAAAAGCAGGGATATACTGTTTTGAACGCTGGCACTGTAGGGAATGTCATTCAGCACCTTCCTGAATGAAGTGATTATGCCCTTTACTAAAACCGGCTATTTGAGGAAGTCTCGCTGCACTTTTTCATGAAAAACAACGATGCGGTTGAGCACGGCTTCCAGATGCTGCTTTTCCAGACTGGATAGTTCGTTGAGCACGATGTTATCGTTGATTTTCCGCAAGTCAGTATACTCTACGATTTGGTTCATAAAGCGTAAATGCCAAATATGATCAAAGACATAGAGCATTTCACGTAATGTCGGTGCGTCAATTTCCTGTTTCGCTGCCAGCTGTTTTAGCCGGGTCACGGTATTGCTTTCGCGGATATCATGTTTCAGCGCATAGATTCGGCAAAATATCTCCATCGGACGCAAACATTCTTTTAAGTTCAGTGTTGGCTGCCCGTCCAGTCTCTCTGTCTTGATGTGCTTGGTCATCGTGACGGGCACCTTGTGTGCCAGACAGTTTTTGGCATAAATGGGCAGAAATGCCGGATTGTGTTTTAGCAACACCTGAATATTATCCTGCATCGCCATGATCAGGCTGGGATCCCCATAAGTTGCACGGATATCGAAAAAAACATTGAGCTCAAGTATGGATTTTGGTGTGGCCTGTTCAATCCAGTGACTGAAGTTGTTATTCCATTCTTCCAGGCTCAGGCACCACTGGTGATTCGAGGCCATGATAAGCCCCTCGCAATATCGGTAACCGGCTTGATTTAGCATGGCGCAGACGTTCTCAGCCAGATGGAGAAAGTAGCGCCGAACCGTCTTGAGGTCGTCAGGGTCGGGAGTTTCAAATACGATGGCATTGTCTTGATCGGAAAAGAGCGTCATGTCGTGGCGCGCGTTGCTACCAAACGAAATAAAGCTGAACGGGACAGGCGGTTCTCCAATTTCCGAAATCGTCAGATCAATAAAACGTCGGATTGCCGCATCGTAGGCCGTCCCGATAGTACGGCGTAAAATATCAGGGCGTGAGCCCGATTCAATCATTTCTCTGATCACATCAGCCAGTCGGTTGAGCGCGTCTACCGCATGCCCTTGAGTTTGACTCTGTTCAATCTCAGTCGTGATGGCGCTAGTTAATTCCTGATAGTTACTGACTTGTTCAACCAGACCAAAACTGCCGCCATATATTTTACGTGTGATGGGGCGAAACGACAGCACGTGCCCTTGTTTTTCAGACAGGAAGATTCGAGATGAACTAAGGAGAATATCAACGGTATTGCCACTCTTTGTTCGAAGTTGCGCTTCGAACTCGCCCGGCTTTGCGGCTTGGCTGAACAGTGCCAGCAGGTGTTGCACGACAGGCGAGTTCTGTGGGCTTTCAGGGAACAGTTTATGCCAGATTGAATGGTCGCGCAGCTCCGATTCACTGTAGCCAACCATCCGATGCAAGCAATCGTTGGAATAGAGGATATTGCCGTCAGTCTCGAGAATGTAGCCCTCGTTGGAGGATTCGACCAAGGCACGATATCGGTCTTTGGCCTCGTGTAAAGCGAGCTCTGCACGTTTTTTTCGGTTTTCAATCGACTTACTTTGCGACATGACAAAGCCCATACAAATTAACAGGCCAAAGAAAATAGCGGCAAATATCTGATACAGGGAGCCTTCCAGTTTATCGATGCCTTGCTGAACATCATCGAAATACACACCGGTACCGATGATCCATTGCCATTCTTCAATGCCCTCTACATAGGTCAGCTTTGGTGCGGTAATGTTTGCTCTGTCATTCCACTGCCACAGGTATTCCAGAAAGCCATGCTGCTGCGCCTGTACCAGTTTGGTGAACTCAACAAAAATAGCGACTCCGTCGATATCCTGATAATCCGTCAGATCCTGTCCGGTTAAATCGAGTCGATAAGGGTGCATGACCATATTTGGATGCATGTCGATGATAAAGAAATAGTCTTTATTTTCGGAACCGTACCGCATAGCTCCGATTTCGGTGCTGGCTCTATTCTGCGCTTCCTGTCTGGAAAGTACACCACGCTTCTCCAGGTCCACATAGCTGTCGACAATACTTACGGCAGAAGAAGTCAGTTCTGCCAGCATCTGGCGCTTTTGATTGACCATAGAGTCCTCAACAAAGGGCAGAATCATAAAGATGATGGCTGAGACAAACAGGACTAAGGCTAAAACAGAAGGGGCGACAATACGCAGGCTGAACCGGGTGAAAAAACGACGGTCATCTTCCTTGGTGGCGTGCAAACCATCAAAGTACTCGGCAAGTTCGTTAGCGCTCAGGACTGCGCGTAATTCGTCCGAGTCTCGGGCATCATGATACTTGGCTTTGAATGTGCCATTTTCAAAATCGGTTCGAGAGGGTAGATAGCCGTCGTAGTCGTCTTTGATGTGGGCTTCAAACACGTCTTTTATCTGCTGGCGAGAATACTTGCTGTCGAACTCCGAGTAGGCTTCTTCCAGGGCCTCTTTGCAGTGACGAAAGCGACGATGGTCATAGGGGTCCCGACCAACGACGGATCCCATTCTTAGCGCGTGGTCGAATCGGTCGTAGTCAAAGAAACCATCAATCCACTTATGAATATCTTCAGCCCTTATGCCATAAAGCTTCTCGGTGCGATTTGCGTGCTCAGAGATCTTCATATTAGCCCTATTAAATTCGTTGCATTTCAAAAAGATACATAACAAGTGTCATTGTGCGCCGCTTCACAACTACGACAAAAATACCACCTTACCTTGTTAAGAGTGGCCGGACGCTAATTCAAATCAAAAAATAGCACGTAAATTTTGCTTACATTTTCTTCCATGTTGAAACACGGATTCAATCGGTGAGCAATTGCTTGCTGATTATCACTAAGGAGAAAACCAAATACTTTACTCTCTCTTCTGGCGTCAAAAGAAGAAGTTCGGTAGCGGCTGGGATGTCGTCTCGTATCAATCGAAGGTTGATATACCTTACGTAAGCAGAGCAAAGCGATTCAAGGTTGTTCTCATGTTCATTAAGGAAATAGACGTATGTCTGGAAGTAGTAAAACCTTTTATAGGGATATGCGCCGCAAGGCGCAGGAATTTGAGAGTAGGGAAGAGTTCCTCGATCATGATTTGAGAATCATGAGTTTTCGTCGCTGGGGGATCCACCTTCCGTTTCGTGATTACAGTGTAGAGATCGAAGACTGGGTACCAGCCATTGCGGCAACCATTGGTAAAGTGGTTATGGTAACGGCAATGGTAGCGGCATTTGCCGCTCAGTTTGGCTTATCGCCAGAGTTTGTCGCAGAGAACGTGCGTTATGAATTGCTTATCGCTGGTGCTCTGTTTGTGATTCTTTTCTCGGCTATCCTGAACCCCAATGCCAACCTGGCGGGTACACATGGCCCTATGATTCCTCTTATCCCGTTAATTGCTGCAGCGGGCGGACACCCGTTGGCACTGGGGCTTATGGTCTGTGTCTTTGGTTTGATACTTGCCTTTACTAAGGGGGGATCGAAGCTGATGGCCCTAACCGGGGTCGGCGTCCGGGGCGGTTTGCTGATCTACCTCGGGGCGGTTGGATTGATAAGCCAGATCAATAAAACCGAAGCCTGGGCCTCGGCCAGTGGCCACGGTTACATTTCTTTTGCCGTCATCGGGATTACCGTACTGGTGTATGCGTATCTGGCGAAAGTGAACAAGCGCTGGCTCGCGATTCCATTGTGCTCCGCATTGGCGGGTATTGTGGCTTATGCAATGGGGGCTGAGTTTGCATTCACCACTGAACCGGGCTTGCCTCATCTAAGTCCGTTTTACTGGTGGGGTGAAGATACTGGCTGGCAATTAGGTTGGCCGACGCTTGAGCACTACATCGCGGTTATCCCTTTTGCTCTGCTTGCAGTGGCAATGTGGTCCCCTGATTATCTGGGACACCGAGTGTTTCAGGAGCTCAACTACCCGAAAGATGCCAAGGGTGTTCTGATGAACGTTGACGATACCATGATGGGGGCTTCTATTCGTCAGGGTGTTGGTGCGTTGCTAGGGGGCGGTAACCTTGCGTCCTCTTGGGGAACCTACATGATTCCGGC
The DNA here is from genome assembly GCF_900107935.1 of Vibrio hangzhouensis. Taxonomy (GTDB): domain Bacteria; phylum Pseudomonadota; class Gammaproteobacteria; order Enterobacterales; family Vibrionaceae; genus Vibrio; species Vibrio hangzhouensis. Next base: position 1,053 of record NZ_FNVG01000019.1, on the reverse strand, counting down.
AGCGATCGCTAAGCGTCCTATTCCGGGAGGCGCTCTGTTAACTGGTATCTTGTGTATTTTAGCGTCTGTACTTGGCTATCCAATGGATTTGGCGATGTGGGAACCAGTACTTCGCGTGGCATTGATCGTGGGCGTGTTCCTGCCACTACTTGAAGCAGGTATGCAGATGATTCACAAGCACAAAGATTCTCTGAGTGCAGGTATCTGTATTTTCTCGTGTGCGTTTGTTAATCCGGTATTTGGCTGGGCGACAACCATGCTGCTCGATAACATGGGCTTTATTGGTGACCGTGAACGAGCGAAAGAGCTTTCTGCTAAAGATAAATACCTGATTCCAGGATTGGCGTTTGTCGTTTGCGTAGGGTCATTGGCTGTCGTAGGTCAATTACCAGGTATTCCTGCTCTGATTGGCGGTTAATCCGATTACGTTGCTTTTCGCCCTTTATAGTTTGAGGGCATCATAAGAGTGACAGACAATAAAAAATAGCGCCCTGAATATCGCCATTCGGGGCGTTTTTGTTTGCTCGTTTTGTAAAAAGGCCCGTCAGATGCTGAGCCTGACAGGCCGATTGACCAATAAATAGGATGAGAAAAATTGGAGGTTCATTGGTTTGCGCGAATCATAGCAGTAAAAGGCTGTGATATGGCTGGTAAACGGATACAAATTTGTAAGCATCAGTTTAGATTTATCTCTAAAAGTCTGTTGCCAACTTATTGAAAATAATAGGCTTATGTATATACTCAAGTAACCTCAAGATGCTTGTTCAGCGAGAATTACTTGGCTTCTAGGCGCGGCAGTGATTTGAAGATCTAGTGGCTCTAAATCGAAAATCGCTAACAAAGCGTAGAAGCCAAGTAAACTCGCCCTTTGGGAGCTCATCAAGGTGCCCATTTCTGCGTCAAATAGCTTCGAAAGGGAATAGCCATTCCTTCAACTATTTTCCTTGAACTGAACACCTTGATGAAGCTCTGAGTCCTGCATCTTGAGGTCACTTGAGTATAGGTTTGTGATGAGAGGTGATCATAAAGCCCGCTTCATTGCGAGCTTGTAGA
>NZ_FNVG01000056.1 GCF_900107935.1 Vibrio hangzhouensis | reverse complement strand
CACCATCTCTGGACCTGGTTGGCAAAATCTAAACGCTCTTAGAGCTTAACCAAACGCAGCAATAGACGGCATTTCGTGTCCGTGTTGCACGCCCCAATATCGTATAGCGAGTTGGTGCGTGTGTTTTCCTATTTGTATTGAGCTTACTTTTGATATCGCAGGTGTTGTTGCAAACCCTTAAGACTCTAGAGCTAAAGTAAGCGTTGATCTTTTCACTGTAGTGATTGACGTACTGATTGACACGCAGGTATTCCACCATGCCGCGCTTGTGTCATTAATGTCGTACGGCTATCGAATTGTTTTCAAAGATGTGAACGACCTTAATTCTTACGAGGAATGAACTATTTCGCTTGCTCTTAGGATGAAAGGTTTTTAGAACGACGAAACGGAAATTTTTGTACTGACTATCAACACGATAGATGACATGGTGAATTCGCCGGAAGGAAGGATACAGTAGGGCTTTTTACGATAGGTGAAGTGGCAGACTACGGTAACTCTGGACAGTATCGATTTAGCGTCCTCCATTCTTATAGATAAAAGCCCCTGTGGATTCATGAAAATTAGGATCTCCAGGATATTAGGGGGTACCTCGCTCATCTCTGAAGCCCTTCTTCGAAGATCCGTTGAAGTTTGAGGAGTCCAAATACATTGCGGGTGACACTTTTACTTAATGGAAAGTATCTTCTCGCGTATTAACTGATACAAGTAATGCACTGAATATATTCAATAACTTCAAATAACCTCTCTTTTTAGTTGCATAAGTAAACAACTCTGTTTACTCTTGGGTAAACCGAGTTGTTTACCTTTGGAGTTAATCTTGCGAAAACACACCTTTGCCCTGACCTCAGGCTTCGCAGCAGCGCTAACCATATTGTGTATGGGACTGATTGGTGAGACGTCTAAGGATTGGGGCTTGTTAATGGCTCCATTCGGAGCCTCCTGCGTAATTGCTTTTGGTCTTCCGAATAGCCCATTGGCACAAGCCAAAAACATTGTTTTGGGCTATTTGATCACGATACTTGTGGGGCTAGTGAGGCTCAATACCAAGCTTGTTCAATCTAATCGAGGGTTGTTCTGATGAAGTGTTCTCATCTAGCTAGAAGTTATTTTCGCTATGCTCGTCAACATGGAATATTTTATCATTCGCTTAAGGTGTCCGCGGTTGTCGGTAGCATCCTTATGCTTATCAATCACGGAGATAAATTGTTTGATCAAGCGATTGAATCCTTTGATTACCTCAAAATTTGTGTCACATACTTAGTTCCATTTATTGTCTCTACGTATGCTTCAATTAACTCTGCTGCAAAGTACAATCGAGAAGGTATACACCATGATTAGTTTATTTAAGAAAGAAGCCGAATCGAAATCAGTCCCTTTGGAAAGATACACAAAGTTAATTGAAACTGAAGACAGATTCGCTAATTTTATCAAAGTGTCGCCAGAAAACTATGCAAGAGAAATTTATTTAAATGCAGCAAATGTCAATAAAGCATCTAAAAATCGCTTAGAGGCACTCGAGCAAAGCCATGAAAAGATAGCTGATTTTATTTATCAATCGGAAAATATAAAGACAATCTCGAATCAGAGTTATCTCTTCGCACACCAGACGACAGAAACCGCCTCGGAAACGATACGGAAAATCGTTGAACTCGCCAAAGAAATTGATTCGTCTAGAAGTAAAATGGATGAGTTTGGGATCTTGCTTAAGTCTTTGGAGCAGGTCAACATGAATGTCACTAACTTAGTCGACTCGATAAAGAACATTGCGAAACAAACAAACCTATTGGCGCTAAATGCTGCAATCGAAGCTGCAAGAGCTGGGCAACAAGGAAAAGGGTTTACGGTGGTCGCAGACGAGGTACGTAAGCTTGCCAACACGGCAAATAGCTCAGCAGAAAACATTGAGGTTGAAATGGATATGATCTCCAATATTTCAAACCAAATCGTCCAAAAGCAGAAAGAAGTCGAGGGGGTGATGATATCCAGCTCTGGATTTATCAAGAAAACCACCCAGCAAATGGAAGGACTACTCGATATAGCCAATAATAGTAAAACTTCTGTTTCCGATGTCATCGAAAGCGTCAACAGACAACTGAAGGAATCCACTGATATTAATGACATTATGTCTAATCTGTTGCAAGATACAAAGGTGTCTATTGCTCTCTCGGGTAGCAATCATGAACTGGCGAAAAAGGTCTTAGAATCCTTGAGTCAGCTAAATTCTCATACATTGGATTCGTAGCATGGCATTTCCTATGGATAAAAAAAACATTCTTGCTGAAACCGCGTTGGATTTGTTTTATCAATCAGGCGTTGCCAATGTTGGCGTAAATGAAGTATCTGTTAAATCAAAAACATCTAAAAGAACACTATACAAGTACTTTGAAACAAAAGACTTGCTGATTTTAGAAACACTAAAAATTCGTCACGAACGATTTTGTTGTTGGTTAAATAGCATACTTACTTATTCTGAAACCAATGAACGGCTTATCGAAAACCTCTTTAACGGTCTTGACCGATGGTTTTGTAACATGGATCCTCAATTAGGAGAGTTCCGAGGGTGTTACTTTATTAACACCTCTGCTGAATTTATAGACAAAACGCATCCCATATCTCTCATGTGCAAAAAACACAAGGATGAAGTACGATCCATTATTAACAAACACATGCCCGATAAGAATGAAACACTGCTCGATATGCTCTGTTTGTTAAAAGAAGGGGCGATCACTACGGCTTATGTTAATCATGACACAAATGCCGCGATGAAAGCGCTCATGATATTAAAGAAATCACAGATAGTTTGAGGTAACGATGAGCACCAACATTAACCAAACTACATAACCAATCAAGGTTCGGTTGCTTTTGGCCTATAAGGTCGAACAAAGAGATCTATATATTTCTGGCCATCTTTGGCGCGTGTCGAAATTTGCTCATATTCCCACCGGTCATGTCAACTGGGCAACACTTGATTTGGTTAAGGTGACACATAGCTATTTTTTTACACGAAATATGCAAGATGGAAACGCCCGTTGTCATTTTCTATAAATCCAGGGCGTTAACCTAAGATGAGTACAACAACAGTGATACGTCTGAATTCAAAGGCATTTTGATTACCTTAAAATCGTAAGTGTAATAGCCCTCTTACGCACATAGGTGCATTTCATCATTTAAGAGCCAGATCTTATAGTGCACCATCATTACCCTCTACATCTTCAATAGGCTTTGTCTCAAACCGCTCTAGTTTGATAGGCTCCCCCTATCAAATAGATAGGAACAGACGAATTTTCAAAAACTCTCTCTCGTTGCAATATACACACATCGGCGCAGAACAGCGCCTAACCATCTAAAAAATAACAAATTGAGAGAGTAAAAATTATGATTAACACCACTATCAAGCCATTTTCAGCGACAGCATTCAAACAGGGCGACTTTGTAGAAATCACAGAGCAGGACGTGAAAGGCAAATGGGCAGTGTTCTTCTTCTACCCAGCGGACTTCACATTCGTTTGTCCAACTGAACTTGGTGACCTTGCTGACCACTATGCTGAGCTTCAAGAGCGCGGTGTTGAAGTTTACTCAGTATCTACAGACACGCACTTCACGCACAAAGCGTGGCACGACAGCTCAGACACTATCGGCAAAATCAACTACTACATGGTTGGCGACCAAACAGGCACTATCACTAACAACTTCGGTGTAATGCGTGAAGGTCAAGGTCTAGCAGACCGCGCGACTTTCCTGGTTGACCCAGAAGGCGTGATCCAAGCAATGGAAATCACAGCAGAAGGCATTGGCCGTGACGCAGAAGACCTGATGCGTAAAGTGAAAGCAGCGCAATACGTAGCAGCGAATCCTGGTGA
>NZ_FNVG01000002.1 GCF_900107935.1 Vibrio hangzhouensis | reverse complement strand
GCAATGGAAATCACAGCAGAAGGCATTGGCCGTGACGCAGAAGACCTGATGCGTAAAGTGAAAGCAGCGCAATACGTAGCAGCGAATCCTGGTGAAGTTTGCCCGGCGAAATGGAAAGAAGGTGAAGAAACACTCGCACCATCTCTGGACCTGGTTGGCAAAATCTAAACGCTCTTAGAGCTTAACCAAACGCAGCAATAGACGGCATTTCGTGTCCGTGTTGCACGCCCCGCAGTCACTTTTATGGCTTTTACCATTGGCTGGTAAAAGTGGGGGCGTGCACCCTTTAAACGCAGTATTAATTCAACATCAAAAGGGTCCCCTTAATTTATCCCTTTTTAATTCCTTCTGATGTTAAGCAGTCTTATAGAATAGGTATCAGTATGTTAGATCAAGCAATGAAGCAGCAGCTAAAAGCGTATTTAGAAAACGTAAAAACCCAAGTTCAATTAGTTCTCAGCCTTGATGACAGTGATACGGCCAGCAAGATCCAATCTCTAGCAGATGACATCGCATCACTAAGCAGCAAAATTGACGTTGTCCGTGACGACGCAGCCAGCCCGCGCAAACCAGTTATGCGCGTAGTTAACCCAGAGAAGGGCACCGCAATTGGCTTTGCCGGTCTGCCTATGGGTCACGAATTTACGTCACTAGTGCTAGCGCTACTGCACACAGGTGGTCACCCAATCAAGCTAGAAGCGGAAACCATTGAGCAAATTGCAGAGCTGAACTCACCCCTAGATGTTGAGATCTTTATCTCGTTATCATGCCAAAACTGCCCAGAAGTGGTTCAAGCCTTTAACATGATGGCTGCGATTAATCCACTGGTGAACGTCACCATGATCGACGGTGCAGCGTTCCAAGAGGAAGTGAAACAGCGCGACATCATGGCGGTACCAAGTGTGTTCATTAACGGTGAACTATTCGGTCAGGGACGTATGTCTCTTAATGAAATTCTGAACAAAGTGGACACGGGGGCGGCGGAGAAAAAAGCCAACCAACTCAACGAAACCGTACCGTTTGATGTACTTGTTGTCGGTGGTGGCCCTGCGGGCTCTTCAGCGGCTATTTATGCAGCGCGTAAAGGCATTCGCACTGGTGTTGTAGCGGATCGCTTTGGTGGTCAGGTGATGGACACCATGGCCATCGAGAACTTTATTTCAGTGAAAGCAACCACAGGTCCTAAGCTGGTGGCAAGTTTAGAAGAGCACGTTAAAGAGTACGGTGTTGAAGTAATCACTGAGCAGCGTGCAGCAAATATCATCGATGCAGAGGATACTGAAGATGGTTACACCCATGTGGTACTAGAAAGCGGCGCAGTGCTAAAAGCTCGCTCTGTGATTACCAGTACGGGTGCACGTTGGCGCGAAATGAACGTCCCAGGCGAGCAAGAATATCGCAACAAAGGCGTGGCGTACTGTCCTCACTGTGATGGTCCACTGTTTAAAGGCAAACGTACGGCGGTTATCGGTGGTGGTAACTCAGGTATTGAAGCGGCGATTGACTTAGCGGGTATCGTTGAGCATGTAACCGTTCTTGAATTTGCTGATGTACTTCGCGCAGACCAAGTGCTTATCGACAAAGCCAACAGCATGCCGAACATCGATATCATCACCATGGCACAAACCACGGAAGTTCTTGGTGACGGCACTCGCGTGACAGGTCTTGAGTACAAAGATCGCAACACAGATGAAATCAAGCAGATTGAGCTTGCAGGTATCTTTGTTCAAATCGGCCTGGTTCCAAACAGTGAATGGCTAAAAGGCACAAAAGTCGAGCTTTCACCACGCGGTGAAATCGAAGTCGATGCCCACGGCGCAACCAGTATGAAAGGTGTGTTTGCAGCAGGTGATGTGACTACCGTTCCTTACAAGCAAATCATCATTGCAATGGGTGAGGGTGCAAAAGCGAGCCTGGGCGCCTTTGATTTCTTGATTCGTAATCCTGCGCCTGTGAAAGTGGCAGAAATCGCCTAATCTAGAGCGAAGTAAGAGGAAGCGCAGTTTGTTATAGAGCTGCGCTTTTTTGTTTATCGTTACATATTTGAAGGATTACTCCGACCACTGCGTTATTTATGATACCGAGGTTATTGTTGTTTCAAAATCTGGTAGAGTCAGCGTGTCATGGGTTTTAGCGAGAATACAATGAGAGAAGAGCTCTATTTTGCTGGTGGCTGCCTTTGGGGTGTCCAGGAATTTATGCGTTATCTTCCGGGGGTAATTGCTACCGAAGCGGGACGTGTGAATGGAACGACAAATTCAACTCAAAGTGCCTATGACGGTTATGCCGAGTGCGTTCGAACTCAATTTGATACGAGCCAGGTATCGATTGAGCAGCTTATGGATTTCTTTTTTGAAATCATTGACCCTTATAGCCTAAACAAGCAAGGGATTGATGTCGGGGAGAAATATCGCACCGGAGTTTATAGTGTAAATCCAGAACATCTTGAGCGAGTGAAACGTTGCATTGCCGAGCGTTCCGATGCAGATAAAATCGTGGTTGAGGTGTTGCCACTTAGCAATTACGTAAAGAGTGATGACGAACATCAAGACCGACTCACTCTTCACCCGAATGACTATTGTCATATCCCCAAGGCTATTTTGCATAAGTACAAAAAATAGCCTCGAGTGCTGACTATTTTGGCGCGTTCCTCTGTGAAGGGTCGCGTTGAAACGCTTGAATAAGTTCAGCTGGATCGCTGGCGCCGCGCTGAACTTTGGCACCTTCCGCCCACCAAATAAGCTGAGCCAGCGTTCGATTCATATAACTGTCCCACTCTTGTTGAGACGCTTCGTTTTGGGCGTCGCCTTTCTCATCGAACACACTAGCGGCATTGGGAATATGAATCATGGCAGATACTGGCAAACAACCTAGCTCCGAGAGAAAAGCACGCATTGATATCGCCGCTCTGGCCCCTCCCCACTGTCCTGCAGAATAGGTCACAATCGCACTGGGTTTATAAGAAAAAAGAGAGCTGCCAAAGTGATTAAGAAGGTGTGCTAGTGCCGGACTCATGGAGTGATTGTACTCAGGTGAGACCATCACATAGCCATCGGCTTGTTCAATCTTCGCTGCCAATTGCTTTAGGTCTTCTGGTACTTTACTTCGGCTGTAAGCAAATTCAGGCTTAAAAACCGCATCAAAGCTCAAGGTAAGAGGGTCGATGATTTCCACTTCAATGTCAGGATAAAAGCGCCTTAGCAGAGACAGACAGGCGTCACTGACTCTTGCGCCCAGTCGTGCGGGTCGAGGTGGGGTGCTCTCTCTTACTGACCCAAGAAAAATCAACAATTTCATTATCTAGTACTTCCCTAATGTCATCGGTCGAGGTGAGTTTTAGCTTATAGCCTTTAAGTTTACTTGCAATAACACTTAATCAAATCAACTCTGGTAGCTTGAGTCGGACGAGATTGTGTCTCGTTGGTTGCTCTTCACTTGGATATTTGTGTTTGTACAGCTGGTTTGTTCATAAATCAGTCACAAAACTATCCCGAATTCGTCAAAAACTCACGCTCTAATATTCAGTCAGTAAACACTATTGACTGGAATAAAACTTATGGCCATGACCATGCCGGAACTGACGGTTGTATCGAATACAGAGGAGTTTGTATCGCCACAACTGGGTAGAAAGGTTCTTGAAACTCGCGCTTTGACTAAGTCTTACCAACAAGGAAAAGTGGTTCTCGATGGAATCAGCTTTGAGCTCCACGCCGGTGAATTTGTTGCTGTGGTAGGTCGTTCAGGAGCGGGAAAATCCACGTTGTTACATACCTTAAATGGCACCATCCCTGCGACCAGTGGCGAAATTCTCAATGTGCATAAAGACCTATCGACTGACAATGTACTGTCGATGTCGAGAAAGGAAATCCGCGAGTGGCGTACCCACTGCGGCATGATTTTCCAGGATTTTTGCTTAGTGCCTCGCTTGGATGTAATTTCCAATGTCTTGCTCGGACGTTTGAGTCATACCTCGACGCTTAAATCATTGCTTAAAATTTTCAGCGACCAAGACAAAGCTCAAGCTATCCAACTGCTTAAGTGGCTCAACATGTTGCCCTATGCACTGCAACGTGCAGAAAACCTCTCTGGCGGACAACAACAACGTGTGGCGATTTGCCGTGCGATGATGCAAAACCCCAAGATCCTGCTTGCCGACGAGCCGGTTGCCTCGTTGGACCCAAAAAATACCGTTCGCATTATGGAAGCGCTGCAAAAAGTCAGCCGTGATGGTGTGGCGGTAATGGTAAATCTTCACTCAATCGAACTGGTTCAGGAGTATTGCTCCCGAGTAATTGGTCTTGCCAAAGGTAAGGTGATTTACGACGGACATCCTTCTGGCCTCAATGATGATGTTTTACATCGCCTCTATGGCGATGAGATCGACCAAATCAACTGATCCAATCGGAAAACTGGACACAATAAATTTTAAGGACAAGTGATGAAAAAGCTTCTATCTATTGGTATCGCCGTTGCGTCTGCAATGACTTTTAACGCGAATGCGGCTGCTCCAAGTGAAATCAACCTAGGTATTTTAGGTGGTCAAAATGCAGCAGCCCAAATTGGTGACAACCAGTGTGTGGCTAATTTCTTAAACGCTGAGTTGGGTGTGAAAACCAACATTCGTAACTCCAGCGACTACAACGCAGTTATTCAAGGCTTGCTGGGTGAAAAAATCGACCTGGTCATCAACATGTCACCCAAGTCATACGCTGAAGTGTACCTGAATGACCCTAAAGCGGTGGATTTGGTCGGTATCACTGTGGATAACACCGATAACTCTCGCGGCTATCACTCGGTTATTTTGGTTAAAGAAGATAGTCCATATCAGTCAATTGAAGACTTGAAAGGCAAGGTGTTCTCCTTCGCTGATCCAAACTCGACATCGGGCTTTCTTATTCCAAACAACCAGTTAGAAAATACACTGGGTGGAAACATGGATAACCAATTTGATGGTTTCTTCAAATCGGTCAACTTCTCTGGTGGTCATGAACAAGACATCGTCGGTGTTCTTAACGGTCAGTTTGATGCCGCAGTAACGTGGTCATCGATGGTTGGCGACGTTTATAAAGGGTATAGCGCTGGCGCGTTGCTACGTTATATGAACCATGACGCTGACTTAATGAAAAAAGTACGCATTATTTGGCAGTCGCCACTTATTGCTAATGGCCCAACTATTGTAAGCAACCGTCTAGATCCTGAGTTCAAAGATAAGCTTATTGCCGCTGTGAAGAAGCTGGACCGTGAAGATAACGCTTGCTTTAGCAAAGCGGCGGGTGGCTCACTTCACTTAGAAGAGACCAGTGTTGCTGAATACCAGTCAATCATCGACTTAGTTAAAGCGACCAAATTCGCTCAGCGTTAATCACTCCTCCTAATTAAAGGCTGGCAGGTTGCTGCCAGCTTATTACTTCTACGGTCAATTTCATGCAGTTTGAACAATATTACCAACAGGCTCGTCGTAAGCAGAAGATGGATGCACTTATGTGGTCATCCATGTTTATGCTGCTTTATTTGCTTTCTGGGCACTATGCAGAGTTTAGCCTTTCAACCATTTTACATAACGCGCCTGCACTTTTCGATTATATCTACGACACACTTCCCCAGCTGTCATGGGATGTCTTATTCGCCAGTCGTGATGAGAGTGGTCGTGCGGTTCCCGGTTCTCTGATTTACTGGGGCTATCGCCTACATATTCAAATCCCTCTGTTGTGGGAAACCATTAATGTTGCGATTGCCGCGACTTTAGTGTCATCAGTCATTGCGATCATCCTGGCATTCTTAGCCGCTAGTAATGGTTATGCTACTGCACCTGTTAGAGTGGCTGTACGATCCTTTGTTGCTTTCTTGCGCACCATGCCTGAGCTGGCGTGGGCGGTGATGTTTGTGATGGCTTATGGTGTCGGAACCTTTCCTGGTTTCGTGGCGTTAACGCTGCATACCATTGGCAGTCTCACCAAGCTGTTTTATGAATCCATCGAAACTATTTCAGATAAACCTGTGCGAGGTTTAACAGCGTGTGCCTCAACACCAGTGCAGAGACTTCGTTTTGCATTCTGGCCGCAAATTAAGCCGACAGTGCTGTCGTATATGTTCTTACGATTTGAAATTAACTTTCGCTCGTCGACCATTCTAGGTCTAGTCGGAGCGGGTGGTATTGGTCAAGAACTGATGACTAACATCAGCTTGGGTCGACACGATCAGGTCAGTATTACGCTGTTGCTGATCATCATTGTCGTCGCACTAATAGATATGGCGTCGGGCGTGCTGCGCAAAAAAGTCATTAGTGGAGATGTAAAATGACAGAGCTAACCTTAGAGCAAATCAAACAAGAAAATAAAGCGATCTTCTCGCAGCAAAAACGCTATCTGACCGTCGTTGCAGTGCTCGCGAGCAGCGTTGTGGTGTATTACTTCCTATTTTTTGCTTTCTTTGGTGTGTCTTCAAAGCAGTTTGAAATGGGCAATAGCAAAATCATGAGTTATTTCCTACATATGTTTGTATGGCGAGATTTCTGGGATTGGCCGTTTGCCTATTACTTTAAGCAGATAGCGATTACTCTGGCGATTGTTTTCGGCGGCACGTTAACGGCATCCCTTGTGGCATTGCCTTTATCTTTTATGGCCGCTCGCAACGTGATGTCCGGACCGTTTCGTATTATCGCAACTTTTATGCGTCGTGTGTTTGATGTTTTGCGCGGAATTGATATGGCGATTTGGGGTATGATCTTTGTTCGTGCGGTGGGCTTAGGGCCACTTGCTGGTGTTATGGCGGTATTCGTTCAAGATTTAGGACTGTTTGGCAAACTGTATGCCGAGAGTCACGAATCGGCAGATAAAAAGCCATCACGTGGCCTAACCGCGTTGGGAGCAAACAATTTACAAAAACATCGTTTTGCTATCTTTACTCAGTCGTTTCCGACCTTCCTTGCATTGACCTTGTATCAATTAGAGTCAAATACTCGTTCTGCAGCGGTACTGGGTTTTGTCGGCGCTGGCGGTATCGGCCTGGTTTATGCGGAAAACATGCGCTTATGGAACTGGGATGTGGTGATGTTTATTACGCTCGTTCTTGTCGCCATCATCATGGGACTGGATAAGGTATCGAGTATTCTAAGGCAGAAATACATTTTGGGTGAGAATGTCCCCTTGTATGAAAAGCGTTAGCAGAACTGTGAAGGCTGGTCAGTCTGGGCTAGCCTTTCAAGTTTAAATTCAATCTTTACCTCATTTGTTTAGTGGTCATAATCATATTTGTATATGCGTTCATTTAAGTTTGTAGGTGTTGTTTCTATTTGCCTCTACATGCCACAAAACTTTTTTCAACGACTGAGCGTTCTCAATAGAATATATTCGGGCTCCTGACGCCTTCTAGACGCCTTAAATTGGCCATTTAGGCATGTTTTAAAGTGTTGTTTTTAAAAGGATTATAACTCTCGAATATTGACAGTGTAGGTGTTAGTCTGTCAGCCGCTACGAAGGAGTAAGGTTATGAATGTTAAAGATACCGTGTATCGTCACCACGATTTTTCTAATCAAGAGCTACAACAGGCAATATTTGAAAACTGCCAGTTTATCCTGTGTGACTTTTCTCGGGCTGACCTTACTGATGCGAAATTTGACCGTTGTAAGTTTATTGAAACTTCGGATCTGGAAGGGTGTCAGTTTGATTACGCCACCCTGAAAGATGCCAGTTTCAGCAACTGTCAGTTAGCGATGTGCAACTTTGAAGGTGCGGATTGCTTTGGAATTGAGTTACGTGACTGTGACCTAAAAGGAGCGAACTTTCAACGGGCGCGATTTGCCAATCAGGTCAGTCATAGCGTGTATTTCTGTTCGGCATTTATCACCGGGTGCAACCTCTCTTATGCCAATCTAGAGCGCTTAGTACTGGAAAAATGTGAGCTGTTTGAGAATCGTTGGATTGGAGCCAATTTGATGGGGGCATCACTCAAAGAGTCTGATCTCAGTCGAGGTGTCTTTTCTGCGGAGGCTTGGTCACAGTTCTGTTTTCAGGGGGCTGACTTGTGTCATGTTGATCTTGAAGGCTTGGATCCAAGAAGAGTCGATTTAACCGGCGTAAAAATTTGTGACTGGCAGCAGGGTCAGTTATTGGATTCAATGGGGTTGGTTGTGATGCCGAGCTAACAAGCCACAATTTTATCACTCTTAAACAAACGGTTACCTACACTTAATGGTGTGGTAGACGAATGTAATGGGATTCAAAATGAAAAGGGAGGTGTTTGCCGTTCTTTGGGGGCTGATTCTTTTTGGGTGCAACCCAACCGAAGAAAAGTCGCTTCAACCCTTGGTTATTACTGAGAGTAATCTGGTTGGACACTGGCAGTGCAACTATAAGCTTTCCGGCATTAAGTCCAGAGTGCAGGTTAAATACCATGAGAATGGCAGTTTTGATGGCAGAGTGTTCCTGAACTATCCGGTGACAACTGGTAAGGGAGCGGTTAGGTTTGAGCTGGTCACTGGCGGAAGTTGGACCTTAACGGGGACCCGGTTAACAGAAACATTCACTTTACTGGAGCTGGATTCGACTAATGCCAGTGGTCATGAATTATCGGAGCCTGTAGCAGAAGAATTGAGGCAAACGAAGTGGCTTGTAACGACCGTATCAGCACTTTACGCGCAAGAAATGCATTTGCTTGAGAGCGATGGTCGGCAGACGTTATGTCGTCGAATCGAGCCGTGAATTGTTGGTAAGGCAGGATACTCAAGAAGTACAAAAGGCGTCTTATATAAAAAAAGCCCCGGCAGCTTTGCCGAGGCTTAGTTTCTGGAGTCTAATACCCCATCAATTGAAGTAAGTTTTCCGCAGTACTGATTGCCTCTTTGCGGTTAGCAATATTCAGCTTTTGATACAGGTTACGAATGTGCGTTTTGATGGTTGTCCCTGCGACATCCAGCTCCTGTGCAATCTGCTCATTGCTGAAGCCGGAATAAATCAATCCGAGTACCTGCCATTCACGCTGAGTTAGTGGGCTAGTACGTACTAACTCAGGGATGTTCGGGTGATTCACCAATTTCTCGACAAACTCTTCGTTGAAGTGTACCGAACGACTGCGCTGAGTCGTGTTGATGTCTTTCATTAACAGCTGCGCACGGTGACGTTCCAGATCACCCAGCTCAGATTTCGAGACCAGCTTCTCCAGTAGGTGGCCAATGGTCGCACCGTCCACCAGGAAGTTACCGATCATCCCAGTCTGATTGGTCAGTACTAGCGCCTCTTTGAGCAGGACTTTTGCCGTCTCTTCATCTTTGTTCTGAACGTTAAGCACGGCCTCAACGATCAGATTTCGGTTGCGGTCTGTGATTAACTGGTGTTTCGTGGCTTCACCGTTGAGGAAATCCAGCGTGGCTTGAGCCTGTTCAAACTGCCCGAGATTAATTTGGGCACGGGCGATGTTACGCCACTGAAGTTGCAGGAAGTGGTTGCATGCATCCTCTGGGCGAATCGCTGTTTCAAGCCACTGCTCGATTGCTTCTACATCTCCGCGTGCCTGCCAGTAAAGTAGCAGTGACAATGAGGCGTTGGCCGTCCAGTCGACATGGTAGGTGGACTGCTTCATCAAATGTTGGATTTGCTCGATAAACTTTGCGGCTTTATCAAGCTCGCCACGTCCGATCGCGATACGGGCAATCATGGAGTAACTGTGAAGATGTTTGCTAGGCGAATGATTGCCAAGGACATCAAGACCTTTGTATGCACATTCTTCTGCTTCATCCAGACGGTTCCAGCACCATAAAACCTGAGCGCGAACCCGCAGCAGGAATTCATGCAGGGGCACCTGATGAAGCTGCTGTTCTTCAATCAGTTTGAACGCGCTGTCTTGAATCTCAAAGGCTGCCTGAACATAGCCTTGAGCAATCAGGATTTCACTTTGTTGCAACTGAGCCCACAAAGCCTGATGGTAGACGTGATATTGTCGGGCCAGTTTTTCTGTTTGCTGCATCATAGACAGCGCACGGCTGAGCTGGCCGATAACATGGTTCACTTCACCTACGACTGAAGTTGCCACAATGCGACTACGATAGACCGAATGATCCAGTTCACTCAGCGCCTGTTCCGCAAGCTCCAGCGCTTGTTGAGGTGAGTTCTGATTTATCGCTACCTGAGCGAGAAGAGAATGGAACTCGCCTTCTTGTTTCTTGGTACGTTCAACATTGCGTGCGGCCATCTCTTTGTCGGCTTTGGCGATAAGCTCACCCACATCGTTATAACGATGCTGACTTTGTGCAAGCCAGGCCTGAAGCATACAGAGCTTAGGTTGGCTGTAGAGTTGATCTTCACTGAGCACAGAGATGGCAGATTCAAGGGTGGAGAGTTCCCCCTGGTTGAACATCTTCCAGCCAAACTCCGTGAGAATCTTGGCGACCAATGCGCTGTTGCTTGCAGATTGGGCATGGCGCAGTGCCTGATGCGGTACTTTCTGCTCCAGCCAGGCTTCGGCTGCGGCAAGGTGCAGTTCAATCTCCTGCTGTGGAATTCGGGCTTTACGTTCATGAGACAGGAACTCAGCGAACAGGTTGTGGAATCTGAACCAGTTGTTCTCGCCTTCCAATGGATAGATAAACAGACCAAAACGATTCAGGGACTCGATCATGCTCAGCGCATCATCTCGCTTGGTTAGTGCCGTTACCAGGCTGTCATTGAAGTGGTCAAGGACTGAGCACTGCATCAAGAATTTTCGTGTGTCTTTATCAAGAAGATCAAACACTTCCTCGACCAGATAGTCCCATAAATGAACATGGTTAAACTGGGATATGGTTTCTACCGATTGGGCCAGAGTGCGTTTTTGATGTTGTGCCTGCAACGCAAAGAGTTGCAATGCGGAAGGCCAGCCTTCGACATAGCTA
Organism: Vibrio hangzhouensis; assembly: GCF_900107935.1. GTDB lineage: Bacteria > Pseudomonadota > Gammaproteobacteria > Enterobacterales > Vibrionaceae > Vibrio > Vibrio hangzhouensis. The sequence continues at coordinate 397,291 of NZ_FNVG01000002.1, read as the reverse complement.
CGCAGTGAGTTTGCCGTTTCGTTGTCGATTTCGCTAGCAAGACGCTGACTAAAGAAGCGAGTGGTTTCTTCAGTATCGAAGGCAAGCAGTTCATTGCCTATTTCAATCATAAGATCGCGTACGCGCAGGTTAGCGGTGCCCAGCGGTGGATTGCCACGACTGGTGACGACAAGGGTTACGTTATCTGGCATATGCTTCAGGAAGAAGCGCATCGCCTCGTGAATGTCTTCATCAGTGATCAGATGATAGTCGTCCAGAACGATGTAACATTCGTTGTGGTAACTCGTCAGTTCGGCAAACACTTCACTGAATAGTGAGTGAAGCGAAGAAAATTGTCGACGTTCTGCCAGAGTCTGGGCATTTGGGCAGGTGTTGTTGGTCGCCTTATTGATGGCTTGCAGCAGATAGTTGACGAAGCGGAATGGGTCATTATCACTTTCATCAATACTGTACCAGCCGACATGAGGTTTATCAGACAACCATTGAGCCGCCATCGTTGTTTTGCCGTAACCAGCAGGGGAGCGAAACAGTACCAGTTTATAAAAAGGAGCCTGCGCTAACAGGTCCAAAACTCGAGGACGGACAATTGCGTTGTGTAAGCGTCCGGGACGAGTCAGTTTTGAAGGAATCCACATAGATATTTCCTACCAATTATAATTTTTCTACTCTGCAAAGAGTAGGGAGCGGGTAACCACAGCGTATTTGCCATCCCGATGGTATGAGAGAGTTAGCTCTACATTTTTTGATCGAGGGCGATATTTTGATTTTTTTAGCCTCTATGACCGGGACTACGCCTCATAAGTGTGAAGTATGTCACTTTTAATGACGGTTTGAGTCGCGGTTTGGTTGCGCATGTATACAAAAAAATACCCCTGTGCGGGTATTTTTTCATGGCTAATTGTGATCTGAATTGCAGAATTTGTATTTGCTTGCTCATTGCATAGCAATTGTTTCTTATTTAGCGCTTAGAGTGAAAAGTGAGCTTGGCGTGATCGCTATCACCAGAATAAACACAATCAGTAAGAAGAATGGGAGATCGATCACTAAGCGGAGGGGAGTACGCCCCCTACGCCCTCTTCACTCATCCTCCACGGAGTGGGAACTAGGAGGATGTTTATGGAAACGTCACCATGCACGATATGGGACAGATGGATAAAACTTAAAGTGAGATTTCGTAATGAAGCCTGCGCAACAGAAAAAATTCGATAAAGCTTCTTTCCAAGAAAGTGTCAAAAAGCACCTATCTGCTACTTACGCAACAACAGTCGAGACAGCGACTGAGCGTCAATGGTATCTGGCAATGGGTCGTGCTCTTGCTGAGCTAACCACTTTTGACCTATTGGCAACAGAGGCGGACGAACGCATCAAGAAAGCGAAGAGTGTGAACTACCTATCGCTTGAATTCTTAATCGGCCGTTTAACGGGCAACAACCTAATCAGCATGGGTCTGTATGAGCAAATTACAGAAGCGATGGCTGAACTTGGTCATAACCTGACTGACCTGTTAGAAGAAGAGCGTGATCCATCATTAGGTAATGGTGGTTTGGGTCGCCTGGCGGCATGTTTCATGGATTCATGTGCCGCACAAGAATATCCAACGGTAGGCTACGGTCTGCACTATGAGTACGGTCTATTTAAGCAATCATTTAAAGATGGTCGTCAACAAGAAGCACCAGACGCATGGTGTGGTGTGGAAGGCTACCCATGGGAAGTAGCGCGTCCAGAACTTGCGCAGGAAATCGGATTCTACGGTCACGTTGAAGTTGTAAACGAGAACGGTAAAGAAGTACGCAAATGGGTTCCGGGCATGACGGTAAAAGCAATGCCTTGGGATCTGCCAATTGTTGGTTATGAGTCAGACACTGTATACCCACTGCGTCTTTGGGAATGCCAGGCGATCGCACCATTCTCTCTAGAGAGCTTTAACAACGGTGACTACTTCGAAGCACAGCACGCGTTAATCGACGCGGGCAACATCACTAAAGTGCTATACCCGAATGACAACCACGAGAAAGGTAAGACTCTGCGTCTAATGCAGCAGTACTTCCACTCAGCAGCTTCTGTACGCGATATTCTACGTCGTCACGAAGCAGCAGGTTATTCGCTAGCGGATCTTCCTAAACAAGAAACGATTCAGCTTAACGATACGCACCCAACAATTGCGATTCCTGAACTAATGCGCATCCTTCTTGATGAGAAAGGCATGAGCTGGGATGAGGCGTGGGCGATTTCTTCTAAGACTTTTGCATACACCAACCACACACTACTTCCAGAAGCACTAGAGACTTGGTCTGAGTCGCTAATCCAGCGTCTACTTCCACGTCACATGGAAATCATTTTCGAAATCAACCACCGCTTCCTACAAGAAGTACGCGCAATGTGGCCTGGTGATGGTGAGAAGCAAGCGAAGCTTTCTATCATCCAGGAAGGTTTCCACCGCATGGTTCGTATGGCTAACCTATGTGTTATCGGTTCATACGCGGTTAACGGTGTAGCTGCCCTTCACTCTGAGTTGGTTAAAAAAGACTTGTTCCCAGAGTTCCACGCAATGTACCCAACTCGTTTACACAACGTAACGAACGGTATCACGCCACGTCGTTGGTTGAAGTTCTGTAACCCAGGTCTGTCAGCGCTTATCACTGAAAAAATCGGTGCAGAGTGGCCAGCTAAACTTGAGCAGCTAGAAGGTATTGCGAAGTACGCAACTGACGCGAAGTTCCAGAAAGAGTTCATGGCTGTTAAGAAAGAAAACAAACAGCGTCTAGCTGATTGGGTTTCTGCAAACATGGGCATCGAGCTAGATACTAACGCTATCTTCGACGTTCAAATCAAGCGTCTGCACGAGTACAAGCGTCAGCACCTAGATCTGCTACACATCTTGTCTCTATACCACCGCATCATCAACGAACCTGGTTTCGACTGTGTGCCACGTGTTTGCTTCTTCGCAGCGAAAGCAGCACCGGGTTACCACCTAGCGAAAGAGATCATCTTCGCGGTGAACAAAATTGCAGACAAGATCAACAACGATCCTCGCGTAGGTAACAAGCTTAAAGTGGTATTCATCCCTGATTACCGTGTAAGCATGGCTGAGATCATCATCCCAGCAGCAGACGTTTCTCAGCAAATCTCGCTAGCGGGTAAAGAGGCATCTGGTACAGGTAACATGAAGATGGCTCTAAACGGCGCTCTGACTATCGGTACGATGGATGGTGCGAACGTTGAAATCCGCGAAGAAGTTGGCGATGAAAACATCTACATCTTCGGTCTAGATGTTGAAGGCGTTAAGCGTGTTAAAGCTGCAGGCTACAACCCTTACGACTACTACAATGCAGATCCACTATTGAAAGCGTCTCTAGACCTACTTGTAGGTGAAGAATTCACTCCAGGTCAACCAGGTCTACTGCGTGCAACCTACGACAGCCTACTTGACGGTGGCGACCCGTACCTATGTCTGGCGGACTTCGCGTCGTATGTGAAAGCGCATGAAGACATGGGCAAACAATACCAAGACCAAGCTGGTTGGGCTAAGAAAGCGATTCTTAACACAGCATTGGTTGGTAAGTTCACATCAGACCGCTCTATTCGCGACTATGTGAATAACATCTGGAAACTAGAAGCGGTTTCTCGCTAATAAATCAGACCAAGGTACCTCGATTTCTAAAGGGATAGGGGTACCTTGGCTTTTCCTTAAAGAATAAATAACCCTACCGATTTGAAGGTAAAGAAGTCCTTCGGAGAGAGCGATGACAGAACAAACAGCATTAAAACAAGTTGCTGAAATGGCAAGAATAGCCGACAGCTACGTCAGTGCGTGGGGCGATGAAGCCAAAGTAGAAGACGAAACCATTCTTCATCTGCTTGCGTCTTTAGGCTATGACACCACAAATGATGACACTTTACTGAAATCTGCGGAGAAAAAGCACAAGAAAGAAGTGCTTGACCCGGTGCTTGTCGTGAAAGATGGCGATGCGGTTGAAGTAGAACTTCATCTAGGTGTGAGTGCTAGAGAAAGCGATTTCAGCTGGCGTCTGGTGACTGAGCAAGGAGAAGTACTTGAAGGCTATCTTCAATCTCAGATCGTTCGTGATGAACGTGCTGAGGGTGGCCCTTTAGTATTTGCGTTACCAAACAACCTTCCATGGGGCTATCACAAGCTTTACTTAGAGCGTAAGCGTCGTAAAGCACCGTATGAGATGACGCTTATTCGTACCCCTCGTGCTTGTTACAAGCAAAGTGCGATTAACGAGGGCAAAAAGCTATGGGGCCCAAGTGTACAACTTTATACGTTACGCACTCAGCACAACTGGGGTATCGGTGATTTTGGAGACCTTAAACAGTTAGTGGCAGACATTGCGGCTCGTGGCGGTGATTTTGTTGGCCTGAACCCTATCCATTCACTGTTCCCGGCGAATCCGGAAGGCGCAAGCCCGTATAGTCCGTCATCGCGCCGTTGGCTCAACATTTTGTACATCGATGTAAGCTCTGTGGCCGAGTTCGCTTTAAGTGCTGATGCCCAGCAAAAAGTGGGTAGCTCAGAATTCCAGACGCGCCTGCAAAAAGCGCGTGACTCACACTGGGTAAATTACAGTGAAGTGGCCGAGCTTAAAATGAGTGTATTGCCACTGCTGTTTGAAGAGTTCAAGGCTCGACATCTGGACAAGCAATCTGAACGCGCTCGTCTGTTCCTCGATTTTGTTGAGGAAGGTGGCGAAAGCTTGCTGCATCAAGCCGCGTTTGACGCGATTCATGGGGAACTGCATGCGGAAGATTCGAGCATGTGGGGCTGGCCGGTATTCCCAGAGAAGTACCGTCGTTTTGAAAACACAGCAACTCAGAAGTACATTGCAGACAACCAGAATAAAGTTCAGCTTTACATGTACTTGCAATGGATTGCTGACACGCAAATCAATGAAGCTCAGGCGCTTGCAGAAGAGAAAGGCATGGCCGTGGGTCTTTATCGTGATCTAGCGGTTGGCGTTGCAGATTCTGGCTCTGAAACCTGGGCCGACAACGGCAATCTGGTTATGGATGCCAGCATCGGTGCGCCACCGGACATTCTTGGTCCTCTAGGTCAAAACTGGGGCCTTCCGCCACTAAACCCACAAGTGCTGCAAGCAACGTCTTACGATGCGTACATTCAACTGCTGCGTGCCAACATGAAGCACTGTGGTTCATTGCGCATTGACCACGTATTGGGCTTACTACGTCTTTGGTGGATTCCAAAAGGTGAAAATGCGACCAAAGGGGCGTACATTTACTACCCGGTAGAAGACATGTTAGCCATCCTGGCGTTGGAGTCACACCGTCATGAGTGTAGCGTGATAGGTGAAGACTTGGGAACCGTACCTGATGAGATTGTTGAAATCCTGCGTGACGCTGGCGTTCACTCTTACAAGGTATTCTTCTTCGAAACAGCGGAAGATGGCGGTTTTATCTCACCTGAACATTATGCTGAGCAATCGATGTCAGCACTGTGTACTCACGATATGCCAACCCTACGCGGTTTCTGGCACTGTGATGACTTGAAAATGGGGCAAGAGATTGGTCTGTACCCGGATGCAGAGCAGCTAGAAGGTTTATTTGACGACCGTCTGGAATGCAAACAAGGCATTCTTGATAGCGTAGCGTGGCATGGTTATTTACCTGAGGGTGTAGGACGTGACGCGAGTCTGGTTCCAATGGATTCCTACCTTAGTGAAGCACTTCAGTTGCATGTTGCTGCCGGTGCATCAACATTGCTGAGCGTACAGCTGGAAGATTGGCTGGAGATGGATAAGCCGGTTAACATTCCGGGAACTGTCAATGAGTATCCAAACTGGCGCCGCAAGCTATCGATGAATCTTGAGCAAATTTTCTCTCAAGAAGGTGTAAATCGCATCGCCAGACGACTAACAGAAGTGCGCGCAGAAGCCAGTAAATAACACTTCTCAATATCGCTAACAAAGCACGACTCTTTCGGAAATTTGTTCTGTCATTTCCGAGGGTCGTGCTTTTTTTTCTGCCTGATAGATAGTGCGATTTATATTGTAAATTAATGTCTAAATTACCGTATTGCACCCGAAAATCAGGGTTAAATCACTTCCTGTATTGTGCTAATCCAGTACAATGAAAACTTGCTGGTAGCCCGCGCTGTGCGGGCTTTTTTATCGTGCCTCAAACGTCAGTGAAACCAATGATTGGTTTTAACAAAAATAAACAAGAGGCTTTAGGTCGAGGGAGATGAACGTTGAATAAAAAAGGGCTTAGAAGACAAAAACAGGCGTACGATCGACTCTCGAGTGCATCGTTTGCTGACCCATTCTCATTTTTAGGTCCATACCTGCAGGAAGACGAAGTGTCGCTGCGAGTATGGATGCCAGGTGCAGATGCTGTCTCGGTACAACTTGCATCGGGGGACAGGTTGCCGTTAGAGAGAGATGAAGATTCCGGGTTTGTTTTGAAATCAGATTTGGATTTGAGATTTTCTCATTATCAACTGGCTGTCGACTGGAACGGTACCGAGCAATTGCTTGATGATCCGTACCAGTACCACGCTTTGTATGCTGAATATGATGAATTGCATACACCCAAAGAGATGTATCACCAGATGGGTTCCCAGTTTATCTCATTAGAGCGTGATGGTGAGATGATTGAAGGCACTCGCTTTCTGGTTTATGCGCCACATGCAACGGCGGTGAGTTTAGTCGGTAGTTTTAATGCGTGGGATGGTCGTCGAAATCCAATGCAGCGCCTTGATTATGGTGTTTGGGGTATCTTTATACCTAATTTGCCAGAAGGTGAACAGTATAAGTTTGAAATGAAAGGGCCTGATGGGGAGGGTTTGCCACACAAAGCCGACCCTTGGGGCTTCTACGCGGAGCAATATCCGTCGTTCGCTTCCGTGACGTATAATCACGATCGTTACCAGTGGCAAGACCAAAAGTGGCAATCAAGACCTGTGACACAAAAGCGTAAGGAGGCCCTGTCATTTTATGAGTTGCATGCTGGTTCATGGAAGCGCAACGACAATGGTGACTTCCTTAACTACCGTGAACTGGCCGAGCAACTTATCCCTTACTTGACGGATATGGGCTATACCCATGTTGAGTTGATGCCGGTTTCAGAACATCCGTTTTACGGCTCATGGGGCTACCAACCTGTTGGTTTATTTGCACCGACCAGCCGTTTTGGCTCACCCGATGACTTCAAATACTTCGTCGATCAATGTCACCAAGCTGGGTTGGGTGTTGTATTAGACTGGGTTCCTGCACATTTCCCGTCGGATGACCATGGCCTTGCCAACTTTGATGGTACGCCGCTGTTCCATGATCCAGACCCGCGTCGTGGCTGGCATCAAGATTGGAACTCGTACATCTATGACCTCGGTCGTGAGCATGTTCGTCGTTTCTTAGTATCAAATGCACTTTACTGGTTTGAACAATTCCATATCGATGGTATTCGTGTGGATGCGGTGGCATCTATGCTCTATCTTGATTACTCGCGTAGTCACGATCAGTGGATCCCAAATGCGGATGGTGGCCGTGAGAATTATGACGCCATTGCGACTCTGAAGTGGATGAATGAAGAAGTGTATAAACACTTCCCTAATGCGATGACCATTGCAGAAGAGTCCACCGCTTTCCCGGGCGTCTCTGCACCGACCTTTATGGGTGGATTAGGTTTTGGTTTCAAGTGGAATATGGGTTGGATGCACGACAGCCTTTCTTATATTCAAGAAGATCCTATTAACCGAAAATACCATCACGATACCATCACATTCCCGCTTGTTTATGCGCATAGTGAGAATTATGTCCTTTCTTTGTCTCACGACGAAGTGGTATACGGAAAGCACTCAATTCATAACAAGATGCCAGGTGATGAGTGGCAGCAAACGGCCAACCTTCGCGCATATCTTGGTTACATGTACGCGCAGCCGGGTAAGAAGCTGAACTTCATGGGGGCGGAATTTGGTCAGACAGGAGAGTGGAACCATGACGATCAATTGCAATGGTTCTTACTGGACTTTGAGCGTCATCAAGGTGTGAAAGCACTGACTAAAGATCTCAACTTACTGTACCGTGATGAAAAAGCACTTTACGAGTTGGACTCAGAGCCGAAAGGTTTCGAGTGGCGTCTTCAAGATGCAGCAGAGGCGAGTATCCTTGCTCATGAGCGAATCAGCGAAACGGGTGAACGCATTCTAATCATCAGTAACTTTACGCCAGTACCTCATGAGGCATTTCGTTTGGGTGTGCCATTAGCGGGCAAGTATGAGCTGCTGCTCAATACCGACGATCGTCAATATGCGGGCAGTGATTTTGGGACTGTGCAAACGGCAGTAACTGAGTCGGTGGAGAGTGAAGCACAACCTCAGTCACTGGCGTTGCGTCTGCCACCATTGTCTACGGTCTTCTACAAATACGTTGGCTAGTAAACTCTCGAAAGTATTAAGCCCGGCACAAGCCGGGCTTTGTTTTGCCTGAAGAAAATGGAGCTCTGATCTACACTCAATAAATCTAACTTGATAGAAAATAAGGCTCAATTATGGGAATTCTGTTCTTTGATTCAGCGTGTCCTGATCTAATGATGTTCCGCTTCTGCAAATCTTGTTCAACAAGTTGTGGCCAGCGATGAAATTGAGATTCCCACCTGCTTGGGTAATGGTCACAATTGGCCTGATTCTAAATGTCATGGCCATTGTGCTAACAAGCCAGGTGCTGGATAAAATGTCCAGTGGTATTGCCATGCTTCAGGAGCGTAAAGAAGCCAACGTATATTCGATGCAACTTGCCTGGAATCAGGTGGAGACGCTGGAAAGAAAGCGAGAGGCTTTGCTGCTGCACCTTGATGGCGCTGCCATAAAACCGGAAGTTGTGGACATGCTTACAGGCCAACTGTATCAATGGGTGGGCACTGAGCTACCTCCTATCGACATAAAATATCTCCCTGAGTTAATGGGTGTGATTGACGCTGCACAAGATGCACAGCGTGAGCTGATAGATGAGTTATACCTAGATAACCTGGGATTGTCTGAGACCCTCGCCAGAGTTGAAGAGGATATGGCGTACTACAAAAACATCGCCGTATTCCTGCAGATATTCGGACTGGCGTTGATATTGGCTCGCGACCTCTCTCGCCGATCATTGCCTAGGAGAGATGTTTAAGCATTTTTATATTCTCGGCACGTCAAGCGTTTGACCAGTGAGACTGATACGCAGGTGCGTGTTACGGTATCTCCCCCTTCGTTTATCGATTGGATCAGGTTGTGAATAGCCACTTTTGCAATGCGCTTGTGGTCGGTGCGTATAGTGGTCAGTGGTGGAGTGGAGAGCTCGGCAATATCGACGTCATCAAAGCCCAATACCGAAATATCATCAGGGACGCGGATGCCTTGTGTTCTCAGAGCTTCAATCAGTGTCATTGCGACCATGTCGCAAATACAGAATATCGCCGTACAGTCTGAAAATACCCCGTCTCTTATCATGTCAGGGATCCATTTATGTGCCCCAAAGTCGGTGCCTAAGTGTTTGACGTCTTCGCTTAAGTTACCTGTTTCGAGAATATAGGGCGCTAAATCTATGATGGAAGAGTCGGGAGAAGTGATGCCACGGCTCCAAAGACTGCGTTTGAAGCCTTCTGTGCGTTGGTAAAGCGTGGGTTTGATGTTAGCGGTAATACACTTAATCTTTTTGTGTCCGAGTGAGAATAGATAATCCGCTGCCAGTTGTCCTCCTAAATAGTAATCTGGTGTGACACTAGGGAACTGCATTTTAGGGTCATAGCCATTAATAAGCAGTACTGGTAAGTGGGCTGACCGCAGTCTTTCCAGCAGTTCATCGTCATCCATACCTAATACGATGATGGCTTGCGCTCGGGTTAGCACCTGTTCTGTATTGCTGATGAGGAGCTGTGACCGAAATAGTAGCTCGATGCTAATATCGAGATCCATACACTGCTGCTTCAAGTCACGAAGTATCGAGCCAAAGAAACTGTGGGGCGAGTTGAGATCCTGCTCCCCTAATACCAATATCTTATTCACTGGCATCGGGATATTGATTTTAGGCTGCTTGCGTCGGTAGTCATTGGCGTGCAGCGCTTCGCGCACTCGTTTGACAACCTCATCACTGACCAATTCACTCTGGTTGATCACCCGCGATACCGTGGCTTTGGAGACACCACACATTTTTGCGATATCGGCTAGAGTGGTTTTGTTTTTTCTTGCCATAGTTTGCTTTCTCTTGCTCACCCAACCTTACGTTATTCTCTAAATGAGAAATTTCATTAAGTTTGAGTCGGTTAGGTATGTAGTTACGTCACCTTTCTGCTTGGTACCCATAATAACGGCTACAAAATCGTGAAACAGAGCGTGAACACGAGGTTTTAACTGAAACAATTCATGAAACGTTTCATTGGATCTCTGTGTTTCAAATTTACTTGTAGTCACGGTTTGTCGATAACGAACTCACTAACCTAATAATCAATCAATGAATCGATTAGGAAGCAGTAAATCATGAGTTCTTTATACGAAACAATGAGCCAAGATATTTTGGCGAGCATAGAGCGCAACGCACCGCGTATTGGACTGCGTAACCCTATGGTGGGTATGAGCCCAACGGAGTATCAGTGGCGCTATCACAAAGACATCTTTTGGACTGATTCTTTTTGGACTGGGCAACTTTGGCTGGCCTACATGGTGTCTGGTGAAAGCAAATATCGCAATCTAGCAAGAATGCGTTACGGCCATCTAGAGCGCATTCTTGCGACGCCTATTCAAATGAATCATGACTTGGGCTTTCAATTTAGTTTAAGTGCGGTTGCTGATTACAAGCTAACAGGAAATCAAGAATCTCGTGCTTTGGCACTGCGTGCCGCAGAGGCACTGAGAAACCGTTTCAACTGGAATGGAAAATACTTGGTGGCGTGGACGGCTGGCTCGGAAGGGAAAGAGCACGCTGAGCAAATCCAAGGCAAGATCATTATTGATTGTATGGAGAATCTGCCTCTTTTGATGTGGGCCTACTCCGAGACCAATATCGAGTCATTTAAGACTGTAGCGATTGAGCAAGCAGAAACCACGATCAAGCACATTATTCGCGACGACTGGAGTTCGTTCCACACCTTCGATTTTGATACCACGACCAATGAACCTATCCGCGGCTGCAATTATCAAGGCTACGCTGACGAGTCTTGCTGGGCCAGAGGACAGGCTTGGGCAATCCACGGCTTTGCTCAGTTGGCGTTAATGTCGGGTGAAAAGCGTTACGCCGACATCAGTGCCAAGTTGCTGGATTTTGTCATGGAACATATTAGCGATGACTATATCCCTATTTGGGACTACCGCTTACCAGAGCATGAAGTACCTTACAAAGACAGTTCTGCAGGCTCGGTGACCTCTGCTGGAGCACTATTGCTGAGCCAAGTGTTGGAGAAATTCGGCGAAGGCGAGCGAGCGCAGCAATACCATCAGTTTGGACTCAAGATGCTCGGCGCACTCAGAGAAGAGTGCGATCTGACCAATATTCCAGAAGCTCAGGGGCTACTCAATCAAGCGGCGTCGTTTGTTCATGTCGCGCACGATCTTGACCTCGATTATCTGGCCAACTCAATGTTGCCATACGGCGATTACTACTACTACGAAGCTGTATTGCGTGCGATGGGGCACACTAACTTTTTTTGGTGATAGTACAATCACTTACATCCAATAAGGAACATTACTATGAAATTTAAGAATTTAGCGACCGTCATTATGTCGACTCTACTGGTGGTATCCGCACCAAGCGTAATGGCGAAAACGTACAAGCTTGCGTCTAACGTGCCTGCGGACAGTGCAACCGGCAAATTGCTGCAGGAGTTTGCGCAAAATGTAACGGCTGAGACTGACAAGCGCGTCAAAATTAAAGTATTTGCTAATGGCACACTCGGCGGGCAAGCGCAGTATTTGCAACAGATCCAAAGTGGTGTGGTGGATATGGGGCTAGTGAACAGTGCGATGATGGAAAACATCGAACCTAAATTTGGCGTGCTTAATCTGCCGTTTATCTTCCGCAGTTTTGATGAGTTTAAGCAGGTAATGAACAGTGAATTGGTGCAAAAAGAGTTGTTCCAGACCACTAACTCAAAAGGTTTTGAGGTGGTTGGGTTTATGGACACTGGCCCACGTAGCATTTACTCCACTAAGCCAGTTAACAGTGTCGAAGATATCAAAGGCCTGAAACTAAGAAGCATGGCAAGCCCGACTTATATGGAAATGCTTAAGCTGATGGGTGCATCTCCAACGCCGCTCGACTTTACGGAAATCTATTCAGCAATGCAGCAAGGCATGATTGATGGAGGTGAAGGTGGTCTTGGTACGCTTTGGGACATCAAGTTTGGTGAATATGCGAAATACGGTGTGCTAACAGAGCAAACTCGTATGGTCGATCTCATCGTGATCAATGAGAAGGCGCTTGGCAAAATGTCTGAGGAAGACGCTGCGATTGTTAAACGCATCATGCAAGCGACCAGTGATAAATCGCTAGAAGTCATCATGGCTGATGCACAAGAGTCCATGGATCTTGCTGAGAAAAATTTGGGGGTCAAGTTTGTCGAAATTGATAAACAGCCAATGATCGACTCAATGAAGCCTATCTATGAAAGAGCTTTTGCGGACCCCAACAAAGGCCCATTCTTGAAAGAGATGTTTGAGCTTCAAGATCGCTCTCTTTAACCCCCTAGGGTGGGGTCATCGTCCTCTTTGGCCTCACCTTTTTTCTCTCTTTGCGCAATCTAGGAGTCTGTTATGCGTGAAAAGCTCATGAGATTAAACGACAACCCAAATGAGTCTGCGTTAGCTCGAATTGAGCGTGCGCTCTATCAACTGTGTCACGTCTGTGAAGTGGCGTTGTCAAAAACGGTCACAGTGATACTGGGGATCATGAGCGTTCTGATTGTCTATCAGGTGTTTACTCGTTATGTACTCAATGACCCAAGTGGTTTGTCACAGGAGATGCTGATCTATCTGATGATTTGGCTGAGCTTTATTGGTTCATCCATTTGTTTCTCTAAAGGGTTTCATTTAAGTCTGCCGATTATTTACGACGCGCTTTCTGAGCGCCATCAGAAATGGCTGACCATTTTTAGCGCGCTACTGATCGTGTTGTTGGCGGCAATCATCATCTACGGTGGCTATAACGCGATGCAAAAGAACGCTGCGTTTACCTCACCGATGTTGCAGATATCCATGTCGGTACTGCAAAGTATTCTGGTGATCTCTGGTGTGTTCTTCGTGTTGATGCAGCTCAAAAGGGTAATCGAGCTCGTTGGGTTAAACCGCTCAACTGTGATCACGGCAGCGGTGATGATCGCTATTGGTTTGTGCAGCTACTGGATGTGGGGTGCACTGCAACAAACACAGTGGTATGAATATTTAGTGGATGAGCACTTAGAGGTCACTTCAACCGTTTTGTTGTTTAGCGCATTCTTCTTTTTGCTGGCCATGAATATCCCCATCTCTGTTGGACTCGCATTCTCAGGCTTGTGGGTGTTGTCTTTGCAAATTGATGCCGATGTGTTGATGGTGACCGCGAGTGAAAAACTGTTCGGCGGGTTAGAGAGCTTTGGATTCTTGGCACTGCCATTCTTCATCCTAGCGGGCAATATCATGAACCAAGGTGGGATTGCCAGACGCTTGATTGATTTAGCGATGCTACTTGGCCGACGTATCCCTGGTAGTCTCTGGCAGGCGAATGTGTTGTCAAATATGTTGTTTGGTTGTCTATCCAGTTCCGGCATCGCTGCCTCAACCGCGATAGGTGGCATTATTTCTCCTATGGCGAAAGAGAAAGGTTATGACATGCCTATCTCAACAGCAATCAATGCGGCATCAGCGCCAACAGGGATGATGATCCCACCGACAGGCATTTTCATTATCTATTCAATGATCACGGGTGGTAGCGCGTCGATCGCCGCTATGTTCTTGGCGGGCTATCTCCCTGGGATCATGATGGGGTTGTCTGTGATGATTGTGGCGTATTTCTACGCCAAGAAACTGAAATATCCCGTCGACAATACCCATTATCACTGGAAGCAGATAGCGCTAACCGTGTGGAAAACGCTACCAAGTCTTACGATGATATTCGTCATCATCGGTGGCATTTTGTCTGGCGTATTTACGGCGATTGAAGCTGGTGGTATTGCGGTGCTGTACAGCTTGGTATTGTCGTTTGCTTATCGAACCATGAATTTGAAGACATTGCCAAAGGTGCTGTTTGATTCGGCGCTGACATCCTCTGTCATTTTGTTCTTGATTGCCTGCTCTGGGCTAATGAGCTGGAGCATGACGTTCGCAAGTATTCCTGATGCAATTGGTGAGATACTCATCGGTGTGACTGAAAATAAACTGCTGCTGTTATTGCTGATGAACCTAACTTTGTTGGCTGTTGGTATCTTTATGGATATGGCACCTGCGCTGTTGATCTTTACCCCTATTTTCTATCCTGTCGCGATGATGTTGGGTATTGACCCGGTTCAGTTTGGCGTAGTAATTGTTTATAACCTCTGTATGGGATTAATTACGCCACCAGTGGGCACAGTACTGTTTGTTTCTTGTAGCGTCACTGGAGAAAAAATAACAAATATAATTAAACCTTTATTACCTATTTTTGCACTGCAATTTATCGGATTGATGTTAATAACTTATTTCCCATTCTTTACCATGTATCTGCCTGAACTGTTTGGCGTTAATTAAGTTCAGAGGTTATTGGTAGGAAATAACTTGATGTTTAACTGAAGAGAAAAACAATGAAAAAAATAGCGTTACTTACAGTGGTTGCGGCAGCAACCACCGGCCCCGCTTTGGCTGCAAATAGCTACGTAAATGCCAATGTCCAATTCCACGATACGTACTTGCTTGGTTCTAAATCGACCTCGACTGTAGAGGCTGGACACAATTTTGATACTGGTACTCGGTTATTAATGGAGATAGATGGTATACCGATTGGTCAAATACAAGGCAACGCCTCTCCTTTACCTGTGGTGACGTTAGGGGTGGAGCAGAACCTTAACCTAGAGAGCCGATTCTGGGCATCGGTTGGTTACCACAACTTGGTTCAAGCTGGGGAAACAGTTCAGTATCGTCCATTGGTTAAGTTAGGATACAACTTTGAAATCGGGGTATCGCTATACCATCGAACACGCGCACATATCTTCGCTGACCGAGATGATCAACTGCAAGGATCAGACACGGATTTTCGTTTTGATAATCAGATAGCCTACCAATTCCAAGATAGTGATATCTCCGTTTGGTACAAAAATATCTATGTATTAAAGGGAGACCAAGATTTCTATGGGAATAATAAAGTCAATACAATGGATCACGAAGTAAGAATGACCTGGACTCGAGATGGCGTCCAGCCATTTATTGAATGGCGAAATCAAGCGAATGGACTAAAAAATCCAGATGGAAGCAGCGCAGTGAATAATGCGATTGTGATTGGATTTGGGTACGTATGGAGCTAGACCGAGTTATATAAGCTCCTTAATAGCCCTCAATATTGTGTAACAACGACGAACTATAATATGACTCCAAAAGAGTTGATGGGATAGATCTATCTGAAATTTAGATTTGAACTATTTTTCTGTCTGATTGGATAACTATTTTGGGTCATTGTTAGGCTTAGTGAGGGCTCTCTTATATTGGAGAAGCACATGATGGAATCAACAAAGCCGATGGCGTTATTAGTGTGCAGTGCACTCAGCGTATCGACGGCTTATGCAGCACCAGTTTCAACCACTACTGTCGCGCATTGGACTATGGACACCCCTCACCAATCCATTGTTGAGGATAGCGTAAACACCTTCTATCGAGCGGAGAATCTCTCTGCGAACTTTTTGACTTATGGTAGTCCTCCAGCGTGGTCGTCGGATACCCCTGACTCTCTGTCTGGCTATTCACTCAAGTTTAATGGATTGAGTGCTGGCCTGACTATTCCTGCTAGCAAGAAGATGGCGACATCAAGCTTTAGTACCGCATTGTGGGTCAAACCAAGTGGCGTATCGAATCAGTATCAAGCGGTATACTCGACACGTGGCGCTGCCCAAGGCTATGTGCTCTATATCACTCCGCAGGGATACTGGGAGTTTTGGCTACAAAGTCCAAAAGGCTGGTCAAAGGTGAAGGGGGCGAAGGTTGTTGTCGGCCAGTGGACACACATCGCCGTGTCTTTTGATAAACAATCAGAGCTCGAAGATAATATCTACCAAGGCAGCGCCGCGATCCATATCAATGGCGAGCAAATTGCGAGTGTGGATGCCAAGTACCAACCGGATGGCTTATCAAAGACCGGTATTGGCTATCGTGGTAGCAACAATCAATATTTCTTTAACGGCTTAGTCTCACAGGCCGATTACTACCCGCTTGCGCTCTCGACGTATCAAATTTCCTCTTTGTATTCCTCCAATATCAAGCCGGACTCTGTTATGGCGATGTGGCCGATGAATGAAGGCGAAGGTACTAAAGTGGTTGAGCCGCTTTCTCAGACTCCTAACCCTGAAGACAAGTTGGCATACAACCACCCTGGCTACTTATACGGTTCCCCAACTTGGGAGACAGATAGTAAAACGGGTCAGGGGCGTTCGTTATCTTTCGATGGCTATGGTGATGGCGTTTGGGTTGATTCTAACCCAGAGCTGAACTTAAGCAGCTTTAGTGTTTCTATGCTGGTTAAGCCAACTGGTGAGCTAACAGGCTATCAGGCTGGGCTCTCTTCGAGAGGTGAACAGGGAGGTTTTCAAGTCTATCTCACGCCAGAGAAACGCTGGCAATTCTGGCTTAATAGCGGTGGAGCCTGGCAAAAAGTAGGTAACGCATTGGCACAAACAGACCGCTGGCAACATGTGATTGCCACTTATAACGCGGATGAACTTACTGGTGAAAACCGTTATTTGGGAACTGCCAGTATGTACCTTGATGGTCATCTTGTTGAGCAGGTTAGTGGCGTGCCGTATCAACCCAATCTTGAGTCCAAAATGGGCATCGGTTATCGCGGCAGTGATGCGCAGTACTTCTTCCAAGGCAATATCGACAAAGTCGAAGTCATTGCGGGCGCGCTAACTCAACAGCAAGTGGAGCGCAAAACATGGAGCCGCCAGGCGCACTGGTCATTCTCGGAAGTGTCGGGTGAACTGCTGTTTGATGAAGAAAACAACCACAATGGCAAATTAGAAACGCAAGGGCAGTGGAAAAAGCACCAACGTGATGGCACCAAAGGACGTGGCTTGCTGTTTAAGCGGGGACAGGGGATAGAAGTGCCAGCAAGTGAAGCGTTGCAGGCTTTGTCTTGGAGTGTCTCTGGATGGGTATCACCAAGACGAGTCGGTGGCGATAAACAGACTATTTGGCAAGCCGGTGAATTGAGTAGTCAACGAGTGATCGCTATTGATGAACAAGGGCGTTGGTCTTTGCAAGTCGGTAACGGTGAACCTGTTGTTGGCTCTGTGGTGACCAATCAACAGTGGACCCATTTTGTCGCCAGTTTCCAACCTGAAAAATGGCTCGGTCAAGAACAAGATGTTGTCGGCACTGCAACGCTTTATGTCGATGGAGTTCGTATCGCAGAAACTAACAACGTCACAATGGCGAATTTAGATGCTGCGCCAGTTTATATCGGTATGTCTTCCGATGTGGAAGGGCAGTATTACTCTGGGCTAATGGATGAACTCTCCGTATATGCACACGCGTTGGACAACGAGCAAGCGGCTGAACTTTATGCCCGTTCGGCGGAGATGTTGCATCAATCTCCTTGGGATGAAGGACAATTAGAATGGGATACAGACAAGTGGCAGAACGATGTAGTGCCAGGTAGTGCCCCGCTTAAGTATCGTGACCTTTACCAGCGTGAGCGTGAGATGTTTGATTACAATCCCCGCTACCTTGCCAATATGGTGACCTTTGATAGCAAAGGGAGAGAAGTCATGGTAGCTGGCGCTTATGAAGCCAAAGGTGACAACAGCACGATTTATCCATCTTATGGTTTTCCGACTGAACAGTTTGTTCAAGTAAAAACTCGCAAGGGTTGGAAAGCCTACTCGGTAAATGATGCGCTTCGCAGTGCGTGGAAGCAGCCGGATTGGGATGGAAAGGTGTGGTCAGGCGCTAAGCTTATCCATGAACGTGTAGAGTTTGATAATGACGGCGATGCCTACCTTCTT
The DNA here is from genome assembly GCF_900107935.1 of Vibrio hangzhouensis. Taxonomy (GTDB): domain Bacteria; phylum Pseudomonadota; class Gammaproteobacteria; order Enterobacterales; family Vibrionaceae; genus Vibrio; species Vibrio hangzhouensis. The sequence goes on along the minus strand of NZ_FNVG01000002.1, from coordinate 379,126 downwards.
ACCTGTGTAGATAAGCCGCTTACTGGTGGTACGGTTTGGAATTTACTTTATTCAAAGCAAGGAAAACGTCAGTTCAAAGAGTGGCAAGCTTATTCGTTGCCATCCAGAGCAGACAAGTGCCACTACCAGAATGGGCACTACAATTTCCAAGCGGCAACAGGGAACATTAATCGAGATGTGCCGCCTGTGCTGATATACGATCAATCGCAGCTTGTGCCGATCGAGAAAACGGGAGAAGGTTTGCAAATTGGTCAAGCAACCTCGCTGATTCGAGATGAAAGTGGCATCACGGAGTACATAGCGGGTTATACCCACTCTGGAGGCATGAACAGCACCGCAACGATCGGTCATATGACCCACTTCGTGTTCGCTCGTTTAGACAGCAACCTTGGTAACAATACCACCGATACGGACATTTACTATGCCAGTTACAACCATCTAACAGGAGAGGTGACACTACCTAAGTACCTTACAACAACGGGAAGCTGTTGCTTGTCTCCAGATAATCACAATATCCCGTTCATTTTGCTTGATAGTGATGGGCGTCTTCACGTGATTGCGGGCAGCCACCAAGCACCGTTTAGGTACTTAACGGCTGAGACCGATTCGGGGGGAGAGCTTACCGGTGAGTGGAGTGATGCCATTGATCTTGTTTCGCTTAATGGTGACGGTGACCCTTTCAACACGTACCCAGGATTGGTCATAGATGGTCATGACACGATTCATATGGTGTTTCGTAAAGTGGATGAAAAGGATCGCTACAGTTTGCATTATATGCGCAAACCGTTTGGCCAAGATTGGCAAGACATGGGAAGTCTAGTCATCCCGGCAGAGGGCAGATACAGCGTCTACTATCACAAGTTGTCGGTAGGGCCTGACAATGAGCTGTACCTAAACTATTGGTTCTATCATCACTTCTTAAATAATGAACATGCGAAGCAGTATCGTGAGCGTTGGCCGTTAGAACTTATTGAGACGGGCGGCAGTGCCGAGGTGAATCTCTACAATGGTATTAAAGCTCATAATGGTGTGATACTACGAAGCCGTGACAATGGTGATAGTTGGAGTCTATTTGGCGCACCGCTGCACTGATGTGTATTAGAACGATTTGAATTATTGAGTCGAAAAAGGAGCCAGCCAATACTTGGTTGGCTCCTTTTAATACAATAATGTGGTTCACACAGGGTAATTCTTGCAGCCCAGCGCCAAGGAAATATTACGTCCTGCGGTATGCAGCAGCGCCACATATTCAGACTTTTTCTTTTCATCAAAGCGAATAACAGGGAATGACATTGATACCGCTGCGATGGCTTTGTCAAAGCGATCATAAACAGGTACAGCGATACACCTTAGGCCCGGTTCTTGCTCTTCGTTATCTTCACCAAAGTGTTGTTCACGAACAATACAGAGTTCATCCCACAGTTCATCAATGTTGGCGTGGGTGCGTTCGGTATGTTTGACAAACTCGACATCTTTAAGCAACTCATAAACTTCTTGTTTTGGAAGGTCACTCATCAGCACTTTACCGATGGCCGTACTGTAGAGTGGATTGCGTCTACCTATGCGAGAATACATGCGAAGCTGGTAGCTGGAGTCGATTTTGTGCAGATAAATGATGGCATTTTCTTCTAGTGAGCCAAGGTGAAGTGTCTCCTGAGTAACTTTGTGTACCGTCTCCATTTCACGGTTGGCCAGTTTGATCAAATCAACATGCTCTAGGGCTTTTGCTCCGACTTCGAATAGCTTGAGAGTTAACGCATACTTGTCCGCTTCGCCTTCTTGCTCCACGTAACCCAGTGTTTTCATTGTTTGCAAGAAACGATAGGTCGTAGCCTTAGACATCATTAATCGCTGAGACAGTTCAGACACTCCAATCTCTTTTTGCTCGGCGAGTGCTGACAGGATGTTAAACACTTTTAATACAGAAGACACCGCTTCTGGTTGATTTGATCTTTCCATTTCACTCTCTGAAATCAATTTTTAATTCAAATGATTATAGCGGACATACCACGGTCAGTCAGCAATTTCGAAAAGCCATTTCATTATTTTAGAACCAAAATTATGAGACCTGTGTCACCTCTATGATGATTTATAGTGATTTTTTGAAACATCGTTTTAAAAAATTCTTTCAGCATTGATGTTTTTTGTGTAATGTAGTTTCAACTTAGTGAGCATGCCGATTTGTTCACCACTTCATCACCAATAAAGGAACGGATTATGATTCTTGATTCATTTAGTCTTGAGGGCAAAGTAGCGGTCGTCACTGGATGTGATACTGGTCTAGGTCAAGGCATGGCATTAGGGCTAGCGAAAGCCGGCTGCGACATTGTCGGTGTTAACATTGTTGAGCCGACAGAAACCATCGCTCTAATGGAAGAAACAGGCCGCAAGTTTATCGATATTCGTGCTAACTTGATGAAGTTAGACGACATTCCTGGCATCGTAGACCGCGCAGTGACTGAACTAGGTCGTATCGATATCCTGGTGAACAATGCCGGTATTATCCGTCGTAATGACGCGATTGATTTCTCTGAGCAAGATTGGGATGACGTAATGAACATTAACATTAAGTCGGTGTTCTTTATGTCTCAAGCGGTTGCCAAGCAGTTTATTGCCCAAGGAGAAGGCGGCAAGATCATCAACGTGGCGTCTATGCTGTCATTCCAAGGTGGCATTCGCGTTCCTTCTTATACAGCATCAAAAAGCGGTGTAATGGGTGTGACTCGCCTTATGGCAAATGAGTGGGCAAAAGAAGGCATCAATGTTAATGCAATTGCACCTGGCTACATGGCGACTAACAATACTGCAGCGCTACGTGCTGATGAAAAACGCAATGCAGAAATCTTAGAGCGCATTCCAGCCGACCGTTGGGGTACGCCAGAAGATCTCGCGGGTCCATGTGTATTCCTCGCGTCGAAAGCGTCTGATTACATTAATGGTTACACCATCGCTGTTGATGGTGGTTGGCTAGCTCGCTAGTAGGAATAAAAGAACGATGATTGATTGGTTGTTTGTCGGTCAACTACTCGGTTTTCTGAGTTTTGGTTTGGGCATGGCGACCTTTTACCAAAAGGACGACAAGCAACTGAAAATCTTAATGGTGGTTTTCAACATCAATCATCTGATTCACTACTTTTTACTAGGTTCGTTGGTGTCAGTGGTTGCATCGGCGTTGTCCGCAAGTCGAACGCTGGCATCGATATTTACTCAATCAAGACTCGTCGCTTGGGCATTCATTGTAGTTGCAGTGGTATTTGGCCTCTTTGTCTCTGAGGGCGCTATTCACATCTGGCCGATACTTGGTACTGCTATCGGTACTTACTGTGTATTCATGCTGAAAGGTATTGAAATGCGAGTGGGCTTTTTGATAGGTGCGACATGTTGGTTAATTAACAATATCATTGTAGGTTCGATTGGCGGGACGTTGTTAGAAGCGACATTGATCGTCACTAATTCGGTGACTATTTATAGAATGTATATCGATGACAAAATGGTAGTGAGTCAAACGCAGTCGTCACAGTAAAAGATGAGCGTGGCGACTGAGAACGAATCAGTTATTTGGTAAGAAATTTGGAATTTGGGCGACAAAAGTCGCTGGAGATACGTTATGAAAATTGCACTAATGATGGAAAACAGCCAAGCACCGAAAAATGCGATGGTTGCTTCAGAGCTAAACCTTGTGGCAGGCAACTTAGGTCACGACGTTTTCAATGTAGGCATGACAGATGAAAATGACCACCACCTGACTTACATTCACCTTGGTATCATGGCGAGCATTCTTTTGAACTCAAAAGCTGTGGACTTTGTCGTGACTGGCTGTGGCACCGGCCAAGGCGCGTTGATGGCAAGCAATCTTCACCCAGGTGTCGTGTGCGGTTACTGCCTAGAGCCATCCGATGCATTCCTTTTCAACCAAATTAACAATGGCAATGCTATCTCATTGGCGTTTGCAAAAGGCTTTGGTTGGGCAGGTGACCTCAACGTGCGTTACATCTTCGAGAAAGCATTTACAGGTGCACGTGGTGAAGGTTACCCAATCGAACGTGCAGAACCTCAGCAACGTAACGCGGCGATTCTTAGCGAAGTTAAAGCTGCTGTTTGTAAAGATGTTGTCGAGTCACTAAAGGCTATCGATCAAGAGTTGGTTAAGCAAGCGGTGGGCAGCGCGCAGTTCCAAGAGTGCTTCTTTGCAAATTGCCAAGTGTCGGAAATTGCAGAATACGTTCGTTCACTCATCGATTGATTGTCGGCAACAAGGTTGATTGAAAGCCAGCTACATTTGATAGCTGGCTTTTTCATTTTGTGAGGTCAGGATGATCTGTAATTGCTTTGCTTAACATAGAATGAACCATTCAGGGAAATCAGATGGAAGGTTGAAGTAGTCATGGAATCTATTTACTCGTTGGCAGAGATTGTAAAGGATGAAAAAGTTCATGCACTTTGGCCAGTAAGCGAGGTGAATGACCTCAAGCCGATGACAGTCGAGCAACCAGAGAATCCGTTACGTCAGCCACATAGGCTGATTTCCAATATCTCGGCTCCAGAGCTTGTAGAGTGTGTGCCAGAAGTATCTAACGGTAAAGCCGTACTCATTATTCCGGGAGGGGGGTACCAGTTTGTCTCCATCGACAATGAGGGTATCGAAGTTGGTCGTTGTCTCGCTAAGATGGGTTATCACGCATTCTGTCTCAACTATCGATTACCGGATTGTACCCAAAAAAACCAAGACATAGCTTCAATACAGGATGCTCAGCAAGCATTGCATGTGGTCAAAACTCTTTGTATTGGCCATGAAGTAGGGGTGTTGGGATTTTCTGCCGGAGGGCATTTAGCTGCTTGGTTAAGTACCTTGCCAGTATCCGACAAGCCCAAGTTTGTTTGTCTGATGTATCCCGTGGTTTCGATGAATCTAGATATCACTCATTTGGGATCGTATCAGACCTTAAAAAGCGAATTGAACGACCCGACTCTGATTTCCGAGCTTTCAATAGAACACCGCATTACTTCGGATACTCCACCTATGTTGATTATGCACGCCAAAGATGATCTCAGTGTAGTTCCAGAACATAGTCAGCGACTGCATAGTGCTCTGAATGAGCATGGCGTGTCATCAAAGCTTGAACTGTTCGAACAAGGGGGACATGGATTTGGTGCTTATGTCAATAAGGCTCATGATGCGCGGAATTGGCTTGACCGTTTTCACGCTTGGGTAAGTTCACAGTAATAGAAAACCGCACAGAGTGCACTGTGCGGTAAGAAATTCACTTTACTGGTTTACGTGCGCAACAGCGTCTTTAACCAATTGACCTAGTTCATCCCAACGACCGTCATCAATCAGGTTAGTTGGAACCATCCAGGTACCGCCACAAGCAAGTACGGAGTTAATAGAAAGGTAATCATCTACGTTGTTGAGGCTCACACCGCCCGTAGGCATAAATTTGACAGGGTAGACCGCCGTAAGTGCCTTGAGCATAGCGACGCCGCCAGAAGGTTCTGCAGGGAAGAATTTCAATGTACGAAGACCCATTTCCATCGCTTGTTCAACCAGACTTGGGTTATTGACCCCTGGTACGATAGGTACATTCTTATCCAGGCAATACTGTACTGTGCGGGGATTAAATCCAGGGCTGACAATGAAGTCGACACCGGCTTCGATGGCCTGATCCACTTGCTTGTTGGTCAGTACAGTACCGGCACCAATTAACATGTCTGGGAATTCTTTGCGCATAGCAGCGATCGCATCTGCAGCACATTCTGTGCGGAAAGTGATCTCCGCACATGGCATTCCGTTATTCACCAACGCGTTACCTAAAGGAAGGGCATCCTCTACTCTGTTGATTGCAATTACAGGAATTACTTTCAAGTCTGCTAGCTTTTCATTCAGTGTTGTCATCTCATTTGTCCTACTAATTAGAGTGTTGGTGTTTCAATTCTGGGTATTATTGCGCCGCGGTGTTGAATTACGGCTCCTGCCACTTTATGCCCTGCCGCCGCCGCTTCCAGTGCGCTGCCGCCAGTCAGGCGTTTCGCCAGGTAGCCAGCACTAAATGAATCCCCAGCCGCTGTCGTATCTATTACCTTGTTCACCGGTTTAGGAGGCACGTAGCTTGCCTTACTGCCCGTGACAATCAGGCAATCTTTCGCTCCGCGTTTGATCGCAATTTCGGAGACGCCAGCCTGGCTCGTACGTTCGATACATTGTTCAACAAACATATCACCAAATAGTGCCTGTTCATCTTCGAAGGTCAGTAAGGCGGTATCGGTATAACTTAGCATTGCCCTGTATGTGTTGATCGCAAGTTCACGGCTTTCCCATAATTTGGGGCGAAAGTTATTGTCGAAGAAAACGTTGCCGCCTCTATCTTTGAATGCTTTGAGGAAACTGAACAGTTTGTCACGCCCGTTGTCGGTCAGAATAGCGAGGGTAATACCACTCAGGTATACCGCATTGTACGTGAGTAGCTCTTCCAGTAACTTTGTTGATTCGCTTTGGTCAAGAACAAACTTTGCAGCCGCATCATTGCGCCAGTAGAAGAAGGTGCGCTCACCCGTTTCGTCTGTTTCGATATGGTACAGTCCAGGCATTTTATCGCTTAGTCGGAGGATCAAACTGGTGTCGATGCCTTCTTGAGTCCATGTATCTATCATCTCATCTGAGAACGGGTCATTACCTAACGCTGTTACATAGCTCACATGTACATCGTGATTTTGCGTTAGACGGGAGAGATAGAGAGCAGTGTTAAGAGTGTCACCACCAAAACTTTGTTTGAGCAGTTCACCGTTTCGCTGCAGTTCGACCATGCATTCGCCGATGACTGCAATTTTGTATTGGTTCATTGTTTGCGATCTCAATTTGGAATGATTAACTGACCAGAAGGTACCCGTAGTTTCATGAGTTAGAAGCTGGAGTCTTAAAGAGAAACCTGTCACCGTTCAGAAAAGCACGTTTCAAGATTTAATTTTTAAAACGACGTTTTGTTTTTTAATTTATCAGGAACTGAGTGACAATAGTAGACCTCATCATCACTTCTTTAGCTCAATTGTGATGGATATCCAATTTGTATATCATTTGAACAGTCTTATCCCTGGCTTGTTTGGTAGTTGGGCTGAGCTTAATATCGTTATGAGGAGAAATCTTTGAGGATGGTTCGCGGCTTATATTGTACTAACGCTATGAGTTTTTGTTTCACCATGTGCCAAGCAGATGGCGAAACAAAAAGCCTCGGTAATCGATTACCGAGGCTCTTAAGCTTTACCGCCAAGCGAGTCAGCTAGTCTATGATGTCAGTTTAAACAGAGACACATCGGCAACCAACTCTTCCATCCGCTGTTTAACCCTATGCATTTCGCTATTCATCTGCTGGATATTTTTATCGGTCGTTTCGACCATGGACAGAAGCGTATCGATATCAGATTCAACAGATTGAGTCGTCTGTGACTGCTCTTCTGTCGCCGTTGCAATGCTGGTGTTGTAGTCGGTGATTTGCTTTGTCGTCGCAATTAGACCATCGATCATAGTATTGGTGTCGGACACCATGGACTGAGCGGTATAGCTTGCATCACGACTTTGCTGCATATTTTCAAAGGATGTCTTTGCGTTATTAGAAATATCATCCAGCAGATTACGAATGACTTCTGTTGACTCTTTGCTGCGCTGAGCCAATGATCGAACTTCATCGGCAACGACTGCAAATCCACGTCCTTGCTCGCCTGCCCGGGCTGCCTCTATGGCGGCATTAAGGGCTAACAAGTTAGTTTGTTCGGAGATCGAATTGATGTTATCTAGAATCTCCGACACGCTAGCCATCTTAATTTCTAACTGTTCCAAGCAAGCGTATGTATTGTCGACGCTGGTGATCAACTGAGTCGTTGTCACTAAGGAATACTCACCATGGCTTTGGCACTGAATAGCATTGTGTTGAGCACTGTCAGCACTTTGCTGAGCTTCGCTTGTGATACTGGCTACTTCCTGGCTCGTTTGCGCCATCTCAGTCATTGCGGTCGCAATATTGTCGCAGCGTAAATGCGTTTGCTGACTGACTGTTTGAGTCGAAGACACAAGTTGGCTCATGCCCATCATCTCTTGCTCCGTTTTTTGGGCAACATCTAGTGACTTCTGTAATGCGGATGCCAGACTTGCGGTGAGCTGATTGAAATGAAGTGCGATTTTGCCGAGTTCATCGCGCTGTTCACACGGGAGAGTCAGACTAAGATCCTTGTTCTTGGCCATGGTATCGATTTGGTCAACGAATAGGGTCACTCTGCGGTGAAGCCGCCTAGTCGACAGGAATGCGATTGCCGAGAGAGGAAGTACAACAAATAGAGTTACCGCAATATAAGCGATTACCGTTTTCTGTGCTTGCTGCTGATTTTGCCTAGCAAGCTCTGATACATTATTGGCAATGGTATCGGCTAGCCCTTTGATCTGGCCAATGCGCTTTGTTGCCAGGTCAAACCACTCGGGCGCATCTGGGCCTTCTAATTGATCCAGAGAACTTCTTTGTGCGCGGTAGCTTTGTTGAATTGCATCCACATCACGCCATATGGCATTACTCGTTATTGCAGTGAGTGTTTGCAGATCATTCGCTGCGAACAACAGTTCCGCCTGTCTCAGAGCATAAGTTTCTGTTGCGATATAATTGCTGATATTGGTATAGCCGTCGAGGGAAGAGCGTTTACCCGCAAAGGCACCATTGAGCGCGCCACGCGCTTTCCCAGCTTCTTCTTTCATTGTAAGTAGAGCATGTAAGCCCCGTAGTTTCTGTTCAAGTTCCGGGGCATCGACATGTGTCAGAATCACCGATAAGTTATCAAGAGACATGCGGTTAATGTTGGAATAATACGCGAAAGGCGAGTCCTTAATGTTCAGTGTATCAACTTGTTGCCGTATAGACGCTCGTTGTTCCAGAGCTTGAAGTACATTTTTATTTAGTCGAGTGAGAACTTCACTTTCCAAATATTGTGGCGAAAATGAAGTTAGGTTGCGAAACGCCTGGTCTGCTTTAATGCGTTGCTGTTTGAGTGCACTCACTTGCTGTCCTTGTCCCTTCGCGGCCAGGACGCCAGCGGTCAAGCCGCGCTCTACGGCAAATTGATGTGCTATTTCATCATAAAGTTTAAATAGATGGACTGCTTCCAGTGAAGTCTGCGCGTGAGCGGCGTGTTGTTGAGCTTTGAAAATTTGAGTGCCGATCAAAGTGACCAATAAGGTTGTTGGAATTAAAAATACGATCAGAATTGTATTCTTAATATTGAGTAACCTGAAAAGATTCATCATTATTTTGAACCACGTAAAGTAGACGTCTGCGTAACCTCAGATTTTACACGTTATATAGGCTCGAGGTATGTCAGGTGAAGAGAACTTTGAATTTGAAACAGGAAGTGTCAATAATTCGTTTGCCGTCAGTTTATTGACTACCCCTTTGTGGGTAATTAAAGGCTAGGTATGAGATCATGCTAATGACGCGAAGTTGGCTTTCCATATAGGCCGGCCTTTACTTGAGCAGGCTTACACAGCGGTTCCTCCCTTGCTCCTTGGCAAGGTATAACGCGTTATCAACCCGAGAAAACACCTCGTTATTTTGTTCTCCCTGATGAATTTGAGTGACTCCCAGGCTCGTGGTGATGGCGAAAGTGTGTTCTTTATAGCTGAAGGGGTGGTTGGCAATGGCGAGTCTTATTCTCTCGGCAACCTCGTAGCCACTGCGATCATCACTTTGTGGCAATATGATGGCAAACTCTTCTCCGCCCACTCTGGCGAAAATATCAATCGGTCGAATGAGGCTTTGTACCCGACTGACCACTTCCTGCAGTGTTTGGTCGCCAGCGAGGTGTCCGTAGGTATCATTTACTTGTTTGAAAAAGTCTACGTCCAGTAATAGCAGGCTATGTAACACGTCGTGCTTCGTGATAGAAGACAGCCTGTTGAAAAAGTAATTCCGGTTTGCTATTTGTGTTAATCCATCGGTCTCGCTCTGTTTGCGTAATTGTACTTCCAACTGGTGGCGCTGAGATATATTACGCGTTAACCAACACACAACGCGGTCGTCATTATGCATAAATGAGAGTGGGAATATTTTGCCTTCAAATCGCAAGATTCCCGCAGGCCCGGCGTGTTCATCAAGTCCAACTACCTCTGCAGCGGCCAGATCGTATTCTACTGTCACAACACAGTTACGATCTAAGGCGTCGATAATCTGACCTATAAACCAGTTCGCCTTGTCTTCCGACATTACCGAGTGCAGCGTCTTGCCTATAAGGGCTTTGCCGTCATGATAAGATTGAGTATCAGTGCCACCCAGTAAGTCGATGTAATCCCCCTTTTCACTTAGAATGAAAACAGGATCCGGCAAACAAGACAGCACTTCGTATACTTGTTCCAACTTCGTGAGCATTGTGTTCTGGATATCTCTATATATGCATAATTACTAATATAACACACATACCCATAAAGAGCGTGAATGAATGAGAGGGTTGAGCAGTAGATCTGAAAAAACATACAATTATTTTGTGTGATAGTTTGATTGCATGACTATCACACATAGTGGTTTCACTTAGAGGGAGAGATCGAAAACAGAGGAGCCTATTCGTTTTAGGTTATTTCATCGTCCACTAAATCATCCCCAATATCATCGTTATCGCTGTAGTCTGAGTCATCGCTACTTGCCTCAGTTTCGGTCTTTTTGCCGTTGAGCGTATGAAACTTCTTACGATCACGGGCTAAATGGATGTACTTGATCCAAGTCTTCTCCAACTTGCTCTCGGCATGACTTTCATCGGCGATAACCTGCAAAAAATGGTGTTCAGATTCGGACTCTGGCATGATCTCTCCTGACTCGAGAGCCGTCATGGTGTCTCCAAATCGAATCAATATATCTTCTTCTGCCAGCGTGAAATCTCCGGATTTTGCAAATCCACGCCGGAAACGCTTGTTGTCGTAGAACGGTTTTTTTCCAGGACGAAAATCTACATTAGACATAGCCACCCTCATAACATGACATTAATCATCAAACTCAGCCTCAGTATAGACAGAGCTTTTCGAGTTTTAGAAATTTCCAGAGGCAATTTTTTAACGCCTTTTTCGCTTGAATGTTAACTTACTGGTATGCAAATACTTTTACCTTACCTGTTGACGAATTGATGACAGAAAGGTGAATCTAATGTGGTGCTATTCTGTTCCGAAAGTGGCTAGTTTGGTGTGGTTTGTGGGTTACACTAAGGAAAAGGCAGGGGATGGAGTAACCTATGGAATTATTATCAAGAGAGCAGTGTCGGCACGCTCGCCTGTCGAGAGATACAAGATTTGATGGACGGTTTTTCGTTGCCGTAAAAACCACAGGGATATTTTGCCGCCCAATTTGTCCGGCGAATTTGCCCAAAGAAGACAACGTTGAGTATTTTTCTAATGCAATACTCGCTTTGAATGCAGGTTACCGACCTTGTCTGAGATGCCGTCCTGATAGTGCCCCCAATTCCTGGGCCTGGAGAGGTACCGAAACCACGGTTCGACGGGCACTAAAGCTTATTGAGGAGGGTGAACTCAATCACTCTAATCTGGAGGTTCTGTCTGAAAGGCTGGGGGTAACCAGTCGTTATCTAAGACAACTATTCCGAACCCATGTTGGTATGTCGCCAAAGGTGTATGCCCAACTGCATCAGCTGATGTTTGCCAAGCAGTTGTTACACAACAGCTCTTTATCTGTCACTGAGGTCGGTTTTGCCTGCGGTTTCAATAGCACTCGTCGTTTTAATGATGCTTTCAGGAAGTACTTGAAACTGACACCGACAGATGTCAAAAGAGGGCGAGCGTCCGAAGCGCCGTCAACGGCCTCAAATGTGCTCCATCTTGCTTATCGTGGACGTTACCACTGGCGTAGACTGCTAGATTTCTATCAACTCAGAGCGATTTCCGGCGTTGAGCAGGTGACAGACGACAGTTATGCGCGCCATATCGAAGCTGGGGGACGCCTGGGCTGGTTCAGGTTACATGCCGATGTGGAGCAGAGACAAAGTGTCAGGGTGGAGTTTGAGCTTGAGGATGTCACCAAATTGCCTTGGCTGATGGCGAATATTAAACGGGTATTTGACCTCAACACAGACCTGTTTTTGGTGGAGGAACACTTAAAGGGGGTAGACCGTCACTTGATTCGTCAGTCCGGAATTCGACTTCCTGGAGTATGGTCTATTTGGGAGGCTGGTGTGCGAGCAGTATTGGGGCAGCAGGTGTCGGTCAAAGCGGCGATCGGGCAGCTGAACCTTTTGGTACAGCAGCTTAATCATCGTGTCTCTGGTAAACAGGTATTTCCGACGGCAGAGTTGGTGGCTCAATCTGACCTGAGCTTTTTAAAGATGCCGCAGAGTCGAAAAGAAACTCTGGCGAGACTAGCTGGTTTTGTGGCGCAGGCACCCGATGACTCTCCGGAGAACTGGTTAACCCTGAAGGGAGTTGGGCCCTGGACTGTCAGCTATGCCCGAATGCGTGGTTTGTCCGATCCTGACCTGTTTTTAGAAACCGACTTGATAGTTAAAAAATATAGTACGCTTCAACAAGGATTGACCGCAGATCGTGTATCGCCTTGGGGAAGCTACGCCACACTGCATTGCTGGAGTCATGCATTATGAATTATTACCTTATCACCAGCACCCCCTTAGGGGATGTGACCATTCAGGCAAGCGATGATGGTGTACTGGGCCTGTGGTTTGAACAACATACCACGTTGCCTGAAGAGCTAGGCCAGTTGTCTCCTGAACATCCTATCTTAATCAGAGTACAGCAACAGCTAGAGGCTTATTTTGCCGGGAAATCCCGGACGTTCGATCTTCCCCTTGCTGCGCAAGGTACCGCATTCCAGAAGCAAGTATGGAAAGCATTGTGTGATATTCCCTATGGCGAGGTTATCAGCTATCAGGAGTTAGCAGAACGTATTGGAAAACCGAAAGCTGTCAGAGCCGTTGGGGCGGCAAATGGCAAAAATCCCATTTCAGTGGTTGTTCCTTGTCATCGTGTCATTGGAAAAAGTGGCAAGTTGACCGGATATGCAGGTGGAGTAGAGCGAAAACGCCAGTTGCTCAAGCTAGAAGGTACCGACTTTCAATAAGTTAAGTTTTTGTTGGTCTGTATATTGATGAAATGTATCAAATGGGCGTAAGTCAGTGCATATTTGATGTAATGGGTTTCATACAGTCTTTCTGGGTTTGGTCGTATTTTGCAATATAAAACGAGCGGAAATTGCAAATTGCACCGTAATTTGCATAATGCAAAGATGATATGAGCGTGGTTTACGTGAAATTGATACTTATCTAACCAGAATTATCAGAAAACAGCGGTTTAAAAAGTTGGCACGGGTTCTGCATATAGTAAAGCGACCCTTTTTAAGCCGAGGGTCACCTAGCCAACTGACGTTGTTAGTGAACCTCTATTTGTTCACACTTGTATATGGCCAGTCACGATCATTGTGGCTGGCCTTTTTTCTTTTGTGTCTTGTGCTTTTCAAATCAAACGATATTACCGACCTGTTCTTTTTCTGCGTCCTGACAACCCTCATAGCAACTTGGTTTTCTTGGACAAACGGCACCACGTGAACAAATCAGTCTCGCCTCGCCTTCGATACCGCGCTCTATCCAGTTGATATTTAGTATTTTAGCGACGGTTTGGAGATCTTTTTTGATGCCATGTGGAATGACGACGCTTCCTCCGCCTTCAACACACGAGCGCTTGAGTTCGCTGGCAATTTCCAGAGCGTTACCGCCCTGAGCATCTATGGCCGGGTTCAGGTCAATACCGGCACACAGTACTCTGTTGTTGCCTGCCGGATCCGTCATATTGATGGATTCACAGCAGTAAATGCGTGGCTCATCACCCACGTTGAGAATGGAGATTTGAGCCGAGGAACCGTTTTGAGGCTCAGATAAGCGGCGAAATACTGCCCAGTGTTGACAAGGGTCGTTGACCATTCTCATATTGCCCCAGGGTAGCGGAATGCCGTTTCCGCGGTAAACCGCTTTGAGTTTTCCTGGACCATAGGCATCGAAATAATGCCAGTGAGGATAGGGTGAGACTACGGTCATTCGGCGCATGGCGACAGATGGTGACACGCCAGCTCGCTTGTGAACGTCGATTTCATAGCCGCAGCGGTCGAGCAGCTGACGAAAGGGGACCTTCGGGCACAAGAGAGCTCCGGCAAAAAAGCTCGACTCAAAGTCTCTCCAGGCCTGCAAAATGTCCTGTGAGTTGAGTGCTGAAGCAGATTGAGCCTGTGTTGCGTCTTCCCAGCTGTTATTTTGTCCTACACTTAATACACTCTTTAACCCCTCTTCACTGTGAAGAATGCGGTGGCCAATATATACCGCCAAATCGTACTTTAATCTGGTCGGGTAAGCTTTGAGAATTTCATTCAGGTAAATAGTGCCGGGTGGTTCAAAAAAAGACGTTACCAGTTGTTTGGCATTCACTCCCAATTCGTCGACAACATCTTTCGGCGTGCGATTAACCCACTGTACGCGAAGTCCGAGATTGGCAGCAATGTCGATGAGATCTTCAATGGAAAGGTTTAATCTTTTTAAACCAACGTCCTCAGCAGCACGCTCCAGATCCGGAAAGTGGTTTTGTAAACTCTCTTGATGTGCGCGGATCAGAAGGTGGGCAAACTGTCTTCCGGTAATTCCGGTTTGCGACAGCATTTCCGGAATGGCAATTTGCAGGATGTCGTTGGAGAACAAAAAGCTGGGCTCAAGAGCCATACCGCTTATGCCACCTCGGTTGCCCTTCACTGGTGTGATCTCTTCCTGCTCAGGTTCATTATCGAGAAACCAGGCCGGATCTTTTTGAAATACTTCCGCGATGACTTCCAACATATCAATACTGGGTACGCGTTTGCCACGCTCAATCATGGACAAGTACGAGACAGACGGAGCGTATTCCGGATTGATGCGAATACAGCGCGCGGAGAGATCTTCCATCGTTAAATGGTTGCGCTTTCTAAGGTTTCTTACCTTAGTGCCCAAAAAATGGGACTGACGGATTAGACTTTTTGACAGAGGCATTTTGTAAAATTCACAGTGTAAAATTTTTGTTGTGAAATTGTAGTCAAAAAAGCGCTAGTCTACAAAGTATGCAAATCACAAAACGAATATTAATTTAAACGCTCGTTTGAGATATTTGCTCTAAATTAGAATTATCGCCGTGCGAGGGAAAGACGATGAACATGCTGACATTCGATAAAACAGAGCTACACAGAAACCATTCAACCTTTATCGCTGAAGCCGTCTTTGCTGTGGAAATGGTGAAAGCGGATGAGCAAATTGAAAAGCAAAAAATGGCCAAGCAACTGCTCGACACCTTGTTTCCACTTGAAACTGGCTCACACGAAGATGTGGTGAGTTATGAGATTGACTATCGTCATGTTCAGGTCTTTTTCAAGAACGGTGAGCATACAGGTCTGAAGCGAGCCAAACATTTTGTCGCTTATTTAGGTGACAAATGCGCTCCTGAGTCGATCCTATTTCGTGATGAGAGCGGCACGCATGTGGAAGTGATGCTGGGTAGACGTAAAGGTACTGGCAGCTTAGAGTTAGTTGAGATTGAAGATATCCAGTTAGAAACCTGTACCACATTTGGGCAAACTGAGAACTGCCACGCATCGGGTATTCGTCACTGGGTGAGTTTAGTGCAGGGCGATGAAAAAGGCCGTCCGAGAGCGTGCAGTGAAGATAAAGAATTTATCGCCAAAAATGGAGATGACTACAATCTCGGATTTAGCTTTGCATTTTAATTCCGCTAGCCTTTTAACTATTTGAGTCAAATTTTCCTTTGGTAGTGTAGCCTCATGAATAATCATGGGGCGTTTTTTTGTTCCTTAGTCAATATTTACCTTCTCGCACTGAGTCATTTCGACTAGTCTTATAGCAACTAGCCTACATGTTTAGGTTTTTTGGGTATACATCCTGTTAATTCAAAGTGTTATTGCCTATGCCGACCAGTCAGAACCGTATCAAAAGACTTACCTTCCCGCTCCATATCCATATTTCCGCTATATTTGTTGTTCTGGTGATTATCGTCTGTGGGGTACAAATCTGGATAACCCACACTAGCCTGAACAAAGTCATCCTCAACGCGAATGAAAACTTGTTTGAGCGGATTGCTGGGGAAACACGCAGTAACATGTCGTTCCACTTTGGACCTGCATTTAGCATTGTTGATGCATACTCTGCGGGAGAGTTAGTCCGTGAAGTGGTCCCGAGTAAGCGTTTTGATTTTGTTCCTGAGCTGGTTTCTCAACTCAGAGCAAACCGCCATATTTTTGCCCTGAAAGCGGCGTTTCCTGACGGAGAGTGGCTGTCGGTTGCCAGAGTTACGGATAATCGAATGCGAGACCAAATTAATCTCGGCCCGAATGCCGAATTTGCAGCGTTGAATTATAACTCAGAGACCAACACCTTGTTGGTCAAAACCTACAGTGCACATCTGGGGCTCCTTCAGTCAAAAACGATTCATAATTTTTTCATCGATCCTCGCAAGGCCAAATGGTACCGCAGTGCGTCACTCAGTGCCGCTAAAGTGTCGGAGCCGTATTACATGCCGATCATCTCACGCTCCGGCATCACTATCTCTCGAAAGGCCACTAATGGTGCAGTTTTTGGCGCAGATATATTGCTCGACCAGGTATCACTGGTGTTACAGGACAGTGATGAAAACCGAGATGCGTTGAGGGTGCTTTATGACGACAGCTTCAACGTTTATGCCTACAGCAGACCCGAGTTGTTCGAGATTCGTGACGCTCTTCGGCAATCGGTAAGTCTTAAACTCGGAGATATCGACCACCCGTTGGTTTCCAGTACGGCCAATATGGTTGAGTTTGGTGATGAGGCCAAAGAAATCACATATAACGATGAAAAGTGGGTCGTGAAAGTCGATAGACTGAGAGGGACACGTGATCAAACCTTCAATATGGTGATGGCCGTGAAGTCGGAGCAATTGCTAAAAAATGCCAATCTGGTGGCTAAACGATCGCTTGTCGGTTCGTTTTTTGCCCTGTTGTTTGCTTTACCGTGTATCTATTTCTTGTCGCAGTTGCTGGCGAAACCGATTCGTCAGGCAACAAAAAAAGCAGATTCGATACAGCATTTCCAGTTCCATAATGGTTCTCAGGAAGCATCCAGAGTGAGTGAAATCAAGGCGATGTCGGATTCGTTGTCGGTGATGCAGTCAACCATCAGGCGTTTTCTGTCGCTAACGAACTCGATGGCGAAAGAGGATGATCTGGAAAAGCTGCTTGAGTTAGTGTGCGAGGAAACCGTTGACGCTACTGGCGCAAATGGTGCCTACCTTTATCTGCTGAGCAGTGATGAAAAGTATCTGGAACCCAAATTTGTCAAACTGAGTAAAAAGGGGGTGTTGGACGTGGCAAAAGAGCCCCGTATTCCTCTGGATGACGCTCGACTTGCTGACGATGTTCATGACTTTTTTGTGAAAAAACAGCCCGTTTACTCGAAGTATTATGAGGAGCGGCCTTTTGTCACCAAGGAAAACGCCACAGACAATTTATTGTTCATTCCTTTGCTGGATCGTAAACAAAATGTCATCGGTGGTCTGGGGCTGGGGTTTGATGAAGAGCATGAAACCCAGGTGTTAATGGATGATAAAGAGTACCTGGAAACTCTCGCATCCTATGCGTCCGTCACCATTGAAACCCAGACGATGTTAGCGGATCAAAGGGCTTTGTTGGATTCGTTTATTCAGGTGATGGCAGGTGCTATCGACACCAAATCGCCATACACGGGCAACCACTGTCAGCGTGTTCCGGTATTGACGGAGATGCTGACACAGGCGGCGCAAGACTCAAAAGACTCGGCTTTCGCAGACTTTTCCATGTCAAAAGAGCAATGGCAGGAGCTTCATATCGCTGCCTGGTTGCATGACTGTGGCAAGGTGACAACACCAGAGCATGTGATCGATAAGTCCACCAAGCTAGAGACGATTTATAATCGTATACACGAAGTTCGCACACGTTTTGAGGTGCTAAAGCGTGATGTGGAGCTGAAGTTCTACCGCACTAAATACACAGGTGAGCTCAGTGCCAGTGATTTGGAAAGTGTACACAAACAGCAGCAAGCGCTGGATGATGAGTTTAGCTTTTTAGCGAGGATCAATCTTGGCACTGAAAGTCTGGAACCTGATCAGCTTGAACGTTTAAAGGCGATTGCTAGGCGTACCTGGCAACCAACGATAGATCCAGGGTTGGGCATGTCGTGGCAAGAACTGTCCCGTTGTTCGGACACGCGATTTAACCAACAAGAGCAAGTGCCAGTGCTGTCAGACAGTATGATGCACAAGATCCCCTGGGATAAAGCACCGGTGAGAGAAGACCGGTTTGTTTTGCAGGCGGGTGAATATCAGAACGACTTGGGTGAGCTGTATAATTTGTCGATAGAGAAAGGCACGCTCAATGCTGAAGAGCGTTACATCATCAACAGTCATATGATAGAGACGATAAGAATGTTAGAGAGTTTGCCGTTTCCGAAACACATGAAGAATGTCCCAATGTTGGCGGGAAGCCATCATGAGAAGGCTGATGGTAGCGGTTATCCATTGGGGCTGAAGGCCAGTGAGTTGCCAATACCTGCGCGCGCGATGGCCATTGCTGATGTATTCGAAGCCTTGACGAGCGGTGATCGTCCTTATAAAAAGGCAAAAACTCTATCGGAAGCGATAAAGATTATGAGCTTTATGGTCAAAGACGGTCATCTGGATTCAAGCCTGTTCAGGCTGTTTTTGCAGTCCGGTGTCTATATGCAATTTGCCAACCATTTCCTGAGTTCTGAACAGCTAGATGACGTCGATATAGAAAAGTATTTATAGAGTTCAAAAAGACAGTAGCTGCAAGTTTAATCCTGCAGCTTTCAGAGATAGAAGCTCAACGGTATAAGTTAGAATGGCATTACGCGGTTACGACCACTTCGTTTCGCGTCATACAACTGTTGGTCTGCGCGATCGACCAGAGAAGTATAGGAATCACCGGTGACAAACTCTGCGACACCGAACGACGCGGTGATGTTGCCTACCGTTGTGCCGTTTTTACGATCCTTAATGGTCATTTTCTCTATGGTCAGACGCAGTGCATCGGCCATTTGTCGCGCCACTCGTAGGGACTTGTTTGGAACAATCAGTGCAAACTCTTCACCACCGAATCGGTAGGCGGTAATGCCTCCGCGGCACGCTTGTTTTAATCGCTGTGAAATGCCTTTGAGTATGGTGTCACCAAACAGGTGTCCCAGCTCATCATTGAATTTCTTAAAGTGATCGATATCAAGCAGGATTAAACTCATTGGCTGCTTGGCGTCACAGAACATTGTCATGTCGGCATCAAAGGCGCCTCGATTATAGAGCGATGTCAGGCTATCAAACATGGCATTGCATTGCACTTTGGCAAGTTGCGCTTTCAGTCGGGTGATTTCGTCGCTGGCATTTTGCAGCTGACCGTGGATGAAGTCGGTGGAGTGGCGGATGTCACTCGCTTCATCGACAAGTCGTTTGATCATTGGCATTACATCGTCAAGGGTTGGGTTGCGTTCGGAACCCAGGCTGGACGACAGTCCATCAAAGCTCTGTTCGAGTACTTTTGAAAATTGAGAGGTGTCCGATATGGCATCGGTCATAGAGCTGGAAACTTCGGTAACGAGGGCTTCCATATTGTGTTTTAGTTCGTGCAAGCTTACTTCAGCCTTGCCCGCAATGTGGTTGCGGTACAGGGTGTTAATATTGACGGGAGGCAAAATGTCGAAGTCTTTTAATATCGCATCAACTTCGGCATTCAACTCTGGAATAGTTTGATCAACATAGGTGTACCACAAGGCGTAGTTGGCCGGAGTCGCGGGTACATGATGCTTCACCATCAAGGGCACTGCTTTTTTTAAGTTTGCCGCCGATTTTTGAAAATCGCTTCTCTTCATGATCTCACTATTGTCCTTGGCTCATTCTGATTTTCTTGGGTAGAGCTTGTAGTTATGCAGACTCTTCTGGTCTGTTATTAATAACTACAATTATCCAACGAGTTCAGTAGTTTGTCACTTTCGAAAGTTCAGATTTTGAAAATACACTCAAAATAAATAGTGATTCTGCTTCAAAATTATCGCACTTTATAAAACCATATGACTATTATATGAATTATGTTTCACTACTTTATTTCACTATTCGGCGCCCTCTTCGCTTAACCATCGATTCTTTAACGATATGGTCAAAAAGCGGTGCAAACAAATTAGCAAACAGAATGGCCAGCATGATGCCTTCCGGATAGGCGGGGTTGAGGACTCGAATGCCAATCGTCATTAAGCCAATTAGAATCCCGTAAGCCCATTTTCCGGTATCTGTGAAAGCTGCTGATACCGGGTCGGTAGCCATAAAGAAGGTACCAAAAGCGACGCCGCCAATGACAAAATGCCACCAGACAGGCATGGAGAACATCGGATTACTGTCAGAGCCAATAAGATTAAACAGTGTCGCGGCGAAAGTGAGTCCGAGCAAAACACCTACAACAATACGCCATGAGGCGATGCCGATGGCGATCAGAAAGATGCCCGCTAGTGCAATGAGCAGGGTGGAGACCTCACCCATGGAACCAGGGATATTACCTAAAAAAGCATCCCCCCAAGTAATGGTCTCGCCGGTCGTATTACTGACTAAATTGCTGATGCCGCCTTCATACCATTGGCTAAGCGGGGTCGCACCGGAGTAGCCATCCGCGGCCACCCAAACGGCTCCGCCGGACATATGCGCTGGATAGGCGAAATAGAGGAAGGCCCGGCCAGCCAGAGCGGGGTTAAGAAAATTACGGCCTGTCCCGCCAAACACTTCCTTAGCCACCACAATGCCAAAGGTAATGCCCAATGCGGCCTGCCATAACGGAATGGTTGGAGGGAGAATCAGCGAAAACAGAATTGAGCTGACGAAAAAGCCCTCGTTAACTTCGTGTTTGCGAACAATGGAAAACAGGACCTCCCAGAACCCACCAACAACGAACACCGTGACGTACACTGGAAGGAAGTAGCAAGCACCATAAAGCATCTTGCTGAGCCAAGT
This sequence comes from Vibrio hangzhouensis, assembly GCF_900107935.1. Classification (GTDB taxonomy): domain Bacteria; phylum Pseudomonadota; class Gammaproteobacteria; order Enterobacterales; family Vibrionaceae; genus Vibrio; species Vibrio hangzhouensis. The sequence continues at coordinate 358,053 of NZ_FNVG01000002.1, read as the reverse complement.
GGCGCTATTTAAGTCATTCAGACCGGAAAATGCCAGAGCCAAACGCCAGTTGTCGTTCATGAGTTGCGTGACTTCCGGAATAGAATAATTGGCCATGAGTGCCAATGTGGCTTGATTACCAATATTGTACATCCCCCAAAACATCGCTGGAAACACGGCGAGCCAAACCATAATCATGATGCGCTTTAAGTCGATACTGTCTCTAATGTGAGTGCGTCCATGAGTTACATGGCCGGGCGTGTAAAACAGCGTGGCCACCGCTTCGTATAGCGGATAGAAAGTTTGATATTTGCCCCCTGCTTCAAAATGGGGAGCCAGTTTATCCAGATTCTTTTTGAGCGACATATTGTGACCCTCTTTTTAGCTGACTCTTTTCCTACGAGGCGGGCTCTCAGAATGACCACTCTTTGACTAAGCTATTGAAGTATGAACTGCGTATTAATTATGTGGCCGCGCACAGAAGAGTGGAGAAATCATGTCGGTGAAAAGAGGGTTGTATTGGTTTTACAATGATTTGCGTCTACACGACAACGCATTATTGCGTTGCGCCAGTGTCGAGATGGAAGCTCTTCATTGTTTTTATTTTGCAGAGCTAAAAACATTATTTGATCGCCGATTCTTACCGATAGAAATTGATGATGATGCCAGGCAAGAGTTCAGAATGCAGGCTGTGGGAGAACTGAACCAGTCACTTTGGCAACTCGGCCAGACATTACACCAAGTCTCGGTCAACAGCATAGATGAAGCGGTGAATGCCTTGTCTGAGATGGTCAACTATTACGCGGCGACGGACCTGTACATCAGTTTCAGTTCCAGTTGGTACGTAGAATATGTCGTCAGGCAAACGCAGGTAAAGCACCCACGCCTGCACTTACATCGTTGCAACAACGGTACTTTGTTTCAACGTGATGATTTACCTTTCCTCGTTAACGCACTGCCGTCGAGCTTCTCTGGTTTTAGAAAGAAAATGGAGAAGGTCGACATCCCTTCCGTAGCGGAAACAACAACCCAACTGCCGCCGCCAATGAACACCCGCGACGCGCTTCCTCTGGCCTATGGGACCGCTGAGTCGACTCTTGCCCTTGAGGGGATTCGAGGGGGGGAACTGGCAGGACTTCGTCATGTTCGCCATTACTTTGCCACCGATGCCGCACTGAGTTACAAATTGACGCGCAACCGACTGGACGACTGGACAGCTTCAACCAAGTTTTCACTGTGGCTTGCCAACGGAAATGTATCGCCGAAAACCATTGTCCAACAGTTGCGTAAATTTGAACGTAAAAACGGTGCCAACGAGTCGACCTACTGGATTCTGTTCGAGTTACTGTGGCGGGAATACTTTTATTGGTACGGCTGCAAATACGGAGCCCGATTGTTTGCTTTCAAAGGGATCAAAGATACACCACCGTTGACGACCTTCTACGCCTCTCGATTTCGCCAATGGGTCGAGGGGAAGACGCCCTATCCGGTCGTTAATGCGTGCATGAACCAATTGAAGCGCACGGGCTATATGTCCAATCGTGGACGACAACTTGTCGCAAGTTGTTTTGTGCATGAACTCGGTCTCGACTGGCGTTTTGGTGCATGCTACTTCCAGCATATGTTGATTGATTATGATGTCGGCTCCAATTGGGGCAACTGGCAGTACCTGGCGGGAGTTGGTGCTGATCCCAGAGGGCATCGTCAGTTTGATCTTAGTAAGCAGACCCAACTCTATGATCCTGAGGGTATTTTTGTTCGTAAATGGAAGGGAAACGCCGACTCAGCGTCGTTGGACACTGTGGATATGGTGGATTGGCCAATTCAGGATTAGGAGACAGAAATGGGATACCGCCGACTTCGACTCATTTTGGGTGACCAGCTGAATGAACAACATTCGTGGTTTACTGTAAGTAATGACGACACCCTGTATGTGATTGCCGAATTAAAGCAGGAGTCTGAATATGTTACCCATCACGTTCAAAAGCTAGTGGCTTTTTTTCTGGCGATGGAGAGCTTTGCCAAGACGCTTCGGCAACAAGGCCATGAGGTGCTTCTCCTTACTCTCGACGATACCCAAAATTACACATCACTGACTGAACTGCTTAGAGCTTTGTGTCAGCAGTATGGGGTGACACATTTCGAATTTCAGCGTCCGGACGAGTTTCGCCTGGTGGTACAACTGCAGGCGCTAGACTTGGTTGGGGTCTGCGTCTCCATGGCAGAAACGGAACACTTTCTGTTGCCTTATGATGAAATTGAGCACCATTTCCCGCCGAGAAAAGCGATAGTGATGGATCACTTCTACCGCAAAATGCGCAAAAAGCACGGCATGTTAATGGAGAATGAAGTCAAACCCTTGGGAGGGAAGTGGAGTTATGATGCCGACAATCGCAAGAAACTCAAGAAAGAAGATATTGCACAGCTACCTTCGCCGCTGTTGTTCGCCAATCCCACCGAGCGAGTATTGGAACGTCTCAACGCACATGGCATCCCATCGATTGGCACTATTGGCCCTCACTTGCTCTGGCCCACAAGCAGGGCTCAATCGCTGACATTACTTGCTCACTTCTGCCAGGTTTGCCTGCCTTTGTTCGGTCGTTTTCAGGATGCAATGACAGACCAACATCAGAGTATGTGGAGCCTATATCACAGTAGGTTGTCTTTTTCGCTCAATTGCAAGATGTTGAGCCCATTAGAGGTGTTGTATGCCGCTATCGACAGTTACGCGAACTCGAAAGGGGAGATATCACTGGCTCAAATTGAGGGGTTCGTCAGACAAATTTTAGGATGGCGGGAATATGTAAGGGGTATGTACTGGAGCAACATGCCGGAATATAAAGAGCTTAACCGTCTTGATGCGAGCAGGGCTGTCCCGGAATTTTACTGGACGGGTAAGACCCAAATGCGTTGCATGAAACTGGCGATAACACAGTCATTGGAGTTTGCTTACGCGCATCATATTCAAAGGTTAATGGTGACGGGAAACTTTGCATTGTTGACAGGGTTGGATCCGGACCAGGTAGAACGATGGTATCTGGGGATCTATATCGATGCGATTGAGTGGGTTGAGCTGCCCAATACGCGGGGCATGGCACTTTACGCCGATGGCGGTTTGATTGCGACTAAACCTTATGGTTCCAGTGGTGGTTACATTAACAAAATGAGCGATTACTGCAGCGGTTGCTTTTACAATGTCAAAGAGCGCGCTGGTAAGCAAGCTTGCCCCTTCAATGGATTCTACTGGCGCTTTATGCACCAACATCGAGAGCGATTGGTGAACAACCCACGAACGGCCATGATATACCGAACCTGGGATCGAATGGCACCCGATGTACAAGACGAGCATCTGGCTACCGCTGAAATGAATCTGGCAAGAATAAACCAGTTGTGAGGCGACCATGGCACCAACAACGATAGTTCTGGTGGGAGGCAGTGGTGGCATTGGTGCTGCACTTTGCCGTCATATCCTAGACCACAGCGTGGCCAGCATCATTGCCACCTATCATCGAGAGACTGTGCCCATGATTCACCCCAGACTGGAATGGGTCAAGATGGATGTAACCAGAGAGCAGGATTATTGCCTTTTATTGCAGCTTATTGATGCTAAATACGGCGGAGTAGATTGGGTGATAAACTGCGTTGGTGCGCTTGATCTCGGTAGCAACACACCCGAAAAAAGTCTGAGGTCAGTGGATGCGAGCAATGTTTTGAACAGTATCCAACTTAATACAATACCAACACTGTTGTTGGCTAAATATTTTCAATCAACGCTCAGGAATTCTGCTGCACCTCGTTTTGTCACACTTTCTGCCAGGGTGGGCAGCATCGGTGATAATCAACTCGGTGGGTGGTACAGCTATCGTTGCTCCAAAGCAGCACTGAATATGGCGCTTAAAAACATCAGCATAGAGTGGGGGCGGCTGATGCCGCGATCGTGTACTGTGGCATTACACCCAGGGACAACGGACACGACGTTATCTCAACCGTTCCAGACCAATGTTCCTTGTGAACAACTCTTCTCTCCTTCAAAAACCGCCAGACTGTTGTTTGAGGTGATTCAATCCCTCACCCCCGAAGACAATGGGCACTTTCTAGCCTACGACCGTTCGGTTATTGACTGGTAGAGGCCGGCGACCTTCTGGATGCACAACGTTTAGAGCAATAGACAACCTCATTCCAGTTGTGGCGCCACTTCTTGCGCCAAGTGAAAGGTCTCTGACAGACAGGGCAGTGTTTTTGGGGTAAGTGTCGCTTCTGATGCATACACAATGTCCAATAAATTCTTATAGTTGAGAACCTGTACGATAAACAGAGATACGAGATCATCATCCACAGAATTTAAACTGTACTCGCGCTGACATTATCTATCCTTTAAAGTAGTAGCGGATTACAAGGAGTTGTCATGCAGTTAGATATTTATCAGGTTAATGCATTCACCAGCGAGCCGTTCAAGGGGAACCCGGCTGGAGTCTGCATTACTCAAGATCCGTTACCCGCTTCATTAATGCTTTCGATTGCCAAGGAAATGGCGATTTCCGAAACCGCATTTTTGTCCCTTACTGATAACCGACTTCGTTGGTTTACCCCGCAGGTTGAAGTGGCGCTCTGTGGGCACGGTACTCTGGCAACCGTCAAAGTGATGGATGAAATGGGATTGCTGGATGCCGATGGCCAGTGCCGTTTTCATACTTTGTCGGGTGAGCTTCACGCGACCAAAGTTGGTGAACGCATTTCATTGGACTTTCCTCTTTACCCAGCCAACGAGAGCGCACGCAAGTCGAAGGAAATACTCGCTGCCCTTGGGTTGAAAGAAGACGACATCGACTATTGGGGGGAGTTTGAAGGGGGAAAAGATCTGCTGGTGGTAAAAAGTGAGGAGCGCTTGCATCACCTGACTCCAAACTTTCATGCTTTGATTCAATGTGATGGTCGAGCCATGGCGTTGACCGCACGTTCTGACCGAAGCGACGTCGATTTTATTGTTCGCTATTTCGCACCTTGGGTTGGGGTAAACGAGGATCCGGTGACGGGCTCTGCTTACTGTGCCTTGGCACCTTATTGGGCCGAGAAATTAGGTAAGTGTTCGCTTGTGGGTTATCAGGATTCAGAGCGGGGCGGTTATGTCGGTATGATGTTAAAGCAAGACAGAATTGAATTGTGTGGTCAGGCCGTCACGCTGATAAAAGGTACCATCAGTGTTTGATACGCAATGGACTCCCTCATTCCTTAATTTTATCCAACAGGAAATGAAAACCGACGCCGCACACGATCTTAACCACGTTGTGCGAGTGGTAAAGTGTGCAGAAGCATTGGCATTGGATGAGTGCGCCAATTTGGCGGTCGTGATGCCTGCTGCATATTTGCATGACTGCTTTACCTTTCCCAAAAGTCATCCAGAGCGTTCAAGTAGTTCACACATTGCCGCAGAGAAAGCGTGTCAATTCCTGACCAAGGTAAATTATCCATCTGAGCATCTGCAAGCGATACATCATGCGATCGTTGCCCACAGTTATTCTGCCAATGTCACGCCTGAGACTCTGGAAGCGAAAATCGTGCAAGATGCCGATCGGTTGGATGCTTTGGGGGCGATAGGGGTCACTCGTTGTATACAGGTGGCAACCAGTTTAGATCGTCAGTTATATGCAGAGTGTGACCCATTCTGTGTGTATCGAGAACCTGACGACTCTCAGTTCACGCTGGATCATTTTTATACAAAGTTGTTTTCCATAGCCGATACCATGCAGACGGAGGCAGGGAAGCAGGAGGCACAGCAGCGAGTGGCGTTTATGAAACAATATTTGAATCAACTAGGACGGGAAATAGCATGATTGAACATCAACCTGACAGAAAACGCTTTGTGGCTTCAGGCCTAGGACCCGAAAGTGTGTTGGAATATCGTCAAACGGATGATCACATCAACTTCACGCGTACTTATGTTCCAGACGCGTTGCGCGGACAAGGTATCGCCAAACAACTGGTAGAAGCAGGGCTGAACTGGGCAAAGGAGCAGGGATATACCATTGAGGCTGATTGTTGGTATGTGGCTAAGTTTTTAGATTAATAGGGTTTTTAATTCATTCCGTTATGGGCGTTTTGTTGCGGTCTTTCAGAGCGTTCACTTACCTAAATCGCTGTCATCCTCTCAAAAGTGAGGGTCTCCCAAAGCGCGTATTTAACTGAAATTAAACGACTAAGTCACGTAAATCAGCTTTAAGGCGCGCAGTATGAGACCCTCTTTTCAAGGCGTTGACGGGATTTTTCACTCTCCCGTATGTAACAGCTTGCTCCCCTTACTTTTTATATCCAGTCACTACGGCTAGCGGTTTGGATCGAATGGGTAAGGGTCAAGACCGTTACTCACCCCATCTTCATCGCTGTCGTTGTAAATGCCATCGACGGGTGCCTGTCCCCATTCATCCAGCGAACGGTTGATGGCTTTGGACACCGAGACATTGTCAAAGTAGAGGGTTTTGGGGCTTCGAATCTCAGTGTACATACCGATCTTGGTGTAACCATCATTACCGATTAACAGTGTGGGGCCGCTTCTGTCGAGTTTGAGTTCACCATTGACCCACACTTTTACCTGACCGTCTTCATTAAGCGATTTTTTAAAATAGATTCGAATGTCAGTCCAGGTATCTTGCGGTGCAACACCCAAATCTACCACTGGATAGTTTGGCGCATGGTAGGTGAGTTTGAACTGACCGTCATTGCTCAAGCGAACGGCGGCATGTGGGCCAGAACTGAATGACTTCCATTGCGTTACAATCACCGAGTATTTGGTGATGGTTTGCCATGATTCATCAGGACGAATACTGGCACTAAAATAGAAATCATCACCTGGCGAATAGCGATAAACGCTGCTCATAAAGGCTGTTTCACTTCTGTATGCCGGTGGTTCACCATAAAACTTCATCACGTGATGACCTGTTCTCGCCCATGGCACATTCTCGACTTCATAGAAGTGATAACTCGTCGGTTCTTGGGTTAGTGAGTTGTAACTGCTCGAAAAAGATGGGGTCAACTCGCCCGGTAGTCCGGAATCACTCTGGCCGTTTTCCCAACCGGCGGTATAGACAGGTGCGGCATTTTCGATCGGTGTGGTTCTGTTTATCTGAACATCTACCCATGTGGACTCGGATACATTGAAGCCATCATCAACCTGATAACTGAAACTGTCCAGCCCCACAAATCCGCTATTGGGCGTATATAGGACTTTTCCTGCTGAGATCGCGACAGAGCCATACTGTGGCTGCCCTGTGAAAATGATGTCGAGAGGATCGTTTTCCGGGTCAACATCATTGCTGAGTACGTCGCAAAGTAACTGCTGGTCTTCGAAACCCGTACACGTGTCAGGTACAACGGACGTCACCACGTTCTCCCAACGTGTCGGATCTAACGGGTAGTCATCTTCTGTGTCAGGATAGCCATCATTATCGTCATCAGGATCTTGATTGTTGCCTACGCCGTCGCCATCGGTATCAACGGATTCCGTTGGGTCGTAAGGAAACGCATCCTCGGCATCGACCACACCATCACCATCGGAATCCTTAGAGAGCGGTGAGAGGTCGAACTGCAGTTTATCTACCCTCACTGAGCCATCAACAGAGCGCAGTGTGAACGTATGCTCCCCTTTGGTAAGGAAGAGTGTGCTAGGGGTGGTCTGTTCGAACTCCCTTGCGATTTGAGTGCTGGAGAGAAAAGGCAGGGTGACAACCACTTCTGCTCCCTTAAGCAATTCGATTGTTTTGGTAGTTGAAGCAGTAGACCCAAGCCAGGCTGAAAACTCGTAGTAGCCCTCTTCCGGGACCTGAACGGTATACTTCATCCATTCATCTCTGGAGAACCAGCCTACGTGAAACTGACCATCGTCATGATTGGAAAAATCGACGTATTCGTCACGATAGTTTTGACCACCACGATTTTCAGCTTCCTTATCAAAGTAGGCGATATTTTGCCCCCCTAAATCGAAGTCTTCGGCTTGAATGATCGTAGGTAAAATGTGAGCCGGGAGAGCAGACTTTGTCGCATCCCAGGGGTAGACATCCGTTTCATCAGGGACGCCGTCACCATCGGTGTCGGTGGTTGCCAGTACCGATGGACTGATTAATGTGGACCATATCAATAGTCCGGATAAGGATTTTGTAGTCATTTCGATTCCTTAGAGTCGCAGCAAGGGAGCCAATGAAGGTTGACTCCTGTAGATAGACGAACAGGTTTGAGCACGCACTGACAGCGCTCCTAGACACAATAGAAATTTTGAATCCTATATCAAACAAGTTTTATATTGACATTGTGAATGGATGAAGTCGTTAGTAAGAGGTTGTTTGACGAATTGAAGAATATTGAACTGTAATCCATGAAACAGCATCAAGATGACTAACGTGGATTACTTTTAGGTGGCAGGCAGTGAAATATTGAATGGTCTAATATGGCTTAATGCGTGGTAGGCCGCAAAACTTGCCATTATTATTGCAATCTTTGTCAGCTAAATGCTTTTAAACGTTTATAAAGTCAATATTCATGGCTATTTTATTGATTTTTATTAATAAAACTTCTAATGCCATACAAAGAAAAAACGACTGAACAAAAGTGAAGAAATGGAATGAAAGTCTTACACAGTTGATATAGAACTGGTCCGTTCAGTTTGATATTCTGTCATTAGTGATTGGGTACCGGAGAAGCAAAATGAAGTGGACGGCGATCCTTGGCCTCACGGCCGCTGTGGCGCTTTCTGGTTGCAGCAAACCAGATGCGGAAACGGTTGATAGAGAGCAAATTCAGCCTAAAGGGGAGCAAGTCGTGATTGTTCATGGACTGGCAAGAAGTGCCTGGTCCATGAAGAACATGTCGAAAGGCATTGAGGATCAGGGCTATCAGGTCTGCGTCGTAGACTACCCGACTTTGCGTCAGTCTATTGATCATACCCTGCATGAAAGTGCCAGAGAGTTGTCTCGCTGTATTACCGAGTTCGAAACCTCCGAAACTCAGATCACCAATCAGCCCAAAATTCACTTTGTAGGGCACTCTCTAGGGGGGTTGGTCATTCGTTCCTATCTGGCGCAGCACCCCGACTTGGTCGGTTCGCCTGAGATGGGGAAAGTGGTCTTTGTGGGCACCCCTAATCACGGCAGTGACGTGGCCGACTTCTTCTCCGACACCTGGATGTTGTCACTGGTGGGTGGGACGGCGGAATCACTGACCACTAACCCTAACTCATTCCCGAATAGCTTACCCTTGCCCAACTACGATTTCGGTGTCATCGCCGGTACCCAAACTTACCCTGTATTCAGCGGAATGTTTGCCAAAACAAATGATGGCCTGGTATCGGTAGAGTCGACTAAGCTCGAAGGTATGCGGGACTTTGTCGAAGTAGATATCAAACACGACCGACTGCGCCGCGACCCTTATGTAACGTCGTTGGTACTTAACTTTATTCAGACAGACAGATTTGAGCCAGAGTCGAAGTAGTCTAACGCGATGCTTCAAGATGGTTGTTCTCCCATTATCCAAAAATTGGTACTTTCGGGTGAGATTGATAACTCTGTTCTTACAGCAAGGTCAGCCATTGAAGCTCTGAGTGATATGCCAGTGTCATATTTTAAATCGGCTAGTAAGTCGTTTGCAGTAAAGGTTGGGCTACTGTCCCTGCGATGGGGGGAAGGACTTTGGGTGTAGTAGCCGCACTAACCTATTTACGAATCATGTTTTCCCCAATTTAAACATGGTTTGTTAGCGGTTCACAGTTGAACATGAAGAGGCGTTTTAAGTGTGAAATCCAATAATGTTCCCTGTTTGATCTCAATATCGTCTCCTTTGGTCAGTATAGATGATGCCAGACCCACTTTAGCTCCCGTCTTAGCACCATCACTGCCACCTGCTATGGCTCCAACTGCTGTTGTACGCCCAGTACGACCTGCACTGGATTTACCCGTGTTATCTCCCTCAGCAACAAGAGGGTAAGTGGCGATGTTCAACGGAGTACCATCAATGGCAATAGAGTGAAGCTCTAATGTCATGGATGCCGATCCTGCTACCCGGCCGGCGCTATCAAGTTGGCTTAACGAGCCATAAACGTTAGTACCGCTCTTGGCGACCAATTGACTGCCTGACATTAAGTTCGTTTCAAGGGTGCCCGTAAATCGTTGACCAGCTTTGTGATGACGCGTATTGATTGAATCACTCATTCGAATCATAAGAACGGTCCCTTCAGGAACGACAGCGACGTTGCTCTCGGAGTCTGTTTTCTGGCTGACATTTTGATCTGGTTCAGTGATGAGAGGTGAAGCCGTATTGCCAGCATCGATTCGGTCAATTTTGTCTAAAGGAATGGTTGTTTTAATACCATTCATGTCGACAACTAAGAATCCATCTGCTTTTTCTTTTATATCGCCAGAGAATTGCTGACCATTTTTTAAGTGAATGGTTGCAGCATTTGCAGAAAAGGACAAAACACTCAGCACTAAAGTAAGTGAAGTTATTTTTCTTAAAATCATAATATAGTTGCTCTCTATTTAATTGGTTTATCTATGGTAACTTTGACGTCTATTAAAATCTCCTAGTGTTATTACTAGTCTTTAGGTAAATAAATGTCTGGTTAGAAACTGTCTATGTGTTATTTATTTTATAAATTTAAATTTGGTGGCTAACTGTTTTGAGTTAGATGAGTGAATGTCGATTTATGCAGGTAATATAAAATTTAACCAGGCATCCATTCGCAACATGACTTTTCTAACTATATGTGTGAATTTCCCAGTTTCCGTATAAATACTGGCTGTACCGATGGCACCCGAAAACGCATTGCTTGGAATGGTTTGTTCAAGGCTGTAAATAGCGAGTTGTTCCGTATCGAGTGTAAGTACGACACCATACTGTTGAGGTACTGACTGGGCGTTCGGAGCAAACGGGACGGAGCCGCTTGGCGACAACTGACCTTGATTTGTGATTGGTACGATAGATTCAACCTTACCCTCAAAAATCACCCCAGGATACAGCTTGAATGTCGCTTCAACCGATTGCCCCGGTTCAACATATCTAAGCGTATTTTGGTTTACTCCCATAACGACCTGATGGGAATCCGCTGCAACGAAACTCATCCACGAGCGCATCGGTAGGTTAGACACTCGCTGCCCTTCAACCAATGATAAGCCAGTCACATATCCGTCAGTAGGGGCTTTGACGTTGGTATGCTCCAGATTGTATCGAGCTTCATCAATTTGAGCTGTGAGTGTTTTTACTTCACTGGAATATTGGTCAACAGACGCCTGCGAAGCGTGTTTATGCAACATGAGCTCTTGGCTGCGCGCTAAGTTTGATTTCGCGAGTTCTAATTGCGCTTCTAATGAGGCTAGTCGGTAGCGGTAAAGCTCATCATCTATAGAGAACAGTGTGTCACCAGATCTGACAAATTGATTGGGCGCAACGTTAATGGTATTCACTCTACCCGTTACTTCAGGGACGACTTCCAATACTTTCTGGTAAACGTTGACGGTGCCAGATGGCGCTCCCCACTGCATGGGTATTAACAGCGCTATCACCAGCAGCAATTTCCAGGCAATAGGAGAAAGTTTCCACCATAGCGTCAAACGAATGATTCCCAGTTTATAAAGAATAAAGAGTAACGCTATATAACATAGGGTTAGAAAAGCGATCATTGAGATTTCTCCGGTGATTTTGATGTATAGGCCCAAATAAAGGCAACGGGCAATAGCAGCCCCATAGTAAGTAGCCCCATCCAGCCGCAAACGGCAATGGCTTCGCTTTGAGGGTGAAGGCGTTGCATGGCTATTCTTCCCGGCATCATCGCAACGATAATCAGAGCTGCTATTATGCTAAGTGCGAGAATAATCAAAACGATAAGTGCAAATATATCAAGAGGATTCATATTCTCTCCATTTAGTAAGTTGAGTTTAAAGTGTTTAATTTAATGATTGACATAAAGGCTATTTAAGTATGTTTTAAAGGACAGTTATTTTCCTATTTTCAGTGTTAATGTATAACTAGTATAAATACTAGTGTATTCCTGTTGAGCTTAATCGTTGGACTAAATCAACTAGTAAAGTTACTAGTGTTATTCCTAGGCAGGTAAAATTTATCAACTTCACTAGTAATAATACGAGTCGAAAGAAATATGCCTGCTTACTACTATTTACTCGTCAAGTTAATTAAGAACAAGGTGAATAAATTATGAATACCACTCGAATTGTAAGCGCAGGTGCATTGGCAGCTCTTCTATTCACGGCTGGCCAGGCTTATGCAAGTCCATTCAGTGAACGCGACAGTTTGGAATTTACCCTTGGTGGCTATCTACTTACGCAAAATATCGACGCGGATATTGGTACGCCTCAACAACTAGAATTGGGATTTGGAGACATTGCTGACAACCTGGAAAATGCATTCACTGTTTATACAGGATTGCAAAATGGGAAGTGGGGTATCTACTTGGATTACTCCAATATTGGCCTAAGCAAGTCTAATCCCTCTTATCTTGGAGGTGTGTTGTCTCAGGGAGATATCGACATTCGTTTGATTGACGCCTATGCCACGTATCAGATCGACAGCGGCGACCGATGGTACCTGGACGTCACTTTCGGGGCACGAAACTTTGATCATCAGTTGAGCTTAACGCCACAAGGTGCGCCGTCTCCTGTTTCGCTAGGAGATAACTGGACACATGCCACTTTGGGTCTGAAGCACCAAATTGCATTGGGAGAGAACTGGTATTGGAGTACGCACGGTGATATCGGTACGGACTTCTCTTCCAGCAACTCATATAAGTTGACCACGGGGGCAGGCTATGACTGGCACAACGGCTGGGAAGCGCTGGTGAGTTACAAAATATTGAAAGTGGACCACGAAACGGGAAGCCCGACAGAACCGGCATCCTACTATAAATATGACGCCCTGGAACATGGACTCATGTTAGGCGTGAGCTATACCTTCTGATAATTAGCGGTAGGTTCAGCACATTTGCCTTAACCCTTAGATGCAGTTGTTCTACGAGTGATGAGTGACTGTATCTAAGGGTGCTCAAGTCATTGACGATCAGATCGCGGGGCCCTACCAAAATAAATCGCTAGCTGAGAAAGAGTTAGCTAGGCTTAAACATAGTCCCAAATGCATGCGGTTATAAGCTGCTTATCGGATAGTGCAAAAAAATACGTAACTAAGTGACAGCGGGAATAGTCGAATCAGTGTACGGAGTGTAAGGTGAGAAAGTTACTAGGGATAGTCTTTGTCTTGGTCCTTTTAACAGGTTGCAGTTCAATTGGTCAGAATAATTTAGATTCAAGCGACTTCCCCACAAAACAACAGTGTTGGTCTGAATTTGAACCTGAGCAGGAAAAAAACCATAGCGCAATGTTAAACAGGCAAATTAAACAGTTTGCAATTTTTCATGAACAAGTAGTAACGAACCGACAAGTGACTCTTCGTCTTTTTGAGCAGTTTGAAGCGCATACATCGGCCGAGCAGTCGGTTTCCTCCTCTTTGCAGGATGCATTAAACAAAGCCTTGATCAATGGCCTGGATAAAGCCAAGTCGTATGAACAACTGGTCTCTGATAACTGGTGCTGGTTTACGTATCTCGAACAGGGTGTCTATCAACCATCGATAATGCTTGGGTTTTCGCTAGAACTCGCGTCAGCATTGGCATTGTATGATGCCTATGTCAATGTCTTAATTTACGCGAACAGCAATGAAAAATTGCGTCGTTTTCTTAATCAGGAAGATATTGGTTACGGAAAAAACAGTGATTCTATTCAGCTGCTGATCGATAAGGCTCACAATAAAACTATGTTATTTCGTCTGCAGGAACAAATTATGTTCTTCGACCAGAATATTGAGTTATTCAGGGCGTTGCGCGGTGAACCTGACATTGACTATCTACTGCGTTCGATAGAGCAAAGTTATTCTTATCAGAACCTACCGAAAGTATCCCTGGAGGATTACCTCAGCAAAGTACAAACTCAATCAGCGGTTAACATCGAGGACAATCTGGCAGAATATAACCGAATCATGGTTAACGGGGTGAGTCGAACGTTTGGTAATGTCATTGGCTTGTTTGAGTCTAGAAAAGGTCGGCTTTACCAAGCACCAGAGGTGACAATCGCGTTAGAACAGACATTGGAACCGGGCGATATCTTATTAGAGAAAACCCCTTTTCGTCTAACCGATGCGTTTATACCGGGATATTGGGGGCATGCGGCGATTTGGATTGGTAGCGAAGCACAACTTAAAGCGCTAGAACTTTGGGACAATCCATTGGTGATTCGATATCAAGATGACATATCACAAGGCAGAGGAGTTGCAGAAGCGCTGCGTTCAGGAGTGTCCTTAAGCCCGATTGCTGATTTCCTGAATGTTGATGATCTGGTGGTGCTCAGGAATACCACGATGAGTAGTGAACAAAAAAGAGAGGTGGTCATTCTCGCGCTGCGTCAGATCGGTAAAGAGTATGACTTCAACTATGATGTGGAAACAACTGATAAAATAGTATGTTCACAACTTATTTATCTCGCCTATCCCAACATCCAGTGGCCAACGGACAAAGTGGCAGGTCGCCACACTATCAGTCCAGACAATATCGCCTATCAAGCCGTTTACGGTAAAAAGCTTCAGCCTTACCTGCTTTATATAGAGGGTGAACGTATATCGGAAGACTTATCTCAATCGTTAAGGGAGTTACATGAGAAATGAACATCGCTAGTCGAGTTTTCAGCGTCACTTTAGGTTTGATGATCTCTGGTTATTCGACTGCGGGTGAGGTGGACAATTACTACGCTTGGCAAGTGGACATAGGAGACTCTAAGGCCGCTTTCAATCACTACTTAAATAGCGCAGTGATAGAGTCGTTGGAGACGATCAATGCGCAGTCAGAGATTTATTCATGCCAAGAGGTTTCCCTTGAGATTATGAAGGTTCTGGGGGCAACTCGATATCCATTTGCGTATAGAGGTGCACTTAACACCGAGTTGGAATACTGGTCTCAGGAAAGTGAACGGGTACAGCGTTATCCCAGTCATTCGTCACAACTGAACCAGTATGCCGACAACAGTCTGTATTCTCCAGAGATGCGAACGATGGGGGTTAAAACGGATCTTGATTATATTGTCAACATTAATGGTGTTTATCTCGGAACCGATAAATTCAGCCATTTTCTCGGGTCTGGGTACGAATATTACAAACGCTACTTGCGTGAGCTGAGCAATGGAAAAAGTTCTATAGAAGCGCAACTTACAGCCATCGAGTGGGCCACGGGGATGGAAGGGGGATTATTGGGTGTCAAGGTAGTCGGGGTTTATTCCTATGCGGATTTAGAAGCTAACTATCAAGGTTTCCTGATGGCGAAGGATCTGTGTGAGAAAAACTTATTGGCCTACAGAAAACAAGGTGTTGATGACACTACATATTTGTGGGTGCTAGAGCACCCTATAGACATTAGTGATTACGTAAACCCGAACTGGGATGAGTCTTTCAATGCGTCAACCTATAGCAAGAGCCGATACAAAAAAGTGTTATCCAATCTGGCGAACTTACCCACATGCACCCAACTATCAGGATCTTGGGTCAAACAACAGCGAAAGTATTATCGAGATTGGCCCATTGGTGCTCGGACTCAATACGCAGGGTTTGTTAATACGAGCTTCTCTATGGAGTTATTGCAAGTAGCCCAAAGGACCCAACATGGACTTAAGATAGATAATGTCTGGGAGCAAAATTTCAGTCTAGAGCGGTTTCCCGTTCCAGCCCCACTCCTGATGAGTTTCTCCAAGCAAGCAAAGCTCCCGTTACAAAGTGCTCATACGATAGAACAACTGTGTGCGGATTGAGTTCTTTGGTTTGGGCGGCAAAGTGGAATAATTTTCATTAAAGAGAGTTACTTGTATATTGAGGGCAGTGGCGTTATTACTATTAGGAAGGCGTTCATGTATTGTCGCCGGCAGTTATTGAATACTAGTGACAATTAACTCAAGGAAGAGAGTTGTATGGCTTGGTTCAGGATTATTCCCTTTTTTCTCATTTTCTGCACCGTGTCAAGTTGGGCTCGGCCTCTATTGACAACGGAAGAACAGCAGTGGCTAATCGACCACCCCGCCATTACGGTGGGTTTTCACCCTTCTTTTCCACCACTGAGTTTTACAAGAGATGGAAAACCAGCAGGATTTCTCAATGAGTATTTTGACCTGGTTGCCCGCGAAGCGGGATTGCATATTGAGTGGAAACACTACCCAGATTGGAGCTCGTTACTGAAAAGCGGGCAAACCGGAGAGGTGGACGTTATTACTGCCGGAGTAAGAACCGAAGAGCGCAGTCAGTATTTTTATTTTTCCCATCAGGTGACCAAGCGCTTCTTCAGGGCCTTTGTCAAGAGTCGAGGTACATCGACGCAACCCATCGACTTATCTCAAGGGACTTTTGCATCGCCAAAGAGCTTTTTCCTTACAGAGCGATTGCGCGAAGATTATCCCAATTTGAATGTTATCGAGACTGAAAACCTGAAACAGGCGTTTCTGATGGTGGCGTCTGGGGAAGCAGACTACACAATTACGGACCAACCCGTGGCAAATTACCTGACCAAACAGCACGACATCCGGGGGGTCGAAACCGCAGAAACAGTGCAGTCTCTCCTTGTGTATTCACGTCCACTTCACATATTAATAAGTCGTCAACATCCTGAGTTAAAAAGCATTATCAGTAAAGCGATAAATCAAATACCTCAGGATAAAGTTCTGGCATTACAGCAAACCTGGATTAATTATAAGAATGCTATTGATTTGGCACCCGAGGAAAGAGCCTGGGTTGAGTCAGCGCCTACGATAAAAGTGCAAGTCTCTCAGGACTATATGCCGTTTGATTTTCTGGAAGAGGATACCCCTCAAGGATATTCTATCGAACTGATGCAACTGCTTGCCCGTATTGTTGGGCTTGAACTCGAATTTGTAAAAGGCAATACCTGGCAGCAGTCTATTGAGATGGTTAAAGAGCGCGAGATAGATGTCGTGCATACCATTTCCAAATCGCAGGAGCGCGAGAAGTTCCTGATCTTTTCTGAGGTGTACTTTGAGGGAAGTCCGCTGGTGCTCTATAGCCGAGGTGACAAAAACTACGTTAGTGACATATCTCAGCTGGGGGAACAGCGACTTGCCGTTGAATCCGGCTCTATTCAAGATATCTTTTTGTCTGAAAACTATCCTGATTTGCAGTTTCGTCCTGTGAGTAGCATTCAAGACGGTATTAATTCGGTATTGAAAGGCGAAAGCGACTACTTTTTGTGCGAAGCGATCATCTGTGACACATTTATTTATGAAGGGTTTATCAGCAATATTGAGGTGTCGGGCTCGTTGAATCTTGGCGCGCTCGATCATGGCTTACCACTTCGTATTGCAACGCGAAGTGATTGGCCTATATTGGCTTCGGTACTGCAAAAGGCCCTGAACTCACTCTCACCTGAAGATGTTGCGCTGCTTAGACGAAACTGGCTACCGTCATCGCGTAAAATACAAACGCCGGACTCTCGATTAACTGAAAATGAAAAACGTTGGCTAGAGTCTAACAATCGATGGGTATACACGACCGCCTCGGATGCTGCACCATACAGTTATGAGTCGAATGAAGATGAGTTGGTGGGATACAGCAATGATTTAAGAGGCCACGTAGAGAAATACTTGGGAGTTGAAAGCTTTTACAAGCCGGCGAAGAGTTGGCCTGAGGCGGTTAACATGCTGAAAGAAGGGCAAGTGGACTTCATTCCCTGGATGTATGTTACAACGAATCGTAGAGATGAGTTTCTGTTTTCCGAAACTTATCATAATGATCCGATGATGCTATTTACTCGTCGCGATTTTAGGTTTGTGAGTGGTCTTGAAGATCTTCGCGGGAACACTATTGCGATGCTGAGAAATTCGGCGATTTCTGAACAACTACAAGTGGACTTTCCAGATTTGGACATTGTCTACTACAGTTCGTTACTCGATATCATCACCGCCGTTTCAGATGGTAGAGCCGATGGTCTTATCCAGTCGGCGGCGTTAGTGGAGCATGTGATGCAAACTAGTGACGTGGATAACTTGAAGCTCGCCTCATCAACACCTTACCACTATCAACAAGCGTTTGCAGTACATCCATCAAAACCAGAGCTCATCCCGCTAATAAACAAAGCGCTGTCGGAACTGAGTGATACAGAAAAATCTTTGATGTTGCAGAAGTGGACTAACATTCATGTGGTGGAACGGCGAAACTGGATAGCCATTTTTATTTGGATGTTGGCGGTGGTTCTTGGTGCGTCGCTCCTGGCTGGATTAGTCATTTACCGAAGTCGTCGAGCCGCGTTTATTGAAGTAAAGGAAAGTCAGGTAGCATTGTCCAATGCACAGCGGATGGCGCAGTTGGCGAGTTGGGAATGGCATGCATCCGATGATGGGATGCAGTGGTCAGAAGAGGGGCGACACATCTTAAACTTGATGTACGGTAATCGCATTAATCGCAAAGGCTATGTGAAGCTGATTCATCCCGATGATAGGGATGAGGTCGCAAATCGTTGGCAAAGAGCAATGGAAGATGGTGTCTATCAAAGTGAGTACCGCTTACTCATTGATGGTAATGAAAAGTGGGTGAAGGATATCGCCGAAATGCACACTGATAAGCAAGGCGTTGTGACGGGGGCGTCCGGTACAACACAAGATATCGACCTTCAAAAGAACAATGAATTACGTATTGCTCAAGGTGCCAGAGAATTTGAGGAACTGACCGGCAAGTTGCTGAGTGTACAAGAAGAAGAACGACGTCGGGTTGCCAGAGAATTGCATGACGACCTGAGTCAACGTTTAGCTGCTCTATCAATCGAAGCGGGGACGTTGGAGCACAACCCTAACCTTGAAAGCGAACGAGAGCGGCTTTCGCAACTGAAGCAACGTTTGATACAGATAGCGACCGATGTGCATGGCCTATCTAGGCGACTGCATCCATCTATTCTCGATGATTTGGGATTAGTCGATGCGCTACGTTCGGAAATTGAGAGTTATGAATTGAGAGAGCATATCAAGGTACATCTTCATGCTACGGCAAAACTCGATAATCTATCCAAAGATGTGCAGTTGACGATATTTCGCGTGGTACAAGAGGCGCTAAGGAATATTGCGAAGTACTCCGAAGCTAGCCAGGTGCAAATCAACTTAGTTAAAGTCAATCGCGAACTCACTCTGCAGGTTATTGATGATGGCATGGGCTTTGACGTTGATGAAGCATTGAAGTCTCCGGGGCTAGGCTTACAGAGCATGACCGAACGCGCTAAGTTGATTGGCGGAACCATCGAGATCAGGTCGGAAGAAAACAAAGGCACGACGATAGAGCTATGTACATCGGTTCCATCGTAATTCACGTTATCTGAAAATCTGTCTGAACACGTTCTAGGCATGCCGCTAGTCATAACCCTCGACGAAAAATCATTAGCAAAGGATAAAATTAGCAATTGCGACTATAGTTGGTTAGTGGCTCCATATTGATGTAGGCGACTTATCAAAATGAATTCTTGAGGTGGCGTGATGACTAAGCTCGAATCTGGACTAATGAGTCTTTTTGCATGTGTGATATTTAGTGGGAACCTATTTGCTGCAGGAGGGACAGTGACCTCTCCTACAAGTATTGCCCCTGACCGTTACGTATACTATCCGGGCACAGAGGAGCTTTCAAAAGATGAGATTAGAGTCATCGCGTGTGGAACAGGACTCCCTGCTGCAAGGCGTGGGCAAGCAGCTACTTGTTTTCTAATAGAGACAGGTAACGGAGATAAGTTCCTCTTTGATATTGGGACAGGATCCATGGCGAATATTGCTAGTCTCATGATCCCATACGAATATTTGGACAAAGTATTTCTATCACATTTACATACCGATCATATGGGCGACTTACTCGGGCTATGGGCGGGTGGTTGGACATCAGGTCGTCCGAATGCCCTTCGTGTATGGGGGCCTAGCGGACAAACCGAAGAAATGGGAACAAAATATGCCATGGACCATTTCTTAAAGTTCGTAAACTGGGATAAGGTAACACGGGAATATAAAATTACACCAATTCCTGGTCAGATAGAGACCACAGAGTTTGACTATCGTATTCCTGATCAGGTTGTATATCAGGAAAATGGAGTCACAATTCGCTCATACCCCGCAATTCATACTGGTGATGGGCCTGTAAGTTATAAGTTAGAATATGCTGGAATGAGTGTATTATTTAGTGGTGATACTGTACCAAACAAATGGTTTATTGAGTACGGGACTGGTGTAGATTTAGCCATTCATGAAGCGTTCCAAACACCGGAACAACTAGTGAAGTATTATAATCAGGCTCCCCAACTCGCTTGGCGTGCATGCTGTGAATTTCATACGTCACCCGAAGCGTTCGGTAAAATAATGAGTACAATTAAGCCTCGTCATGCAGTCGCATTTCATTTTTTTAATGAAGAAGGTACCCGCTATGGAATGTATGAGGGTATTCGCTCTACCTACGATGGTCCTCTTTCCATGGCAGTTGACATGATGGTTTGGAATATCACGAAAGAAAGCATTGTCGAAAGAATGGCTGTTTCGACGGAAGACGCATGGTCAGTTCCTGGTACAGCAGTTCAGCCCCCTCCACAAAAAGGTGTGCCGAATCCTATGTCTAAAGAAATGGACAATGGCAGATGGCTTCCCGCGTTTAGGGCTCAAGATAAAATGCTGGATAAGCATATGGAAAAATACAATCTTGGAGAACAAGACTGGCGACCAAAAATGTACGAACAGTTTGAATAATGAATATTGGTCTTAGAAATAGTCTCGTTGGTCGTATTGTCGGCGGGGCTAGATTTTGATTCGAAGAGCGGCAAGAGATCTTAGATAGGTAAAATTTACGTACTAGTTCTTGGTTCTCTTTCTGTCTGAATTTACAAAGTTACTTCTAGGGAAAGAGGTTACCTTGATATCACATTTTCAATACTTAACTCGCGTTTTATGTGTTCTCTGTTTATTTACCTCTTTCACAACAGAAGCCGATTGGATCAACTTATCTGGTGCTGAAACGTCCCGAAATATTGCGGAATTTATCGTTGAAGATAATCAAGTAAGAGTCAAGCTAGAAATATACCTTGGAGATTTGGCATTATTTGATGACCTCATGCCCGACAAATTTCTCAAGGTACCGGCTTTAGACAGTGAACGAAGTAGGCTAGACAGATTCTCAACGAAAGGGTTAATTATTCTAGGGCAAAATGGTAGTCCCCTAAGAGCAGAAAGCGTAATAATCGAACCGAGGATACGCATAGATAGGCAATCTGCCTACATCGGTATGATAAATCCAATAACTCAACAGAGAGTATCAGGTGCCCCCGCGGATAAACGGGTTATGTATGCTGAGCTGGTCTACCCATTTGAGGGCAATCCCAAAAAATTAACCATAATTCCCCCGTCAACCGAGGAAGGTATGACGTTGGCTAATATTGGCTTCATTGTGTACCACAAGTCTGTACCTGTCATTGATTTTCGCTATTTAAGCTCAGCTGCGACGTTAAACTTAAATTGGGAGGATCCTTGGTATAGCAAGTTTGACAACGTCAACCTCAAACGGCACCACCAGTCAGCCCTGATGTCATACCTTTATGTTGAGCCTTATGAGGTTCGCCATGAAATTTTAACTCGAGTTAAAGACATGGAAAACTGGATGGATCTGGGATTGCGTGGGGCGGTGTATATAGAAGCTGATGAATTGGATGGATTGCGCCAGAGAGTTGGGCAATATTTGCTCAATAAAAACCCGGTACTTATTGATGGTAAATCTCTTACGGCGATTCTCGACCGTACAAGCTTCGTGCAGGTTTCAATCAATGGCCTGGTTCCTATGGAAAATCAACAGCGTATTGAAATTTCATCAGCTATGTTGGGCATAATTATTACGTATTTGACCGATGAACTGCCAAAAGAGGTGACCGTTGAATGGAAACTATTCTCGGAAAACATCGCGCAAATACCCACCACCACCATTGACCCAGCTGGGCCATTAGTAGGGTATATTACGCAAGATTATAATGTCCAAAAATGGACGAACTTCCTAAAAAAGTACTCTCCTCCCAATAGTTCTGAAGTTCATTTAAATAACACGCTTAAACCAATAGAGTTCAATTGGAGTATCCCAGTCGCTATTGTGATTTTTATTCCATTGGCTATATTCGCATTCAATAAAAGGAAAGATATATCCTATATAATAATAATTTCCACTCTAAATTGTAGTCTGTTAGTTATAGGGTTTTTGATATCACCTTATACAAGAGTATCTATCGAACGCCCTGCACACTTTGTTTTCAATATTAGTAATGACGAAACCAAAATAATATTGCATAGTCTATTAAAAAATATCTATCGTGCTTTTGATTTTAGGGATGAAAAAGTTGTTTACGAAAAACTCGCCATTAGTGTTGAAGGGGACCTTCTAACGGACCTTTACCTTCAGAACCGTCGTTCTTTTGCTATAAAGCAGGCGGGTGGAGCACAAGCTAGGGTAAAAAATGTTGAGCTTATCGAAGCAATAACAAAAAGAGACTCGATACACAACCAGTCGTATGTTGTCGATGCTAAATGGATTGCAACTGGAGAGGTCGGACACTGGGGACATACGCATATTCGCAGCAATTTTTATGATGCCAAGATTACATTAGGCGTTTTTGGTGATAGCTGGAAAATTATCGATTTTGAATTATTGGAAGAGCGCAGAGTTAATCCTGGAAAAGAGCTTGGTCTTCAGGAGAGAGGTAATAATGATTGAAATTCAAGCACTAGAGTTTTCGTATCCTGATTGTGATTTTCAGCTAAGTATCAATAACCTTGAAGTGAAAGAACAAGAGAAAGTTGCGATCATTGGACCAAGTGGTTCAGGTAAAACAACGCTTTTAAACCTAATGTCTGGCATTGTGCTCGCCAACAACGGAAGCATTAATTTTGGTAATGTGGATATTCAGAAACTTAGTGAGTCGCAACGTCGACAGCTTCGTATTTCGAAAATTGGCTTTATATTTCAAGACTTCGAGTTAATTGATTATTTAACCATAGAAGACAATATTCTTCACTTGTATAGGATTAATAATGTTATTAAGTTGACCAAAGATGTCAAGGCTCGGGCAAGAGATCTGGCCGAGAAAATGGGAATATCTCGAAAACTAAAATATTACCCTGCACAGCTTTCACAAGGAGAAAAGCAACGTGCTGCAATTTGTAGGGCTTTGTTAACATCACCATCCCTCATACTTGCTGACGAAGCTACTGGTAACTTGGACCCTACTAACAAAAAACTCATTTTGAAGTTATTGTTCGAAAATGTTATCTCTCGCACCGCTACATTAGTGGCAGTTACTCATGACTATGAGCTTTTACCCTTTTTCGATCGAGTTATAGATTTTCAGGAACTTATTGAGAAATAGCTATTATGAATAGTTTTTATATTGCTTGGAAATATTTGAGATTCAACATTGTTAAAACTTGTATAATCATTTTGTGTTCTACTTTGATCTTATTTATTCCTATCGCGCTTCAGTTATTGCTCGACAATAGTGAAAAACATTTGCTATCACGTGCAAAGGAGACTCCTTTGTTACTCGGTTCAAAAGGAAGTGCAATCGAGTTGATAATGAATAGCTTGTATTTTGACAGTAGCATTATTGATGATATATCGATGTCAGACTTTGAAGATATTGAGAAACATAACCTGACATTTAATATTCCTATTTACAAGCGTTTTTATTCCCGAGGTTTTCCAATTGTAGGTACGACAATAGATTATTTTTATTACAGAGAGCTTAAGATAGAAAGTGGTCGACTAATGGGTGTACTAGGTGAAGTCGTCATTGGAAGTAAAGTAGCAAGTAAACTTTCATTGTCAATTGGTGACCATATAATTACTACACCTGAAAACCTCTTCGATCTGACGGGAGTATATCCATTAAAAATGAAGATATCTGGAATTTTGGAACCATCTTTTACAGCAGATGATAATGCAATATTTACTGATATCAAAACAAGTTGGGTAATTCAAGGGCTAGGTCATGGCCATCAGGATGTATTTAATTTGAAGGATAAGACCGTAATATCAAGTAATACCTCAGATAGCGTGGTTGCCAATGCAAAACTAGTAACTTTTTCTGAAATAACAGAAGAAAATTTGGGTAGCTTTCATTTTCATGGTGATTCAGCATCTTATCCGATCAGTGCAATAATTAGTGTGCCCAATGATACACGTTCAGGCACGATTCTACGTGGGCGTTACCAGCAGCATTCTTCGCTAAGTCTAGTTAAACCTGAAATAATTGTTCGAGATTTATTGGATCGGATATACAAGATTAAGCAAATGATGGATTCAGTACTGATTCTTGTTTCAGTAACAGTGATTCTGGCGCTTGTGATGATTTTTTCTCTATCTATAAAACTTCGAGATAGAGAAATGAAAATCATGTACAAATTCGGATGCAGTCGCTTTATGGTATTTAAATTACTCTTTGCGGAAATTTCCCTTATCATACTGGGCAGTTCCATACTTAGTGGCTCTTTTTTGGTGTTAATTAACTATTATAATCAACCGTTAATTCGTTTTATGTTGCTCAAATAAAAGAAGGAAGTTAGTATGTCCCAATCAGTATCAGGATATTTTTCTTTTAACGCAAAAATATTGCTACTATTCTCTGTAGTTTTTTCTCTTACCAGTAATGCAGAACCGTCGAAATTCACAGTATATACTGTAAATTATCCTCTTAAGTACTTTGCTCAACGTATAGGTGGAAAGCACATTAAAGTGGTATTTCCTGTACCAGAAAATGAAGATCCTGCTTTCTGGCAACCTGACTCCGAGCAACTCGTCGCATTTCAACAGGCTGATATGATCTTATTGAATGGCGCCAAGTACGCTAAGTGGGTTGAAAAAGTATCTTTGCCTATGCACAGGCAGGTCATAACATCCGATCCATTTTCAAACCAATATATTCAAACAAACTCCAAAACAAAGCATAGTCATGGTAACGGTAAAGAGCATAGCCATGTTGGTATAGCATTCACCACTTGGTTGGACTTGAGTCAATCTATAGTTCAGGCTGAACAGATACATCTGGCACTAAAAAATGCACTTCCTAATCATACAAAAGATTTTGATGCAGCATTTGATAAACTGAAATTCGAACTTAACCAACTTGATACTGAGATGAAACAGGTGTCAAACAGAATTGGCAACAAAAATCTTATTGCCTCGCACCCTGTCTATCAATACATGGCACGTCGATATGAACTTATTATAACTCCCGTGATTTGGGAGGCTGATATATATCCTTCAGACAGACAGTGGCGGGAACTTGACCTTCTTGTTTCGAAACGCTCTGCCAAGTGGATGATTTGGGAAAGTGAACCTTTAGATGATTCGGTAGCCACTTTGAAGCACAGAGGAGTTAACAGTATTGTTTTTGCCCCTCTAGGCAACCTCCCTGAACAGGGTGACTTTTTGACACAAATGAGAATAAACATTCAACAGTTGCAGAAAATTGTTGAGTAAAGTAAGTGGACAACACGGCTGCAGGAGACTCTAAGTTACTTTGAACACAGTTTTGACAATGTAGTGATAGATTTGTTGGAGATGCCCATTATGCAATAAAGCTATTATTGGCTGAATTAGTCAGACTGGACGCTTCATTGAGCAACATAGGCTACCTCGATCTGAACAATGACTTTGTTCAGGGAACTCTCGCGAAAATGGGTCAATGATTACCGCCAGACATAGCAGGCTCTTTCTGGATATGTCTTTAGCTATTACGATCTTTACTGTTGTCAAAAATCCTCATTGACCCTTGTATCAAACACTTGACGAGTAGCCTCTCGTTAAGTGGTCTTGTAGTGATGTCTGACCCAGTAATGAAGCCCACTTCTGGAAACCCTGAATACTTTGTATATGATCGCAATACGCAAATATAACAAGTATTCGAGTGTAAATTCAGGCAGGTGTTTAATTCTAATTTTCAAGCCGCCATTGTTCACCTCTGTTGGTCCGATTCAACGGTGTGAGTGGTTAGCTGAATAGATAAGGCGTTAATCAACTCTGGGTAGTGCATCACCCAGCCCGTTGTCGAGGGCAAATTTCAATAATTCTCGGCCATTTTTGAGCTTCAAAATCTCAATCATTTTGTATTTATGGAATTCCACCGTACGGCTGGAAATATTCATAATTCTGGCGACTTCCTTGGCGGTTTTGCCTTCAGACAATAACTGCAGCACTTCAAGCTGTCGCGGGGATAATTGAGCCAAAGGATCCATATTGTCACTGGAGGCTCCTTTTTTGTATGCCTCCATAACGTCTGCCGCCAGCAATGATGTAATAAAGGTACGACCGGAAAGGGCTGTTTTTATGGCGGTCAAAAGCTCGTCGGTTGCGGAATGTTTTAATACATAACCTGAGGCTCCGGCGTCCAGCGCTCTAATGGCGTATTTGACTTCCGGATGCATGGTTAACAAGACCACTTTCGACTCGACGCCATATTCTCTTAGTTTACTCATTGCCTCAATACCGTTAAGCATAGGCATTGAAATGTCAGAGACGATGACATCCGGTTTGAGTTCCTTGGCTTTTTGGACGAGGTCACGACCGTTTTCCACACAGCAAAGTATCTCGTAATCCTCCGACAAGATGTTTTTAATGCCTTGTGCCACGAGCACGTGATCATCAGCTAGTATGAGCGTCTTTTTTTTCATCATTCAATCCTTAGCGCTGAGCAATAAATAAACGATATATCAAACCTGTTAATTGAGAAAGGTTTAACGGGCAAAACCGGCTTTGCAGCCGGTTTTTTAACGTCATATCAGTGGTTACTTGGTAATGTCTCTGAAGTGTCTCGATTTGGATACTCTTCCATTTTACCTTTGTGGCCGCCAATAAAGTCCTGAATAGGTTTGACCATGTAGAGTCCGTTGTACATGCCACCAAACTTCTCACCTGGGTCACGCTTGATGTTGTAGAAGTCCATGTGAGGTAGACCGCCAGAGCTTGGTTCGATGTGAATTTTGTAGTCGCCCATTCTTATTGCGCCTAATTCAGAGCCCTTGTAGTGGAACATATAGTCTCTACGACCGTGCCCTTCGCCATTCAGTAGTAAGGATGTTTGATCCAAACCGTCAATCACTCGGTCAGTTGGGATTTTGTCGGTCGCTCCTGCCAGACGTGCCGCTGTTGTGTAAAGGTCAGTGACGTGGAACATGTCCGTTGGCTGTTGTCCTGCTTCAATCATACCTGGCCACCAAGCCATAGCCGGAACTCGCACACCACCTTCAGTGACGTCTCCTTTACCCCCTTTAAGTAGTGAGTAGCCACTGGTCGGGTAAAAGGCATACATAGGACCGTTATCTGAGATCCACACCACCAGTGTATTTTCCGCAATACCTTCATCGCGCAGCGTATCAAGCAATGACTGAACGTGCTCGTTGTGTTGGACCATCATAGAGGCCTGTGCGTTTGCTTTATCAACGCCTTCAGCATCCTGGTGCTCTGCTGAACCTGTGATTTGCAAGGCGTAACTCGCCCAGTAAATAAAGAACGGGTCTTCATCTTGCGCTTGATCTTTGACGTACTGGATCATTTGCTTAGAGCTTTCTTTTTCGAACGCAGCCTGGCGATCGGGTCCCAGCTCACCAGCTTTACCCAGGATAGGTTGTCGCTCCTCCCCCTTCGCTTCGGTGTAACCTGACACGCTTAGGTCAATTCCATATTGTGCCAGATATTCTTCATTGCCTGGAAAGTCCATAAATGGCGCTTTCACATTCGTCGGCTGGTTGTAAGTGTCGTGAGAGCTCTGCCATCCGTCGGGCGCACCATTAAACAGTCCGTAATAGGCGTAGTCATAGCCGTGGGCGACCGGAGAATGCTCAGCCTCTTCACCCATGTGCCATTTACCCCACATGGCTGTATCGTACCCTGCTTCGCCAAGTAATTCAGCAATACCCACTTCTTCTGTAGGCAGGCCGTTTTCTTGTCCAGGCCACAAAACATCGATTAAGCCTGTACGAACAGGTAGGCGACCAGTGTTGAGTGCAATGCGTGTTGGCGTACAAGAAGGTTCTGCGTAGGCTGACCACATCGCCATACCTTCGGAGGCCATTTGATCTAAAGCCGGAGTCGGTGTGCCTCGATGTTTACCGCCACCTTGCCAGCCAAGTTCTCCCCAACCAATATCGTCGGTCAGTATATAAATGATGTTTGGTTTCTTACCATGTTTCTTTTCTAGCTCGGCCAACTTGGCATCAATGTCTTTATCTTCGACTTGCCACTGTTCTTGATTACGCTCCTGAGTCTTATAGAACGGCGTGTCAAAAACGGGAGCGGCGCTTGCAGTGCCGATACTCGCAATAAGGAGTGCTGCCGTTACATTTTTAAGTTTCATGTTGTCACCTGTAGTTGTCTTTACGTCGTTTCGTTGAGATTAATGTTAGGTGGGTCGAGCCAGTTAAACAGCTAGTAAAACTACGAGCTGATAGAGATATTAATACGGGTTAGATTGGGGTAACTTTCTAGCGTTACTGGTAATTCTGTACTTAAATTATTGATAATTAATAAGACTAACGAGTCAGAGCTAGTTACTAAATTTACTAGTAGCGTGGTTCATGGCTACTTCTAGACGAAAGCCACCCCACTTTTTACCACCTTAAGGAGAGAGCATTGAATTGGTTAAACAAAGCGAACCGAGGAGTAAGTATTCGAGTCGTATTGAGGATATCTCTGCTTGTCTCTTTGTGGGCCTCACTTATCCTGGCCCCTACAAGTGCTGTACGAGCAGAGCTCACGGTTGTAGAACGTTCGAACATACCGAATCCAATGACTTACCTAGGTAGCGAAGCGTGTAAAACATGCCATGAAAATGAGTATTCAGAATGGAAAACGTCACAACATTTTCAGGCAATGAGTCATGCTAGTGAGGAGACCGTTTTAGCGGACTTCAATGATGTCGAGTTTATATTTGATGGCAAGGTCAATCGGTTCTTCAAAAAAGGTGAGGAATTTTGGGTCAATATTATGGGGCGTAACGGGGTGTTTCATGATTATCAAATTAAATATACATTTGGTGTCTATCCTTTGCAGCAATATATGGTGGAGTTTGAAGATGGGAGGGTTCAATTGATCCCATATACCTGGGACTCTCGAACTCATGAAGAAGGGGGGCAGCGTTGGTATCACCTCTATCCGAATCTAACCAGCGAAACGGATGAATTTTTCTGGCTCAATCAAGGGCAAAATTGGAATTATATGTGCGCTGATTGTCATTCCACGAACTTACGTAAAAATTACGACAAGGACACAAATCGCTATAATACAACCTGGTCTGAAATAAGCGTAGGATGTGAAGCGTGCCATGGTGAAGGGAGTTTACATAGCCAATGGGCTAGTGCTCTCGAAGCGGGGCTCGAGACAAGTGGGATTACGAACAAAGGATTTGATAGAGACCTTTCCAAGGTGGTCAGCCAATGGGATTATCAGCAGGGCAAATCAACATTTGTGCCTGTCGACCATCAGGAAACCGATTTAGTTCGCACTTGTGCTCAGTGTCATAGTCGCCGAACCTTGATCGCAGAAAATGATGACCACGTGAGAGGGGACTTCCTTGATCGACATTTGTTGACTCTGGTGAACAGCGAGTTGTATCACAAGGATGGGCAAATTTACGATGAGAACTACGTCTATGGCTCTTTTATGCAGTCCAAAATGCATCAGGCTGGCGTGACCTGTACCAATTGTCATAATCCACATTCAGGGAAAACCATCGCGCCTGAGCCAGCGTTGTGTTATCAGTGCCACTCCCCGGCGGACTATACCCCAGAAAAACACAGTAAGCATAGTTCCGGGCTGGGTGAGAACAGTTGTTCAAGTTGTCACATGGTTGAAGAACTCTATATGCAAGTAGATCGACGAAAAGACCATGGCTGGCATATTCCTCGCCCTGACTTAAGTGTGCAACTGGGAACCCCAAATGCATGCACAAATTGTCACGAAGACAAAGATAACAAGTGGGCTTTAGAGGCGGTCACAGAATGGTTCCCTGATTCTAAAATTCGTAGTCAGCCTCATTTCGCTCACGCTTTTTACGCTGCTGACAATGGGGACAAGAACAGTGCCGATCTTCTGTATGATGTCGTCAATGATGTGTTGCAGCCAGCCATCATTCGTGCCTCTGCGCTTGAGCGAATGCAGGCAATTCCTCAACAAAAAACGATAGAAGCGATCCAGCAAAGCGTGAAAGATGAGGATGCTATGGTGCGCCTTGGTGCCATCCACGCAAGTCAATCACTGCCTGGCAATTATAAATGGCCACTGTTGAACCCTTTGTTAGCCGATCCTGTTCTAAGCATCCGTATTGAAGCCGCAGCGGCTTTTATTATTGTCTGGCAAGAACTTACTCCTGAACAGCAAAAACTTGTCATGCCTTCACTCAAGGAGTATGAACAGACACAACTCTTTTTAAGTGACAGGGGCGCAGGGAGAACCAATCTTGGGAATTTGTATCGTGCGTGGCAAAAGTACGATGAAGCGTTGGCGGAATACAAAGGGTCGATAGACGTTGAACCGTTTTACTCGCCAGCCTATGTCAATCTGGCCGATCTCTATCGGAAGCTGAACAACAACAGTGCGTCTCTCAATGCGCTTCTCGCCGGCAGAGAAGTATTACCTAAAGAGGCCGCATTAGCGTTTGCTACCGGACTGGCGTATGTGAGGGTAAAAGATCTGAGTCAGGCAGTCCGTCACCTTGAAGACGCCACCCAACTGGACAGCCAAAATGCTCACTACTACTTCGTCCTAGGGTTGGCGCTGGAGGGAAGTGACGTGAGTAGAGCGAAAGCAAAACTGAAACAAGCCTATATGTTAAGTGGTGATGAAAGACATTTGCAAACCTTATGCGATTTCAGGCATCGTCATGAAGGTATGGATATCGATACTTGTATTGCCAAAGAAGGGGCGCTCAAATAGTTTTGATAGGTGACCTTTACTCGGGATTTTACGCCTCAAGACTAGTATCTTTTCGAGGCGTAATTATTTCGCAATTCTTTAATCTGGAAAACAACCAAAGATTAACTAATCCAGATTGAGGCAATATGATGATTTCATCACTCCTTATCACCATCACAATGGCGGTGTCTTCGTACTGTTCGTTCTTACTGTTTAGAGACTTGGCAGACATTAGTCAGTGGGTTATCCAAACTGAGCGCCAGAAAACCCTACGTAGCTGGTATCAGAGAAAAAAACTCACTGCGTTGAGTGTGGTGCTTTTACTGATTGCCTGGTTGGTGTGGGGGCTAACTGACAACTTGTTCTCGTTAACCATGATTTCCATCATAAGTATCATCAATGCTGCCATGTTGTTCTCGGGCGCTATTAATCCTGAATTAATGATGCGCGGGCGTCAGGGTAATGGCCTGTTCGTTGATGTGGAAGAAGGAAAAAAGTATGTGGACAGCAATGAAAGTGTCATTGTTACTGTGGTAAATGGAGACGCTCGTGCTCATTCCGATAAGCAGATGCTTCGTCCTCATGTTGCTAGCAATGGGCAGCAAGGTGGAGAAAATGTGGTGATGACATATTGCGGCCTGACCAATCTTGGCGTGGCGTTTACCCCCGAGATAGATGGCGTGCCAGTAAAATTGCGTCCAATGACTCAGTTAGAAAACAACCTGGTATTGGCGGATGAAGTAAGCGGTGAGCCCATTCAGCAGTTATGGGGACAAAAAGAGGTAGATGCACTGCAAAACAATGCAAGCAGGATGTCAGAGGTTCCTTCGTTTCGTATGCCGTACCATCGATTCGTAGAGGTTTTTCCGGAAGGGAGTGTGTATGTAAATGATTATCTGGTAGAAGATACACGAACGAGCTTTTGGATGAATCCGTTTAAGTTCTGCTATGACAGGTGTATCGAACTCATCTTTCGAGCTTCTGTTCGTTATCAACATACGTCACCAAAACCAGTGTTTCCAACCATAAAGAACATAGACGGCCGGCTGCCAAGTAAAGAACTTGTATGGGGGTTTAACATTGATGATGATTATGTGGCGTATACGGAAGCGTTTGTGCGTCAAAACGGTAATCTGATCAATGCGGTTATTGGGGGAAAAGATGTGGTTATCAGTTACGATCAGGAAGCGGAAAGCCTGGGTGTATTTTATAATCCAGCGAGGTATTCTGTGAACACTGTTGATGTGCATGGTGCAACTGATTTAGGGACGGTATTAAAGCGGGTTGAGACCGTAAAATCCGGGGCGTTCTGGATTGTCTGGGCCAACTTTTTTCCTGAGACAGGATTGAACATCCACAGTTAATGAAGAATAGAGTTGGTCGGTGCGACTTTACTGACTCTGTAGAATACAAAAAAGGAGCCTGAGGCTCCTTTTCGTCTTGTTAGTCAAAATTTGTACTAAATCTCCACAACTAACGCCTGATACGGTTTCAACTCCAGTTCATGCAGTGAGCTCGGTGCATTCGGGTAGTTATTGATGACCACCTGCTTCACACTGCCTTGATAGGTTCTTTCCAGTGTTTGATTGGTAAAGTTAGCAATGGTTAGCAGAGACTTTTCACCATTGGAGCGAATGTAGGCGTACACCTCAGCGTCCTGTGGATCGAGGAGGGTGTGGTTACCGTAGACCACGACGTCACCAAATTCGTCACTCTTACGCAGCGCTACCAGTTGACGGTAGTGATGATAAATGGAGTGCTCATCGTTGACGGCCTGCTCCGCATTGATATCAACGTAGTTTTCGTTCACAGGCAGCCAGGGTGTACCTGAGGTAAACCCGGCATGCTCGGTGGTATTCCATTGCACAGGAACGCGAGCATGGTCTCTTGAGAAGTCATTGAGAAATGCGATAGCGTCTTCTTCAGATACGCCGCGCTCCATCATTTTTTGATAGTGGAACTTAGCCATCAGATCGTTAAACTCTTCAATATTATTGAAGTGCTTATTGGTCATGCCGATCTCTTCGCCCTGATAGATGTATGGCGTACCGCTCATCATATGAAGCACGGTACCGAGCATTTTGGCACTAATGACGCGGTACTCTGGAGAATCCGAACCATAGCGTGAGACTGTTCTTGGCTGATCGTGGTTACTCCAGTACACACTATTCCAGCCTTTCTGGTACAAATCTTCCTGCCAGCGTGACATGATCTCTTTGTACTGCACCAGATCGAAGTCTTTCTTGACGGCATTGTGTTCCTCACGGTCAATGCTGACGTGTTCAAACTGGAAAATCATGCTGATTTCGTTACGGTCTGGATGGGAGTAGTAACGGCCATCGAGTGTGGTGGTGAAGGGCGTTTCACCAACGGTCAGGACGTCATAGTGTTTGAGCACTTTGTCGTGCATTTCACGCAAATATTGGTGTACCAATAGGTTATTTGACCAGTGCTCCCAGCCCGCTACGCCCGAATCGAAGATGGTGGCATCCGGGAAATCTGAGGGTTTACCAATCATGTTGATCACATCCATTCGGAAGCCACCCAACCCCTTCTTCAGCCAGAAGTGCATCATGTCGTAGACAGCTTCGCGTACTT
Source organism: Vibrio hangzhouensis (assembly GCF_900107935.1). Lineage (GTDB taxonomy): Bacteria > Pseudomonadota > Gammaproteobacteria > Enterobacterales > Vibrionaceae > Vibrio > Vibrio hangzhouensis. Next base: position 324,495 of record NZ_FNVG01000002.1, on the reverse strand, counting down.
CTGGGTTGGCCCAGTTCAAATCCGGCTGTCTGTTGCTAAAGAGGTGTAGGTAATATTGTCCGGTGGTTTCATCCAGCGTCCACGCTTTGGGCTTAAAGAAAGATTCCCAGTTGTTGGGCTCGCTGCCATCTTCCTTGGGATCCTTCCAGATATACCAGTCTCGTTTCGGGTTATCCTTGCTGCTTTTGGACTCGATAAACCATGGGTGTTCATCAGATGTGTGGTTTACTACTAGGTCCATCACAATCTTGATGCCACGCTTATCGGCTTCGTACAGTAGCTTTTCCATATCAGCCATAGTGCCAAACTCTGGTGCAATCTCACGATAGCCAGAAATATCGTAGCCATTATCATCCATCGGCGACTTGTAGACCGGACTTAACCAGATGACATTGGTGCCCAGAGCCTGGATATAATCGAGTTTCTCAATAATACCCGGAATATCGCCAATTCCATCACCATTTGAGTCATTGAAACTTCTTGGATAAATTTGATAAACGACGGCGTCATGCCACCAACGTTTTTCCAGTTGCTCCGTACTCATGGATCCTTTCTCCTTAGCAAGTGAGGTAAGTTCTAACCGCTGGTGCGAACAATCAGCTCCGTGTCCAGCTGGATAGATTGGTAGGGTATCTGGCCCAGCGCCATCTGTGCGGCGATTCGGCCTTTTTCTGTGATTGGTTGCTGCACGGTAGTCAGGCCAGCATCTGCGGCTTTCGGGATGCCATCAAACCCGACTATGCGGATATCAAGATTGAGTTCATTGGCGACATCCAAGGCAGCAAGAGCGATCTTGTCACTCATACACAATAAGGCATCAACCTTTTTGGGTGCGGTCAATGCGCCTCGTAACATGGTTTTAAGTGTCGCCTCTTCCAAATCATGAATCTGCCAAACGTTCTCGAATGACAGCTCGATGCCGTTCTCTTCCAAGGCTTGCTTGTAGCCTTCAAAACGGCATCGTGACACCGACTCCTCGCTGGTATACAGATTGTCCAGATTTGCCAGAGACAGAGACGTTGAAGGCTCTAAGCGCAATCCCAAAATCAGGATGTTGTCATCGGCGCTGTGTATCGCATGCTTAGCGATGCTGTAACTGGCCTTGCGGTTATCGATATTGATAGACGGTATATCCGGTAGTGAGAAGTCAACAGCCACCACGGGCTTGTGCTGTCTTAAAATCAGGTTAATGACGTTTGAGTCCACAGGTTTGCCATAGACGATGAAACTATCCGGAATGGTTTCAACCTGCGTGTTCTGATAGTTCTCGCTGTTAGATGGCAACAGCAGCATGTTGACATGGGACTCGTCTAAAGTTTTTGATATTCCAGCTAAAAACTCAGTTGCTACAGGGTCGGTAAAGTTATAAGCCAGGTTGTCAGCCAGAAGAACACCAATCACCCCGGTTTTACCAGTACGCAGACTTCTTGCCGTGATGCTGGGGCCGGTATAGCCCAGCTTTTCGCATTCGAGCAGGATGTTTTCGCGTAAAGCCTTTGATAACTGATTCGGACGGTTGAATGCATTTGAGACGGTAGCCGTTGATACGCCTAGATGTGCGGCGACGGTTTTCAGTGTCGGTTTCTTCCTTTCCATACCAGTAATGACCTGTTTAATGATTATCTTCAATCTAGAATAGCGAAATATTCTCAATGAGTCTAAAACGTTTAAGAAAGAATAAGAACTCGAAATTTCATGATGGTTATGATTAGTTTGACGCCTGTCACTTATTTGTAACGGCTAAGTTATAAAACTTGATCGAAGACACAAGAATTGGAACTCAAGTGGTCGAATTGTCAATTAGGTTTTATGGTAATTACTAACGGCTTAACCGATTAAGTAATTTAGTTACGGTTTAAGTCTAAGACACGAAAACTGACTATAATAATCGAAACAAAGTATCTGAATACATGGAGTCTTACTGATGAAAACCTCCCTACTTGCTAGTGCAGTAGCTCTTGCTATTTCTGCTTCCTCCGCTTTCGCCGCTGACCTGAAGTACACACCAGGCGAAGATGCCCGTTTTAACTGGCAGAGTTACGAAGAACTGAAAAACATGGATCTGAAGGGTGAAACAGTCACTATCTTTGGTCCTTGGCTAACGGAAGATAAAGAGCTGGTTGAAAGTGTTATCGCTTATTTTGAAGCGGCAACCGGTGCCGATGTGAAATACTCTGGCTCCGACTCTTTTGAACAACAAATTGCAATTGATGTGCAAGCGGGTAGTGCACCGAATATTGCGATCTTCCCACAACCTGGTCTTGCTGCTGACCTTGCGTCGAAAGGATTCCTGACTCCACTGGACCCGAAAATGGGTGAGTGGATCAATGACAACTATGCTGCCGGTTCTTCCTGGGTCGATCTGGGAACATTCGCAGATAAAGATGGAAAAGATCATCTTTATGGCTTTTTCTACAAAGTGGATCTGAAGTCACTGGTTTGGTACGTGCCTGAAAACTTTGAAGACGCAGGCTACGAAGTACCACAAACCATGGAAGAGCTGAAAGCACTGACAGAACAGATCGTAGAAGACGGTGAAACGCCTTGGTGCGTCGGTTTGGGTTCAGGTGGTGCGACAGGTTGGCCCGCGACGGACTGGGTAGAAGACATGATGTTGCGCACACAGTCTCCTGCTGACTACGATAAGTGGACGACCAATGAGCTTAAATTCAATGACAAGAAAGTGGTCGATGCTATTGACGAATTCGGTTGGTTTGTTCGCAATGACAAATTTGTTGATGGTGGTGCCCGTGCCGTAGCAGCGACGGATTTCCGTGACTCACCAAAAGGTCTGTTTACATCTCCCGCTAAGTGCTACCTGCACCGTCAGGCTTCGTTCATTCCAAGCTTCTTCCCAGAGGGAACTGAGCTGGGTGAAGATGTTGACTTCTTCTACTTCCCTGCCTATGAATCTAAAGACTTGGGCAAACCTGTACTGGGTGCGGGTACCATGTGGAGCATCACCAAAGATTCGAAAGCAGCGCGTGCTTTCATGGAGTTCTTGCAATCACCGATTGCACATGAAATCTGGATGGCACAGTCTGGCTTCTTGACGCCTCACAAAGGTGCCAACGTGGATGCTTACGGCAATGACACATTGAAGAAACAGGGTGAAATCCTGCTTGAAGCGACCACATTCCGTTTCGATGGCTCTGACCTGATGCCAGGTAAAATCGGTGCAGGTGCATTCTGGACTGGCATGGTTGACTACAGTGGTGGTAAATCGGCTCAGGATGTTGCCAACGATGTGCAAAAAACGTGGGATGCTCTTAAGTAACTCTGCAAACACGTAAGTCACTTTACGAAGTGATGCGATGCCGGTAGACGTAATTCATTGGGGCGTCTATCGGCTTTCGTTTATCAAGCTATCGTAAGGTTACAAATAAAGCGAGGTAGTGATGGAACAGCTTTATTCCTCTTTATTTATCATGGCACTGGGTGTGGCTGGCTGTGTGGTCTATTTTGTCGGCACTAACTGGTTGCTCACCATTATCTTTCCCACCCGTAATGTATCGAATCAAACCATGGCTCAGAACTTAAGGCGTGCGGCGTCAATCCGTCCCTGGCTGTTTTTGGGGCCTGCTCTGGCGTTTCTGGGGCTGTATTTGATTTATCCGGTGTTCGAGTCTTTTTACCTGTCGTTGCACGACAGAAATGGCGACGCGTTCGTTGGCATGGGGAACTACGTCTGGCTCTTCAAAGACCCAGAGTTCAGAGAGTCTCTGTTTAATAACCTGTTGTGGTTGCTTGTTGTGCCAGCAGCATCGACGTTTTTTGGCTTGGTTATCGCAGCGCTGACTGACAAAGTAAGCTGGGGGAATATCGCTAAGAGTCTGATTTTCATGCCGATGGCGATCTCATTTATCGGGGCGTCGATTATCTGGAAGTTTGTTTACGATTATCGTGCTCCCGGCTCAGAACAAATCGGTATTCTGAATGCCATCGTCGAGTATTTCGGTGGTACGGCTGAAGCGTGGATCACCATACCGTTCTGGAACAATTTCTTTTTAATGGTGATTCTGATCTGGATTCAAACTGGCTTTGCGATGGTGATTTTATCCGCTGCATTGCGTGGTATTCCGGAGGAGACTGTGGAAGCCGCCGTGCTTGATGGTGCTAACGGAGTGCAAATTTTCTTCAAAATCCTGATCCCACAAATCTGGGGAACGATAGCGGTGGTCTGGACTACCATCACCATCTTGGTGCTTAAAGTCTTCGATATTGTATTGGCGATGACAAACGGTCAATGGAGTACTCAGGTATTGGCAAATATGATGTTTGACTGGATGTTCCGCGGCGGCGGTGACTTTGGTCGCGGCGCAGCCATTGCCGTGGTCATTATGGTCGCGGTTATACCTGTCATGGTTTGGAACATGCGTCAGGCGAGCGCACAGATGGAGGGAAGATAATGACTGAGAAAGTACAAACTTCCCCGGCTATCGAGGCGGATAACGCCAAATTCAGTATGAGCAAACTCAGGCGCTCACCGTTGACGATTCTAGTGCATCTTTCCGTGCTATTGATTGTCATCCTTTGGACGTTGCCGACGGCTGGTCTGTTTATTTCGTCTTTCAGAGATAAAGAACAGCTTGCTCTGTCTGGTTGGTGGACATCACTGACGGCTTCAGAGCAGAACTTGGTTGACCGGACAGGGGCGCCGGATACCCAAATTCAGGAGGGTGATGTCTATGTGTTGTCCGGGCAGCTTTTGGTTGATGGTAATCCGACGGATGTCATGGCGTTTGGATTCTCTTCCAGAGAACCGACCAAATTTATCCCGGGTCAGGTTGCAGAGATGAAAGATGGCGGCTCTTTGACGGTGACCGAGGATGGTCACTATAAAATGACGTCTCTGGAGCCTTTCAAAGGAAAGCGGGGCAAGCGGATCTTCTTTACCGCAGTTGTTCCGCCTAAGTTTGGCCTCGACAACTATCGGGAAGTGTTAACGGCGGAGGGTATCGGTCGCTCATTTATTAACTCCCTGACGGTTACCATTCCTGCGACGATCATTCCTATCTTGATTGCCGCCTATGCGGCTTACGCCTTGTCGTGGATGAAGATGCCTGGACGCAACTTATTGATTGCGATGGTGGTGGGCTTGCTGGTGGTGCCACTGCAAATGTCACTGATTCCACTATTGCGTTTGTACAATGACATTGGGGCGTTTTTTGGTGTTGGCGCAAAAACGTACCTTGGGATCTGGCTTGCCCATACAGGTTTTGGTTTGCCGTTAGCGATCTATTTGCTGCGTAACTACATCTCCAGTTTACCTCGTGAGATCATCGAATCAGCTAAGGTAGATGGGGCGACGGATTTTGAAATCTTCATGCGAATTGTTTTGCCACTCTCGTTTCCGGCTCTGGCCTCATTTGGGATTTTCCAGTTCTTGTGGGTATGGAATGACCTACTGGTCGCGACCGTGTTCCTGGGAACAGGAGAAGAGCATATGGTGCTGACCGCAAGGTTGCGTGAGATGCTTGGCTCTCGAGGCGGTAACTGGGAAATTCTAACGGCATCGGCCTTCGTTTCGATAGCAGTGCCATTGGCGGTGTTTTTCACACTGCAACGTTATCTGGTTCGTGGACTACTTTCTGGTTCTGTTAAGTAAGCAGTTCCTGATTCAACGATGAGAAGAATGAAATGACAGGATTATCTTTAACAAACGTTAAAAAATCATACGGTGAAACTCAGGTGCTGCATGGGATCGATCTGGATATCGATCAGGGCGAATTCATCGTGTTTGTAGGCCCATCGGGCTGTGGTAAATCGACGCTATTGCGCATGATTGCTGGTTTGGAAGACATTACTTCGGGCGAGCTTCGTATCGAAGAGGCTCGAGTGAATGAGTTGCCTGCTGCAATGCGCGGTATTGCGATGGTGTTCCAGACCTATGCGCTGTATCCGCACATGACGGTGTACGACAATATGGCCTTTGCGATGCGCATCGCCAAAGAGTCGAAAGACGCGATTCATGAACGTGTCATGGAAGCGGCGCGTATGCTGCAACTTGAACCGTATCTGGACCGTTTACCAAAGGCACTCTCTGGTGGTCAGCGTCAACGCGTAGCCATCGGTCGAGCGATTGTTCGTCAGCCGAAAGTGTTCTTGTTTGATGAACCGCTCTCTAACCTTGATGCGGCGCTAAGGGTACAGACGCGTATTGAGATCGCTAACTTAAAAGAAGAGCTGACCGAGACCACTATGATCTATGTTACCCATGATCAGGTGGAGGCGATGACATTAGCAGATCGAATCGTTGTACTGTCGGCGGGACGCATTGAACAAGTCGGCACGCCACTAGAGTTGTACACCGACCCTGCGAACGTGTTTGTGGCGCAGTTTATTGGTTCTCCGGCGATGAATATCAGTAAAGCGCGCATGGAAAAAACCGGGGAAACTTCCATCGTGACTGCGGAAAGTGGACACAATATCGAAGTGCCGGTTCGCTCCAACGAGTCATTGGCGGGAGCGGAACTGCAATTGGGTATTCGTCCGGAAGATTTTCTGGTGGCTGAAGAAGCAGATGCACTGGTGTCGGGCCAGGTGCTGTTTGTCGAGTCTTTGGGTGAAGTGACACTACTGCACATTAATGTGCAAGGGCATGACGATGCCGTAGTCGCTAAATTGCCGGGCATCCTTGATTACCATAAAGGAGAGACCATTCACCTGACAGCGTCACCTGAGAAAATTCACCTGTTTAATGCTGATGGAATATCGTTAAAACACCTATAAAGCACGTAACCGTTGCACGGAAAGCCTCAACTCTTGTTGGGGCTTATTTGTTATTGAGCGTAGAGCCCAGACCATTTCGTAAAGCAAACTGAACCAATTCTGCTTTACTGCTCAGCCCTAGTACATTCTGGAGACGATACTTGTGGGATTCAACGGTTCTTGGGCTGATAAACATAAGATCACCACACTCTTTCGCGGACAAACCTTGTGCCATTAGTGACAAGATCTTGGTTTGTTTATCGGATAACTTAACCATGAGTTCATTGTCGGTATCTTGCGTGACTCTGCCGTTGTTTCCCCTTAGTCCCAGATGCAGCCCAGCGTATTGCCAGAAACACAGCCACATCTCGGCAACTACCCTTATTTGTTGAGCCTTTTGCTCATTGAATCGGTCGTTTCCCCTACCAAAGTTTGCAACCGAAATGGCTCCCCAGGGGGCGCCAAAAAAGTGTAGGGGAATAATAGCGTGCCAGCGTCCACCTTGTTGATACAATCGCCGCAGCACGTGTTGGTCTGTCGTTTTGAGGGATTGTTCATTAAATTCCCGATAAGGTTGCCTCATATTGAGGAGCTTTAGATAGCGCTCGTGATTGCCATTTATGGATAAATAATCTTGTTTTTGTAATGAAGGGGTATTGTTCCGGGCGTAAGAGAGGGTTTTATGATCGCGCAGTAAAATCACTGAATTGGGGAAGACAGTCAGTCTATCTAAGTCGTAGTACTCTAGGAGTTCATTAGCGCAGAGCTTCCAGATATCGATGAACTGTTCCATCGTTCCTTTGCGAAGTTTATCGGACTGAGATAGCACCAGAGATTCAAAGCTTTTTTCGGCCATAGGTTGTTCATACTCAGGTTGTTGTTCTGCTATGAGCAAGTATAGATACGTTGTGGCGATTTAGCTTTCCACTGGGACCCCTAATCCGTTACGTAATGCAAATGGTATCAAATCCTTGCGGCTCTCTAATCCCAGACTGATTTGCATGCGATATTTATGAGACTCAATCGTTCTTGGGCTCAGAAACAGCCGTTCACCACACTCTTTAGCGGACAAGCCCTGAGCAAGCAGCGATAAAATTTTGGTCTGTTTGATAGTGAGTTTTTCCAGGCGTTTGATGTCTATTTGTTGTTGTACATCCTGCTCATTGCGCTGTAGGCCAATACGCATATCGGCATGCTGCCAGTAACAGAGCCACATCTCGGCGATGGCTTTGATTTTCAAAGCCGTTGAATGAGTGAAATTGCAGCGACCACGATGAAAAGTGGTCAGAGAGATCGCGCCCCAATGATTGCCAAATAGTCCAAGAGGAATGATGGCGTGCCAGCGCCCCCCATGAAGATAAAGCTTTCGGAGTACAAAGTTATCTGAATGTCTGAGTGTGCGCTCATCAATCGTACGATATAGAACATTGGCCCTGAGTAGCGACAGGTAGCGTTCATGGCTACCGTCCGGAGATAGATACTGGTGTTTGACCAATTTCTGTTCACTATTGCGCGACAGGGACAGGGTCTTGTTGTCCTGAAGCAGGATCATTGAATTTGGAAACAGGGTCAGTCTATCAATTGAAAAGTGCTCCAAAACTCCCTTTGCACAGTGTTCCCAGGTCCGTACAAAAGCGCTGACCGGGCTTTTGTGCAAGTTGTCGATCTGGGATAGAAGCAAAGATTCAAAGCTGTCTGAGGACATGGCGTGAGAATACCGTTGACTGAATGCGGTTAAAACGAAAGCTGCTCGCGCAAAAACGCGGTGTTATGGATGGACCAAGCCGAAGACGTGCTCTATTTCCTGTGGGTTGGCCTGAATCGACAGAGCAATGACTTTCGAAGTCTGGGTTTTGTCGCTCATACGTAGGCAACCCGGCAACTTGCTGAGTGCGTTCAGATCGATCATACAGCCGTAGTTGCCAGTCTTCAGAAAATAGAGCCTTCTGTAACGGGCAAGCACACCTAAAGTGGTTTCCAGCAATTGATGGGAGATGGTCTTTGGCTCGTGGGCAACCAGCGTCACTAAGTATCGCAGAAACAGCTTTTCTATTCTGTCGATATGGCTCACGGTGAGCGGGTAATTTCTCAGTGCCACCGATAATTCGTAATGGAGTACTTTGGCCTTCTGACGCCCGTCAGTCGATACACTGGCCTCACTTTGCTGCAACAGTTGGGCGTAAAGAAACTTAGCCACAGCCACAGATTCGGAAAATTCCTGCCTAGTGACATTAGAGACAAATCCACCCAAGTGGGTTTTGTAGTCGACAAAGCCCTCGCTGCTCAAAGCCATGATGGCTTCACGCATAGGGGAGAGGCCGACTTGATACAATTTGGCCAGGTCATCGACTTTTAGTCTTTGACCCGGGGGAAACTGGTAATTAAGAATATCGGCTTTTAATCGCTCTTTGGCGCGTTGTTTGGTGTTAGACATTCGGTACTCCTTAACCTGCAACACTTTGTAACCAATATTCAGGCGTTGGAGTACCGTAAAACTACTGCATTGAGTTGTTTATATACTCAATTAAACTCTCCCTTTGGGAGCTCATCAAGGTGCCCATTTCTGCGTCAAATAGCTTCTCAAGGGAATACCATTCCTTCAACTATTTTCCTTGAACTGAACACCTTGATGAAGCTCTGAGTCCTACATCTTGAGGTCACTTGAGTATATTTATCCTTTTGAGCGTGTTATTTCACGCTTACTCTCGACGCCGTAGGGCAATTTGGCAAAAAGTTTTGGCGTAGTAGTGGTACTTGGCCCCTCTTTTGGTGCCTGCCAGTCAAGAAGCATGATGGCGAGAACATTTCGGTGTTCGCCATAAGCAAAGTCAAAATCACCGGACACCGATGGTATCATGCCTTTCTCCTTGTCGATTGACTGGCGAATCGCTGTACGGGCTTTCTGTACCACTGGGTCGTCTTCCAACCCGGCCAACAGAAAGCTAAGCCCTACTTCGGCGATGACATCTTCCTTAGTATGAAGGATGATGTCGTCAATGTTCTTGCGGAAATAATCAAAGATCCATTGATGCTCTGCTTCATTGACCTGCCTTTGATAGTAACCTGAGTCAGCAAGAATGATGTGGGTCATGCCATAAAGTTTGTTGCCGAACTGCTGTGGACTTAAGCGGTAATCTTCACCATCTGGGTAGGTTTTTCTAAACGCAGTAACGAACTCGTCAACCAAATCTTGTTCGCCAATTTGCTTGAGCCAGTAGGCCTGATTAGCCAACTGTGCAGCCCACGCGGTGATCATTCCCTCATCGGTGAGTGCGGCTTTGAAGTCATAACTGTTTAGGATTTTTCTTAATTTTTTGTCGTCGTGATGTTGGACACCATATTCATTAAGTCGAGCCATGTAGCGCAGCAGATCCAGCCCCATATAGAAGTATTCCGGATCATTCTTAGTGGCTTTGTAGCGGCGTTGACTGCGCTCATCCTTACCTTTCTTGTAATCATTTAAGCGGCGAAGGGAGTACTCACGAATAGCGGTTGGCGTGGTGACTTCCGCTACGAGTCGGTTGACACGATTAGTGACGTTCGCCAAATCACCCAGTACCACATTATTGTATTTGGCATCCTGAGTTTGGCGATACATACGCAGTCCAAAATGTCCCTGTTTATAAGGAGAAAGCGTAAACAGCCGTGATTCATAGGTTTCTTTGACGGCGTTGGCTGAAGCCTGAAATTGCTGCTGGATGGGTGGGGTATCTAAGTCAATGACACTCGCGCCAGTGAGTGCAAATACGCTAACGATTAATGCAACGAATCCTTTGTTTGGTTTCATAAGCGAATGGCTCAATTTGTACGTGAATGGCCGAAATTGTAAGAAGTTATTTAGGGTGTTGTGTAATCGTAAGGTTAATTTTTATTCAGAAAGTCAATCAAAAGCACAGCTATAAGCAGCGGCACATTGTATGGCATCGCTGTTTTGATGTATTGGTATTCTCCGTGCTTATGGGTTTGCATTGAATGATTTCATTATGTTATCTATCTGAATTTAAAAGAAAAGTTATTTGGTGCTTATGGTTTTTTTTGACTAGGCTAAAAGTACGAAGCTAGTAAATATGCTTCGTGTTGTGAAACGTTCAAAAGGATACCATGCTATGAAATCACTGATTGTTTTTGTCTTCAGCGTGACCTGTTCTCTGTTCGCATTCGCCGAGGAGGGCGGGGCTCCGGGGAATATCTGTTTAACGGACAAGGGGTTGGTGGTGACAACCCATCTAGATACCTGTCCGAAAGGGATGAAGAAACTTTGAACCGACACCCAAGGCGCCTTATCAAGGTGACTTGGGTATCGTTGTTGTCATAATTTGGTGGTCTCTTGATGTTGAACTCTATGAAGACGACTAGCTTAGACCCTGAACTATCGCTGTGATGCCGCTTATCGAACACAACGACAATGCTCCGATGCGGATCTTTTCCTTGGGGAGAGAGTGAGTCGTGATCAAAGCGATTTTATAGCCTAACCAGGCTGCGGGGATTAGCGGAACGGTGATATACAAGTGATGCAGCGTCAGGAAGCCTATAGGTGCTTGCACGACCAATGACATGATTGAACTGAAGACGAAGAAAGCGGATAAATTGCCTCTTAACTGGTTGGCCTCTTGGTGTTGAAGTAACAAGGCCATTGGTGGTCCTCCGATGGCACTGCTGGTACCAAAAAATCCAGAGAAAAATCCGGCGATGCCCATTCTTGTTGGCGTCGGCTCAATTCGGAACGGCAGCATGCTGACAACCACAGCAAACACTACCAAAAAACCCAACCACAAAGACAGAACCTGCGTCGATACATACAGTAACAATGCGGCACCGGCAATCGATCCGGGGATGCGTCCTATCATGGCCATTTTTAATCCACCAATGGCAATACTGGAGCGATGTTTTGCTGCGTTGAGCAGGGAGATGAACAGTGCGACCAGACAAATAGGCGCCGGCACGTAGTCAGGCGATACCTGGAATAGCAAAGGCGCGGCAACGATAGCAAGGCCGAAGCCAATAGCGGTTTGGACGAATGAGCCCACAAAGATCAGTAGCATCGCAATAAGACCCGTGTGACTTAACCAGTCAGCAAACATGAGGACTCCCTTGTAAAGAGCAAAAGCAGCATAGAAGATACGCTATTGTATACAAATGTTGCAGGGTGAACACGAACAAAATGAGATAATAATATGAAATATATGGGGTTAGGTTTTTATGGCAGGAATAATATATTTACAATTAAAAAAAGGGAGCTTAATAGCTCCCAAAATATTTAGCAACGTAAGAGGTTAAATAAAAAGAATGTTGCAAAATATTCCCTACGGAATTTAATCGGAGTTTTCTAACCCTGTACACATAAGTTCCATTGCTATGGCACCGGTACTGACGGTAATGCCAGCCATTAACAGAACAATAGCGTACTTACTGGCAATGATGCCCAGGCCAATTGCATTGATGATCTTCTCCATAGCGCTTCTCCTTTGAAACGTGAGTGATAATTAACTGACTGCTATTTTAAAATAAAGGAAGACTAGGGTTTGAGAGGTCACGCGATATATTAAATATCATGGTGAAATTTATTGTATAAAGACCGAGTGGCTCATAAATTTACAACTGATTACAAACAAATGCCGCTAGATGCAATTTGATATATTTTAAGTTATGGGCCTGGGCAAATCTCGGCGTATAATTAATGCGACAGAGAACAAGGAATACGAGTATGTTAAACATGGACTTTTCGCAGCGGATCGTGATCGACACAGAGCAAATGACATGGATCGCTTCGCCGGAAAGCGGAGTGAACCGAAAACCGCTGGAGCGAGAGGCCGCTGAATCAGGTCATGTCACCAGTATCGTCGAATATTTACCCGGGGCCAGTTTTCATCGTCACACTCACCCACTTGGGGAGGAAATCCTGGTTTTGCAGGGGGTGTTTTCTGATGAGCATGGGGATTACCCGGCCGGAACATATATTCGCAACCCTCCGGGCAGCGCACATGCCCCGTTTAGCGAACAGGGCTGTATTATTCTGGTTAAGCTGAATCAGTTTGACCCTGAGGACTTGACCCCGGTGTGCATAGATACCAATGTTGCGACATGGCAACCCAGTATCGGACAGATGGAAATTTTGCCACTACACCACTTCAAAAACGAAAGGGTAGTGTTGATCAGGTGGACAGGTGAAGATAGCTACCACTCCCACGGTCACTTTGGTGGTGAAGAAATATTCGTTTTAGAAGGGACGCTTATTGATGAAATGGGCGAGTACCCAAAGGGCACCTGGACCCGCAACCCCCATGAAAGCCATCACCAACCTTACGTCAATGGTCCCACCACCATATGGTTTAAGTCTGGGCACCTGCCTATCAAATAGATATACGGCAAACCAAGCGACCCACTCACTGGTCGCTTGGCTCTGTGTCGTTTCTATCGGATTAAGGTTGCTGGCGTGTCGGGGCCAGAACGATCTCACGAATGCAGACATTTTGAGGTTGTGAGTAGGCAAATTCTACCGCACGAGCCACGTCATCTGCAGCTAACACGCCACCCATCACTTCTTTCCATTCGTCGTAACCATCTTTTATCTCTTGAGAAGTGGTATGGGACAGCAGTTCAGTTTCTACTGCTCCAGGCGCAATAGTCACCACGCGTACGTCGGATTCAGCCACTTCTTCACGCACATTCTCGGAAATTGCGTGAACAGCGAATTTGGTTCCACAGTAGGCGGCATGATTACCAAAGGTCTTGCGGCCAGCGATGGAACTGATATTGATGATGGTTCCCGTGTTGCGGGCTTTCATTGGTGCCAGCACCGCTTGCATGCCGTTTAACAGACCCAGTACGTTGACGTCAAACATGGTTTTCCATTCCGAGGCATCCTGTGTGTCAATCTGGCCCAAAAGCATGACACCGGCGTTGTTGATAAGTGCGTCTGCCGGGCCAAACTGCGCTTCTGCTTTAGCAATCGCAGCTTCAAAAGTCACTTTATCAGTGATGTCTACTTTTTCACATAGTGTGTTAGGGAGTTGCAGTGCTTCAAGTTTCTCTACACGGCGAGCCAACAGTAATAGTGGGTGACCCGCATCGCTTAAACGACGGGCTATTGCTTCACCAATACCAGAACTTGCACCTGTAATAACAATCAACTTTCTCATATATACACCTTATGTTAATGACTGACTTCACTTAGAAGAGGTGCACATTGTAGGGAATTCTCTATTGTTGATATATGGTGATTTTAAAAACACAGTGTTGCTGAGCAGCAATAATCATTCCAGGAATTCAGCTTCTATACTGATAGAGGAATATGAATCAAGACACTGCGTTGGAACCCTTGTCAGAAACGGTTAAAATTCTCGTCAGTTTTTTGGGGATAGACTGATGTATAAGTGGTTATTAGTTTTTTTGGCAGTGTGTCTACTGCCGTTTAAATCGTTTGGATTTGATTTAACAAGGGATGTGATTGTAGATCGGGTTGAGGTAAAGAAGTCGAAGAGACGAATGTACCTGATGGATGGCGATGTTATCGTGCGTGAATATCGCATTGCGCTCGGCAAGAATCCACGGGGTCATAAAATTCAGGAGGGCGATAATCGCACGCCTGAAGGTCGGTACTATCTGGACTTCGTCATGGATGATTCAGCATTTTATCGGTCTATGCACATTAACTACCCAAACTTGCGTGACAGAAACCGGGCTCAGAGTCTTGGTGTCGATCCCGGTGGTAACATAAAGATCCATGGTTTGAAAAACGACAATACCAAGCCGCCTCAGTTTGTACAGAGCTTTGACTGGACCAATGGCTGTATTGCCATTACCAACGAAGAAATGGATGAACTGGTATCGTTAGTGAAGATTGGTACGCCTATTTACATTAAGTGGTGACGGGCTAACCATTGGCTTCGATAGGAAGCGATAGCAACTCGTTAATGGTAGCAGGGGTAGAGCCTAAACATTGAACCCAGTGCTATCGCTATTAAACGAAACGCCCTAGTGGGCGTTTTTCGTATCTAACGTTTCTCTAAAATCTTTGTTTTAAAGTGGGTGTCTTTGAAAAAGTAGTACGCAGAAAGGAACCAACGTCTGTCAGCAACTAATGCAAAGTGGGCACTCTGAAAGGTGTGGAAATACCCACCAGTGGTTAGCCTCAACTTTGCGACGACTGGTCGCCAGATTGGCCTTCGTAAGCTTCTAACCTTTGGGTTAGGATTCGCTGGTTGGCTGTCGTGGTCTCAAGTGATTCAGCCGTTTGATGGATCGCACTGGCCATTTTTGAAACATTTCGGGTGGCGCTTAGGATGGTGCCTTGCATCGGGCGCAGAATAAACCAATAGGCGGCAATCAGAGCGAGGATGATTGCAAGAACAATCAATCCGAGCAGCAGCAACACATTAAAGCGCACATCATAAGCGAACTTCTTGGTGCTGTTGGCGATGGAGTCCTGCGACTGCTCCAGGGCTCCAGGCAGCGCTTCCAGTGAAGCTTTGGACATGTCAGTCAGTTCGTTAATGTTGTTAATGGTGTCCACCAGTACTTGCTGTTGCTCCTCGTTCAGGCTTTCATTTTTCGACAGCAACGTCAGAGAGGTCGCCAGATTGTTAATGGCATCGGCAGAACGATTGATAGACTGCTCGACCCCTTTTAAATCCAACATCATCTTGACGTTAATTAACGGCTGCTCTTGTGATGAAGGCTCCTGATGTGATTCCGCGATGCTTTCATCTGCTGCAAATACTTGATTGACAAAGAGTGCTCCACTGAGCGTGACGAGCAGTAAAGTTTTGAGGGTCATTGGACGGCATCCTGAAATACATGGGTTGTTACTAACTTAGTTCAAGTTGATTACAGTTACCAATTAACGTTTTGTATCTTATCGGGATTTTCTATTTCCGTTGCAACTTAAACCAAGAAACCAAAGCAATCCCTCCAAGAATCAATGCTGCAGCGGAAAGTGATAAAAATGTCATGGTCTCACCAATGATGAACCATCCTAATATCATGGCGATAATCGGTACGGTAAGTTGCAGCAATGACGCTTCCAGCACATCAATTTTAGGTAGCAAGCTGTACCACAGAAAGTATCCGATAGCCGAGGCTAACGAACCGGAAAGTAAGGCGTAGATTAGGCCCTGAGTGGTAAAAACGGTCGCTACAACCTCGACACGCCAATTAATAATGAACACAGGCAGGACCAGGAGTGAGGCCACAACAAATCCCTGACGCGTAGCAAAAATGGGAGAAGTGACCTGCTTTCCTAACAAAGTAAAGATACCCCAACAAAGGCCGGACAACATCATTAGGACACTGCCCAATAAAGAGGGCTGTGACGCTGAAGGCAGCAGTAACAGGACAAAGCCTGCGAGTGCGATGGCAATGCCTAGCCATTCGGGGGCCGAAATTTGATTTCCACTCAATCGGTGGTACGCAATCAAAGTAAGTTGAACCGTACCAAATAAGATCAACGCGCCGGTACCAGTATCCAAGCTAATGTAAGCGAGAGAAAACAGCAGCGCATAACCAAATAATGATGCGCCGAGACTGATTGAGAGCCCAAAGCCAAATTTCGCAGAAGTATTTGCAGTGCGGGGATTGCTAAGGATAGAGGCCAGAATCAATAGGGTAAGCGCACCAGAGATTAACCGAACCAGTGTAAAGCTGACAGGATCGATAGAGGCACGTTCTAAAGCAAATCGGCAGAACAACGAGTTTAGGGCAAACGCCGTCATTGCCGCCAATGCCAGAGACAAATCTTTATTCATGGTCGCTTCCTTGAATCAATCATTGTCTGGCATCCTAGCGTTTTGATATGGTGAGGGAAATGACAAATCTGTCATAACATATAGTCCACGAGTGTCTTGCCGAAAAGGTTTGTTGCACATGGAACATATTTTAGTGCCTAAAAGACAGAGCAACACAGGCAATATGACAATGATGGGAATCGCAGAATGAATGTAGAAATAGTCAAAGCCAGATCCGATTACGATGAGGCGATATGTCATGTTATCCAAAGTGTGGGCGCAGAGTTTGGTGCCGTGGGAGAGGGATTTGGCCCTTCTGACCCCGAAGTCGCCGCTATGAGCGGGCATTACGTTGAGACACAAGGCAGCTTGTATTTGGTGGCGCTGGTCGATGGTAAGGTTGTTGGTGGATGCGGGATTGCGCCTTTTGCCAGCCACGATGACGTCTGTGAGCTGAAAAAACTGTTTCTATTACCAGAGAGTCGGGGACTGGGCTTGGGTAAAAAGCTGACCGAGCAATGTCTGGAATTCGCTTCTGAGCATGGCTATCGCCAGTGCTACTTAGATACACTGGCTTCGATGACATCGGCAATTCAGCTATACGAGAGCATGGGCTTTACCCATTTAACACAGCCGTTAGAGGGAACAATACATAATCGCTGTGATGTGTGGATGTTAAAGACTCTTCGCAGGCCTTCATAGCAAATAAAGAGGCTCATAACCAAGCCCTCGAGCAGGCATAGGTTTAGTTATTTAGGCGGTTACATCTTTTGACGGAGCAGTTCAGAGACCTGCACTAATGATTGAAATATGTAGTCCGCCCGGTCGACGATCTCTTGGGTGGGGGCTGTGATATCCGGAATCATAGCTGCCAGGCACCCTGCGTCTTTTCCAGCTTTCATGCCGTTGTTTGAGTCCTCCAGAACCAGACACTCATTAGGAGCAAGCCCGAGTTTCTCATACGCCATGATGTAACAATCTGGTCTGGGCTTGCCATGTTTAATATCTTCTGCGGTCACAATCAAATCAAACTGTGAAAGGTAGTCGGTATCGGCAAAATTCTGCTGTACGTCCGGTAGGTGAGAGGAGGTGACCAGTGCTAATTTCAGCTTATGCGCTTTTGCAGATTGGAATAAGTCGTGGAATCCTGGTTTAAAGTCGATACCCGACCGCCTGGCTGCATGAAGATGCTTGTCTCTGATGTGCCTATAGTGCTTGAGATCGAACTCGTCGCCCCAGTAGTCGGACAACATTGTTTCACACTCGGCATCCTGAACACCAATAAAACCTTGATAGAACTCATCCGTTAACTCGAAACCCATTTGGTTCGCGGCGTATTGCCAACTCCGTTTAGTTATTTTTTCGGTATCAAAGATCAGTCCATCCATATCAAACAGAAGTGCGGTCACCATTTCATTATTCCTTGCCGTCGTTAATTACTGTTTTTATCTCTTTTCCTCCAATTGAATGCAATTGAAATTGCCAAATCATTTGTGTAATTAAATTACAGTTTTTGCGCTATACCCAGAAAGTATGAGTAAGAAATAAGCTGATATGGATGTCGTGAATATCACTCAGGGCCGGTTAGTTAGAGATTCGTGATAATGATCACAAACTATTTTGGGGGTACCTGTGTTCATTGTGTGATCTAGATCTATATTGAATGAGAGTTGTTATCGTTTATTTGGCTGTGTAATTTATCAACATGGAATAAATGTGACCAATATCACTCCTGTTTTGTTGTTGATCGTTCTGAGTGGTGATACGTGTCACAGAAAGTGGCAGGGTGCTGACTTTTTGAAATCCTATGTTACTTTTTAGTGGACTTTTGAATAACAACTTTTGGTCCACAGGGACTACTTATTTCTAATAACGAGGATGACCTTATGCTATCTCCTGAAGCGAAAATCAAAGTACAAAACTTTGGTCGTTTCCTCTCCAACATGGTGATGCCAAACATTGGCGCTTTCATCGCTTGGGGTTTAATTACGGCACTATTTATTCCAACCGGATGGATTCCAAACGAAACTTTGGGCTCCATGGTTGGCCCGATGATTACTTACCTGTTACCGCTGCTGATTGGTTACACTGGCGGTAAAATGGTCGCTGGTGACCGCGGTGCGGTTGTAGGCGCAATCACCACAATGGGTGTCATTGTGGGTACTGACATCCCAATGTTTATGGGTGCGATGATTGTTGGCCCACTGGGCGGCCTGGCCATCAAAAAGTTCGACAAAGCTGTTGAAGGTAAGGTGAAGAGCGGTTTTGAGATGTTGGTTAACAACTTCTCAGCAGGCATCATCGGTATGCTATGTGCGATCTTGGCGTTCCTGGTAATTGGCCCAGCAGTGAAAGTTCTGTCAACAGCACTTGCAACTGGCGTAGGCGTAATGGTAAACGCTGGCCTTCTGCCTCTGACCTCTATTTTCGTAGAGCCAGCGAAGATCCTATTCCTTAATAACGCGATCAACCACGGTATCTTCTCTCCTCTGGGCATCCAGCAAGCAGAAGAAATGGGTCGTTCAATTTTCTTCCTGATTGAAGCTAACCCAGGTCCGGGTCTAGGTCTGTTACTTGCTTACATGTTCTTCGGTCGTGGTAACGCGAAAGAGTCGGCTCCGGGCGCGGCGATCATCCACTTCTTTGGTGGTATCCACGAAATTTACTTCCCGTATGTACTGATGAACCCACGTCTGATTCTGGCGATGATTGCTGGTGGTATGACAGGTGTCTTCACTTTAACTATGTTTGATGCGGGTCTTGTTTCTCCGGCATCTCCAGGTTCTATCTTCGCAGTACTGCTAATGACGCCTAAGGCTTCGTTCGCTGGTGTGATTCTATCGGTTGTCGCATCAGCAACAGTGAGCTTCCTGGTGGCGGCGTTCCTTCTTAAAGCACAAAAAGAAACTGAAGGTGAAGAAGACTCACTAGAGAAAGCTGCAGGCCAAATGAAAGACATGAAAGCAGCTTCAAAAGGTCAGGCTGGTGCTGTTCTGAATCTTGCACAAGTTCGTAAAATTATCGTGGCTTGCGATGCGGGTATGGGTTCTAGTGCTATGGGTGCAAGCATGCTTCGTAAGAAAGTGGATGCTGCAGGTCTGGATATCTCGGTAACTAACCTGGCAATCAACAGCCTGCCGGGTGACGTAGATATTGTTATCACGCATAAAGATTTGACAGACCGTGCTCGTACACACGCGGCCACGGCACACCATATCTCCCTAAGCAACTTCTTAGATGGTGGTCTGTACGATGGTCTGGTTCTCGACCTGACTGCAGCGCAGCAAGAGGGCACTGTAAAAAAGCCTGAAGCACCAGCAGACACTAGCTCAAGCAAAGAAGAAGGAACGCTTAAGCTATCTAATGAAAATATCTTCTTGGGTATGGAAGCAAAAACCAAAGAAGAGGTTATCAAGTTTGCTGGTGAGCAACTCGTAAAACTTGGGTATGTAGAACCACAATATGTCGATGGCATGTTAGCTCGTGAAGAGTTGGTTTCTACCTACCTTGGTGAGTCGATTGCAGTACCTCACGGCACTATTGAAGCAAAACAATTCGTTAAGAAAACCGGCATCGTATTCTGCCAGTTCCCTGAAGGTGTTCAGTGGGGCGAAGATGAAGATGACGTAGCTAAGATGGTCATTGGTATCGCAGCGCAAGGTGACGAACATATTGAAGTTATCACCGCGATTACGAATTCACTTGATGACGACGAAGCTGTTGAATGTTTGAAGTCTACCACTAACGTTGACGATGTACTTCGCATCCTGAGTGGTAAGTAACATTAATGGGAATCTACCTAGGCTTTAAGTCATAGCTCCTAAGTGAACGAGACCAACACACCCCCTTGTTGGTCTCATTTTGATTTTTTCTTTTTCTTTTTTTAATGAGTTATTTAGGAAGACGTCTTATGAAAGCATTACATTTTGGCGCAGGTAATATCGGTCGTGGCTTTATCGGAAAACTACTCGCAGATGCAGGCATTCACGTGACATTTGCTGATGTAAACGAAACCGTGGTTAACGCTCTGATTGAACGTCAATCCTATCCAGTAAAGATCGTTGGTGAAGATGTTGTCGTTGAAGAAGTGAGTAACGTAACAGCAGTGAATTCAACCAGTAGCGATATCATCGACCTTATTGCAGCGGTTGATTTGGTGACAACGGCTGTTGGTCCGACAGTTCTTAAAATTGTTTCTAAGTCGATAGCACAAGGTATTGAGAAACGAGCACAGAATGGCAATGGTTCGCCTCTGAATATCATTGCTTGTGAAAACATGGTTCGCGGCACCAGCCAGCTCAAAGCAATGGTGTTTGAGCACCTGACAGATGAAGCAAAAGCATTTGCGGAAGCAAGCATCGGTTTTGTTGATTCAGCGGTAGACCGTATCGTCCCTCCAGCTGAAGAAGGCGAGACTGACCCGTTAGCGGTCACTGTAGAAACCTTCAGTGAGTGGATCGTGGATCAAACTCAGTTTGTTGGCGACATTCCGGCGATTCCGGGTATGGAATGCACGGACAACCTAATGGCGTTTGTCGAACGTAAGCTCTTTACTTTAAACACGGGTCACCTGATCACGGCTTACCTTGGTGTACTCGCAGGTCACGAAACCATCAAAGATTCTATTGAAGACGCTGCGATTCGGGCTGACGTTACGGCTGCGATGCGAGAAAGTGGTGAAGTACTCATTCGCCGTTATGGTTTCGATGCTGATGCACACGCGGCTTACATTCAAAAAATCTTGGGTCGTTTTGCCAATCCTTATCTTCGCGATGAAGTGGACCGAGTTGGCCGCCAGCCAATCCGCAAACTAAGTCCACAAGATCGCCTCATTAAGCCTCTAAATGGCACACTGGAGTATGGGTTGCCAAATGGCCATCTTCTGAAAGGAATTGCGGCGGCATTCCTGTATAAGAATGATGATGACCCACAAGCAGTTGAACTTCAGGCGATGTTTGTAGAGAAGGGGTTTAAAAAAACATTGGCGCATTATTCAGAGCTGAATATTGATTCAGAAATTGTTACACTAGCGCACGAAGCGTATTTAGCGCTCAAATGATTCAAGCCGTTGGGGCCACAGAAGTGGCACCCTTTGTTTTAAGAGATGTTATGCCACTGCACCCGCCAAATGAAACTGAATTACTGGAAGCGCTGTCTGAAGCGAAAGACGCGAGCGAGTGTCTTATGGCGGCTTATGATGCCATTGATGATACGCTGGATACGCTGATTAATGGTATTTTTCACAAAGACGACTATGCAGTGAAATACGTCGTTGAGCCTCTTCTTACCAGCGATGGTCCTCTCGGCGATATACTGGTTCGCGCCAAGCTTCTTCTAGGGTTAGGTGTCATTTCTAAACAAGTTTTTGATGATATCGACATATTTGTCACCCTGCGTGAGTGGACCAAACATCAAGACAACAACGTTAGTTTTACCGAAGTGGATGTGCTGTTTGAGTTAAACAAAATCAGCGCTATTCAAAAAATGATGCCCATTGAATATGACGACTCCATGACCTCCGGCTTAGATGAAGTAATGCTGGATATGTTTTTGGAGCGACACTATCAACGAGTCAAATCTACGATCATTCTCGCGATCACAGAGCTCGTCAACACTCTGTGCAGGGACAACCCACTGGTATAAGTATTCAGGCTCCGTATACATTCAATATTCGGAGCCTTTTTTTCCCCACCTTCTCTTCTTTCTCTTATTGCAGTGCTTTTTTATTAGCTAAATTTCGAATCGAAACTTAATTGTTTGTGTTTTAGCCAGTCAAGTCGTGTCTTACAATTAATACTCTGGGTTTCTTGCGTATTAAGTTACGTTGTGAAATACTTTGCTCACCGTTTAAGTTTTGAAGTGAAAGATAAAGTGAGAAAACGTAACACTCAGGTTCGACGCCATTCCATTGCCCAGCTTGTCCAAGAGCGCGGTGAAGTCAGTGTTGAAGAGTTGTCTGCTCTATTTGATACCTCTGAGGTTACGATTCGAAAAGATCTCACATCGCTAGAGAAAAATGGTCAGTTGCTTCGCCGATATGGCGGCGCGGTCTCGCTTCCTCAGGAAGCGGTCGATGAAGTACTCAACGAATCCAGCGCCACTTCTGCAGCCAAAGAGGGTATTGCAGAAGCCGCAGTAGGTCTTATTCATGATCACTATCGGATTGTGATTGACTGTGGCAGCACCACAGGAGCACTGGTTTCCCGACTGGGCGGCAAAAAAGGCTTGGTGGTGATGACCAACTCACTTTCTCTGGCCAATGCCATCAATGAGTTGGAGAACGAACCTACCTTGCTGATGACAGGGGGAACCTGGGATAGCCATTCTGAGTCTTTTCAGGGGCAAGTTGCGGAATCGGTATTGCGTTCCTATGACTTCGACCAGTTGTTTATTGGTGCCGACGGCGTGGATTTGGCACGCGGCACGACAACCTTCAATGAACTCATTGGCTTGAGCAATGTTATGGCAGAGGTCGCACGTGAAGTTGTTGTGATGATCGAATCTGAGAAAATTGGTCGAAAAATTCCTAACCTAGAATTAGCGTGGGACGCTATTGATGTGCTAGTGACCGACAAAGGCTTAACGAATGAGCAGAAGGCTCAAATTGAATCTAACGGCGTAAAGGTTATTTGCGCTTAACAAAATTACTCCCTCCTCTCATGACTTGCTTGCGCTCAGAGAGGGAGACAGAAATCGATAATGGAGAAATGATATGTGTGGAATCGTAGGTGCGGTGGCACAACGTGACGTAGCAGAAATTTTGGTAGAGGGTCTACGCCGTCTGGAGTACCGTGGATATGATTCAGCGGGCGTGGCTGTGGTTGATGCCGACTTAGAGCTGAAACGAGTCCGTCGTCTGGGTAAAGTACAAGAACTAGCTGATGCCGTGGATTCGCAGGATGTGACAGGCGGTACGGGTATCGCTCACACTCGCTGGGCAACTCACGGTGAACCTTCCGAAGCGAACGCTCACCCACACGTATCTGGGGATATCGCTGTTGTACACAACGGCATTATTGAAAACCACGAAGAGCTACGAGCAACACTGCAAGAGCGTGGTTACGTGTTCCAATCTCAAACTGACACCGAAGTTATCGCTCACTTAGTTGAGTGGGAGCGTCGCACTTCCGAAACTCTTGTTGAAGCGCTACAAAAAACCGCGGCACAACTAGATGGTGCCTACGGTACGGTAGTGGTTGACCGTAAAGACCCAAGCCGTATTGTTGCCGCTCGCTCTGGTAGTCCAATCGTAATCGGTTTTGGTGTGGGCGAAAACTTCTTGGCTTCTGATCAACTGGCATTGTTGAGTGTTACTCGTCGCTTTATGTACCTAGAAGAAGGCGACGTAGCTGAAATTACACGTCGCGAAGTGAAGGTTCTTGATGTAAATGGCAATCCGGTAGAGCGTGAAATCACGGAGTCGAACGCTGAACATGACGCGGGTGACAAAGGTCAGTACCGCCACTTCATGCAAAAAGAGATCTACGAGCAACCTCGCGCTCTGATCAACACGATGGAAGGTCGCATTACCGACAAAGCGGTAGTGACTGAAGCAATTGGTGTTAACGCGGTTGACATTTTAAAGAAGGTTGAGCACGTTCAAATCATCGCATGTGGTACGTCTTACAACTCTGGTATGGCTGCTCGCTACTGGTTTGAATCTATCGCTGGCGTAAGCTGTGATGTAGAGATCGCCTCTGAGTTCCGCTACCGCGATTTTGTAGTACGTCCAAACAGCCTGTTGGTGACGCTTTCTCAGTCTGGTGAAACCGCAGATACTCTGGCAGCACTTCGCCTGGCGAAAGAAAAAGGTTACATGTCAGCAATGACCATCTGTAACGTGGCGGGTTCTTCTTTGGTTCGTGAGTCTGACTTTGCATTCATGACTCGCGCAGGCACAGAGATCGGCGTGGCATCTACCAAAGCATTCACAACTCAGCTAGCAGCTATGCTGATGATGGTGGTATCGATTGCTCGCCTACAAGGTCGCATGACCGAAGAGCGCGAAGCAGAAATCGTGAAATCACTGCACGAACTGCCTGCAAACATCGAGAAGGCGCTAGCGTTCGACAAAGAAATCGAAGCACTAGCAACAGATTTCGCTGACAAACACCACACACTATTCTTAGGTCGTGGCGAGTACTACCCAATCGCGATGGAAGCATCTCTGAAACTAAAAGAGATTTCCTATATCCACGCAGAAGCCTACGCTGCAGGTGAACTAAAACACGGCCCTCTGGCACTGATTGATGCTGACATGCCAGTGGTTGTTGTGGCTCCAACGAATGACCTTCTTGAGAAGCTGAAGTCAAACATTGAAGAAGTGCGTGCTCGTGGCGGCCTGTTGTATGTATTCGCTGACGAAAAAGCCGGTTTTGAAGGCGATGAGAGCATGAAGATCATCCAAATGCCTCACGTTGACGACATCATCGCGCCTATCTACTACACAGTGCCAATGCAGCTACTGTCTTACCACGTAGCACTTATTAAAGGTACTGACGTTGACCAGCCTCGTAACCTGGCGAAAGCGGTAACGGTTGAGTAGTAGTTGGGTGTCAGAACACAATCATTGTCGGAAGACAATAAAGTTTGATCAGTTACAATAAAGTCTGATCATATACAATAAAGATTGATCGTTTTTTAACCTCCTGCTAAGTTAAGCTTAGTCGGAGGTTTTTTTATGTCAGATGCAGATAAGCCACTCAATAAGAAAGACCAAAAGCGTTTAGATGAAAAACGAGGCGAAGGGACGGGGAAGGACTATGTTCCTTTCATTAAAGTCGGAGAGTTCAGCAGTTCTGGCGAAAGTGTACGTGTCAAAAGTGCCACTGTTGGCCGAGTTCATCACTTATTCTCTGGAAATGAGCTTGCCGCATTTTTGGTGTTCGATTGGTGTGAAGAGGTGATCGACATTCGAGAGCAGTTTCCTATTCCTCTTGCTGACTCTTTGATTATTTGCCGCCAACTAGGTATTCGTCACCCTCAAGAAAAGGGCGAGCTTAAAATAGTGACAACGGATTTAATCATCGATTTTGTTGATGGTTCCCAGTTAGCGATCCCCGTAAAGCCAGCTCTAAAGCTTGATGACAAGCGCATTGTCGAAAAGCTCCAAATAGAGAAAGCGTACTGGGAAGCAAAAAAAGTACCCTGTCCCATTTTTACCGATCAAGAAGTCTCCAACGAACTCAAAATGAACCTGAAGTGGATAAAACCACTTATCGATTTAGATACTGAAGTCGAATACCCATTCTCCAAGCAAGATGTCATTGAACTTGCCGCTAGGTTAGCGAAGCAACCCAAAGCTTATGTAGCCCGACATTGTGCAAAATTGGATGATCAATACCAATTAGAGGAAGGGACTCATATCGGAATATTTCGCTATGGTATCGCCAATCAATATTTAAAAGCATCACTTGAAACTCCGTTTACTGAGTGGAAGTGCGAAGATGTGGAGCTCGTAGATAGCGATAGTGCAGATTTGGAGGTCGGCAATGCTTCTTAATCAAGTCTATCAATACACAGATTCAAAAGAGCGAATACGTGTGGTGTACGAAACGTTAGAGTTCATCTGGCTGATCAGTCTCGATGATGAATCGGCTTGGCCCATACTTATGCCAACCTCTGAGTTACATGAACTTATCGCTGCACAAACGATAGAGTGCATCAGTGAACCTTTTACTTTCTCTCATGTTGAGCCCGACGGTGCACAAGCTCTCAAGCGAGATGAAGCCTATACGCTGCTAAAAATTCTACTAAAAGACCACAGTGAATTATTTGATAAGGCGTCGCGCAATCGTCTAATTAGAAACGCGGTTGAAGTGACCGGAAAACCTCGTATTTACTTCATTCGTCAACTTCGTCGCTATTGGCAAAGAGGGATGACGCCCAATGCATTGCTGACTGATTATCATAAGTCTGGCGGGAAAGGTAAATCTAGGCGTGACGTGGGCAATAAGCTCGGGCGGAAGCGAACAACAGCTGAAGGTGTAGGTGCAATCATTACCGATGATGTCGCAGAAATTTTCAGTCTAGCCATTGATGGCTTCTTTCTTCAAAACGATAAGTTCTCTATCAAAGACGCCAAAGATAAGGCAATTGGCTTGTATAAATCCCGATATCCCGACTCTGATAAGACTTCCATACCGACTCTTCGCCAATTTCGCTACTTTTATGAATCTAACTACAAGAAACATGATGTAGTAAGACGAAGAACGCCGTCCAGAGCATACGACAAGGATATTCGAGCACTAACAAGCACATCAGCCTTTATGAATATCGGACCAGGGGGGCGATATGAGATTGATGCAACGATTGCGGATCTCTATTTAGTTTCTGAGAAAGATCCGAATAAAATCATCGGTAGGCCAGTGGTTTACGTGGTTAAAGATGTCTTTAGCCGCATGGTTACAGGGCTTTACGTCGGTTTGGAAAACCCATCATGGGTTGCGGCGGTGATGGCCATGTCTAACGCCTTTCTTGATAAAACAGAGTATTGTCGGAGCTATGGAATAGAAATCGATTCTAGTATGTGGCCTTCTGTTGGTATTCCTGCGTCTATCATGGCGGACAAAGGCGAGCTTTTGCATAGGCAAGCTGACGTCCTCGTTAATGCATTTAACATCCAATTGAGTAACTCGCGTTCCTACAGAGGGGATGATAAAGGAGGTGTGGAGCGCTATTTCAATACCCTTCAAACTAAATTCAGACCCTATATCGGTGGTATTGTTGAGCCAGTCAACGGCAAGAAGCGCTTAGGACGCCGGTATGAGTTAGACGCAGAATTAACCTTGCATGCATTCACTGAAACCGTGATTCATATCATTATCAACTACAACACTCGACATGTAGTTAAAGATTATGATTTTGCCGAAGATATGCCTGATGATTTGCCAGCAGTCCCCGTTCAGCTTTGGAATTGGGGAATTAAAAACCGAACCGGTAAATTGAGACCATGCAGTAAAGAGATGGTGGAGGTGAACCTGTTACCGACGGAAAAAGGAACAGTGTCCGAGGTAGGTATTGGTTTCAAAGGGTTGAAGTACACTTGCCGTGAAGCAATGGCTGAAGGCTGGTTTGACCGATTTAAGCATACAAGGCCAAAGAAAGTGGAGGTGGCATTTGATCCACGGCGAACAGATGTGGTTTACCTGAGGCCTGATAAAAGCTATCAATCCTATTGGATATGTGAGCTTTCAGATCGTAGCCGTCGATATAAGGGAATGAGTTTCGTTGATGCTGCGGGTATTTTCAAGTCTTCTAAAGTCGCAGAGGCGTCAGCGAGTCAAGATAAAGATTTTGAGGCTCCAGACTTACAGGAAATGATGGAGAGTATTGCTAAACGAGAACGAGACAAAAAGGCGAAGGTGCCCAAATTGACTGACTCACAAAGATTGTCTGGAATTAAGGGTAATCGAGACGAAGAGCGGGAGCTTGAGCGAGATAACTCAGCAGTCAATTTTAAGCCTGAAGCAAAGCAAACTACTGCCGATGTCATTGATATTCAAACAGGTCACAATTCAGAAAGCATTGAATACCCGTCACTGGATGATTTTTTAGGAGATGACGATGATTAAGATCCACCATGCGGAATACGCAGATCCTGAAATAGAAGATTATCGAGATCAGCCTCTGATCAATGCGCTGCCGTTGTTAAATTCTCCCCAAGATACAGCCAAAGCGTTAAATCGCTACCCTAAGGTGCGAGATTCTGAAAAGACTTTGCCTGGTTATATTCGCCGTCATGCGATGATGAGAATATTGGATGAGTTCTTATACCCAACAAAAGCTCACATGCAACTCGAGCAAATGATTTCTGGAATGATACGTAGAGGATGCTTAGGGAGAAATATCGCATCAAGCGAGTATCAGCGTAACCTTTTAGATATAGATAATATCGACTTTTTAGCGGCATCTCGAAATGCAGGTAGTGCCGCTTTAACCACGTCTATTATTGGTTGTTCTGGAACAGGCAAAACAACGGCAGTTCAAGCGATCTTAGACTCATATAAACACCAAGCTATTTACCATCCTGATTATCAGCATACTCAGTTAGTGTGGTTGAAGATAGATTGTCCTCACGATGGTTCGGCTAAAAGTCTTTGTATCCATTTCTTTCGCTCAGTGGATGATGCTATTGGAACGGACTATGAAGAGCGTTATGTGAAAACGAGGTCCTCTGCTGAGTCTATGTTGGGTGACATAGCTAGAGTATGCGCACTTCATTCTATTGGTATCTTAGTCATTGACGAGATTCAGCATCTTAGTGCAGCGCGCTCCGGCGGTGCGACCAAATTACTTAATTTCTTTGTTACTCTGACTAATGTGATTAAAGTGCCAGTGTTATTTATTGGCACCCCAAAAGCTTTAGATCTTTTTTCTCCCACCATGCGCTCAGCTCGCCGCGCTTCTCAATTTGGTAGCCTAAATTGGAATCGATTTGAACACCTTGCAAAAAATGGCAAGGAAAGTGAATGGGATCGATTTATTAAACGATTGTGGAAACTGCAATGGTTTCATACCCCGACTCCCCTGACTAACCCAATGAAATCGCTGTTTTGGGAATTAACACAAGGCGTAGCACATGTGGCTGTATCACTGTTTTATTTATGCCAGGCGAGAGCGGTTGTGGCTGGTGAAGAGTCGATAACCTTTAAGTTGGTTAATGATGTGTTCAACGAAGAATTGTCCATTATTCATCCAATGATAAAAGCACTGCAAAGTGGTCGAAAAGAAGAAATAGTGAAGTATGCGGATTTAGACCTACCAGCGAATGCAATCCGTATTATAGGACAAGCGGATGAGAGTGTTTTAAGTGAGCCTGAAGTAATCGATGAGGCTGCTCAAGGTATGCTATCAGAACTTACAAAAATGCTCATTCTCATGGGATTAGGAGAAGATATTGCCCCGCTTACCGCAAGACAAGCAATAGATGAAAAGCCAGAGGAAGATTTATTTGGGTTGGTTGCGCATATCAAATCATTGGAAGATAAACCAGATTTGCCATCAAAACTATCAACGAAGAAAGTGAAGAAATTAGAACCTATTTTTGTTAATAACGATCTTCGGTTACTCAGAGGTGATAAACCAATGTCTACCTATAGTCATCTAAAAAGTGAAGGAATGATTCTCGATATCACGCCATACCTCTAGGTATGTAGCCGCCAACTATACTCAAGGAAGTGAAACGAGTTGTTTGGTGGTGTTAGATGTTGGCTCACTTCCCAGTTGCTCAGAAAGATGAGCTACTTACAAGTATTCTTGCTCGGTTTATCCAGCAAATAGGGATCAAAGATAACAAGGTTGCATTAGACATTTTATTTGGCAATAGAATGGTCGTTCCTTCGCCTTTTTTACAAGGCCATATTACGCAGCTTTTGGATCATGTAGGCCACGTATGGGGAGTTCATCCTAGACTAATCGTGGAGCGTCATACGCACCTGCCACTATTTAAACCTTTCCTATCACCAAACCGCTTTAAGACGTTACAAGCTGATCTAATTTATCGTCGTGCGAACCCAAGCATGTCTCGCGCGGGGATTCCTGCTTCTGTCATCCAATGGCCGACATGTTATAAAATTTGCCCTCAATGTTGGCAAGAGCAAAGCAAGACCCTAGGTTTCACATACTGGCAGCGATTATTTCAAACCCCTGGTGTCAACGCGTGTCCACTACATCAGTGTCTTTTGCTAGATACCCTCATACCAATTCATTCCTCACATCGACACCAGTTTGTTGGTGCGAGTTGCTATCAATGCCAAGCACGTTTTTCTGAAGCCGCTAACCCTTGCGAGCTGAAATTATCCGCTATGGTAGAAATGTTAATTAATTCGAAGTTAAGTTCGGTTTCATTCGAGCAATGGACGCTTTATTATCAAAAACTGGCGAGAGATGCAGGAATGATGATTGGTTCAAGAATTGATCATAAAGAGATTGCTGATTCTGTGCGGAGACTTTGGTCAGATAAATGGCTAAATCAACAAGGCTTAGCGCTTTGTGGGGAGAATACATGGTTGCTCGCCATGTTTCGAAAACACCGCAGAGTGTTCAGTTATCTGCAGCACTTTATTGTCTGGCTGTCACTTCGAGGTAGTACCGTTGACTTGTTGGTAGAGTTAAATCTCGCTCGCGCATTTCCCAAAATTAAAAGGGGAACGCCAAAGATGAGAGAGACGAAAAACATAGTCAAGCGCGATAAAAGCAGAACCCAATGGCTTGGTATTGTAGAGTCTTCACAAGCTGAATCCCTTAAAAAGATAAGAACGACAGTTCTTGGTGCCAGGCTGTATTCTTGGCTTTATCGATATGATCGCGAGTGGCTCAATGCTCACAAACCTAATCATGCTTCAAATTACCAGAATTATCGTGTTGATTGGCAGGCTCGAGATCGTCATCTAGTTAAAAGCCTTATTGATATTAAGAATAAAACAGAAGGCAGAATAGAAGACCCTCGCCACTCAAAATCATGGTTTATAGCTAAGATAGCTAAAAAGAGCATGATCGAAAAAAAATTGTACAAACTCCCGCTTTGCAGTTTGTTTTTTGATCGATATAGCGAATCTGTCGAAGAGTATCAAATAAGAAGACTAAGCCGTGTTATGGTTCAATTTATTGAGTGTAAGAATGTTTTAAGGCCTTTGTGTGAGATTGAACGACTTGCTGGACTCAGCCATCAACGTTGCAGGAAACCTGCACGGGAAGTTCTCAGACTGGACATCCCAGCCTGGCAAAGAGCTGCGGCACTTTCCTGAAAATACGCCGCTAATCAAAATCGGCAGTATACACTCCAAACGGGTTCTCAATAATAAAATCAGACCCTATATCAACGTGCAGTTCTTAGGTCACCCTGAAAGTCGCGTTCCGGCCGAACTCATACCTATGTTGATGCTCAATTCTCATTATTCAAATAAAGAACGTACTGTCCCTCATAAGCGCGAAATCTTTGAAATAAAAGTATCAGATCATTTTCAACGAACCTCTTCAAGCCAGTCTCATTCAATCATCCTAAGAGATGGTAATCTAAAAGTCGTTATACCCGCGATAGAGCTCGCTCGAGCACTCTTTTTGCATAATGTGCATTTAACACGTACAGCGCTAAGGCCTAATGGCTTGCAAGGTATGGCTGTAGTGGATGATATTGGGGAAGAGTGCATTATCCGTTTCAATAAACTATCGGATTACCCTCTCAGTAATCTGAGTAAACAAGGTCCATGTAAACACTTGAGATGGTTGTTGCTTAACCCTGAAGCAACAAGAAGCTTCAATAGCATTTATGGTAAGTTACAACAAGATGAAAACACGGGATGGAACTTCAATTTTGAGCCACCGCCACTAAAAAATTGGAGACTAAAGATTGCAGGCGAGTACGACAGAGACGACCCGATGTTGTTCTACGTAGAAGAAATCAAAACGGTTTACTCGTCGAGTTTTAGGTATGACAAAAAGGTCTCGATCTACCATCCTAAAAAAACCGATGTTATTCCTGTTGAGCCAAGTAACGGAAAGCGCCCCGAAATTAACCGAACTGATCCAGACTCGCATTTGGATTTTCAAGCTACACCAGGAAACTATAGAAAGAGGGATGTAGTGAGTGAGGAAGGGTTCCAGTTTATTTGTGACTCAGAAGATGCTGTAAATGTAATGCCAGGAAAAGCACTATCGAGGGTAGCGCCTAACGTTAACATCACAGTAGAACCAAAACCTGATACCTCTGGAGTTGGTCATGGAACAGCAAACGGATCGGCGCAAGAGCTAGACTGGGCGATCAATCGCAGTGATTGTGATGATCCAACTAATCCCGAGACACCAAAGGAAGTCTCTCCAACAGGTAACTTTCAACTTTTTGAAAAGGTTATCAAGCAGCTAATGAAGCTTCCTGATTATGAACATAAAGGTACACAGTGCTTGGCGATGCCAAAGCCAAACAATGCCTCTCTGATATACAAGAACAAGCTCACTCAGGAGGCTCGAACCTTTCACTGTGCCTATTTCTATTACCGGCAAACCCCTCTTGTGATCATTGAGGTGGATATTAGCGATATTAACGACAAGCATAGTCTGGGCTCTAGATTATTTGGTTTTTCTGAAAGTGGCAAAGATGGGCTGGCTCACATTATGAAAGCGTGCTCTGAGAAAGGCGTTCGTTGGGATTCTTCAGCAAATGAAGCGCATTGTTCTGTGGTGGTAGAAATTAAGCACCCCTCTAGAACCAAAAAAGTCGATGGAGAAACAGTTCTCAGAACTGAGCGTGAGTACGAAACCGCATGGATAGAATCGCTGGATAGAGCTGTTAAGAGAGCAGTAACCCAATAGCCACGAAAACTAAGTGTTTATACAACAATGATAGAGTAAATCAAAGAGTAATCGGTTATTCTTATGCCGCTGATGCATGCACATACAGTACCGCTATCGTAATCAAATGTTGCTTTATGGAGTAGTATGTATCTGATAAAATGAAAAGAGTTTACATGCATATCCAATGTCACTTTTTTATTCGAGCTTAAGTGAGAATTAAAGCAACGTTTTAAATAAAGGTAGTTATAGAATGTCGCGCCCCACTCTTAAAACCATTGTCGAAAAATCTGGCCTTTCTGTTGCCACTGTTTCACGTGCTCTGAAAAACGATCCAGCTGTTAGACCAGAGACAATTGAAAGGGTAAAAAAGATTGCACGTGAAATAAATTATAAGCCAAATAGTAGCGGGATTAGTTTACGAACAGGTAAATCATTTGTTGTTTGTGCCATTCTTCCAGTTTCTGGTCCAGGTGAGAACAACGGAGATATGGGAACTCTATCTTTAGTAGATGGGCTGACTACACCACTATTAGAAGCCGGATACCATTTAATGGTATTACCGGACTCTAGTTCTCAAAATTCAATAGAATTAGTAAAATATGTGGTTGATAAAAATTTGGCAGATGCTCTTATCATAAATAGGACGCTTCCAAATGATGCACGTGTTAGGTATTTAAACTCAGTTGATTTTCCATTCATCACTTTTGGTCGCACTGAGCTAAGTTTTGAGCATCCTTTTTATGATGTTGATAACTCAGATTTTACCTATCGTGCAGCAACAGAACTGCTGAAGAATGGTAGGAAAGATATTCGATTATTCATGCCCAATGAAAACTTTTCTTATACGGTGCATCAGTTTTCTGGATTACGTCGAGCTGCGTATGAATTTGGTATTGAAATTAGTATGGAAGAAAATGTGGTTCTTGAATCCGAAATATCTTCTTATCGAGAATTCGCCCGTAAACAATCGGCAGCTCCAAGTTGTGTACCAGATGGATGGATATGCGGAAGTGAGTCAATTGCGTTGGGGTTAGCCGCTGGATTTATTGATTCTAATATTGATATTGGAAGAGAGCTGGACATTGTAATGCTAGAGACGACAAGTATATCCAGAGATTTTACGTTTCCGGTTATTTCATATTTTCAAGATATGCATGAAGTAGGAAAAAATTTATCAAAGATGATCCTTAGTCGACTAAATAATGAAAAAGTAGAATGTTTGCAAAAGCTAGACGTTGTAAACGGCCCTTTTTTTAGAAAGTAAATAGAGTTGTTTAGCTTGATTATTTATGTGCACTTTTGATGGAAACCAACTGCCCATGAAGCATTGGGCAGCTTTGAATTGCAATTCATATCATTGATATATATAAAGGTATGGCTATATTAATTTACTGCTTTTTCACCCCTCAACGTTAATTCTTACGTTCAAGTGAGACAAAATTTCATCTGTTTTTTGTTTCATTAAAAGCAGGTCCGCTTTTGACTCAACATTTAACCTTGCAACTGGTTCGGTGTTTGAAAAACGAAGATTAAATCGCCAATCTTTAAATTCGCAGCTGATCCCATCGGTTTTGTCAATTGCAATTGCTTCATCTCTATAAATTGCAGTAATTTGTTCAATAGTTTCGTTGGTATTTTCGAGCCTTAAGTTTATTTCCCCTGATGCGGGATAGGCTGCAATTCTTTCAGCGACAGTTTCAGATAGTTTTTTGCCAGTTAAAGATAGAAGCTCTGTCACGAGAAGCCATGGAATCATGCCTGAATCACAGTATGAGAATTCTCGGAAGTAATGGTGTGCGCTCATTTCACCACCGTAAATAGCGTCCTCCTTCCTCATGCGTTCTTTAATAAATGCATGACCCGTTTTTGACAATATCGGTGTGCCGCCAACTCTATGTGCAATATCGACTGTATTCCAATATAGACGTGGGTCGTGAATAATCTTTGCCCCTTTTTCTTTGTGTAAGAATGCTTCCGCTAGCAATCCAACAATATAGTACCCTTCGATAAAATCGCCATTTTCATCAAAAAAGAAGCATCGGTCGAAGTCACCATCAAAAGCAACCCCCATATCTGCTCTAAACTTTTTTACGGCATTTGAGGTATCAGAGCGACATTCCGGAAGAAGTGGATTGGGGATCCCATTTGGGAAGGTACCATCTTCCGTATTGTGTATTTTAATAATCTCTAATGGAATGTTTGTCTTTTTGAACTGAGTCTCCAACTCGTCAATAACGTGCCCTGCGGCGCCATTTCCTGAGTTAACGACGATTTTCATTGGTTTTACATTTTTTGGGTAGATATATCCTAAAATATGACTAATATAGTCATTTAATATATGGCGTTTTTTATACTGACCTTGCTTGCTCACTGTTTCGAATTGGTTACGTTCTGCCAATAATTGAATTTGCCTTAGACCACTATCACCACTAATTGGTTTAGCTTCCTCTCTAACTAGTTTCATTCCGTTATAGTCAATAGGGTTGTGACTTGCTGTCACCTGAATTCCACCGTCTAATTTGAGGTTAAAGGTGGTGAAGTAGACCTCTTCTGTTCCGGTTTTCCCAATATCAATGACATTTATTCCAGACTCCATAACCCCTTTTGCAAGAGCTAGTTTTAGGACTTCACTTGTTAACCGAATATCTCCACCAACAACAACCGTTTGTTCTGTTTTATTATCATCTCGTAGATACTCCCCAAAAGCTCGTCCAATTCGATAAGCAATAGTTTCGTTTAGTTCGCAATCTAGTTTTCCTCGAATATCATAGGCTTTAAAACAATTTAGTTTTTCCATTTTCTATTGATTTCCTTGCATTACAGCTAGCATCTTAACAACTCTGTGTTCGTAAAGTCATCATGAGCAACATGTTATTATGGTTTAATTAATAGGTATCTATACAGATGCGTTTTTCAACTTATTGTATACACGCATGACTTTACCCACCCCTTCAATGAGCAACTGATTGGTGTTAGGTGTAGTAACAAAACTATCGCCTTGCTGTAGATGCTGTTTGTCACACTGAAGATCACCTGATATTACAAATAGAATTTCACCTGAACTTGTGGTCTCGAATGAAAAGGGAGCATTGTTGATAGTCAAAATTTCAATTTGATAATCTGGTGTTGGGACTGTTAGTTGCTGTGCTCCTACTTGAAATTGCACTTGTTCGATTCTAGGCAGGTAATGTTGAAAGGTTGTGATATTGAGTAGCTCCTCAATGTCTACGTGCTTGGGTGTTAAACCTGCGCGTAATACATTGTCAGAAGACGCCATTACCTCAATTCCTGTGCCATTTAAGTATGCGTGTGGTATGCCTTCTTTTATATAAAGTGATTCATTAGGGTTTAACGAGACCTTATTTAATATTAGTGCCATCAAAACGCCAACATCATTGCCATACTCTTCGGAGAGTAACGATATGGTATTGATCGCACTTAGGTTGAGTTTTTGTTTTTTACCAATGAGGTCATTAACAATACATTGAATAGTATTGGGGCTTCTAGAGAGTAACCATTGCATGAGTTTTTCCAGAAATTTATGCTCAGGTAACGTTGCTAGATTAAGAATCACTAAACTCAGGTGCTTGTTATCGATGGTAGTGACATCTTGAATAATGGCTTCTTTTGTTCTAAATCCAACTAATGCTTCAAAAGTTGTTAAAGCAATTATTGTCTCTGGTTTGTGGTTATTATCTTTATAGTTGCGAGTTGAGTCTGTAAGACCAATCCCCTTTCTGTTTTCGTTGAGAAAACCTTCTAATGCTTGCTCTTTACTTGGATGGACCTGTATGGAAAGTGGTGTATTTGCAGAAAGAAGTTTAACGATAAAAGGAAGAGCTTTTTGATCCTCATTTTGGTTTGCAAGAAAGCTAGTCAAGGATTCACCAGTTTCATCAATGAAAGACGGTAGTAACGGGTGACTGCTAATCCAGTATTCAGCCAGAGGCTCGTTTGTCGCTAAGCGAGCATTACGCAAAATTACAGGGATCGATGTACGAGTACCCCAATGATATCTTTGGATCTGATTTTTTAAGCGGTGAATCTTGTTTGACATATCGACTATTTCATTTTGTAGAGTTTTTCCATAAAATTATCCATGACGGACGCTCTTGTAGTGAAAGTATCCGTCATGGCGGTATATGTGGGCTAGTTTTTACAAGTCTTTAGATAGCTAAGCAACTCATTTAGATTGCACGTTGCCAGTCCTACATATTTATCAGCTGCACCATAATAAATGTGTAGAATCCCGTCGATTTCCACTTTGCCACAAGGGAAAATGCAACCTTCATACATACCTTCAAACTCATAATTGTCTTCAGGCTGCATTTGATAATCTTCAGAGCGGTGTAATACTTTTGTTGGGTCATTAAGGTCGAGTAGCATTGCACCGACACGATAATAGGTATCGGCTCCACGAGAGTGGTGTAGAATCAACCAACCGTCTTTGGTTTTCATTGGCGGTGTATTACCCCCAATTTTCCCACTTTCCCAATCATATTTCCCGCCCGCTAAAAATGTACTATCTCTCATAGATAACAGATCCTCACCAGAAGAAATCCACATTCCAGGGTGTTCGTTTTCAAACCCTTCGCCACACCATTCCATAGGTCTATGAATCATCCAGTACTTGCCATCAATCTTTTCTGGAAAAATCATCACATCTCGATCATCGACAGTTGGCTCAGTCAGTGAGCCAGCACGAATGAAGCTCTTAAAGTCTTGTGTTAACAGCAGGCCCGTCGCGGTGGCGTTTTCTCTAAGTAAGCGTGGGAAGTGCTCGGGACACTTAGGAGGAAAATAATTTCTATCTGCCTCATTTACCCAGTATTTTCCTGGTGGGAATGGACGGTAAGCATAAGTGATGTAGTACCAGTCATCCAATTTTATGACTCGGGGATCTTCTACACAGCCAGCATCCTGACCATCAATGCTTGGTGAGAACACGGGTTTGTCTGCTTCTCTAGAAAATGTTTTGCCTCCATCTGTGCTACGCGCCAAGCCAAAATATACCTTGTGTTCATCATCATTCCCGGCAGCACGATATAGCATTCGCACATCACCATTATCTTCCTTCCAAACGGCTGGATTAGTTGTGACAAGAGATTCCCACTCATTTTCTGGAGTAGGAGAGATAATTGGATTGCCAGAGAATCTTTCAAATTTCATTCTATTTTCCTTTTTGTAGATGCGAAATAATGTAAACGTTTATATTATTTATTTGCGATTAGGATTTGACAATGTGTAAATTCAGTTTTGCAATCATGATCACAGTAATTAATGGGTGGTAATAGATTGTAAGAGCTATAACATCATCACCGAACAATTAAAAGCCTCATATAAACAGTCACTTAGGTTGTAGATGGTGGTTTTGTTAAGCGTATTTGGTGATGTATATGCCTGATGTAGTTAGATGAGTTAAGGTCTAAATTAACTTAGATCACATATTTTCAGTCACATAGTTGAAGCTCTAAATGTAATCGTTTATATTTTTCGTTGAGTTAATAAACGATGTTTCGCTAACGTGAATTTATGGTTGATAGAAACTAGCACTAATTAAAAGGATGGAAATGATGTTTAAAAAATCGATAGGAATGATAGCTTTATCTGCTGTACTACTCGTTCCTGCTGCACAAGCTACTGATACACCAAATTTAAAAATATTGAATGAATTTTCAACAGGCTGGGTTGAGAACTTTAACCCTTGGGTAGGCGGTAGACAATCTAAAGACATGATATATGAACCATTAGTAATATTTAATTTGCTAGATAGTTCAAAAGTGCATTATTGGTTGGCCGAGTCATTTGATATGAGTGATGATTTAACTGCATTGACTGTTAATCTACGTAAAGGTGTTAAATGGTCTGACGGTGAGCAGTTTGATGCGGATGATGTTGTTTTTAGCTTTACCTATCCTTTAAGCCATCCAGAGATTGATATAAATGGAGTCGCAGGCAAAGTATCAAAAGTTGAAAAAATCGACGACTACACTGTAAAACTGCACTTAAAAAACCCAAATGCCTTTGCATATCGTGACGTTATTAATGAAACCATGTTAATGGTACCAGAGCATATTTGGAGTAAAATCGATAACCCAGCGCAAATCACCAATAAAAACCCTGTTGGAACAGGACCATTTACCGAAATTGAGCGATTTACGCCACAGGTATATGTTCAGTGTAAAAATGAGCTGTATTGGAATCCAGATTTGAGTATCGAGTGTGTTGAGTTCCCTCAATTTTCTACCAATGATGCTGCATTAGAAATGATGGCAAAAGGTCAAAGTGATTGGAATGGCATCTTTATCCCAGATATTGAGCGCACGTACGTAAGCAAGAATCCATCAAACAAATATTGGTTCCCATCGGGAGACGGCGTTCGTATTACAATGAACTTCCAAACACCAAATGAAGGAGCACAAAAAGCATTTAGCAATCTTAATTTCCGAAAAGCATTCAACTTAGCTATGGATCGTGAAGCTATGATGATGATCGGTGCATACGGATATGTTAAAGGTGGAAATCCAGCATCTGACCTCCCTCCTTCTCAATGGGAATGGCGAGATGAAGCCGCTGATCAAGAGTGGAACAAAATATTTAAATATGACATTAAAGCCGCAAAAGAACAGTTAGTTGCTGGCGGATTTAAAGATGTAGACAACGATGGGTTTGTAGAAAACCCAGATGGCAGCAAGCTTACTTTTGATATCCAAGTTCCTAGTGGTTGGACTGACTGGGTGAACAATGCATCTATTGCCGTAGAGGGACTTAGATTAGCAGGTATTGATGCAAATGTTATTACTCCAGAAACTAACGCATATGCAGAATCATGGAATACCGGAGATTTTGATGCTTGTTTCTGTGGCGGTTCTATCCAGTCATCTGTATGGAAGTTCTATGACTACACACTTCATTCTAAACATGCTATGAGTCCACAGTGGTGGTCTACATCTATGACCAATTATGTAAATCCAGAACTGGATAGCTTGATTGATAAGCTAGGTGTAACAAAAGAACTAGAAGCACAGAAGGAAATTTCAGCTAAGATTGAACGTATTCTAGCTAAAGAAGTCATCCACGTTCCTCTATATTATAACGGAATTTGGTACTCCTATAACGACAGCAGATTTACTGGTTTCTTCAGTGCTGAAAACCCTGTAGCTCACCCAAATCCGGCAGACAATGCAAATCGCCTTGTTCACTTAATGAATCTTAAACCTAAGAAATAATCTATAGCGCTTTGTGGCTTGTTTGAGCAAGCCGCAAAACTGTCGATTTATTAATTTGTTTTGTAACAGGTGTGATATATGAAATATATGCTCAACAGACTGAGCTTTTATCTATTAGCTTTTCTTGTCGCGGTAACAATCAACTTCTTTTTGCCTCGGTTAATGCCGGGAGATCCAATCCAATCATTTTTGGGTAGGCTCGCAAAAAATGGGGGGCAAATTACCCCTGAAACCATAGCAGCACTCGAAGCGTTATACGGATACTCAAGCACAACTCCTTTGTGGGACCAATTCATTCAATATCTAAGCAGTATTTTGGCTGGCGAATGGGGCATGTCGACACGTTTCTTCCAACCAGTATTTGATGTGCTAGGTCGAGGGATGATTTGGACGTTACTACTTGTCGGTTCTTACCTGATTGTCTCTTATCTAATTACAACATTGTTAGGCATTTATGTCGCTTGGAAGCGAGGCACGTGGACAGACTCAATTATTACAGTAGGCTCAGTTGTTATTTCATCCATTCCTTCTGTCGTGATGGCAATAGCCATGTACTTTATTTTTGCATCAAATCTAGAATGGTTCCCAACGGGTTACGCATATGAGCCCTCGTTAGATCCAAATTTAAGTTTTGAGTTTATTGGAAGTGTTGCATACCACTTGATTTTACCACTCTTGTGCATGGTTGCACTGGGTATGAACAATGTAATGGGGATGCGCTCAAATATGATTAACCAGTTGGGCGAAGACTTTATTGTTATGGGGTGGGCAAAGGGAGTTAAAGATAAAAAAGTAATGCTTCAGTATGGTGCACGAAACGCTATTTTACCGATGATCACTTCATTTGCGATGTCAGTGGGTGCGATTTTTGGTGGCTCGCTAATTATTGAAATCATCTTTAACTACCCTGGTTTAGGTCAAGTAATGTTTCAAGCAATGCTTGCTCGTGATTATCCATTAATTCAAGGGTATTTGATGATCATGACAATTATGGTGTTGGGCGCTAATTTTATCGCCGACTGTTTATTGTTCATTCTTGATCCTCGCCTCCGTACACAATTAGATTAATTTGGATAAACGACATGAAACTATTTAAAACTATAAAACAGTTTTTCCTTGATAACCCGAAGGCATTTATTGGTATCACCATCGTTACATTAGTGTGCTTGTTATGTATATGTGCACCGCTTTTAACAGATTACGTAGCGTCAGCTCGTGTAGGTCGACCACATCAGCCGCCAAGCGCTGATCATTGGCTGGGTACAACACGAATGGGACGCGATGTTTGGTCTCAAGTTCTTTATGGTGGACGAATTTCACTGTTAGTCGGATTCATTGCTGGAACGTTTGTAATCATTATGGCAATGATTGTCGGAGTAACATCCGGTTATTTTGGTGGCATTGTAGACAACACTTTGTCTCTGTTTACAAACTTAATAATGGTTATTCCAAGTTTACCATTAATGTTAGTGCTCGCAGCATTTCTTGGCCAAGTGTCACCACTAGTTATAGCAATTATCATTGGTGCCACATCATGGCCTTGGGGAGCTAGAGTCATTCGCTCTCAAACACTTGCCATTCGTAGTCGAGACTTTGTACATGCGGCAGAAGTGATGGGTGAAAAGAAAAAGCATATTCTGTTTGCTGAAATAATGCCCAATATGATGTCTATTTTGGCTTCGAGTTTTATAGGCACGGTAATCTACGCAATTATGACTCAAGCGACGCTTGAATTTATTGGACTAGGTGATCCTCTGAGCGTGACTTGGGGAAGCATGTTATATAACGCAGATCAGACTTCAGCAATACGAATTGGTGCGTGGTGGGAAATTGCTGCCCCTAGTGTAGCTTTAGCTTCAGTTGCTATCGGTTTGGCTTTGATTAACTTTTCAATTGATGAAATTTCAAATCCAAAACTTAAAGCTCAACGAATTATGGCGAAGTATTACCGCGAAAAGAAACAAGTCGAAAAGAAAAATCGAATCCAGCAAGCAACTAAAGATGGGCAGCTAACTCATGAGTAAACTTATAGAGATAAGAAATCTCAGTGTAGATTATGTAACGTTTGATGGGCGCGTCCGTGCAGTTAACGACGTAAGCTTTCATATCAACAAAGGGGAAATTGTAGGTCTTGCAGGGGAATCTGGCTGTGGAAAATCAACGATTGCTTATTCTTTGATGCGGCTTCATCGTCCACCCGCACTAATTTCAGAAGGTAAAATTCTATTTGAAGGTAGGGATGTTCTCGCAATGAACGAAGAACAACTGCGTAACTTTCGATGGAAAGAAACTTCAATGGTATTTCAAAGTGCAATGAACTGCCTCAATCCCGTCAAAACAATTGAATATCAATTTTGGGATATATTTGAAGCTCATGGAATGGTTAAAGACAGGAAAGAATCTATAGAGAAAGCCAAAGAACTTCTAAGAATAGTGGACATACCAACCGAGCGCTTGTTTGACTACCCGCATCAGTTTTCTGGTGGTATGCGTCAACGTGTGGTTATTGCCATGGCTTTAGCCCTGAAACCAAAACTTTTGATAATGGATGAACCAACAACCGCTCTAGATGTTGTGGTTCAGCGTGAAATTTTACAAAAAGTTTACCAATTAAAAGAGCAATTTGGATTTTCAATATTGTTTATCACACACGACCTAAGCTTAATGGTCGAGTTGTGTGACCGTATTGGGATTATGTACTCAGGTCAACTCGTGGAACTGGCTCCCTCGAAAGAGATTCTCAGCATGCCTTTACACCCATATGCCCATGGTTTGGGGGACTCTTTCCCTACCCTTCATGGGGAGTTACAAGAAATGAAAGGTATTCCAGGAACGCCTCTAGATTTAAAGAATGTCCCTGAAGGTTGTCGATTTGCACCACGCTGTTTCAAAGCGACAGAAAGTTGCAAAATTGTAGATCCAAAACTGATAAGTGTCTCTGAGAATCGCTGGGTAGCTTGTCATACACCATTAGAAATTCAAATCAATAATTAGGAGGGTTAAATGAACGTAACTACTATTGATAAACAGTCACATAATCTCTCCCTAGAAGAGTTCGAACGAAAATTCCCACTTATTTTAGAGGCGAAGAATCTTACTGTAGATTTT
Source organism: Vibrio hangzhouensis (assembly GCF_900107935.1). Lineage (GTDB taxonomy): Bacteria > Pseudomonadota > Gammaproteobacteria > Enterobacterales > Vibrionaceae > Vibrio > Vibrio hangzhouensis. Next base: position 281,435 of record NZ_FNVG01000002.1, on the reverse strand, counting down.
CGTAAAAAAGGCGAGTCATGGTTTGGTCCAAAACAGTATTTGAGGGCTGTGAATGGATTAGATTTCCAGCTACGCGCAGGTCGCTGTCTAGCGATTGTAGGGGAGTCAGGCTGTGGTAAAAGTACCAGTGCTAAAGTTGCAACTAAGATCCATAGTGCAACTGAGGGGGGGATTTACTTCCACGGAAAAAACATAGACAAAATCAAAGGGGGCGAAGAGCTAGACGCATACCGTAGAGATGTCCAAATGGTCTTTCAAGACCCGTTTAGCTCTTTAAATCCATTGCATACTATCCGTTATCATTTAACGCGTGCGCTGCGAATTCATCATGGACTCAAACCTGGCAAAGAGATGGATGAAGAGTTGGTGAAAATACTCACTAAAGTTGGTCTTACGCCAGCCCTAGAGGTGTTAGAAAAATTTCCGCACCAGCTTTCTGGAGGTCAGCGTCAGCGTGTTTTCTTAGCTAAAACCCTTGCCATTGGCGCAAAAGTTATATTGGCCGATGAACCAACTTCGATGCTGGATGTGTCCATTCGAATTGGCGTACTCAACTTGATGAACGAGATGAAACATGACATGGACAAAGCGTTCATGTATATCACGCATGATATTGCTACCGCCCGCTACTTTGCTGAAGACATAATCGTTCTCTATTCGGGACATATGGTGGAATGGGGCTCCACAGAAGCAATAACTCAAAACCCTCAGCATCCCTATACACAATTGTTATTGGCAGCAGTACCGGATCCAAGTAGAAGTATCCACGAGACTCTTCCTACACATCGTTCAATGGAAACACCAATGTGGTCTCCAGAGCATAAAGGCTGCCCGTATGCTTTACGTTGCCCACAAGTAAAAGCGCAATGTAAAGAGTACTTGCCAGAAGCGGTTGAGATAGAAGAAAACCATTTCACTCGCTGTCACTTGTTTGTTTGACTGTATTTACTCTGTAGGTTTCTGATTCTCCTAGAATTGAAACCTACAATTAGTGAAGGAAAAAATATGTTAGTCGGTTTAGATATTGGCGGTACAAAGATTGAAGTAAAGGTATTGAGTGACACAGGTATTGAGCTATTTGTTCGTCGAGTTGCTACTCCAAATAACTATGATGATTTTATAAATGTCGTCGCCCAACTTATCGCTGATACCGAAAAGGAAGTGGGGGCTTTTGCATCAATAGGTGCCGGTTTACCAGGCGCTGTGTCACCAGTGACTGGATTCATTCAGAACGCAAACAGTGTATTTCTAAACGGCAACGATGTTGTACGAGACCTACAGAAAATAACCAATAAAAGTGTATCAATAGCCAATGATGCCAACTGTTTCGCTCTATCAGAAGCAGTTGATGGTGCGGCTAAAGGTTCAAGTGTTGTTTTTGGTGCAATTTTAGGGACAGGCTGTGGTGGTGGTCTCGTCGTCAACAAAAATGTACTGACGGGGAAAAATGCCATAGCGGGTGAATGGGGGCATAATCCTTTGCCGTATTATGATCCAGCAATAGATGGCGATATTGGTACATGCTACTGTGGTCGAAAGAATTGCATTGAGCAATTTATTTCAGGGACAGGGTTTGCAGCGCAGCACAATCAAAAGAACCAAACTAAATTAAACTCTAAAGAAATTGTCGATTTAGCCATGAATGGGCAAATTGAAGCTAAAGCCTCATATGATTTACTCGTCGATCAAATGGCGAGAAGCTTTGCATTACTAACAAATATTCTTGATCCCGATGCGATAGTTTTAGGGGGAGGCATGTCCAATGTGGACAGTCTGTACTCGGACGTTAAACGTGCAATGAGTAACTATATTTTTGCTGAAAAGCCAAGTATACACCTAGTCAAAGCGAAGTTTGGTGATAGCAGTGGTGTTCGCGGTGCCGCATGGCTAAGTAGACGCTAAATATTGTTGTGATAAAGTGCCCTCTACACTCCGGTATAATAGATCAAACTTTATTGTCAACATTTCGTCATAGAATGAGGAATCTGACTAACTAAATGATCAAACCTAATCATACAAAAGTTCAAAATCCCACTAAGCTGAGGGGTTTTTTGATCAAACTTTTTTGTCCTCCGACAATCATGTCTGACAACTAACAAAGAGCTATAGCTTGTGGACCTCCTACTGAGTGCATCTTAGTAGGAGGTTTTGTTATGTTGGACGCAGTTAATCTACTGATTCTTAAAAAACTAAAAAATACGAGGTGAGAGATGTGCACTGTGGACATCGACCAGACGATAACAAGGGGCGTTAATCTTAGCGTCCCTGTTTAAAACATATTGTTGAGTGCGATGCCTATGCCCACCCGGGTCTGACTGTGGTTGTAGTCGATTAAGCTGTCACCATAGCCATTAAATAGTGTTACATATCCCTTGAGCTTTCCATAAAGTGGCGTAGTCAGATTTGCCTGGATGGCACCTTTACGGGTAGAGACATTACCGTGCATTTTCACACTGAGTTCATAGCGGCCAAAGTCATAACCCAACCCCCATTCCGCGTGCCCCATGTAATCTTCAATATCGGGGTTATCATCGCCTCCCGGTTCAGAGGGATCGCTTTTCATCTCCTCCGGTAGTCGATACCAAGGGCGGACAAAACCGACTAAATTACCTTGTTCGTAGATAAACTCGGCGAATACGCGATTCCACGAACGCGAAAGGGTACCAGAACGACCATTTGATTGATGCTCAATGCCGAGCATCAGTCCGGTATTTGCATCGTTCGGGTGCCAGTCTAATGGCATGATATAGAACAGCTCTGGCGTATAGTTGGTTTCTCTAAACGGGCTTGAGATTTCACTGGCGTAGACTTGCCACCAGGCTTCCAGCGTGAAGGCGCCGTAGAGGCGGTCGCCGTCGACAAAAAGAGACTGGTAGCTTAATGGAAACTTAAAGCTGAGCTGAAATTTAGCTTCGACATCTTTAAAACTATCACTATAGGCTTGATTGTCGCTATAGGCGTCCGGATTGATTTCATTGGTAGTGTAGACAGGGAGAATGTAGTTCATTTTATGCGCAGTAAGAACAAACTCCGACTGTTCGCTTTGCCTTTCCTGAAGGACGCGTTTGGCGATGACGCCAGCTTTGGCTTCCTTACCTCTAATGACAACCGAGTCATCTTCTTCCACTGACACTTCGGCAGCACATAATGCGCGAATTTCGCCTACTGTCACTTCTTCCTGGCTTATGGCTAATTGGCGTTCCGTACATTGCTGCATGTCGGAAGCGTAAATTTGGTGAGATAGGCACACACATAGGGAGGCGCCTGTCCAGAGGCTATAACGGTTCAATGTAATTCCATATCGTATCTAAATCCTTTGATGACAATATGTTAACAAATGTATCCTGTTATCGAAAATGAATATGTTTGCGGTAGTTGCGGTTTGGTCTGATTTAACACGTCGTCGCTTCCCATCCTTGTTTCAAAGCGACAAAAACAACATTCCCCTTGGCAAAGGGGATCCCATACAGCGCATTGTAAGAAGCAGTTACGTGGAGCCTGTTTAACTCTTCGCAATTACAACGCATAAGTTGGCGTTTATGCCATGGTCAAAGCACTAAACAAACCCACAGAGATGGTATGCCGAAAACTCAGTCGATCTATAAAATAGAGCGCTTTAGTTAGAGTTTACTCCTAGACTACACTTGGAAAAATGCCCTTCCCAATTACAAAAGGGTTGTAACAAACAATTTTGTTTAGTTACTGACATTTACTAAACGCATTGTCTGCCTTCACATCTCAGTCATCAAAGAATCGAATGCCATTTATTTTTTAAAATCAATTGGTTGTATGTATCTATCGTTAATGGCCTGCTTTTCGCAATACCTACCTCGAATTGTTTTCACATCATCCTATGGAGGGAATCATTATGACAATTCGTCAATGTGCAATTTACGGTAAAGGTGGTATCGGTAAATCAACCACGACACAAAACCTTGTCGCTGCTTTGGCTGAAGCGGGTAAGAAAGTCATGATCATCGGTTGTGACCCAAAAGCGGACTCAACGCGTTTGATCCTTCACTCTAAAGCACAGAACACCATCATGGAAATGGCGGCTGAAGCGGGCACAGTGGAAGACATCGAGCTAGAAGATGTGCTTAAAGTGGGTTATGGAGATGTTCGTTGCGTGGAATCCGGCGGCCCAGAGCCAGGTGTAGGTTGTGCGGGACGTGGCGTAATCACAGCAATCAACTTTCTTGAAGAAGAAGGCGCTTATGAAGATGACCTCGATTTTGTTTTCTATGACGTATTGGGTGACGTGGTGTGCGGTGGCTTTGCCATGCCGATCCGTGAGAACAAGGCAGAAGAAATTTACATCGTAGTATCTGGTGAAATGATGGCGATGTATGCTGCTAACAATATCTCAAAAGGGATTTGCAAATACGCTACGTCAGGGAATGTTCGTCTAGCGGGCTTGATTTGTAACTCGCGTAATACTGACCGAGAAGATGAACTGATTGTTGCTCTGGCAAATAAGATTGGTACGCAAATGATTCACTTCGTACCACGTGACAACATAGTGCAACGTGCTGAAATCCGCCGTATGACGGTGATTGAGTACGACCCTACCTGTAACCAAGCGGACGAGTATCGTACCTTAGCGCAAAAAGTAATCGCTAACGATATGTTTGTGATTCCGGAACCAGCAACAATGGATGAACTGGAAGACCTCCTGATGGAGTTCGGCATTATGGATGTTGAAGACGAAACCATCATTGGTAAGTCTGCTGCAGAAGTCGCTTAACGGCCACTTACCAGCAAAAATTCTATTCGCTAGTAAACCGTTTGGGAGGCAGAAATGTCACAAAGTAAACAAGAGAATCAAGCGCTCATTGACGAGGTGTTGGAAGTTTATCCAGAAGTTGCGAAGGCTGAGCGTGCCAAGCATCTTGGTGTAAATGACCAAGAAGGTAGTGGTAAGTGCGTTACTTCAAACCGAAAATCGCTACCTGGAGTCATGACCGTTCGCGGCTGCGCTTATGCGGGCTCGAAAGGGGTGGTCTGGGGGCCAGTCAAGGATATGATTCATATCTCTCATGGACCTGTCGGTTGCGGCCAGTACTCTCGTGGTGGCCGACGTAACTATTACACCGGCACGACAGGTGTTGATACCTTCGGTACATTAAATGTCACGACCGATTTCCAAGAGCGAGACATAGTATTTGGCGGCGACAAAAAGCTGACGGCGGCGATCGATGAACTGGAAATGTTATTCCCACTGAGCAAGGGTATTTCGGTTCAATCAGAGTGTCCTGTGGGTTTGATCGGAGATGATATTGAGGCCGTGGCGAAAATGAAAGGCGAGGAGATTGGGAAAACCATCGTGCCTGTTCGTTGTGAAGGTTTTCGCGGGGTTTCACAATCACTTGGCCACCATATCGCTAACGATACGATAAGGGATCACGTTCTATCCAAATCGGATGATAAAGAGTTTGAAGCGGGTGACTACGACGTTGCCATTATTGGGGATTACAACATTGGTGGTGACGCTTGGTCTTCTCGCATTATCTTGGAAGACATGGGGTTAAATGTTGTCGCCCAGTGGTCTGGTGATGGCACATTGCCCGAAATGGAAAATACGCCGAAGGTCAAACTCAACCTCGTGCACTGCTATCGCTCAATGAATTACATCGTTCGACACATGGAAGAGAAGCACGGTGTGCCCTGGATTGAGTACAACTTGTTTGGACCTACCAAGATTGAAGAATCTATGCGCAAGATTGCGGAGTTCTTCGATGACAAGATTAAGGCGCAAACCGAAGAAGTGATTAAACGCTATCGTGAGCAGTGGCAAGCAGTCATTGATAAGTATCGTCCACGTCTTGAAGGCAAAAGTGTCGTGCTTTATGTCGGTGGACTGCGACCTCGTCACATCATCGGCGCTTATGAAGACTTAGGGATGGAAATTATTGGTGCGGGTTATGAGTTTGCTCACAACGATGACTATGTAAAGACCACGCCTGAAGTGAAAGATGCCACGTTACTCTTTGATGACGCCACAGCCTATGAGCTGGAAGCGTTTATTAAGAAACTGAATCCAGATCTTGTGGGCTCGGGAGTGAAAGAGAAATACGTGTTCCAGAAAATGGGCTACCCGTTCCGTCAGATGCACAGTTGGGACTATTCCGGCCCATACCACGGTGTTGATGGTTTTGCGATTTTCGCTAGAGATATGGATTTGACGATTAACAATCCATGTTGGGGAGCCATCACAGCGCCGTGGAATAAAACGGAGGATGCGTCGCTAAAGCAAAGCGCATAAACCAATGGAATGGAGTGGTTGCGAGCAACCACAGTAGTTAACCGAACCGCTGTTCACAGATGAGTGACACGGTAGGAGAATACCTATGAGCCAGAAGATTGATGATATTAAAACCGGCTATGATTTGTTCAAACAGCCGGAATATCGCCAGATGTTCGAAAACAAGCGTAATACTCACGAAGATGCCGTGGATGCACAGAAGGTAAGAGAGACCTTCGAATGGACCACGACGGAAGAGTACAAAGAGATTAACTTCAGTCGTAAACACATCACGATTGACCCCGCAAAAGCCTGTCAGCCTTTAGGCGCGGTACTTTGTGCCCTTGGCTTTGAAAAAACACTGCCTTATGTCCATGGTTCCCAAGGGTGTGTTGCCTATTTTAGGTCCTATTTTAACCGCCACTTTAAGGAGCCTGTTGCCTGCGTCTCAGATTCAATGACCGAAGATGCGGCGGTGTTTGGTGGCCAAGATAATATCTTTTACGGATTACAAAATGCTTATGCGCTGTACAAACCAGAGGTAGTAGCGATTTCCACAACGTGTATGGCAGAGGTGATTGGTGATGACCTCAATGCATTTACCGGGAACGCCAAAGCGGGGGGCTTTATTCCAGAAGATTTACCTACGCCATACGCGAACACTCCGAGTTTTGTGGGTAGTCACTTAACTGGTTGGGACAACATGTTTGAGGGCTTCCTCAGCTACTTTACTCGCAAAGAGATGGAAGGGAAGGAGGTTGGTAAAAATGGCAAGATCAATATCGTGCCTGGCTTTGAAACCTATCTCGGAAATTATCGAGTCATCCGTCGAATGATGGCGGAAATGGACATTGATTATTCACTGCTTTGTGACCCTTCAGAGGTATTGGACACCCCTGCAGATGGTGAGTATCGAATGTATGCTGGTGGAACCCCAATCGCAGACGTTAAAGATGCGCCCAATGCCAAAGCGACCGTATTGTTGCAACCACAACATCTCATCAAGACGAAGAAGTTGATTTCTGGAACATGGAAACAGGACGTGCCTGATCTTGAAATCCCTATGGGCCTTGAGTGGACCGATAATTTTGTGATGAAAATGTCTGAATTATCAGGTAAGCCGATCCCCGATTCAGTCACCACAGAACGAGGTCGTTTAGTGGATATGATGACCGACTCTCATGCGTGGCTACACGGAGTCTCCATATCGCTATATGGGGATCCTGATTATCTGTTAGGCATGACGAAGTTTTTAACTGAATTGGGCTGTGAAGTGAAACACGTACTTTGCCACAACGGCAACAAGCGCTGGCGCAAAAAAATGGAAGCGCTTGTGGCGCAGTCACCATATAGCGCCAACGCGGAGATTCATGTGGGCAAAGATCTCTGGCATTTCCGTTCACTTGTTCTGACAGACAAACCCGATCTTATGATTGGTAACTCTTATGGCAAGTTTATCGAGCGTGATACCAAAGCAAAGGGAGAGGAATTCGAGGTGCCTTTGGTGCGCATTGGCTTCCCAATCTTCGATCGCCATCATCTGCACCGTGAAACCACGCTGTGTTACGAAGGAGCCATGTATATCTTGACGACGTTAGTCAATGAGGTCTTGGCGAAACTCGACCGGGAGACCAGCACACTTGGTAAAACGGACTTTGGTTTTGACTTAGTGCGCTAACTTCGCATATATCGGCTGGATAAGGTAGCAAGACTGCCTTATCCAGCCGTAAATTTTCTTAAGTTATATCACAGGGAACTAGTATGGCTAATGTAATGATTCAATACGATGAAGCGGGTGAGTTATCGCTTTACTTACCTAAAAAGGATCTCGAAGAGAAGGTCACGTACTTTGAGTTTGATGGGGCAGAGCGATGGGGCGGAGAGGTGCACCTTGCGAATGGTGCGATCTACTTTATCGAACCGATGTTAAAACCCCAATTACCGATCACGCTAAGAGCTAAGCGCTTGCAGGCAGCCTAGTTAGGATAATCCAATACGCAATTAACGAGGAATCAGCATGGATACAACTATTTCTCCACCAGCGGCGCTGCGTATCGCTATGGTATCTAAGTCATTACCATCAATCGAACTTAAAGCGTTGTTAGGTTTACTTATTCAACACGTTGGCTCACCAGTTACCGAGCACAAACTACAAATGATCTCTCCAAAATCTTTTAGGGTGATTGTGAATGCATTAGACAATAGTCTTTCTCGAAAGGAAGTGACGTCTGCGCTAGCGGTTCTTACCAACCAAGATGTTGGCTCGTTTGACGCCCCACAGATACCCAAAGAGCCACCGATACCGGGACCCAAACTACGCGTCGCTATGACATCGAACCAAGGAGAGATGCTAAACGGCCACTTTGGATCGTCGCTTCGAGTACTGGTATATGAGGTTAACGCGACAAGCTACCAGCTTGTTGATGTACTGCCTGTCGACAGTGAGTTAAAGGGCGAACGAAGAACAGAAATTCTTATAGGCAACATTGCCGACTGCCAGATACTGTTCACACTCTCTATTGGTGGCCCAGCTGCTGCTAAAGTTACCAGAGCGTATATCCATCCAGTAAAGAAAAAGGTGGCCGTCGAGGCCAAGGAAGTATTAACAGAGTTGAGTCAGGTTATTGGCAATGAGCCGCCTCCTTGGATTAAAAAAGCCTTGATCAAGGAGTAACTATGGAAACGGATAGGAGCACTCAGATAACTGCATTTATCAATGAGCTGCAAGCGCTCAAACCTTGTGACGTGATTACCATAAATGAGCTGCAGCAACGTTACCCAGATATAAAGTTAACGCTATGTTGGCAAGATGAAGTGGGAGAACGTGAGCCGTTTGCAATGCTTGATAATGCAGATGTTCACTTAGTCGCGTCTTCGCCGAATCAATGTAGCTGTTTAACTTTTGATATAGCAGCAACTACTGGGCTGCTGATCGCATTGCAAGACTGATTCTCATTTCTTCAATATTGCTTGACCTTTGCACACTGCCGATAGGTCAAGCAAAGGCAATGTGTGGAGGTGACTCCCTCATTGCCGACCCTTTCAAACTCTTTGTCCGTTTTACGACAATTGTCTACTTTAAAGTGGATGGATTTTTTTAAATCGTTTGTTTTCATATGGTTATGGAATGGTCTTTATTTTGCAATGATCAGCCTATTGAAGGTTAACTTTTGTAGGAGAACGGATGAAACGTTCTGAGATTAAATCATTTCAAGATGAGCCAGCTTGCGAACACAATCGAAGTGACAAGCAAGGTTGTGCCCGACCTGTACCTGGTGCGACGGCAGGTGGTTGCACGTTTGACGGGGCTCAGATCAGTCTACTGCCCATTGCCGATGTCGGTCATATTGTTCACGGTCCCATTGGTTGTGCGGGTAATAGTTGGAACAACAGAGGAACTCGTGCGAGCGGCAAAAATCTATTCCGTCTGGGATTTACCACAGACCTCAATGAACAAGATGTCGTCATGGGGCGGGCAGAGAAACGCCTTCTTCATGCCATTAAGCAGTTGGTAGAGACTTACCGGCCTCCAGCAGTTTTTGTTTACATGACGTGTGTACCTGCAATGGAAGGCAATGATGTCGATGGCGTATGTGCGCTTGCAGAGGAGCGCTTTGGTATACCAATTATTAATGTCGATGCGGCTGGCTTTTATGGTAACAAAAACCTTGGAAATCGCATTGCGGGTGAAGTGATGGTTAATCGGGTCATTGGTACCGCAGAGCCGCCACCAAAACCGCCCATGATCCACGATCCAAGCCGCAAGGTGTATGACATTGCGTTAATTGGTGAGTACAACATCGCTGGTGAGTTTTGGCATGTATCACCACTGTTTGAAGAACTTGGGCTCAGAGTTCTTTGTTGTATGGCTGGTGATACTCAATTCCATCAAATTCAAACCATGCACCGTGCTGAAGTCTCTATGGTGGTCTGCTCGAGAGCGCAAATCAATGTAGCAAGAAGGCTGCAGGAAAAATGGCAGGTCCCTTGGTTTGAAGGTAGTTTCTACGGCATTCAAGACACTAGTTTGGCGCTTAGAGAGTTTGCACGTTTGATAGGCGACAAGCAGTTGATCGCCCATACCGAGCAGGTAATTGCCCGTGAGGAAGCGCGAATACGGCATGAGTTGGAGCCTTACATTGAGCAACTGGCGGGTAAAAAAGCATTGCTTTACACCGGAGGAGTGAAGTCTTGGTCAATCGTTTCTGCGCTCAAAGAGCTTCGCGTTGAGACGGTTGCGACTGGCACTAAAAAGTCAACGCAAGCCGATAAGAACCGCATCACCGAAATCATGGGGGACGGTGCCGTTATGCTCGATGAAGGCGGGGCTCGGCTATTGCTTGATACATATTATCAACACGACGCAGACGTCATGATAGCGGGAGGACGTAATATGTATACCGCATTGAAAGCCCGCCTACCATTTCTCGATATCAATCAAGAGCGGGAGCACGCCTACGCGGGATATCAAGGAATGCTGCAGTTGGCAAAAGAGCTATGCCGCACCATTCACAGCCCAATTTGGCCTCAAGTGAATAGCATGCCACCTTGGGAGGTGATGCCAGAACCGATTAGAGCGACACAGGCGTCTTGCATTTTAGCTTCAAACCCCTCGGCCGCTGCGCCTCAAGGAGAGTGACATGACCAAGTTAACTAAAAACAACACCCCTCTAGCGACACAGCCATTAAAAACCAGCCCTGCAACGGGGGCGGCACTTGCCAGTTTGGGGTTTTATAGCAGTCTACCCTTGATGCACGGCTCACAAGGCTGTAGTGCCTTTGCAAAGGTCTATTTAATTCAGCACCTGCGAGAACCCATCCCCCTACAAAACACGGCGATAGACCAGATTGCCGCAGTTATGGGAAGTGATGACAATCTTAGGGATGCTTTGGTGTTGCTATGTGAAAAACACTCGCCAGAGCTTATTTGTGTTATGACCAGTGGTTTGACAGAGATGCAGGGAACGGACGTGGTGAGAGTCATTGCTGACTTTGCACGGCAACATCCCGAATATTCGCAAACGCGCGTGGTAAAAATGAGTACGCCGGACTTTGTTGGCACAATGCAGACGGGTTTCGCTCATGCAGTTGACAGTATCGTTCGTCAGTTGGTTCGCGAGCCATCTGTTATTAAACGTCAGAAGGCATTGGTCAATGTCCTTTGTTCAGTGGCGATGACAGCGGCTGATATAGAGACCTTAAAACGCTACCTGGAGGCGTTTGATCTTGAGGCGATATTTGCACCTGATTTATCAATGTCGTTGGATGGGCACCTGGATAAGGTAGATTTCTCCCCTTTCAGTGCGGGAGGGACTGCAGTGGCTGAGGTAGAGATCATGTCCGAGGCGGTGGCGACCATTTGTGTTGGAGAGTCAATGTTACCGACCGCTCGGTGGCTGGAGAAGCGATTTGCCGTGCCATTTCATTACACTGATCTTGCGATGGGAATGGAGGCGGCAGATGAGCTTGTTCAATTCTTGACACAACTTTCAGGCCGAAACGTACCGCACTGGATAACAAGAGCGCGTTCAAGGTTGCAAGATGCCATGCTTGATGCCCACTTTATTCTCACTGGGGCCAATGTAGTCCTTGGATTAGAGCCAGATTTAGCCGTGGGTTATACCAAGCTTTTGAACAGTATTGGTGCCAACGTAACCAGAGTGGTAACGACAATCGAAACAGAGGCGGTGAAGCACTTATCAGCCGAGGAAATCATCATCGGTGATCTCTCTATGCTCCTTCCTTGTCGTGGGCCAGTTTCGGCGGTAATCAGTAATACCCACGCAGCCCATATCTGTGAGCCTGACATACCCGTATTACGAGCTGGTTTTCCTTGCCATGACCGGTTTGGCAATATGGACGTGGAACAGTTTGGTTATGAAGGCAGTCGAAATCGTTTATTTGCTTTATCCAATTGCTTGTTGGCCAATCATCAAGATGAGGTGTTGCCCCATGTGAGTCAATATCGATTCGATGCCAGCGACGTGGTACCAAAGGGGGATAAATGACAGCGAAAAAACGCAAATTACACGTAGAACCACGACCAGATTGCTCTGACCTGCTCGTTAATGTCGCCTTTGCGACCTCTGATCGGCACAAAGTCGACCAACACTTTGGCAGCGCAAAGGGCATGCTGATTTTTGGGATAGGAAAGTCGGAGTGGCATTTGCTCGAAGCGATTGAATACCCCGATGTGCATTCGGATACACACCAAAAGTTGCCTCATAGAATCAGGGATCTAAAAGGGTGTGCGGCAGTCTACTGTGTCGCTTGTGGGGCATCAGCGGTTCGTCAATTACTGGGTGAGGACATTAGCCCAGTTAAGGTTGATTCGGGGCAAGATATCCACCGACTACTAAGTCAGTTACAAGCGCAACTCAAGGCCCGTCCAAGTGGATGGTTATTTCGCTCGGTGACAAAGCATAAGCAGCCAAAGTCAAACGAATCGGCGCAAAATCGACTTGAAGATTTAATGGATGAAGATTGGTAACGAAAGGAGACAAGCATGACTAATATTGTCGGCTATACCAAAGGCGGCTGCGAGTGGCACCCGCAATTTATTGAAGAACTCGATGCGGAAAGTTGTATCGGTTGTGGGCGCTGCTACAAGGTTTGTTCGCGAGATGTGTTCGATCTTGTGGAAAATGAAGATTCGGATGACGATGAGGATGATCTTTATGGCGATGAGTTCATGATGGTGATGACAATAAAGGATTCGTCAGATTGTATTGGTTGTGAAGCATGCGCTAAAGTCTGTGCGAAAAACTGCCACAGTTTTAAACCTGCGCCTATGCCCGTCGGCTAAAGCATCCTACGACCGTTTTTAGTGTATGAAAGCAGCGTGACTACGCTGCTTTTTTAATTTTGTCGTAAAAGCGACAAATCTCCCGGCCATCAGATTGTAGCGAAAGCGACAATTTGGCGTCCTTTCATACAAATACCGACAATACACAGCCCTGATAAAAGGGATGGTGACTTTATTTTCTTATATAACAATTAGTTAAGCTAGTGTTGAGAGTTGGTTCAAAGTTTGCAGACATACTTCACATCAGTGTGTAACTTGATGTTGATTCAGGTTCATACACCTCGGAGCAATGTTTTTGATGGGAGTGCGTATGTGGGATTATTCAAAAAAGGTTAAAGAGCATTTCTTTAACCCCCGTAATGCCAATTTAGTGAGTGATGCCAATGCCAAAGGGGATGTTGGTTCACTCAGTTGCGGGGATGCGTTGAGCTTGACGCTAAAAATTGATCCTGAAACAGAAATGATTGAAGACGCAGGTTTTCAAACGTTTGGTTGTGGGAGTGCCATAGCGTCGTCTTCTGCGCTGACAGAGATCATCATAGGTAAAACGGTTTCTGAAGCATTAGCCGTGACAAACAATGACATTGCGGAGTATTTGGATGGCTTACCACCTGAAAAAATGCACTGCTCCGTGATGGGGATGGAAGCGCTGCACGCGGCGGTTGCAAACTATCGGGGTGAGAAGCAAGCGGAAGCGCATGAAGAGGGTGAGTTGATTTGTAAGTGCTTTGCCATTGATGATCTTATGATCAAGCGAGTGGTTGCCGCAAATGGTCTCACGACACTTGAAGACGTTGTGAACTACACCAAAGCGGGAGGGGCATGCACCTCTTGCCACGAAAAAATCGAATGGGTGTTGGAAGAGTGCTTACAAGAAGCGAGTCAAGATACTGACGTGGAAGCTAAGGGAGCTGACGCCTCTGAAGATGACGTTCGGATAGCCATCATTGAGGAAGTTATCGCTAAGATGCGACCTAATATCCTTGCCGATGGCGGCGATATTGAGTTGGTTGATGTTGAAGACGACATGGTCTTTGTCAGCATGACAGGGAATTGCATGTCATGTGGGTTGTCTGGCCTTACGATCTCGAATCTTGAAACCAAATTGTCAGCTGCGTTAAACATGGCGGTGACTGTATTCCCGGTGACTGCGTCGGATATGAAAAAAGAGGCGACCCATAATGCATGATCTAACAAAAGAACTGGTCTATTTAGATAACAATGCCACTACTCGGGTTGATCCTGAGGTGCTATCTAGCATGATGCCATACCTAGAACATTATTATGGCAACCCTTCCTCTATTCATGCGTTGGGGGCCCAGGTGGGTAAGTCGTTACAGAGAGCTCGCGAGCAGGTACAATCATTGATTGGCGCGCAGTATAGCTCGGAAATCGTATTTACCTCCTGCGCAACGGAAGCGACGACAACTGCTATCCTGTCAGCCATCGAGGCGACGCCAGACCGGAAAACGATTATTACTTCGCGTGTCGAGCATCCGGCTACCTTAGAGTTGTGTCAGAACCTGGAACGTAAAGGGTACAAGATTGTCTGGGTAGGAGTCGATAATTTAGGTGAATTCGACTTCCCAAGTTACATCAAAGCCTTGAATGATGATGTCGCCATAGTTTCTATCATGTGGGCCAACAATGAAACAGGAACCATTTTCCCTGTTGAGAAAATCGCTTCTGCAGCAAAAACTGTGAATGCTCAGGTTCATATTGATGCGGTACAAGCAGTTGGGAAAATACCTGTTGACGTGAGCGGTATGGATATCGATATGCTGTCACTCTCCGGCCATAAGTTTCATGCGCCCAAAGGAATTGGAGCACTCTACCTTAGAAGAGGGACACGTTTTCGTCCGTTGATGCGAGGTGGACATCAAGAACGCGGCCGCAGAGCGGGCACTGAAAATGCGGCTGGCATTATTGCTTTGGGAAAAGCCGCTGAGTTAGCCGCACAGTCGGTAGTGGAGAACACTAATCAAATCGCCATGCTACGTGATCGCCTCGAGCACGGCATTCTGGCGCGCATTCCTAACACATTTGTAACCGGATCACCTTCGCTGCGTGTCCCGAACACGACCAATATCGCCGTTGAGTATATTGAGGGTGAGGCGTTGTTGCTGTTGCTTAATCAGCAAGGGATAGCGGCGTCGTCGGGTTCAGCATGTACCTCGGGTTCTCTAGAGCCGTCGCACGTCATGAAGGCAATGGACATTCCGTTTACTGCCGCACATGGCACGTTGCGTTTCTCATTATCAAAGTTCACTTCAGATAGCGATGTTGATCGAGTGTTGGACGTATTGCCGTCCATTGTCGAGCGACTGCGACAGCTTTCACCCTATTGGGACAGCCAAACAGGGCAACCGATTGAAGACTCTTTCGTCCCTGCATATGCATAAGGGGCGGAAGCATGTCTGTAACTATCAATGACACTACGTTGCGTGATGGTGAGCAAAGTCCTGGCGTGGCGTTTTCGACTGAGGAAAAAGTAGCCATTGCTCTGGGACTGGAAGCCGCTGGAGTGCCAGAGCTTGAGATCGGTATTCCCGCGATGGGGAACGCGGAACAAGACACCATACGTGCAATCGCATCCTCGTTGAGCGACTCGCGTACCATGGCTTGGTGCCGCATGAAACAGTATGACTTACAGTGTGCACAGTATCTCGGACTTGATTGGGTGGACTTATCAGCCCCAGTTTCACACCAGCAGATACACCACAAACTCGGACTGACGCCCGAACGATTAATTGCTCATTGTGAGTCACATGTGAAAACGGCTTTAGACATGGGGTTTGATGTTTGTCTTGGTATGGAGGACGCTTCGCGAGCAGAGATGTCATTGATATTTTTGCTTGCTGAGCACGCGGCAAAGTGGGGGGTGAAACGTCTTCGTTTTGCCGACACGCTTGGCATACTTGACCCAAATGCAACATATCGAAAAATTGCCCAACTCAAAGCGCGAAGTGATCTGCAAATTGAAATGCATGCCCATAACGATTTGGGGCTGGCCACCGCGAATACGCTGGCGGCGATTGATGCGGGTGCGACATCAGTCAATACCACACTCAACGGTTTGGGGGAGCGAGCTGGCAATGCTGCCTTGGAGGAAGTGGCGGTAGCGATGTCAGTGCTTAATAAAGGTGAAACCAATATCACGTTACAGGCGCTGCCGCCGCTGTGCCACTATGTGATGAGCGCAGCTGGACGTCAACTAGGGCCACAAAAAGCCATTGTCGGCGATACGATTTTTATGCACGAGTCTGGAGTTCACATAGACGGCATGCTTAAAAGTGGCGCCAACTATGAAGGTTTTTCGCCAAAACTGGTAGGGCGTGACCATGAGTTTGTGCTTGGCAAGCATTCAGGGCGACGGGCAATTAATTCTATTTACCACCAGTTAGGTCATGAGTTAGATCCCAGTCAATGCGATGAGCTTAGGTTGTCACTGCGTGAATGGGCAGAAGTTAACAAGTGTACCCCATCAAATGACGACCTTCGTCGGCTTTTAGAGCGGCAAATCTGCGCATAGGAGAGGAAAATATGGAACCTGAAGAGTTTGACGCGTCACTTGCCTCTCTGTCATCAGCGGAGGATTTTCTGGGCTACTTCAAGGTGAACTTTGACCCGGAAATTGTCGCTTCTAAGCGTATTGCACTGCTTAGAAACTTTCACCGAGCACTAGAGGGTATGCCCGAGCCAAGGGGTTACTTAGCCTATAAGAAGGCGCTTAATTTGGCCTATAGAGATTTGTTGTTAGGAAGTCACTTACCTTTGGCAAGCAGTAACTGCGCTCACTGTACAGAGTGTGACGATTGAAATGGAGTGACGCTATGGAGTGTTGGGATGCGAAGTTTCCAGTGGGGAGTCAGGTTCGCTTGATTCGTAATGTGCGCAACGATGGCAGTTTTTCTGAGTTAAACAAAGGTGATTTGTTAGCGGAACAAGGCGCTGTGGGAGAAGTTCGAAGCTCAGGTTATTACTTGCAGAATCAAATTGTCTATCAAGTATTTTTTCCAGCGCGAAACCTATTGGTTGGGATTAAAGAGACGGAACTGATAGACGTCAACCTGGAGTGGGTTCCATGCCTTTTTCGTTCTCTCGACAAGGCTCGATTAACACTAGCACTGAAGGTGAGAGACGACATTATCGCGGTCAAAGGTGATTTGGTCGAAGTACAACGCGTGTTTAGAGACCTAGATACGGGTCAACTGGAATATGAAATCGCTGTTGGCGGCTACTACGTGAAAGTCGATGCGAAGGTCGTTGAGGCGGAGCTAACCTAGCATTAAAAGAAAAAACAGGAGTGCTTATGGACAAGCAAATCCGGCTGTATCTATCCATTAAACTGGCCACGGAGACGTTTAAACTCAACCCTGAGTTCTTGAATGAGACACAACAGAAGGAGTTGGAACACAACGTTGAACGCCTGTATCACCTGCAAAACCGTATTCTCAGTAGTGACGAAGCACAATCTATCGTTGTGTCAGACACCGACATTGAACAGGCGTATCAAACGTGTGTCAATCAATGTGAGTCTATGAGCCAGTTTCAAGTACTGATGGATGTTCAAGATTTAACACAGGATGGTTTGAAATCGGCTCTCAAGAGAGAGTTGCATTGTGACAAGGTGCTCGAAAAGGTGTCTGAATCTGTTCCTGAACTGCCACGTGCTCAGGCGCTGGAATACTACGAAAAGCACAAAATTGACTTTTCTCGAGGTCGCACATGGAAGCTAAGTCAAATCCTGATCACCATCAACCCAGAGTTTGAGGAAAACCATAGAGAAAACGCATTAGAAAGAATCAGCAAGGTACGACAACAGTGTAACTATGTGGATTTTGGCCAATTGGCGCTGGAGCATTCAGAGTGCCCCAGTGCGCTGGAAGATGGTCTTCTCGGCTGGTGTGAAGAAGGCAAGTTATACCCAGAGATCGTTGAGCAGCTTTCGGGGTTAGACAGAGACAAAGTCAGCGAACCCATCGAAACCGAAGTTGGCTATCACCTTATTGTTTGTCATGACGAAAAACCACCTTATGTTGCACCATTTGATGAGGTGTGGCCATTTTTGCAAGAGCGACATAACACCCGTGCCAAATCATTTATGCAGCGCCAATGGATGGCACAGTTAACACGTTAAGTTAGAGGGAGTTACTATGTTTAAACAAAGGATTAGTTTGCTAGTGCTACCTTTTATTTTCGGAATAACGTCGAATTGTTATGCCGAGGAAGTGTTTGTCGCGGTTGCAAACAATTTTAACCGGCCTCTTCTCGCCATGACCGATAGCTTCCACGAAGCAACGGGCCACCAACTGGTGATTAGTACAGGGTCATCGGGCCAGATTTTCTCCCAAGTTAAAAATGGCGCGCCCTATGATGTGTTTTTATCTGGTGACCAAAAGCGCCCGGCAGCATTGGTGAATGAAAGCCTGGCGACTGGGCAGATGACATATGCCGAAGGGCGTATTGTGCTTTGGTCGCCAATTAAGGATCTCTACAGCGACGCAGTCACTTATTTGCAAGAAGGGAAATTTCTCCATATTGCTATCGCGAACCCCAAAGTTGCGCCTTATGGCGTGGCGGCCACTCAGGTATTGGAGACGTTGGATCTTTCCCACAAGCTCAAGCCCAAAGTTGTGATGGGTAAAGGACTCAACCCAACCTATCAGTATGTTGTCACAGGAAATGCTGAATTAGGCTTTCTCGCGATGTCACAAGTGATACGAGATGGTGAGCTGTTACCCGGGACGTATTGGAAAATACCTGATTCTCTTTATGAGCCAATAAAGCAAGACGCAGTGTTACTTAGGCATGGCATCGAAAACCCAGCGGCTAAAGCGTTTATGGCCTATCTGCGTACACCTCAAGCTAAGGCGATCATTCAAGAGTTTGGCTACCGCTAAACAGAGAGGTTCGATATGTGGGATTTGGACCCCAGTGTTGTTTTCATCACTCTTAAACTGGCAGCGGTCGTGACAGTATGGGTGCTATTAATCGCCATCCCAGTCGCTTGGTGGCTCTCTATTACATCCAGCCGATTGAAACCGTTGGTCATAGCGTTATTTACAATGCCAATGGTGCTGCCTCCTACCGTACTGGGCTTCTATTTGTTGTTGCTAGTAGGTCCGAATGGACCTGTCGGTCAATTGGTTGCGTGGTTGGGCTTACCACAACTTGCGTTTTCTTTTTCAGGTATCGCGATTGCTTGCATTGTGCACTCTTTGCCCTTTGTGCTTCAGCCGCTGCAAAACTCCTTTGATGCGATCGGTAAAAAACCATTAGAGGTGGCTGCAACGCTACGAGCTTCTCCACTAGACAGTTTTCGCTCCGTTACGTTACCCCTTGCATGGCCTGGCATTTTCTCTGCGGCGATCATGGGCTTTTGTCATACGCTTGGCGAATTTGGCGTGGTATTGATGATTGGTGGCAATGTACCGGGTAAGACACAAGTGATATCAGTGGAAATATATAACTACGCCGAGGCGCTAGAGTTCGAAAAAGCGCATATCTTGGCTGGGGGCATGGTGTTGTTCTCATTTGCTTCTTTGTTAGTGATGTATTGGTTGAACAGTCGCTACAGGCATTTGGGTCAATAGGAGAGTTGTATGGGAGTCATGCGAGCTCAGTTTGAAGTTGCGTATTCCGATTTTCACCTAGCGGTTGATTTATCCCTTCCTGCTAAGGGGGTGACGGTTTTATTCGGGCGCTCGGGTTCGGGTAAGACCACGTGCTTAAGAGCGATTGCTGGTTTGGACAAGCAAACACAAGGTTATTTCTCTCTTGGGGGCGAAGTTTGGCAAGACAATCGTCGAAGGCACTTCGTTCCGACTTATCAAAGAGAACTCGGTTATGTGTTTCAGCAGCCAGGTCTTTTTCCACACCTAACGGTCGATGAAAACCTCGAGTTCGGTAGAAGGCGGGTGGGTGCTCAAGCACAAAAAGTCGATAAACAGACAATTTGCGATCTACTCGGGATTGGTCAGCTACTGAATCGCAGGACCCATAATTTGTCAGGGGGAGAGAGTCAACGGGTTGCTATTGCGCGAGCGCTGTTGACTTCCCCCAAATTACTGCTCATGGATGAGCCATTATCGGCGCTGGATAATGGCCTTAAAGCTGAAATCCTTCCTTATTTAGAAAAACTACATCGAGAGTTGTCCATTCCGATCATTTATGTCACTCACAGTGTCGCAGAAGTGACTCGCCTTGCTGATTACTTGGTTTTGTTTGAAAAAGGACAAGTAGTGGCGTGTGGAACCGTTCAAAAAATTATGGCGGATCCCAAATTTGAATCCTTGTTCGGAGAGGAGATGGGCAGCGTGATAGAGGCTCGAGTGATGCATCATTATCAAGATCAGATAACGGCTCTCAGCGCAGAGGGGAACGTACCGCTATTTATCCCCCAGCATGTTGGCGAGATAGGGGAAACCCACCGTTGTCGCGTGCTGGCTTCGGATGTCAGCATTTCGTTGATAGAGCCAGTACGAACATCAATTTTAAATGTCTTGCCAGCTAAGATCATTGACTGTGCACCGGCCAGAAAAAAGGGGGAGCAAAGTGTTGTGCTGGAACTCTCCAACAAAAGTCGACTACTCGCGCTTATAACTCAGCGCTCGGTACAGCAACTCCAACTAAAACTCGGTCAATCTGTATGGGCTCAGATAAAGTCCGTAGCGATTTGTTAGCTCATACACTCGAAGGGGAATGGTATTGTGACAAAAACGTATGAATTAGAGACATTTTGGCGCCCTATGCTAAAAGCCTATTGTGAGGGTAAAACCGCCCAGCCTCCTTTTATGGGGCTCGATCAAAAGCGTTTTGAGCACCTTTATAACAACGCAGTCCAACAAGGAACTTTGCCCGAAAGTACCGTACACCAGGGTCCTCAAAGATTGACCTACCGACTGCTTTTTTCACAACGAGAAGATGAGAAGCAACAAATTGTACAGTTGTTAAGATCTTATGGCCGTTCGGATTGTCACTACTTATCAGAATTGACGCAGGTTGTTGCTCATACATGTTTAGGTTCGAGTCATTTATGGTCAGATCTAGGCTTACCAAATCGGCGGGTATTGGGAGAGTTAATTCGTTTCTACTATCCAGAGTTACATCAAAAAAATCAACATCATATGCGTTGGAAACGCTTCTTCTATCGTCAGTTATGTGAGCAGGGTGGAGACTACGTTTGCCGAGCACCCAGTTGCGAAGAGTGCAGTAGTTATAGTGACTGTTTTATTAATTAGTTCCTACTTCTACTCTGTCAAGAGAGAGACGAAGTGTCATTTCGAAATGTTTTCATTCCCTTGCTGGCATTATTAAGGCGAAGGGTTCCAGCAAGGGAATCTAATTACAGCGAACACGTCACCAGTTTAGTTTAGCGAGAAGCCTATTCTTGACCATATTCGAGCAAACCAGTGATATCTTCCTCTGGCTTTCCAATTGCCACTATCACTCGCTTAGAACAGCGGTTGGTAACTCTTGAAGCTAAAAATTCATAACATACGTTGCTGAGCTACTTTTAATCCCAAGGCCCTGCTACCCAATTAATTCTTCCCTTCTCCAATATCTGCGCGACTGGTTACAAGACCTCATTTCCTCAAACTGCGCCAAGCATTCCCGCGCAGTCTGGGTTACTAACGCTTCATACTTAAACAGACAATCCTGTCAGGCTGCCTTTAGGATTCATAACCTTGCCGACCTGGTCGACAATGGCTTCTTCAACTGGGCAAATAGAAGTGCATTGAGGGTGTTCGAAGCTGCCAACACAGCCACTGCATCGATTAGGGTGAATCGCAAAAAAGCGTTCATCATCGGTTTTTTTAAAGATGGCGTGGCTGGGGCAAACCAGTTTACAGGCGTGGCAGCCGATGCATTTATCCGTAATGACGTACTTCATGTTTAGCCTCTTTTAGGATATCAAGTTCAATTTTTAGTGCCAGCTCGGACAGAGCGCTATCGACGTCCGAAAAAGCAAAATCGATATTAGGTGCAATGCCAAAGCTTTCTAACTGTCGCCATGGGGTAATGCCAATTCGGGAGCATAGAACGGTTTGGCAGTCTTTAATGGTTTCCATTAGCAATGATTTGTACTCCTCGTTCTCGCTGCAATCGCTTGGCCCATGGCAGTATTTTGAGGCTATGCGGGTTTCTTCGAAGATAAACTGCGATTGTTCATGGTCCAAAACATAAATGTCGAATCTATCGGCATAGCCAAAGTGTGTCTGAATGACTTTTTCAATAGATTGATTTTGGTGAGCAATCGCGACACGATAGAGCGCTTTCGATACAACCTGTGCTGTTTCTGCTGTTCCACAAGGCTCTCCAAGGGTGCCAACAGCATCTGCTCTGCATTGTTGGCAGTGAGTCATTTGAGCAAGGTGTTTGGCAGAATCTTGGCGCGCTTGTTCTAGTTGTTGCTCGTTAGGGGCGGCTTGTCCAGTCACCCCGAAGTACGTACCGTGTTCCGGCTCAGAAATGAGCGGCATGATATTGTGGAGCATAGCGCCCAATTGACTGACTTTCTCTGCAACGGTCTCAATGTGTGAATCATTGACCCCGGGTATTAGAACGGTGTTGACCTTGACAAGCATCCCTGCTTGGGCAGCGGCTTCGAGTCCTTCAAGTTGGCGTTTGATTAGGGTCGATGCCGCTTCAAGCCCTTTGAGTCTCTGATGATCAAAGTAGATCCATGGGTATATTTTGCTGCCAATGTGTGGATCAATGCAGTTAATTGTGATGGTGAGATGATTCACTCCTGCCGCTAGCAGTTGATCGATATAGTCGACGAGTGCGAGACCGTTTGTTGATATACAAAGTTGTACGTCGGGAGCATGTTGACGAACGAGTTCCAGCGTTTTGAATGTAGCCGCAGGATTCGCGAGCGCATCGCCTGGGCCTGCAATCCCAACAACGGATAGATTAGGTGAGCGGCTGGCAATGGCACTAAAGCGCTTAAATGCACCTTGTGGATCAACAAGGCGGGATACCACGCCAGGGCGAGATTCGTTACTGCAGTCATATTTTCGATTACAGTAGTGACATTGAATATTACACGCTGGTGCTACAGGTAGATGAATTCGAGCATATTGATGCGCATTCTTTGAATAACATGGATGCTGCTCGATCTTTTCTTGAATTTCCTTTCGAAAAAAATGGCTAACTTTGGTCCTCGGGCTTTCACTGTTTGCTTTAGATTCTATTGGCATAAATCACCTCTTCTATAAGTCGTTATTGAGAAGAGTGCTGCAAGACCTGTACCTTATTAATTTATAATAAAAACATATATTTAGTCATTTCTTTAAAGTCATTGTTATGACAATTGTTCTAAACCTGACAATGCCTCACAACTGCTTCATATCGATGTTCATAATTTGGATTCGATAGGCGATTTGTCGCGGTGTCATGTTCAACAATCGAGCCGCTTTGGCTTTTACCCAGCCTGTTTGCTCTAGAGCATCAATGACGGCTTGACGTTCATCGGAAGGGGTAAACCTCCCAACTTCAGCTATCGGTTTAGGTCGCTCTTGGTGTTGTTTGTTTAGTTGCCCGCTGAGCGGCATTACCATGGATGGCTTATCGGGGAATAAGATCACATTTTGCTCGATGACACCTGACTCCGTCAGTATCGCTGCGCGCTCAATAGTATTTTGAAGCTCGCGAACATTGCCTGGCCAGGAATGGGACATGAGTACCCGAAGCGCAGCATCGGTGATCGAAAGCTTACGTTTTTGCTTTTTGCTTAGATTGTTTATCATAAATTCAACCAGGTCTGGGATGTCTGGAAGTCGTTCTCGTAACGGTGGTAATTGCATGGGCATGACGTTAAGGCGATAGTAGAGATCTTCTCGGAAGCTGTCGTTTGCTACCTCAGCTTCTAGATTACGGTTGGTGGCGGCAATAATCCTAACGTCTACCGAAATAGTATCGGTACCACCCACACGCTCGAATTCTTGCTCCTGGATTACACGCAATAGCTTGGCTTGAAATGCGGGGCTGGTTTCCCCTATCTCATCAAGGAATATCGTCCCATTGTGAGCCATTTCAAACCGCCCCTTACGCTGTTTAACAGCACCAGTGAATGCGCCTTTTTCGTGACCAAATAACTCAGATTCCAAAAGGTTGTCGGGTAGGGCAGCGCAGTTCAGCTTCACAAAGGTGTTGTTTGATCGAGATGAATTGTAATGGATAGCGTTGGCGATGACTTCTTTACCTGTCCCTGACTCACCGCGTAACAGAACGGTGGAGTCCCATTTGGAAACTAACCGAACTTGCTCAAAGATTTGACGCATGGCTTGGGTATGACCCACTAAATTGTCAAAGCTATAGTTGTTGCGAATCTTTCTGCGCAGTCCATCACGCTCTTTCAGTAGTTGTACCTGTTTGTTCTCTACCTGGTGTGCAAGCAACACATTCTTCGCTATTAAGCTCGCGATCATTTCGAGAAATCGGCACAAAACGGAAATGTAGTCATCTGAGCTATATAAAGGTTGGGCAGAGAGCGCTCCAATTGTGTGGTTTGAGGAGTCTTTTAATGGCACACAGATAAATGGCTTGGTGTAGTCATAGAGAGCAAGTTTATTTGCAAAACGCATATCTTTACTGAGGTCACGAATAACGATGGTCGAGTTTTGAAGCAAGAACTCACCGATGACGCCTTCCCCTGCTTTATAACTTACGTTGGTGTCGAGCGCATCATCACTGTAGGGCGAGTGGACAGATTTTACCAGCATGATGTTTCGTTCTAAGTCTTTAATAGCGAGCACCCCACATAGTAAACCGCATTCTTCATGAAGTATGCGTAGTACTCGACTGGTTGATTCACAGTAATTCAGGCTACTGTTGAGTTCTCGACTGATCTCGTACATTGAATTCAGAAGAAGGTGTTCCATTTGTGCAATCGAATGTATGTTATTCATTGGCATATCTCCTTAATTCAACTTTGGGAAAATGAGTCTGAATATTGTCCCGCTAGAGTGACGGCGCGAGGAAACGTCGAGCGATGCGGAATGTTCATTGACGACTTGCTGAACTATGGTTAATCCAATACCGTGACAACCACTTTCGATAGCGGGCTTGGTGCTATAGAAAGGCTGGAATACTTTATGTCGCATATTTGAGGGAATACCGCAGCCATTGTCTTCGACCGATACGATCACCTCATCATTGTATTGCTCAGTGGAGATAAATAGCTGGCCATTGAAATGTTTGGCATGTTGGATCGCATCGATTGCATTTCCGATTAGCTGATCAAAGGCTAACAGTAGTCGATAGGGCTTACCCGCAATGTGTGACAGATCCGAGGTTAGATTTAGGGTAACTTCGGTAGATGACTTGATGAGTAGCTTGGTATTAATTGCGATGGAATCAGCCAGCAGTTGGTTGATGTTCACGGGTTGAAGCGCTTCTGGGTGCCGCTCTGGAATGGCTTGCTTTATTTCCAGCAGAGCAGTTTGAGCGGACTCCAAAGCATTATCCATTGCTTTTAGACCTGGGCAAGCATGATTATTCTGCTTCAATATGGTGGTGGCAGACTCAATCATATTTAACGGACCCTGGAGTTGATGCAGCATTCCCATCATCACTTCTTGTAAGGTATGGACATACTTGTTGTCACTGGTAATGTGAGCGATGGTATTAATGCGCTTTTCTTCGATTTCCCTTTTTTCTTTGGTCCTATCAATAATCCCAACGATCGTGCAGTAGCCGTGATTGGTATCGAAGTAGGCTTCTGTGGCGATGTCGCTATATGGAACTTTTTTAAGGATACATTCGAGCCATTTCTCATCAACAGCCCTGCTTTCACCAAGACACAGTGTTTCGCTTTTAGATTGGTTTTGGGCTAGATACTGAGTTATCGAAGGCTCCCCATACTGGTTATCCAGTTGTTCGGAAAGTTTCACCAACGGATCGATACTGAGTGATCGCGTCAACTTACCATAGTTGTCGTTCGAGAAAATAAGCCGGTCTTGCGAATCTATTATTCCTATTGACAGCGGAGCAGAGCTGAGAACTTGTTCAAATAGTGCAGCTTGGTTTTTTTGCTCTATCTTCAGTCTATGTTGCTCGGTAATGTCTTTTTGTGTGGTGTAGTAAAAGGTTTGACCACACTCAGTTTTGAATGGGGTTATCGAAAGGTCTGCAATATAGAGACTGCCATCTTTTCTTCGGTTAACCAGAGTCCCTTCCCATGTATCACCGCCACGTATGGTATTCCACAGTTCCACATAAACTTCTTTTGGCGTGGTTTGGTAAGAGAGCATCGAACAATTATTACCAACAAGCTCTTTTCGGGTGAAGCCGGTTATTGCGACAAAGCAGTCATTGACCTCGCACATATTGCCTGAGCTGTCTGTAATGGCCACTGCTATCGGTGCGTTTAGCACTATATGTTTGAAAATAGCAGTACCAAACAATGATGACGTTCCCATTGACACCGCTTCTGATGCATCGGTCAAATTCGAATGTTCTATTGGTATCATAACTTAGTCCTTGTATAGCCTCTTATGGACACCAATGCATTAACCATTCCAATAACTTATGTAAAGGAATTCAACGCTTAAAAGAACAGGGTTTGTTTGATTTTGGACAAACTATTAACAACTCGAACAGCTTTGTCAGGTTTGCTACAAATTTCCAATTGACGCGAAAACAGGGAGCTACGCCCACAATACCGTAACTCATGGGGCTGATTGAACTTTCAGAGTGCATCACTTGTTTGGCATGAGCTGTGCAAATACTCCAGATATTGAGGCGTAAAATAGGGACGTAAAATGTCTGAGGGATTATTAATCTTTATTGGTGCGGCATTTGTAAATAATGTCGTCTTGACCAAATTTTTGGGATTGTGCCCCTTCATGGGTGTATCAAACAAAATCAGTAGTGCATTAGGGATGGGGATTGCGACGACATTTGTGTTCACTATAGCCACTCTGAGTACCTGGCTATTAGACCACTTTGTGCTATCTCCTTTGGGGATGGAGTTTTTGCGCATCATTGCTTTTATTCTACTCATCGCATCAGTAGTACAGCTAACCGAGTTGTATGTGAAAAAGCAAGACCCTGTCCTCTATCAATCTCTGGGCGTATTCCTACCGCTCATCACCACTAATTGCGCGGTTTTGGGGGTCGCTTTACTTGCCGTTCAAGATGGCCTTTCTTTCTTCAGCACCTTGATGTTTACCATCGGTTCCGCAGTCGGATTTACCATAGTGATCGTCCTATTTGCAGGTTTACGAAGCCAGCTCGCACTCAACCGTGTCCCTGCCGCATTACAAGGCTCTCCTATCGCTTTCATTACTGCTGGCTTGCTCTCTATGGCCTTTATGGGTTTTGCAGGCATGGTTTAGAAGGAGAGTGAGTGATGATTTCCGTGATTGTTTTTTTTGTACTAGGAGGTCTACTTGGACTGATTTTGGGCTACGCGTCAAAATTGTTCAAAGTGGAGTCTAATCCATTGGTTGATCAGGTCGAAGCTCTTATGCCCGGTGGTCAGTGTGGTCAGTGTGGAGAGCCTGGATGTCGCCAAGCTGCTGAAGCTATGGTTCGGGGAGAACTTGCACCCACATCCTGTCCACCAGGTGGTGCTGCGTTATCGGCAGCCGTCGCCGAAATGCTTGGCGTGAGTGTTGAGCTTAGTGATGATGAAAAAGTGTGGATCGCTCGCATTGACGAAAGACGTTGTTCGGGGTGCACGCGCTGTTACAAAGCTTGCCCGTTTGACGCCATTGTTGGTGCAAATAGACAGATACACACCGTGATTAAGGATGTCTGCACAGGTTGTAAACTGTGTTCGCAAGTTTGTCCTCAAGACTGTTTAACTGTGGAGCCTACGGTGCCCGATATGTCTGCGTGGTTCTGGCCCAAGCCAGCAGTGATAAACAAAGCAGGCTGATTAACTTGAAGGAGCAAATATGCGGATAAATTTCACTGCCCCGTTTAAAGGGGGGATTCACCCCAAGGCGTACAAATCATTAACGAACAACAAAGCCATTGCAAAGGACTTCTGGCCAAAGGCCGTGTATTTAAGTTTACAACAGCGCAACGGGGCAATGTTGGAGCCGCTGGTCGCTGTTGGGGAAAAGGTGATGCGAGGTCAGATTGTCGCTGTCGGACGTACAGCTATGATCGCGCCGCTGCATGCGCCAGTTAACGGCATAGTCACTGACCTTACCGATTATCTTACGGCTCACCCTTCCAAGGTAAAGGCCAAAACGATAGTCATTCGTGCTAACCAAGATCGGACTTGGGGAACCACAAAGCATAAAGGCAATATCTACGGCCACTCACCAGAGCAAGTTATCGATATCATAGATCGCGCGGGTATCGTTGGACTGGGAGGCGCAGGCTTTCCGACCGCAGCAAAACTGAAGTTTGCTCGTCAGGCTAAGGTTCATACTCTGGTCATTAATGGTGGTGAGTGTGAGCCGTATCTGACATGTGATGACTTAACGATGCAGGAACATGCTGTTGAGGTGATTGCGGGTGTTCGGCTGATGCTCATGGCCAGTGGTGCAAAGAAGGCTATTGTCGGCATTGAGGACAATAAAGCATTGGCGTTTGAACGCATGCGATCGGCGAGTTCGGAAGATGACAACATTTGCGTGATGATGGTGCCATCTATATATCCCATGGGGTCTGAAAGACACCTCATCAAAACCGTTACCGGCGTGACGATTCCTTTGGGTTCACTGTCTACATCAGTCGGTATCTTGGTCAATAACATTGCGACGGCTCAGGCAGTTTTTCATGCAGTTGCCTACGGGCACCCTTTAGTTTCTCGAATTGTGACCGTGTCTGGTAAAGGTATTGAGTCGGCGCAAAACGTTGTAGTGCCAATAGGGACGCCAGTAAGGGATATCATTGCTCACTGTGGTGGGGTTACAGAGAACACGGAGCGTCTTGTGTTTGGTGGCCCTATGATGGGGCAAGTAGTGACGTCACCACAAGTTCCCATTGACAAAACCGTCGGTGGTATTTTGGCTTTGTCGGAAGACGAAGTTCAACCGAGAGAACAGCAAGAGTGCATTCGCTGCGGCCAATGTGTACGTGCATGTCCGATGGGGTTGATGCCATTTCAAATGGCGGCCCAAACTCGTCAGTCAGAATTCAAGCAAGCGCAGCAGCTAGGGGTAGAACACTGCCTATCTTGTGGGGCTTGCAGTTATGTGTGCCCTTCCTCCATCCCATTGGTTCAGTATTTTCAGCATGCTAAAGGGGCAATAAAAGCCACCGAGCTAATAGCGAAAAAATCGGCTCAGGCAAAAGCGTTGACGGAAGCGAGAAAAGGGCGTCTGGCGGCCGAGCTTGCAGTGAAGAAAGCAGCCAAAGCCGCGAAAGCAGCCAGTCGCAAAAAAAGAGCGAGAGCACCCCGTACCAAGTCCACAGAGGAGGTGGCAAATGATTAACTATGAGCTGAGTTCAGCGCCATTCTCACACAGTGAAAACTCCAGTGTGCGAATCATGTATATCGTGTGTTTTACGTTGGTTCCACCATTGGGTTTTGGTATTTATCAGTTTGGCCTAAATGCTTTGCATTTATTACTGACCTGCGCGGTAACAGCGGTCATGGTTGAAGCCATGTGTTTAAGGGTAATGGCGAGAAGCCCAAGAGCCTGCTTTGATGGTTCAGCCTTGCTTACTGCAATGTTACTGGCCATGAGCTTACCCCCGACGGCACCGCTCTGGGTTGGGGTATTAGGTAGCAGTTTCGCGATTCTTGTAGGTAAGCAGATATTTGGCGGACTCGGGCAGAACCTCTTCAATCCGGCTATGTTAGCACGAGTGATGTTACTCAT
The DNA here is from genome assembly GCF_900107935.1 of Vibrio hangzhouensis. Classification (GTDB taxonomy): domain Bacteria; phylum Pseudomonadota; class Gammaproteobacteria; order Enterobacterales; family Vibrionaceae; genus Vibrio; species Vibrio hangzhouensis. The sequence continues at coordinate 251,596 of NZ_FNVG01000002.1, read as the reverse complement.
CTGCTTCCCTATCGAAATGACTGCCTGGTCTGCGCCCTCACCGATTGATTTTAGCAACAACTTAGTCATCGTACCTTCGCTCTGGCTTGAGTTTGATGGTGTGACAGCCGCGACGGCATTGAGCGCAGAGGTGATGCAGCAAGTAGAGTTCAGTGCTCTGTTTTTTGGCACACAGGCTGGCAGTTTAGGAGAAACCAGCGCATTTCTAGTGTTAATTGGTGGCGGATACCTTCTTTATAAGCGTTTGATTCATTGGGCAATACCATGTTCATTGTTACTTGGAGTTGCGGTACCCGCATTAATAAGCCATTGGTTATTCCCAAATGAGTTTCTTTCAATTCACACCCACCTTTTTGCTGGTGCAACAATGCTAGCGGCTTTTTATATTGCGACGGATTTGGTGACATCACCGACCAGCATCAGAGGGCAGCTTGTCTATGGAACGGGATGTGGCCTACTGATTTGGACTATCCGCAGCTTCGGTAGTTATCCAGAGGGGGTGGCGTTTGCAGTACTCGTTATGAACGCGACAGTACCGTTGATTGATCATTACTTGAGGCCGAATGTGTTTGGTAGCAAGGCGGCTAAGGAGTGCTGAGATGGACTTGTCATTGGAAAATTGGAAACAGAAAGTGTCCTATCAAAGTGGGCTATTGGCATTGAGTTGTACTTTAGCTGCACTTTTGCTTGTGGGCATGAAATACGTTACTCAACCCATCATTGAGGTTCGTATACAGGAAGACCAAAATGCGCTGTTAGAGGAGATTCTAAATGGACAACCGTTTTCAAATCAGGTGTTTGCTGAAGGTCAAGCCTTCTCTATTGAAGGAAATGAGTATCACTATTTTATAGTGAGAGATTCAAAAGGGAATATCATCAGTTATGTCATCAAAGGAGAACAGGAAGGCTATTCCGGCAAAATACAGTTCCTCGTGGGGGTGAATTTAGCTCAGCAGATCAGCGGGGTTCGCATTATTAGCCATACCGAGACGCCGGGTTTAGGCGACAAGATAGAGCGAGCGAAAAGTGATTGGGTGCTCAGTTTCAACGGCCGATCGTTATCGAATACTCAGGGTTGGAAGGTGACGAAGGACGGCGGTGAATTTGACCAGTTTAGTGGGGCGACCATCACTCCTCGTGCGGTGGTGAAGGGGGTGCATAACGCACTGAAAGGATTGCGTCTGGAGATAGATAATGAGTAATTACCGCACGATAATCAGTCAAGGTATGTGGAACAACAATATAGTCATCGGCCAGTCGCTAGCGCTATGCCCCTTGCTCGCCGTCACCAGTAGTGCGACCAATGGGTTGGGGCTGGGCCTGGCGACCACCGCCGTCATGGTAGCGGCCAATGTTCTTGTTTCTATGGCGAAAGTCATTATCAGCAAAGCAGTGAGAATTCCCGTAAATATCATCATTATTGCGACCTTGGTGACAATGATCGACGCGATCCTCAATGCCTGGCTTCATCCTCTGCATAAAGTCTTAGGATTGTTTATCCCCCTTATAGTGACCAACTGCGCTATTTTGGGACGTGTGGAGTCATTTGCTAGTAGAAATCCGGTATTGCCTTCCTGTGTCGATGGACTGTCCATGGGACTTGGTTTTACTTGGGTACTGGTGGCTCTGGGAGGATTGAGGGAGGTGATTGGCAGTGGCACTTTATTTAGCAATGCGAGTCTACTGCTAGGCGAACATTTTGCCTTTTTAGAAATGACCGTCATACCTGACTATCGTGGTGTTCTGTTAGTGATTTTACCCCCTGGCGGTTTCTTAATTTTGGGCGTGATGCTTGGAATAAAGCAAAAACTTACTCTAATGGATAAAGAACGACAGCGAGCGGATGATGTTGTCGCTGGAGGTAATGTATGAAAGTGAGTGTTGTTTATGCGCTAGAGAATGAGCAAGTTTGGCTACCCGTTGAGGTTGAACCAGGTGCTACCATCATGTCTGCTATTCATGAATCTCGAATCTTATCCATGTTCCCATCTATTGATCTTGAGCAACAGAAAGTTGGCGTGTTTGGAAAAACTTCATCGTTAGAAGCTGCAATTAATGAAGGCGACCGTGTTGAGATTTATCGGCCATTAATATGGGAAGCCGAAGACGATCAAGACTAATTGTTAGGTTTCGGACAATATGTCACTTTTTATCAGTGGTGTTGTTTTTTTAATTCCTTTTAAAACAGAAGGATAGATATGGAATGGGGATTGCAGTTCCAATAGTGAACACTTAAGGTTAAGGAGAGCATAATGGTTAGTGTGGGAATTTTTTTTGGTACAGATACAGGAAGCACACGTAAGGTGGCAAAACTCATCCACAAGCAATTGGGGGAAGGCGTCGCAGATAAGCCTGTTAATATTAACCGATGTGATGCAAGCGCTTTTGAAAAATATGACTACCTGATTTTGGGAACGCCGACCTATGGAGAGGGCTTATTACCAGGACTTGCTGCAGAGTGTAATGAAGAGAGTTGGGAAGAGTTCAGACCCAACTTTGATGAGCTTGACCTTAGCGGTAAGACAGTGGCGCTGTTCGGTTTAGGGGACCAAGTGAACTATCCTGATGAATTCGTGGATGGTCTAGGGGAGCTTTATGACTTAGTTGTAGAAGCAGGAGCCGAGGTGGTGGGTCGCTGGCCTTCGATGGGTTACGAGTTTAATGATTCAACCGCATTAGAAGAAGATGAGTTTGTGGGTTTGGTTATTGATAAAGACAACCAAGCCAGTCTTACAGACGAGCGCATTGCGCATTGGGTTGAGAAAATAAAGTCTGAAATGAGCTTTTAAGGCGTCTTATTCTAATCGAAACGTTTAAGGGTGCTGTTTTGACGAAACAAGGTATCAAGAAATCTATCAGTGGTTCTTGGTGCCTTGTTATTTTATGGCGGTTTATCAGAGAGTGCGGACTCATTTAAGTTGTTGCTAAAGATGCGTTATATCAACCCCAATAATGATGGGAGGTCTTCACTATGTATTTTGTTGATTTAAGGTCTAATCTATCAGTGTGATACAGAGTTTGGTGCCGATCAATGCCGCTCTGGTTGGTTACGCTTGAGCGCAGCGTTAAGTACACATTCAAATCCATTTCAATTCGGGGAATGACATGTCAGCAAAGGCTAATGAACAGGCAACTCAGACAGTCTCCCCTCGTCAGCGCCTCAGATTAGTTGTGGTGTACCTCTTAATCCCGCTGATTTTAGTTATCTGCGGTGGGGACCTCAGTTGGTGGCAAGCCTGGTTATATTCGACTCTGATTTTGGCCACTGGTCTCGGTGGACGCATGTGGGCGGAGCAACGACATCCTGGATTAACAGCAGAAAGACAAAATATTGAGAGTATTAAAAACGCAAAACCCTGGGACAGGGTGCTTGCTCCTATGATGGCGGTAAGCGTTGGGTTTCCTATGGTCATTGTGGCAGGGCTAGATCACCGCTATAACTGGTCCTCCGAGTTCGTGCCATGGCTTATTGGAATTGGCTTCGTTTCAATCACAATTGGGTACACTTTCGCTGCCTGGGCATTGGCAGAGAACCGCTTTTTCTCTAGCGTGGTACGCATTCAGACGGAGCGAGGTCATGTGGTGTGTGATAGTGGCCCATATCGTTTTGTGCGACATCCGGGCTATGCCGGAAATATCCTCGCATTATTCGGTATTGTTCTCGCGTTGAGTTCAGTCTGGGCGCTAATTCCTGCCGCCTTAGCATCTATTATCTCGGTGATTCGAACTGTTCTTGAGGACCAGACTCTACATGAGGAGTTGCCGGGCTATCGAGACTATGCACGACGCGTGCGCTATCGGTTGATTCCTGGCATATACTGAGGGACCTTAGTGGTGATATGCACCAGATCAGAGCCCGAGTTCCAACAGAAATGATAGCGTGCCGCCTTAATTGGCTGAATGATTTTTGCTCCTTTTCTCGCTTCGAGCTCAAAAAAAAACGCAGTTATCCCCTTGATAAAGGAGGGAGCTTATCCAACGCGATGTGAACCCAATTTACGTCACTTAGTCGTTTATTTTCAGTTGGCTACGCACTTTGCAAGGTCTTCTCTTTCGTGAAGGTGGTGTCTATTTTGGATATTGGAGGGTAAAGAAACATGCACCAATGGGTAGTCGCAACACAAAAAGCCCTCGCTCCGTTGGCAAACTCGGAGAATGCCTGTTTTATGCAGTCGTATTTGCGAGGACAGTTTGAGTTTTATGGTATTCAGTCGGGGCCAAGACGAGAGGCCATGAAGCACTTATTTTCTCATAGTCAGTTACCCGCGATAGACGAGCTGCCATTGGTGCTTGATGAGTTGTGGTCATTGCCGCAGCGCGAGTTTCAAATGGTTGCAGTCGATCTACTCATTAAGTTGAAAAAAAGACTGCCAGTAGCCATGCTGGCTGACCTGCAGCGCTGTATCACCACGAAATCGTGGTGGGATACCGTGGATATGCTGGCAACTCACATCATTGGCAGCTTCTATTTAAGATACCCGAACGAAACGATGGCGTTCATTGAACGCTGGCGTGGCCAGGACAACATGTGGCTACGGCGAACAACCTTACTGTTTCAATTAAAATACAAACAAAACACGGATGTGCCTTTGCTGTTTTCACTGATCAGAGAAAACAAAAGTGATAACGAGTTTTTCATTCAAAAAGCGATAGGTTGGGTGCTCAGAGAATACTCTAAAACCAATCCAGAGGCGGTTATGGAATTTATTGATAGTGAAAAGCTGCAAGGATTAGCCAAAAGAGAGGGGCTTAAGTGGCTGAAAAACAATGGGGGTATCACGTCATCATCGAAATAACCACTGTGATATCGACTGGCACTTCCTTGCTTTGTTGAAAGTGCCAGACAATTGGGTTCACAGGGTTGAAACGGTGAGCAAACGCCAGTTTATGGTGGTACGCGACTTTTGCATTCTACAGCTATTGCAGTAATAACTGACATTGCCACAAGCCTTTAATGATTCAAGTTGTTCACCACAATCAGAACAAAAAGGCGTTTTACGAAATTTTGTCTTGCACTGTGAGCAGGTATTGCCCCCTTCCGGCGGGATTTCAACGTTGCAGTCAGGGCAAAGTAACGTTAGTTGGAGCATGATGTTTCCTTTTCGGTGTTGTAGGCTGCATGAGCTCATTCATCTTGTTTGTCATCGAGAACTCGCTATTCTTCGATAAAGCATTATTTTCACTCAGAGATCATTGAGCAAGTAACATACCGTATTGTTCATTCACTCTGAATGACGCTCTTTTTAGAGGTTGTTGAACCTAATAATTCAACGGATTATAAGCTCATCCAATAAAATCGAATAAATGCTGTCAAAGCATCGAATGCGACTTGCTCATCTGGACTCTACCTTTGTAAGAACCAAGTAGAGAAAGGAACGAACAGATGAGAGTTACCACTAGTTTATATTTGTGTGTTTTGTCAGTCACTTCAGCAAGCGTGGTCGCTAATGAGCCCGTTTGGGACGCCAATAAGGTTGAGTTGGTCAGTGAGACGTTAGCGGACGGTGTTTACGCTTACTATGCGTCAAATGCAAAAAAATTAGAGGCTAAAGGGTTTCCTGTGGCAACCAGTGGGGGGCTGGTGGTTGGCACTGAAGGAGTGTTAATTATAGATACCATGCTCAACAAACGCCTGAACGCACAGGTTCAGAGTATGGTCGGTGAGGTAGGAGGCAAGTCGCCCGCAATCTATGCGGTGAACACCAGTTATCATGGCGATCATTCATATGGGAACATGTACTTACCTGAACAGTCTGTGATCATTCAACATCAAAACAGCAAGGACTATGTCGACGCCAACTTTAAAGCCGACACTGAGTTTATGATGTATAACTTTGGCCAGGGTCGTGGTATTGAGGAAATCGTTCCTACCACCGGGGATGTGTTAATTGAATCAGGTAGCCAAATCGCTTTGGATTTGGGTGATAAGACAGTACACATCATCGATTTTGGTTTTGCTCAAACCGGCGGCGATCTGTTTGTTTGGGAACCTGAGTCCAAGGTAATGTGGACAGGTAATGCCATTGTTGCTGTCAAACCTGCTTTACCATGGCTGCTTGATGGTCATATGCTGGCCACCCTCGAGACTTTCAAGAAAGTGTATGCCTTTTTACCTGAGGATGCTCGGGTGGTGCCGGGGCACGGGAGTGTAATGAGTAAAGCCGATATTCAATGGCATATTGATTATCTGGAAGCGGTACAAGAACAAGTTCAGCTTGCGGTGAACGAGGGATTGTCATTAGAAGAAACAGTCAAGCGTGTGAGCATGCCTGAATTTAGCGGTTACGCGTTGTTTGGTTGGGTACATTCTGGATTAAATGTGCCCGCTGCCTACAAAGATCTGACTCAAGCAAACTAAGTATTTTGTTGTTGAGAGAATTGGGTGGCTTAACTTGCCACCCAAGTCCCTTGTCTTATAGGGACTTGGGTGAAAAGCGCAATATTATGAGAGCGTGCTGTCCCAATAGGGGACGCTACCATAGTAGCCTGCGAGAAAATCAATGAATAAGCGACTTTTTCGCGGGAGAAAACGGGTTGAAGGGTAGACAACATACGCCCCGATCTTGTTGAGAGTATAGTTCGCTAAGATAGACGTAAGAGCCCCAGATTGGAGCTCCTTCCAGACAATAAAGCGGGGCAAGAAAGCAATACCATGTCCGGATGTAGCCATATCTTTTAGAAAGTCGCCATTATTGGCCACAAGGTGTGGCTTTATGGGGGCGAGGTGGCTGTGATTATCAGCATCGGTCAGCGTGATGCCGGAAAGTGGTGTTTGGCTGTACTTGAGAAATTGGTGGTGTTGTATGTCTTCGGGTGTTGTGGGGGTGCCATGTTGTGCCAGATAGGCCGGGCTGGCGCACAGAACATGCTCTATATTGGCAATCAGTTTCGCTTTCAGCGAAGAGTCAGTGAGCTCGCCAATGCGTAGGGCTAAGTCGATGCCGTCTTCGACAAGATTAATTTTTTTATCAGAAAACTCCAGGTCGAGCTTTAACTCCGGGTGTCGTTGGCAGAACTCTTTCAGAGCGGGTGTTAAATGATGCAACCCAAACGAAAGCGGTGCCGCTATTTTTAAGTTACCTGTGAGGGTGCCCTGCGAGTGAGCGATCTCGGCGTTGAGTTCCTCCATCTCTTCAACAATCAGGCGACTTTTCTGGTAGTAGCGTTCTCCTGCTTCAGTCAGACTTGAACTTCTGGTGGTTCGGTTGATGAGCTTCACCGCTAATAGCTGCTCTAACTCTGCCAGCCTTTTACTGACCGCTGATTTGGCAAGGCCAAGTCTCTCTGCGGCTTTGGTAATACTGCCCGTCTCCACAACCGTGATGAAAATCTTGATGATCTCTAATTGTCCCACAACTGTCCCTCTTCAATATTGTTCTCATTTTGAGAACTATCATTCTCCATTTTTGATGTTTATTGTTATTTGGTCAACAACTAATATGAACTTATCGAAACAACACCAACTTAATTCACTATCTTTAGGAGTGTCACTATGAACAAGCTACAACAATTATCAGCACCAGCAGGCCGTCTATTTCTCGCCCTTATTTTTGTTATGTCGGGTTTTAGCAAAATAGGCCAATACGAGCAAACTCAAGGTTATATGGAGATGATGGGTGTACCAGGAGCACTTTTACCGCTCGTAATTCTGACAGAAGTCATTGCCGGTCTTGCCATCGTTTTGGGATGGAAAACTAAATTCGCCGCTATCGCGTTAGCAGGATTTAGTGTGATGTCTGCCATTTTGTTCCACGCCGACTTTAGTAACCCTGCAGAAATGACCAATTTTATGAAAAATATCTCTTTGGCAGGCGCGTTCTTAATTTTGTTTGCTCAAGGCGCAGGCGCTTACTCACTCGACAATCGTCAGAAGTAATCGAACTGAAGGTGAAAACCAGGACGATTTAACAACGTCCACTTTGTAACCATAAAGGAGACCACATCATGGGGCAGTTAATCAACGGACAATGGCATAACGATTGGTACGAGACTAAGTCAACCGGAGGCAAGTTTGTACGCAAAGCTTCGAGCTTTCGAAACTGGATAACTAAAGATGGCAGTGCCGGACCGACGGGGGTAGGTGGATTTAAAGCAGAACCAGATCGCTATCATCTGTACGTGTCACTAGCTTGTCCCTGGGCGCATCGTACGATTATTTATCGTAAGCTGAAGGGACTCGAGGGAATGATATCAATGTCGGTTGTGAATTCATTTATGGGCGAGAATGGTTGGAGTTTTCTACCTGGGGACAAGGTTATTGCGGATCCAATCCATCATGCTGAGTTCATGCATCAGATTTACACCAAAGCAGACGCTAATTATACCGGAAGAGTCACGGTACCGGTGCTTTGGGATAAGAAAACCCAAACTATTGTTAGCAATGAATCGGCAGAAATCATCCGTATGTTCAATGATGCATTTGATGACATAGGGGCAACACCAGTCGATTTTTATCCCAGCGACAAGCAGCACGAAATCGATGAACTTAACGACTTTATCTACCCTAACATTAACAATGGGGTGTATCGAGCGGGCTTTGCAACAACACAAAATGCTTATGATGAAGCCGTCAGACAGCTCTTTGGAGCGCTGGATAAGTTGGAAAGCAGGCTCACAACTCATCGATACCTAACTGGCAAAGAAGTGACAGAAGCGGATTGGCGACTGTTTACCACCTTAGTTCGGTTCGATGCTGTTTACGTAGGCCACTTCAAGTGTAATCTTCGTCGTATTGTCGACTATCCTCATGTATGGGGCTATTTGCGCGACCTGTATCAGACTCCCGGAGTCGCAGAAACAGTGGCATTGGATTACATTAAAGCGCACTACTATGCTAGCCACGAAACGATAAATCCAACGCGTATCATCCCTGTTGGACCAATCATCGATTTTACACAACCCCATGGCCGAGAGTTATTGTCTTGACTGGCAGTTGAGAAGGAGTGTGAGTATGGGAAAGCTAGTCGCAGGTCAATGGTTCAACGATGATGAGCTTAGAGCGTTGGAGCAACAACAATATCAACGGACCAATGGGAAGTTTCAACGTGATAGTGCACAGTTTAGGCACTGGGTTACACTAGATGGCAGTGCTGGCGTTTCTGGGATAGGAGGCTTTAAGGCAGAAGCCGGACGCTATCATCTATTCGCTGCGCTGAACTGCCCCTGGGCACATCGAACCTTGATCTACCGGAGTGTTAAGCACCTGGAAAAGGTGGTGTCACTATCATTGGTCAAGCCATTAAGAACTGGTGAGGGGTGGGTATTTGAAGCGAATACTGCAAAGGGTGAGTCTAGGTTTACCGACTCACTTCTAGGGCTGACTGCATTGCATCAACTGTACTCAAAAGCCGACTCAAACTATACCGGGCGTGTAACTGTGCCTGTACTGTGGGACAAACAGCAAAGTAAAATCGTTAGTACAGAGTCAGCCGATATCATTCGCATGTTCAACAGCGCTTTTAATGATATCACCGGTGATACCCAGAACTTTTACCCCGATGCACTGAAAAAAGACGTCGATGAACTCAATGAATTCATCTATCGAAATCTCAACAATGGGGTATACCAAGCTGGTTTCGCTCGTACACAGGCCGCATACAATGAAGCCGTTGCCAACGTGTTCTCCGCGCTTGATAGTCTGGAGCTGCGATTGTCAGAAAGTCGCTATCTACTTGGTCAACACGTGACGGAAGCAGACTGGCGCTTACTACCAACATTGGTTCGTTTTGATGTCGCCTACTTCACTGCGTTTAAATGTAATTTGCGAGCACTGCGCGACTACCCGCAATTGTCACGTTATTTGCGAGATATGGTCAGCCTTCCTAATGTTGCCAAAACTATAGAGCTGGATGTTTATCGTAAAGGATATCACTCAGTGAGTCCGTTGCGTAACCCACATGGGATTGTTTCAATCGGCCTAGAGCCTGCGTTCTCGTTGTCGAGTGAGGTTAAGCATGTCTAAAGTCACACTGGAACAATGGCGTATGTTCCGCGCAGTTGTTGAAAACGGTGGTTTCAATCAAGCTGCAGACGCAGTTAACAAAAGCCCCTCAACGATACATAACGCAATTCAAAAGCTCGAGTCAGGTCTTGATCTTAGACTGTTTAAAATGATTGGCCGCCGAGCAACGCTGACACACGCGGGAGAACTTGTGTTGCGTCGAGCGAGTCATCTTCTGGACGAGGCAGACAAGCTCGAAGTGTTATCTTATCGACTTAGGTCTTCTAAAGATGGACGGGTACGCATTGCTGTTGATCAGGTATTTCCAAGACAGCGATTGCATCAGGCATTGACGGCTGTGTCGGATGCATTTCCAAATGCGAATATTGACGTTTTTGAATCAACATTAAGCGGTACCACAGAGCTACTCAAGCTTGGTGAGGTTGATATAGCAATTGGTGCGTATCCTATTGCAGACCGATACTCAGAAGAAATTGATCATATCGATTTCTTGGCGGTTGTCAGCCCTGCGCACGCTTTGAACAGCCTTAGGGCGTCTTTGACGATGGAGGATCTGATTCCTTATCGCCAGATAGTGGTACGGGACTCCGGACACGAACGAAAGCTTGATCATGGCTGGTTGGGTGCCAATCAGCGCTGGACGGTAGACAATGTAGAGACTTCCGTTCAATTGGTGAGTCTCGGTTTCGGCTATGCGTGGCTGCCGAATGAAGCGGTAAAAGACAAAGTGGAACGGGGGGAACTTGTGCCTCTACCTTTGAGTTTCAATCATGCTAAGACCAGTCAGTTCTATTTGATGGCTAATGACCTAGAGGCATTAGGAGAGATGGGCCATTGCTTTGTTGATGCGATCCGTTTGTCCAATCCTCTGAAGAATAATCTGGAATGACGCGATAGAGTCATCGTTGCCGCTGCAGAAATAACGGGCCATAATCAGGACGTTGAGTCTGCGCCGTTTGCAGTTCCTTGTTCCCAAGAGGTTGCCATTAACAGTCTAATTTGATCTTTCTAGCCACATAATATTTCACGCATATCTGAACTAAACTCTAAGTAAGTGAACGTTTTATGGCTAAGTAAAGCGAATGGTAACTCTTCTTTGAACAGGAAGCTTTAGCATGTCAGACAATAACCATAACACTACGAAACAAACGACGGCAGAGGTGGCCCAATCGGTCCTCGATACTGTTAGAGTACTTATGCTTGAGTTGGATCCAGAATCTTTGTCCTCCGTAAATCTAAATCTTAAGAGTGACCTTGATAGTGAACTGGGGTTTGACAGCCTGACCCGAGCCGAATTACTGACACGTATCGAAACGCATTTTCATGTCTCACTGCCTGAGCACTCACTTTCTGGCATCGCAACGCCAGAAGATATTGTGCAAGCGATACAGCAGGCAGTATCAACCCCATTGGTGGAGCCTGTCATTACTCAGCTTCACCAAATCAAATTGGATACCGTGGACCAGATGCCAGATGATGTCGAATCACTTCAGGCGTTATTGGACTGGCACGTGGAACATCATCCTGACCGACCTCACCTTTATGTTTTTCAAAATGCCAATGATGTGGAAGAAATCAGTTATCAAAAACTGAAAGACAAGGCGATGGAGATCGCAGCAGGATTGATCAATGCAGGGGTCGAAGCCGGTGATTGTGTGGCGATCATGCTGCCGACCAGCAATGATTATTTTTTCAGCTTTTTTGGCATCCTGTATGCGCGGGCCATTCCAGTGCCAATTTATCCCCCGGCGAGACTGCAGCAGATAGAAGATCATTTGGGCCGTCATGCCAGTATTTTGAATAATGCCGAGGCCAAATTGCTGATCACCGTCCCCGAAGCCAAGCCGCTTGCTCACCTGCTGAAACTGCAGGTTCCGTCGATAGAGGCAGTGGTGACGGCCTCGGATCTTCAGGGTTCAACTGAACCGGTCGAGGTTGGGGACGCACAGACTGATGATATTGCATTTTTGCAGTACACGTCAGGCAGTACCGGCGTGCCGAAAGGCGTTACGTTGACTCACTCAAACTTGTTGGCCAACGTCAGGGCGATGGGGAAGGCGGTGGGCGCCAGTTCAAATGATGTGTTTGTGAGTTGGCTGCCTGTGTATCATGACATGGGGCTTATCGGTGCGTGGCTCGGCAGTCTTTACCACACCATGCCTCTGGTGATCATGTCACCATTGCTGTTCTTAACTAAGCCACAGCGATGGCTATGGGCGATCCATCACTACAAAGGTACACTGTCGCCAGCCCCTAATTTTGCCTACGAGTTATGCGTTAGTCGGGTCAAGGAGAGTGAACTGGAGGGGCTTAACCTCAGCAGTTGGCGGTTGTCCTGGAATGGAGCTGAGCCAGTGAGTCCGCAATCTATTGCCAATTTTACCGAAAAGTATGCGCCGTATGGATTCAAACCGGAAACCATGTCGCCGGTTTACGGTTTGGCAGAATCGTCAGTTGGTCTGACCTTTCCTCTGGAAGTGCGAAAGCCTCGTGTTGAGTATTTCGACAGAGAATCACTCAGTCGCAATGGCCGGGCAGTCGCTGTAACACGAGAGGCGGCTGGCGCAATTCCAGTGGTGGGGCTGGGACAGCCTTTAGTGGGTCACCAAATACGGATCGTCGATGAACTGGGAAAAGAGCTACCAGAAGGTGAAGAAGGGGAACTGGAATTTAAGGGGCCTTCTGCGACACAGGGCTACTATCGCAATCCAGAAAAAACCCGCGAGCTTTATCACGATGATTGGCTGGTAACCGGAGACCGTGCCTTCACTCTGAGTGGCGAATTGTTTCTCACTGGCCGCACCAAAGACATCATCATCAAAGCTGGCCGGAATATCTACCCACATGAACTGGAACAGGCAGTGGGTGGTATTGACGGCGTTCGTAAAGGGTGTGTGGCGGTATTTGGCAGTCAGGATCGTCGATCTGCTACCGAAAAACTCATCGTGCTTGCTGAAAGTCGCGAAACCGATCCTCGCACCTTACGCTCGTTCAAGAAGCAGATAAACAACCTGGCGGTTAGGCTATTGGGCAGTCCGGCAGATGATATTGTTATTGGTCCACCCCATACCATCCCCAAAACATCCAGCGGTAAGATCCGCCGCAGTGCTTGTAAGGATCTCTATCAGGAAGGACAGTTGGGTAGGCAGCCGAAGGCATTTTGGCATCAAGCGATGCATTTGGCTGTCGCTGGCGTTGTACCGCAGCTGCGACGATATGTGCGTACGCTACAAGATGTCGGTTATGCGGCCTATGCCTGGTTTATTTTGGGGGTATTGTCGCCAATGGTATGGATTTTAGTGGCGCTGCTTCCGAAGAAGTCCTGGTGCTGGGCCGTGACCCGAATGGGTGCCAGAGCACTGATAACGCTTACGGGCACGAAATGCACGGTGACAGGGCTGGAAAATCTGCCTGATGAGCATCAGCCTCGTATTCTGGTGGTGAACCATTGCAGCTACCTCGATGGGTTGGTATTGATTGCGACAACCGGTTTGGAGTGTCGTTTCGTGGCTAAAAGTGAGTTCTTAAGCAACCCGTTTACTCGTATTTTTTTAAGCAAACTGGGTACTGAGTTTGTTGAGCGATTTGATGTTGAAAAGAGTGTGGTTGATGCCAAACGCTTGATGGCAGACGTCGACGAACGCCAACCGCTGGTGGTCTTTCCGGAAGGCACCTTATATCGCATGGCCGGTTTACATCAGTTCCACATGGGGGCTTTTATCGCGGCGGTGAGTTCGGATGTGCCGGTTATACCAATCACACTTTGTGGGACACGATCCAAACTCAGGGGAAATTCGTTGTTTCCGCGCAGAGGAGATGTGAGTGTCACCATAGGAAAGCCGCTGTATCCTGAAGGGGACGGTTGGAGCGCCGCCATTTCGTTACGCGATAAAGCCAGAACCGATATTCTTAGTCATTGTGGGGAGCCGGATATGGCGCATAACTCGGTAAGGTGAGCAGTTAACAAGCAGCAGCACAAAGACCCATCAGCCACACTGATAGTACATATTTTCACCAGATTGTCGTCTTTCGCTATAGTGACCACATCGAGCCAGGGTAACGGAGTATTCGGCTATTCGCTAACGATGAATGTCTGGGGTGACTATGATGAAACAACGTACTCAACTTGCTGCGCTATCACTATTACTCTCTGTATCTGCGGTGTCTTTTGCCAGTGACATTGACCATAATCATGGCGACTTTGTGGGTGAGAAAGAGGTGGCGGTTAGCCAATACACTAGTGATAAAGTCAAGACGTGTCTGTATAAGGGCAGCACCGAAGAGCCGATCGAATTGAAGTGGGGTAAGACGCTCACCTGTCCGGACTCGATAACCATGAATGCAACTGTGATTCATGAAGGCGATGGTCTGAATACTTCTGGCTTCAAGAGACTGTAAGTCGTGTAAGGTTCACTTCTCTTAATTCAAACAAAACACCGAGCACTGACGCTCGGTGTTTTGCTCAAATGCGTTCTATTTATTGTGGGACTGATTCTGACATTAACTCAATACAAGCCGGGCTGATATCCTCATCAATGTAAGCCATCCCCAATTTGTCCAGGAACTCCATGCGGTCAGCAGATCGTAAGTCAATGTCAGGCCCTGAAAAGCCTTGGTTTTGATAGACATGGGCCAGATGAACCATAAATTGTTCACCGTCTTGCATCATCAGCAAGCTCATTGCTCCAACATCGGGCTTCACCTTAGCACGCTGTTTTTCTGAAAGATTAACCTGCAGAACGACAGGCGCCTCTTCGCCCTCAAAGCGAACACTGCGTTTTCTGACGGTTTGCTGCGCCCAATAGTAGGCGAGTTCTTTACTCTGAGTCAGAAAAACAGGCTCGACGCGTTCAGCATACTGGTTACCAATGGTCGCCATAGTGGCTTTGGCCGCTTCATTGAGCGCTTTGTCGCCTGAGCGCTTGAGCCCCTGACTCTGGATTGATAGCAATAGGGCAGAGGAGGTGCCGTGATACCAGGTATCACCCGTTGCAAAACCATCTTGTGACAGTAAGTCTTTTGCATCTTTTAGATGAGAGGGAACAGTTGTCATAGGCATTCTCAATTAACAATGAATAGGATTAGTTTAACAAACCTTTAGAGGTCAAAAAGCGACTCGAGAGCCGCTTTTTTCATTAAGTTCAATTCATTACGATTAATCGAACTGATTCGACGTGTTCAACTCGCCAGCCGCTTTCAGCGCGTTCTCACCAGCAAAGTATTCTTTGTGGTCATCACCAATATCAGAACCAGACATGTTTTGGTGTTTCACACATGCAATACCTTGACGGATTTCTTGACGTTGAACGTTCTTAACGTAGCCAAGCATGCCTTCATCACCGAAGTATTCTTTCGCCAGGTTATCTGTTGATAGTGCAGCAGTGTGGTACGTTGGTAGCGTGATTAGGTGGTGGAAGATACCCGCTTCACGAGATGCATCTGCTTGGAATGTACGGATCTTGTCATCAGCGCGCTTAGACAGTTCAGTTTCGTCATATTCAGCGCTCATTAGATTTGCACGATCGTATGCCGATACATCTTCACCAGCTTCAACCATAGCGTCATACGCTTGTTGGCGGAAGTTCAGTGTCCAGTTGAATGAAGGCGAGTTGTTGTAAACCAGCTTCGCGTTCGGGTGTACTGCACGTACGCCGTCCATCATCTCTTTGATTTGACCGATGTGTGGCTTCTCAGTTTCAATCCAAAGTAGATCAGCACCTGCGTTGATAGCTTCGATACAGTCAAATACACAGCGGTCTTCACCGGTACCTGAGCGGAACTGATATAGGCCAGAAGGTAGACGCTTAGGACGTACTAGCTTGCCATCGCGGTTAAAGCAAACGTCGCCTTGCTTCATATCAGCTACATCGATCTCTTCAACGTCCAGGTAAGAGTTGTAGATATCGCCTTGGTCACCAGGCTCTTTCACAACCGCAATCTCTTTGGTTAGGCCAGCGCCTTGAGAGTCCGTACGTGCCACGATGATGCCGTTGTCGATGCCAAGCTCCAGGAATGCATAACGTAACGCGCGCAATTTCGCGTGGAAGTCGGCATGAGGTACGGTTACTTTACCGTCCTGGTGACCACATTGTTTCTCGTCCGCTACTTGGTTTTCAATCTGTAGACAACAAGCACCCGCTTCAATCATTTTCTTAGCCAGCAGGTAAGTCGCTTCAGCGTTACCAAAACCTGCATCGATATCCGCTACGATGGGCACAACGTGAGTTTGGTGGTTGTCGATTTTATCCTGGATTTGGTCTTGCAGTGCTAGGTCACCCGCTTCACGTGCTGCATCAAGTTCTCGGAATAGACCACCCAGTTCACGTGCATCCGCCTGGCGAAGGAAAGTGTATAGCTCTTCGATAAGTGCAGGAACAGAAGTTTTCTCATGCATTGACTGATCAGGAAGAGGACCAAAGTCAGAGCGAAGTGCTGCCACCATCCAACCTGAAAGGTATAGGTAACGTTTGTCCGTGTTGCCACCAAAGTGCTTCTTAATTGAAATCATCTTTTGTTGGCCGATGAAACCGTGCCAGCAACCAAGTGATTGTGTGTATTGAGAGCTGTCTGCATCGTAGGCTGCCATGTCTGCACGCATAATATCCGCCGTGTATTGCGCGATATCCAGGCCTGTTTTGAATTTGTTCTGAGCACGCATGCGAGCAGCTGATTCAGCGTCGATAGCATCCCATGGCGTACCTGCAGCGCGTTTAGCAACTTCGATCATTTCGATATCTTGATTAATTTGCGACATAACTATTCCTTAGTTTCACGTTGGGTATAGGGTGGCTAGTAGCCTGTTGTATTAACTTGTTGTTATGGACAAATCGTAGTCGCTTGTGTGATAATTTTGTTAATTTATAGTTATTATACTCGGTATTTTTTAAATGAATATTGCTCGTATTGACCTTAATTTGCTTGTGTATTTAGACGTGTTGCTGAGGGAGAGAAATGTCACTCGTGCAGCGAATCAACTGGGAATTACTCAGCCAGCGATGAGTAACGGACTACGCCGTTTACGCGATTTGTTTGAGGACCCGTTACTAGTGCGTACCAGTGAAGGGATGGTGCCGACTGAGCGAGCACAAAAGCTGCAACCTCAAATCCGAAATATCCTTGCCAATGTCGAAAAAACTGTTCAACCCACGACGGAATTTAATGCCGAAGACAGCGAACGAGTGTTTCGTATTATGGCCAGTGATTATGCAGAATCGACCCTGATTCAGCCTCTACTTGAGCGTCTTAGTGAGATAGCACCAAAAATCCGCCTCGATATCATGACGCCCAGTGATGTCAGTTACCAGGACGTCGAACAGGGCAGTGTCGATATCATCATTAACCGATTTGATGACATTCCCCAGTCCTTTCACCAAATGAGTTTATGGCACGATGGCTTCTCATGTCTGTTTAGTTGCGATAACCCCATTGCGGATAACTTTGATTTGTTTTCTTATCTAAAGGCACAGCATATCTGGGTAAGCAAAACGGGTATGGGGACGGGGGTAGGGATCAACCCGAGTCAGGCACAAAAGTTGGGTTGGATTGACGAGGCACTGATGCGAATCGGCAAAACACGCAACATTACTGTGTTTACCCGCCATTACCTGTCAGCCATCTTATTTGCCCAACAGAAAAACCTCATTCTGACGATTCCTAGTAAAGCGGCGCAGTCTCAGCGTAATAACCCTAAGTTACTTATCAAACCCGCTCCGTTTGCGATTGAACCTTTTGAAGTGAAGATGGCCTGGAGTCCGCTTTTACAGAGTAATCCAGACCATCAGTGGATGCGTCGACTGATTAAAAGTGTGGCCAATGAAATCGAAAGTGGTCAGACAGAAGCGTGACGTTTTCGTCGCCAAAGTGGGGTATTTTTTTTATGAATGTTTACTATAAACGGCATAAATTAGCCAAATTATCATCCATTACGTAACTTTTATGTAAGTCGTCATCGGTAACTTCGAGAGAGATTTTATGAGCAGTCGTATTCAACAGGGAAGCTTGAAGATAGATAGCACCCTCCACGCGTTAGTTAATGATCACATCATCCCAGGGACTGGCATTGATGCCGGAGCATTCTGGCAGTCTTTTGAAGCCATTCTTAATGATCTTGCCCCTAAGAATAAAGCCTTGTTGATCAAACGTGACGATCTTCAGCATCAAATCGATGTCTGGCATCAGGAGCGCGCAGGTCAGGCTATTGATCCAGTGGAATACAAAACATTTTTGCAGCAAATCGGTTATCTGGTTCCTGAAGGTGATGACTTTGAAGTATCAACTGCCAGCGTAGAGCCAGAAATTGCGACACAGGCGGGGCCCCAGCTGGTGGTGCCTATCATGAATGCTCGATTTGCTTTGAATGCTGCGAACGCCCGTTGGGGAAGCTTGTATGACGCATTGTATGGTACCGATGTTATTAGTGAAGACGATGGTGCAGAACGTGGCGGCAGTTTCAATCCGGTACGCGGCGAGAAGGTGGTGAAATATGCCCGAGAATTTCTTGATCAAGCGGTACCACTGAACGGGGTCTCACACCAGGATGTCACGCAATACAGCATCAGTAACGTCAGTGTCGGTAACACATTAACGGCGACATTAGCGAATGGCGAAGAAGTGACCCTAATGGATAGCACGCAGTTTATTGGCTATCAGGGAGAAGCGAGTGCACCATCGTGTATCCTGTTGAAACACAATAACCTGCACATCGAAATCCAAATTGACCCTAATACCCCCATTGGACGAGTGGACGCTGCGGGCATTAAAGATGTAATGGTCGAAGCCGCGCTGACAACCATCATGGATTGTGAAGATTCAGTGGCGGCTGTTGACGGGGAAGATAAAGCTCTGGCTTATTCAAACTGGCTGGGTTTGATGAAGGGCGAGCTTCAGGAAACCTTGGAGAAAAACGGTAAAACCATCGTACGCAGTCTGAATCCCGACCGACATTATACCAGCGTCACTGGTGGTGAAATTGCCCTTAAAGGCCGCAGCATGCTGTTTATCCGTAACGTAGGTCATCTGATGACCAACCCGGCGATACTGGATGCACAAGGTAACGAAGTGCCAGAAGGTATTATGGATGGCATGATCACATCGCTTATCGCGATGCACGATTTGCAAGGCAATGGTCGTTATCAGAACTCTACGGCAAACAGCATCAACATAGTAAAACCGAAAATGCATGGCCCCGAAGAAGTGGCGTTCACCAATGAGCTATTTGGTCGAATTGAAGATGCTCTGGGATTGGAACGCTACACCATCAAGGTGGGCATCATGGATGAGGAGCGCCGCACGTCGGTAAACTTAAAAGAGTGCATCCGTGCTGCCAAAGACCGTGTGGTATTCATCAACACTGGCTTTTTAGACCGTACGGGTGATGAGATACATACCAGTATGGAAGCGGGACCGTTCGCACCAAAAGCCCAACTCAAATCCATGTCCTGGATTGGTGCTTATGAAGATCAGAACGTTGATCTTGGCCTGGCTTGTGGCCTGCAAGGAAAAGCGCAGATCGGTAAAGGGATGTGGCCAGAACCGGATAACATGGCAAAAATGATGGACGCAAAAATCGGTCATCCACAAGCCGGTGCGAATACCGCCTGGGTTCCGTCTCCGACCGCCGCAACGTTACATGCGCTGCACTACCACCAAGTCAGCGTACCAAGCCGTCAAAAAGAGCTGCGTGAACGTGTCAGAGCGAGTGTTGATGACATCCTTACTATTCCTTTACTGGGTAAACAGAAGTTAACTGCTGATCAAATCCAGAATGAACTGGATAATAATGCGCAAGGGATCCTGGGTTATGTAGTTCGCTGGATTGACCAGGGCGTGGGTTGTTCTAAGGTCCCAGACATTAATAACGTCGGCTTGATGGAAGATCGCGCAACATTGCGTATTTCCAGCCAGCATATCGCAAACTGGTTACGCCATGGCATCTGTACTGAAGCGCAGGTGATGAAAACCATGAAACGTATGGCCGAGATTGTTGACCAACAAAATGCCGATGACCCAAATTACAACAATATGGCCCCCAACTTTGACAGCAGCATTGCGTTCTCTGCCGCGTGTCAATTGGTGTTCGAAGGCTGCGCACAGCCCAATGGCTATACCGAGCCCGTATTGCACGCAATGCGACTCAAATTAAAATCAAAACAAAGATAAAACACTGTAATTACCAAGCCCAAGGTAACACCGCGCTTTTGAGCGCGGTTTTTTTTTGTGGTCTGAGTAACAGGCTTGGACTGGTTTTCAATTCAGTCTAATGTGGAACAAGGAGCTCGTGACATCAGTACAGAGATGAAATGCTCGTCTTCAATGTCACTGGAAAGCACTTCATCACGTATCTGTATGAACTCAGCTTTATTCGTCGTCGGTGAATGAAACGGGTGGGGCAGCGCGTCGGTCTACCTCCAGATGAAACACATCGGGTCGGTGGTAGTGACCCGCAACATCAAGGGATTTACGAGACTCTCGGGATGCCTCCACGTTTATCGTTGAGTACAGGATTTCTTTTTGGTTATTTAAAGGGCCGTCAGCAATTGCTCCAGAAGGTTTAATGACAACCGCACCTCCCGGATTAATCCATTCTTCTTCGTTAAACAGACGGTCACGCTCAGGGAAGTCTTGGGGAACGTCTTTGCCTTCAATGGCTGTCGCAGTACTTAATACCCAACAACCACCCTCTTTGGCGATATGTCTCATAGATGCAAGCCAAGTGTCCCCACAGTCCCATGTTGGTGCGAGGTAAATATCGATATCCTGAGCATACAGACTATAGCGCGCCAGCGGCATATAGTTTTCCCAACAGATGAGGCAGCCAATACGACCTACCGCCGTCTCGACGACATTTAATCCACGGGCGTCACCAAAACCCCAAACCATACGTTCGGGGTTAGTTGGCATCAATTTTCGGTGACGATTTAAGATCTCGCCATCGCTGTCAATGATGACGACAGTGTTATATATGGTGGAACCACTGAACTCAGAGTCGAGTTCGTTCATTCCCATGGCAACGACAATATTGTTTCGTTTAGCTGCTTCACAAATCTCGTTTAAATCACCGTTTGCAATGTCGACTGAGTTATTGCGTAGCTTTGCGTGAATCGTGTTGCTGAGTCCCAGATCACCACCAGGCTTTAGGCGCCATATCCATGTAGGATAACCGGGTAAAAAGGCTTCGGGGAAGAGTATGAGTTTGGCACCGTGATCGGCTGCTTCGTTGATCGTGGATACGGCTCTTTCAATACTTGATTGTAGATCTAAGAGGACAGGAGGTCTCTGTGCAATTGCGATCGATACATCCATCATTGTATCTCCATTACTATCTGATGATAGTTTCTATATCATTTTGTCAAAAATGACGAGAAAGGAGTTCAAAGTCGAACGTGAGATATCGAGTTCGAGGTTGAACGGTTAACTCTGACAGCTCACAAACAGAGTATTGAGTAATTATAGGTTAGAGGTGGATCCTTACCATTTCGGGCAGTTTGGACCTCTTTCAATCATCAACTCTATAGCACTGTATACCCGTTAATCTGTGCATAGCTTGAAAAAGTGTTCGCGATCTTGAAAGGAGACCCGCAGAAGGGGCTTGGTACATCTAGTTCGCTCGATGAGTTTGACAGATAAAAAAACACCGAGACAGAGTCTCGGTGTCAAAGATAGTAATAGTAAACTCGGGAGGGCTGAGTCTCCCAATACAAAAATCTTAAGGATCGTTAGCTATCCAACATAGCTACAGAGTGATCTTATATTCAGCGACCCAATTGGTGTATTAGACTAAAGGGGTAAAACTTCTGGTATAGGTGGAATCTGATTTTTCATTTTTGAACTGTTCAGAGGTGTCTGAGTTTTGTACCTATCGTCTTTGTAGCACCATGTTTTGCATGCCAAAGGCCAACCAAACGGTCTCTGGCTGGCCGATGAAATGTCCATAACTCTTGTTTTTGTGCAGTTAAATTAAGTCGGCGCAGTTTACGGTCTCAATACTACTGCCTAGGTCTATGTAAGCTCCACCTATGTCTGCCGCAATTTTTGGATAAAAACCGGCTTCTGCCGCTGCTTCAACATCAGTCAGACTGATCTTGTACATTTCCAGACCAAGCATTGATATATCATCAGGCAGGCAACTGGTATTGTCACCCTCTGTAAAACAGACGTCACCGCTGGTGTCCAAGGAGCCACAGATTTTGCCCGAAGTGACTTCGACGCCTGCTGCGGTCAGCGCCTCTTTCCCGACTTGAGGCATATCTTCTGGAAGGGTGGTGTCTGTATTGGTTACTATGTGCTCAAGGCTATAATAGCCTGCCGTCATAACACCAGTGCCATCGAACTCTGCGCCAGCGACAGTAAATACGGTGGTTTCTCCGTTTAAGATGTCTTGTATGTCTTCAGTCTGGCATCCAGTTAAGGCTAGCGCGGTTAACAATATCGCTGCTTTCTTCATATATTCCCTCATTGTGTGTTAACACTTACCACTTTGTTATCTATTAAGTGGCGGCCTACGCATTCAATACTTTAAGTAATACAGTAATTAATTTGAAAACACTATCAACATTGAGATTTGGATCACGGTTTGCCTATATAAACAGTCACTAACTTGAAGCCAATTAAAGATTTGAGCCGTTGCTTTGGAGCATGGGATTCAGTGCGAGAATGAGTGAACATAGCCTCGTGACCTGAGGTTAGGGTTTCACGTTATAACGTATTGAGTTCGATGACACTCGCTAAAGTTGGTAGAACCAATATAAGAAGAATTGGAGTGAATATGATCAGTAGGGATCTTGGTGAGGAGAGTCGGGCTTAGCTTGGCATATAAGCCCGACTGATACGGAGCTTTGGAATACGGTAGCACTCCATCGCTAGCCACTTACGTTATCAGTGACCTCTTTTTAGACAGGGAGCTTTGAAAAAGTTCCAACGCTCCCCATCAAAGAGTCTTTATAAGCCTTTAATGTTTTCTACTTCCAGTTCGTTGAAGTAGCGAACAGTTTTCACTTTAAGCTCTTGTTGTGCCGCGTCATCAGCAACGATGATCGCTTTCGGATGCATTTGTAGCGCAGTGACTGTCCACATGTGGTTTACAGAACCTTCTACCGCCATTTGTAGTGCTAGCGCTTTGTTGTGACCCATTGTTAGGATCATCACTTCTTCCGCATCTAGAAGCGTAGCAACACCAATAGTCAGTGCGTATTTTGGCACTTGGTTGATGTCGTTGTCGAAGAAACGAGAGTTTGCGATGCGCGTATCTTCAGTAAGCGTTTTAATACGAGTGCGAGAGTTGAGTGATGAACCTGGCTCGTTAAAGGCGATGTGGCCATCGATACCGATGCCGCCCATGAACAGGTTGATTTTGCCGTAAGAACGGATTTTTTCTTCGTACGCAGCACAATGTGCATCGATGTCATCTGCCAGGCCGTCAAGCAGGTTGATGTTCTCTTCCTGAATGTCAACGTGGTTGAAGAAGTTGTTGTACATGAAAGAGCGGTATGATTCTGGGTGCTCAGGGTCGATACCAACATACTCATCCATGTTGAAAGTGACAACGTGTTTGAAGCTTACGTCACCAGCTTTGTGCATCTCGATAAGCGCTTTGTACGTTGACAGAGGCGTTCCACCAGTAGGCAGACCTAGAACAAATGGTTTTTCAGCGGTTGGTTGGAAAGCGTTAATGCGCTCTACGATATGACGAGCAGCCCACTTACCTACTTGTTCTGCGTTCTGTAATGGAATAAGTCTCATGTTGATCCCCTAATAATAGAATTTAGTTTGTGCTGAAACATTAATTCGCATTATAAAATAAGTTTTTCGACACGGCTATTGTTTTTGTGTGAATTTTGCGATTTTTCTTGATCAGGATCGCTTTTTGCCTAACTGATCTCAGCCGAATTGTTAAAATTGACGAGGATTATTCGGAAAAATTCGAAGTAAAAATAAAGTATTGTGAAGATAAAGGCGGGGCAGGGAGAGTTGGGGGCTAGATATTTGCCCCCGGAGAAGAATCAGATGGCTTGACCATTTGCCGTGACTGCAACGTCGACGTTACCACGCAGTGCGTTTGAATACGGGCATACCTGATGCGCGACACGAACCAGTTCGATGGCGGCTGCATCGTCCATTTCGAGAGTGACATCCAGCGCGACATCCAGAACAAATCCACCTTGTTCATTAGCCTTCAATGCCACCGTGGCCTTGGTCGGTGCTTGCTTCAGGCCGAGCTTTTGCTGCTGGGCAACATGCAAAATAGCGTTAGAGAAACACGCAGAATAGCCAGCCGCAAATAATTGCTCTGGGTTAGTCGCGGTGCCGGTTCCTCCCAGTGCTTTTGGATAGGATAACGCCAGATCCAGCATACCGTCATCAGTAGAAACTTGGCCATTACGACCCGCAAGTGCTGTAGCAGAAGTTGTGTAAAGTGCAGACATAGAGTATTCCTTTTGAATATTTTAATTGTGTAAAATTAGGTTGTGCACAAACTATATTGTGAAATCGGTACGTTTGCAAGTATATTGTGCGCAATGTAAATAATAATTTTTGGGGGTCATTATGAAGCTGGATGGTTTAGAAGCGTTAGATATCGATAAACAAGTTTGTTTTGCCCTGTACAGTGCCAGTAATGCACTTACCCGAGCTTATCGACCGATACTGGATGCGATCGATTTAACCTACCTGCAGTATATGACCATGCTGGTGCTGTGGAAGAAAGCACCAATGAACGTCAAAGATATAGGTGCTGAGCTAAAACTGGACTCTGGCACACTGACGCCGCTGCTAAAGCGTCTTGAGCAAAAAGGACTAGTTGAAAGAAAGCGCAGTGAATCCGATGAACGTGCGCGAATGATTTCTGTGACAGAGGCTGGAACTAACCTCAAAGAGAAAGCACTGTCAGTGCCAGGGGCTATCGCCTGTAAAGCGCAATTAGAACTGGACGATGCGCTAACATTAAAACGTATATGCGAACGCCTGACCAACAATCTTATGGACTGATAAAGATGGATATTGAGGGATTATCACGAGTAGGCTTTAAGCACCTTCTG
Source organism: Vibrio hangzhouensis (assembly GCF_900107935.1). Classification (GTDB taxonomy): domain Bacteria; phylum Pseudomonadota; class Gammaproteobacteria; order Enterobacterales; family Vibrionaceae; genus Vibrio; species Vibrio hangzhouensis. The sequence continues at coordinate 226,603 of NZ_FNVG01000002.1, read as the reverse complement.
GCGCTTCATGTCATGCTCGACACAGGCAGTGTCACTAAAGCTGCCGAAGTATTGTCGGTGACACCATCAAGTGTGAGTAAGACGATTGCGCAGTTGCGTGACGTGCTGGACGATGAATTGTTCTATCGTGATGGGACATATCTGACTCCGACGCCTTATGCCGTCAAAATTGCGCCATTGATTCACTCTATGCTTGCCAGTATGAATGGTTTGCTACACCAGACACGCTTTGAGCCCACCAAGTTTGAAGGCCGATTCAGTTTGTCGATGCGTGAAAGTACGTTCGAATTGTTCGCCAATGCATTGACGAAGCTAACGCTGGAACACACACCCAAAGCGAAGCTTCACGTCATGAACAAAGCTAAGTTTGGCTTTGATGCGTTACACAGTGGTCAGGTAGACTTTATTATCCTGCCCCATGATGTCAGTCAGGCACCAACCAATACCAAAGAGCTGGTCTGGGAGGTGATTCTGGAAGACGAACTGGTCTGTTTGATGTCACCTGATCATCCTTTCGCCAATGAAGAATTGACGATAGAACACTATTTGAGTAGTCAACACATCGGAATCGCCGATGCTGAACTGAATCGCCCTTATTTCGAACAGACCTTGAGACAGAAACATCGTGCACGGGATGTGAAAGTGAACGTTTCAGATTTCGGTGCTGCAGCGGTCCTGTGTCATCAGTCTGAATTGCTGTTTACCTGCTCGCAGAAGTGGGCTGAGGTGGCGCGTCAGGCTAAGGGGCTGGTATCCAAACCCTTGCCTTTTGAGTATGGAAAAGTGGCGTACAGTCTGGTCTGGAACCGCGCAAGTATTAATGACCACGCAATCGCCTGGCTGTGTAATTACCTGAGAGACATTGCTTAATATTGGGTGATGTTTTCTAAGGCAGTTGCATATAGAACTATAATGGAATAGTCTGATTATTCACCAATCGGAGATGTCGATGCACGCATGGAATCACTACCTCTGGCTCTCACTCATGATACCTGTAGCCTGGTAGGAAGAACTGTGCCTGGCTGCGAGCAGAGCGTAGCCAGATCATCATGCTCAATCTCGTAGCCCAACCCAAGGAGCACGAATGAGCAATATCACTGAATCACAGACTGAGTCGCAACGAAATCAATATGTGCAGGGACTCGCATTCGCTTTGGCGGGCGCAGCACTGTTTTCAATTAAGCCGGTTCTTGTCAAGATTGCCTATCAATACGGTGGCGATGCGACGTCAATAATGGCGCTCAGAGCTTTTAGTTCGCTACCTTTTTATGTGTTCATACTGGTCCTGCTGTATCGCGATGAGGGCAAAAGGACACAAATAAAATCCTATGGTTGGCAAGCGGCGCTGGTGGGTGTTCTCGGGTACTACTTTGCCAGCTATCTCGATATTGCCGCATTAGCTCACATTTCCGCCCAACTGGAGCGTCTGCTGATTTTCTTGTTTCCTAGTATTGTGGTTCTTTTCTCCTGGCTGTTTCTTGGTCAACAACCGACTGTCTCAGTCGCCAAGGCTGTAGTGATCGGGTACACAGGTATTGGTCTGATTATGATGCATGATTTGGCCTCGTTTGGCAGTGATATCTGGTTGGGAAGTCTATTTGCAGTGGCTTCTGCCACCGTGTTCGCTGCTTATCTCATGCTGAGTAAGACGCTTATTGTCAAACTGGGTAGTGATACATTTACCAGTATCGGTATGGGCAGTGCCGGGGTGGCTATTCTCATTCACTTGGGTCTATCAGGAGTGTCAGTGACTGAATGGTCTGAAGAATTGGTGGGAATAGGTGTGCTGTTGGGACTTTTTTGTACTGTGTTACCCTCGTATTTGATTGCGGCTGGTATGGCCCGCCTGTCTCCGACTGAACTGAGCCTGACTTCAAACATCGGTCCAGGTATTACGGCGGTGATGGCAGTGATGATACTGGGGGAGGCGTTTACATTTTATCATACTTTGGGACTGCTCCTTGTGACCTATTCAGTCTACAGCATGAACAAAAGAAAATAGTGTGACGATACAGAACAGCTCGTGTTCTAGCACGAAAGAGGTGTTTGTCACACAGTGACATAACTCTATATCAGATAGAGAAAAATTCCGTATTCAAACTACTCGAAATCAGCTAATGTCCGCATGTTATTCACTGGGATAAAACAACGGGTCGATTTATGTTTCAGCGCTTTTTATCGCTATCCGACACTGCTAAGGGTGTAAGTGCTTCGATTTTAGCGTCGTGCTTGTTTGGTCTTTTGCCTCTCTATGTTCAATTTCAACCCGATATTGGTCAATTTGAAGTAGGTGGAGGTGAAGGGCACTGGATCGCCAGTCAGCGTGTGGTGTGGAGTGCGCTGGTGGTATTAGTGTTTTTGTCGGTTAGTCGTCGGCTAGGTCTGCTGTGGCAAGAGTTGAAACAGATCCGTCGCTGGCATCGCTACCTGATATCGGCACTACTCGTTGGCCCGCAATTCTGGATATTCGTCTGGGCCCCCTTGTTCGGTGAGACTCTTTCAGTGGCGCTCGGCTATTTTTCATTACCACTAGTGTTGGTTGTTGTGGGTAAGTTAGTGTATGGCGATAAGCTATCCCCTCTACAAAGTCTCGCCTGTTGTGTAGCGGCAGTGGGCGTTGCATATGCGTATGTAATGGCAGAGGGCCTGTCGTGGATCGTACTGCTGATTGCATTGGGGTATCCTGTTTACTTCATTCACAGGCGCAGTCTTAATGTGAAAAGTGATGTAGGTTTTGCACTCGACAATATTTTCCTGCTTCCGATTGCGCTTGCAGCCATCCTCTATCTACAACCGTTGCAACAGATACAACAACTCGAGCTTTCTGTCTGGGTATACTATTTGGGGCTGGCCGTTGCAGGCTCTGTACCTATGCTGCTATTCCTATATGCGTCACAATCTTTGTCTATGTCACTGTTTGGTTTGCTCGGGTATGTAGAGCCGGTGCTGGTATTCTGTGTCGGCCTGATGCTGGGTGAGCGAGTTGGCGCATCTGATATGCCGACTTACTTGTTGATCATGACCGCACTGGTGATCCTAGCGTTGGATGGGGTGAAACGAGCGCGTTCACATGGTGTGGTTAAGTAAGGTTAGAATTCGCGAACCATCTTGTCTAAACAGCTTTGCAGCACTTGAATTTCTGTATCAGAAAGATGCTGGGCGAGATCGTTGGTGAGTTGTAAATGCAAGTGATGATGGGCGTTATGCAGTTTCTTACCTTCATCTGTTAAACCGACCAGGATAGATCGCCTGTCTTCTTGATGAGGATGGCGCTCTAACAACCCAGCTGTAACTAGTTTTTCGACCTGCACGGTTAGTGTACCGGTAGTAATGCCAAGTCTATCGGCGAGCTCTTTCATCCGCATTGAGCCATGTGCACCTAATACTTCTACAGTATGAATTTGTGCTAGAGAATAGCCGGTCTCCTTTACAACTGATTGCTCCCAGGACGATAGCTTGTCATAGAACTCAATGATGAGGTTATTCAGATGGCTCAAACTCATGGGTTATTCCCGGTAGTGATTGGTTTCCAAAGTGATATGGCGGAGTTTATCAAACTTTGTAAGCACTTGTTTGAAGTCTTTGCTTGAGAGACCCGAGTCACTTACCAGACAAATACTGGTCGCAAAATGGTGAGCACTGACTTTCCAAATGTGAATGTCGGTTATTTGGGTATTGGGAATAGATTCCAATGCCTCTACAACGGCACTTTTGGTGTTATCGTCAATACTCTCATCCAATAAGGTTGGCCCGGTTTGTTTTAAGAGTTGCCACGCCCAACGGGTAATGATGATCGACCCTACGATACCCATCACAGGATCAAGCCAATGCCATCCCATATACTTGCCTATCACTAATGCCACTATCGCCAATAGTGAGGTGAGTGCATCGGCCAGTACATGAAAATATGCTGCCTTGAGGTTGTGATCATGGTGATGAACATGAGAGTGGGAATGAGCATGGTGTTCATGGACGTGTCCGTGTCCTAGTAAGAACATACTGGCGATATTGACAATGAGTCCAACCACCGCGACAAGAATCGCTTCGTTGAAGTGAATGGTAAGGGGAGAAAACAGTCGGTGTACAGACTCACCCATCATCAGCAGTGCTACAATGGAGAGTGCGATGGCGCTCGTAAATCCGCCTAGTACGCTCACCTTTCCCGTGCCATAGGAGTATTTCTCTGAGGTCTGGTGCTTTCGTGCATAATAATAGGCGAATAGAGTGATGCAGAATGCGGCCGCATGTGTACCCATATGCCAACCATCAGCGAGAAGAGCCATCGAACCAAACAGTGTTCCTGCAGAAATCTCGATCACCATCATTATCAATGTTAGCCAAAACACATACCAGGTTCGCCGTTCACCCTGGTGGTTATGTTGGATGAAGTCATGATCTAACTGATATTGCTCTACAATGAGTGGTTTCATATTATTTACTTTGATTGTCAAACTAAATTAACAATAGATTGTTTGACTGTCAAAGTAAAATGGTTATTGCGAATGAAACGGACATTAACGCTAGAACACCAAAATCAATGGTCCAGAAAAACTGTGGTGAACTGAAGTCTGTGTACCGATAGTGCTGTCGTTTCTGTTTTGATTCTAGAGCAGGCAATGGAGTGTGCTCCACGAGGCAAGATCGTGATCACTGTTGATTGTTGCTTTTGGGCAAATAATCTCGCCACCATCGTTCCTGAAAGCGCTCAATATCATCCATAGTGACAACGTCACCAAATCGAGGAGTGATCAGAGTTACATTTCGCTCCGATGCGATTGCGTCGATTTTCTCTAAAGGATCAAACCAGGCGTGGGTGCTAAGATTGAAAGTCGCGTTATGAATTGGGACGAGATATTTTCCTCTCAGGTCAATGTGAGCCTGAACCGTTTCCTTGGGAAACAAATGCATGGTTTGCCACAACGTATTGTAAGCACCATTCTCCATTAACGTGATGTCAAAAGGACCGTACTGGTCGCCAATTTGTCGGAATCCGGAGAAGTAGCCAGAGTCACCACTAAAGTAGATACGGTGTGTGTCGTTGAAAAGCACCCAGGATACCCACAACGTGGTGTTTTTATCGGTGAGTGAACGCCCGGAAAAATGTTGTGAGGGAACGGCGGCTAGGGAAACCTCCCCTAAGGTATTCTCGCTCCACCACCCCAATTCTGTTATGGCCTCGTCTTTGATGCCCCATTTACTCATGAGTGACTTGACGCCTAAAGGCACGTAAAAATGTTCTGTGCGACTGATCAGGGTTTTAATTGAAGCTTCATCGAGATGATCAAAATGGTTATGAGAGATGATAATCGCTTTTAATTTAGGGATGTCCTCCAGTTGCATGGCTGGAGGAGTAAATCTTTTAGGACCGATAAAATTGCTGGGGGAGGCGCGCTCTGAAAACACAGGATCGAATAACCAGTAGTGACCACTCAGTCTTAACAGTATGGTTGAGTGGCCAATTTTGACGAATGAGGGGGCAGCCTGCTGCTCCATTTTATCAAGAGCGGGGTGGACGACAGGAAGGTCCTCATTCGGAACGCTAAACGGACTGCCTTCGACGTAAATGGAGTAAATGGCGTCCAGTAATCCAACGTCGTTTGTTGCTACTTCATCATTGGTAAATCGTCCGTTGTCGAACCCTTGTTCGGCAGTATAGGATTTATTGTCGCTACAACCTGTCAAACTGTGTAGCGCGATAAGAAGCAGCCATAGACTTTTAGGTGTCATCACTTCCTCTTGGCTAATTGGCGAAACAACCCCCCTTAGATTAACGATCTATCTCCGCAGGTTTACGAATTATTCAGTCTAGCAGGCCTGTCATATCACTGCCTTAAAATCTCCAAGAGGAATCTCGAGGGTGTTTTCTCCTTCACGTATTGGACTGCCCACCATCTCATCGTAGGCACTCTGCTGTCGCAATACGACTTGTCTGGCCTCAAGGTTGTGGCAGACCCGACGCATGTCGACAATGTTGTGTGTACTTATGAGGTGCCCGTCATCTTGGGTTATGTAGTGCTCTTCCCCTTCAATGACAACCGATACCTGATACAAGGACATTTCCAGAGAGTGAATGATGATTTTGTCAAAGGGTGGATACTGTTCCAAAGTTCTCAATGTAGTGTTCATAATGGATGCCTGGCTAAAGATTCAGAAACTTGATACGACTCTGAGGCAAGGATCGTTCATTTTGATCAGTAACTGGTGGCACTGTTTTTCTTCATGGCGATTGTTTTGGGTATTTTACAATGTAAATGTCAGGTACAGACAGAGTGTCTGTACCTGGTTTAGGGAGGGCAATTACATCGCAGCAGTGAAGATCATGGCGATCTCCTGTTTAGTTGCTTGACGAGGATTGGTCAAACAACACACATCCTCAAGCGTGTTTACCGACAGTTTGTCAATGTCGTTTGCGCAGACGCCTAGTTCACTGAGTGTGGCCGGAATCCCAACCTTTGCAGACAACTCTTCCATCGCTTCAATGGCAAGTAACGAAGCGGCCTCTGGCGACAGTCCGGAAATGTCTCTACCCATCGCTGTGGCAATATCAGCGAACTTTTCCGGATTGGTACTGGCATTAAAACGCTGTACATGAGGTAGCAGCACAGCATTACACACTCCGTGCGGGAGGTGATACGTCGCACCTAACTGATGGGCCATAGCATGGACATAACCGAGTAATGCGTTGTTAAACGCCATACCAGCCATGAATTGGGCGTAAGCCATCTGCTCGCGCGCTTCCAGGTTGTTACCATCGTTGACGCAGATGGGAAGATACTGGGAAATCAGGCTGATGGCTTTTAAGGCTACAGTGTCTGTGATTGGATTCGCGGCAACAGATACATAGGCTTCTATGGCGTGAGTGAGTGCATCCATGCCCGTTGCAGCCGTAAGAGAAGAAGGCATTGCAAGCATCAGATTTGGGTCATTAACAGAGATCAGCGGCGTGACTTTCTGGTCAACAATAGCCATTTTTATATGTCGTTCTTCGTCGGTAATTACACTGAACATGGTCATTTCAGAGGCGGTTCCGGCAGTGGTATTAATGGCGATCAGAGGGAAGGGGGCTTCAGTGGCTTTATTGATCCCTTCGTAGTCAGAAATGTGTCCGCCGTTAGTCGCCACAAGCGCAATGCCTTTTGCGCAATCATGAGGAGAGCCTCCTCCAATAGAAATAATCAGATCGCAATCATGATTGACCAAAGATTCAAGGCCTTGCGTTACGTTATCAATCGTAGGGTTAGGCTGAGTGCCGTCGTAAATTTCGAACGAGATCTGGCGATCTTCGAGTTGTTTTGTAACCTCGGCAACCAGACCGATTTGGTTCAATACAGCGTCAGTGACGATCAAAGCTTTGGTAAACCCTTGTTGTTGGATGATATCCAAGGCTTTTTCGAGACAATCTTTGCCCAACAGGTTAGTGGATGGGAGAATAATAGTACTGCTCATTTGAATGCTCCTTGCTATTCGACATGATGAATATAATCCCGAAAAGCTATCATGATGAAGGAGGGCATTTTATGATGTATATCAATAGGTTATGGCGTGCGAAAAACTGCCCAATAATCAGACTAATCTATATAAAACAAAGGGTTAGATGCGACACTACTAAAGTGGTATCAAGTAACCAGGTATGAGTAAGTTTGATCCATTTGTTTTTCGAATGGTTAAATGTGACCTAATCCACCTAATGTGATTTTAGAGAGGGCATAGTTAGCGCTGAGTGATTTAGCAATCAGGCGTTTGGTATCATCAAGTTCGAATCCCTGCTCAAGATATTGGCCAGCTTCAATCGTAAGGCTTTTCAACAGGGATATGGAGTAAGCAATATCATCTAGCGATCCTTTCAAATCTGATATTACCTGTAAGCTAAACAGCTGCTCGGTAAGCTTGCGTAGGGCGGTTTCGAAATCGTAAGCGTCTTCTCGCAGAGACATAGCGTTTTTATAAGCCTCAAGTTGTCTGAGTGCTTCAATCAAACATTCCTGGAGAGTTAACCGATCCATACGATGCCCCTTCTACTTCGTCAATACATCAAGCTTGGTATATGGTTACCGAATGTCGAACTTTAAAACTCACTTTGTGACTGGATTCTAAATTTTGGCTGTCAGACCAACCCTTTGAGTTTGGCCAGTCCCCATGCGCCTGTTGTGACGATATCCTGTATTCGGCCATCCGTTATCATGGTTTCAAATTGGGAAATGGAAAACCGTTGGGTGATGAGATCTTCTTCTTCATTATCCAGCTGTTGCTGTTGTTTGCTGAGGTTGGTAGCCAGATAGATGTGGCAGGTTTGATTGAGAAAACCATAGGCAATTAATTGCTTTCCAACGTAAGTCATGGTTTTGGCCGTTAACCCCGTTTCCTCAAGGAGCTCTCCTCGCGCCAGTTCGATGTGGTCCGCGTCAGGATTGGACTCCCAGGCGCCTTGTGGCAATTCCCAAAAACGCTCACCAACCGAATAACGATATTGCTGAACCAAATGGATATGGTCCTTTTCGACGGCTATGATCACTGCACAATCAGGTTTATCGACCACGCCATAGATACCTTGTGCACCACTTTCCCGTTCTATTTTGTCTTCACGGACGGTCATCCAGTTGTTCTGATAAACGACTTTTGAATCAAGGGTTTTGATGCTCATCTCTGTCACATACCAAGCTATTAATAGAAAGACTAGGGTAGCGTATCGCATCGAGAAACGATAGTGCGAGCGTTTAGTCTGTGAGTAACGAAATGACGGGCGAATGCCAGGGGGAGTTTTTATGGGTCAATTTGTTAATCAGCGCTAGAACCTTGGCGCTGATTTTGTTACAACAAGGCCAGAAAAAAACACCAATGTTAATTGATACAGAAAAGGACATGAACGTGGCACAACCTATTCAGTTTGAAAAGTTCGTCGACCTTGATTTTGATTTGGCTGAATGCCCTCGCTGGGACTGGCGTAACGAATCTTGGATGTGGGTAAATATCTGCGATGGTGAGCTATGGCGTCAAAAAGCGGGAGTGAATGAAAAACTCGAGTTTGGTGAACCTATCGGTTGCTTCGCGATGCATGGTGAGCAAGGCTTCATTATCGCGCTGAAATCGGGCATGTACTATCTGGAAAACTGGGGGGCGGAGAAAACTTCTCTCGCGCCACTGGTTTCTGAGTTCCCTCGTATGCGTTATAACGATGGCCGAGTTGCCCCTGGAGGCCGCTTCGTTGCGGGTACTCGTAATGGCGCAAAGGTTGGCGATCAAGGTCAATTCCACCAGTTACATCTCAATGGCGACATTGAAGCGTTACCTATGTTCGCCTGGACTTGTAATGGTCTGGCGTTTTCGCCAGATGGTCTTTGGTTGTACTGGGCAGACACCGGTTCAAGCAAAGTGTACAAGCACAGCTACAACCCTGAAACCGGTGAGTATGGAGAGCAGCAGCTACATTGTGACTTAACGGATTACAACGGCAGACCGGATGGTGCCAGCGTGGATGCGGAGGGTAACTACTGGGTAGCCATGTATGCCGGTCAGTCGGTTGTGAAAATCTCGCCGCAAGGTCAGGTTAAGCAAGTCGTTGAGGTACCTTCCGAAAATCCAACAATGGTGGGTTTTGGTGGTGATGATTTCAGTGACCTGATGGTAACGTCTGCTGAAGGTAGCAATGAGAAAGGAAAGTTGCTGATTGCTAAGAATGTGACGCAAGGGCTGAAAGAAGTACTGGCGGCGGTAGTCATCTGACCTTTTTTGGAGCCGACATTAGGAAGAAGCGGTGCTGATATAGCACCGCTATTATGATGTAACAGAGAGTTGATGGTGAGTCGCACGATTCATATCGCTAAGGTCATCCTCTGTGATGTATTTTTTTGCCACAACGTTACCTGACACCACTAAATGTGAAATGTAATCGCGACACGTGGCTGTCGGCATATTACTCCACATGAAATCCGCTTTTGTTGCGTCAGAAAAACCGATATTGAGCACAATAAACTGCTGCTCGTTCCTTGTATCATATACGTTGATTTCACACTGTTGCATACCGCATCCCCCATTTCTGCCTACCGTTATTCAAGGCTAGACTCGTTACCAAAGGTAAGGAATGCTGTTGAATACCGTGAAGTTCAAAATCTCATCATTGCAACATTTTCTTATTTTTGTTTAACAGTTAAGTTACACGCTCTGCGTACGGTAAACTTTGAAGCACTTCAAATAGTCTATTTTCGGTGGTCTCCGATTTGAGTTTCTGGAACGTTGATCAAAAAAACAGAAGGCTAATGTAATGATTTTGTTACTAAACATAAGAGCGCTTGCACGCTCTTAATTAAGGTCAGTTTGTTACTTCAGGAGCAATCGAGCATTTAGATCCTGAGTAGGTCGAGCATTGTGCCCCATCGTTTTTGATAAGTTCTCAAGCTGCCCTTGAATGATGAATTGTGGATCGGTCAGTACTATCCAGCGAACGCCCTCGCTGCAAGGTGGCGTGGTGAGCGAACCATTGTAGCGATAGTAGGTTTTGACTCTTGGAAGTAAGTTTGCCAATGCCAAATCTGATTTAATGTCGATGGTTTGATCTGCTGCGGGTAGGGTGTGTAGGATTTCAGCAAGCACTGAATCTTCTCTTTCTCCACTCTTGAACATGACTGCAACAACCGCAAGCTCGCCGTTGACGTTCGCATGAACAAAATGTGCTTCCAAAGGTGCGTGTTTACCGTTGAAGGTGTTTTCTGAGGGAGTGTGGAAGTGGAACTGCTTGAGTTCAAACACCTGACCATCCAACGTCAACGTGTTATCGCCAGTGATGTTGACTTGCACCGTGTGACCATTGTTGACTACGTTGGCAACTTTTCCTTGGTAATGAAACTCGAGCGGTTGCAACTGCGCATCGACGAGCTGGGCCGACCGGATATCCACTGGACTTTGGTTTTTACCTTCGCTACAGGTGGTGCTCACATGGCCCCAATGTTCGGGCCCATTTTCTGAAGAATAGCCCCAACTGCCCGCTTGAGCGCTACCAATGAAAGGGAGTGTTATGGCTAATGTAAAAGCAAGTGTTGATCGTTTATTCATGATTATCCTAGTCTCTGACTTTGCGTCATTGTTGTTATTCGTGAGCTAGGATAGTCGATTAGCAAATACGGCCAATTGCTGCATAATTAGTTTGCGATTTTGCTCTTAGATTAAAGTAAACGTTGTGTACCTAACTGTTTAAAAAGCAGATAGAACCTGAAAAAAAACCTGGCAAATGTGCCAGGCTTCTCTTCAACTTGATGGTGAGCTAATTGCGCTTTGGACCATTGCGAACCATGTCCTTGCCATTTTCGTAGACATGCTTTGAAACCCAGCGACCTAGCAGTAACTGGTGTTGCTCACCAAGTACGGCAACAAAAGGTCGGCCGTCACGGTTTGAGGTTGCCAGAGCAATGCCGGCGACGCCTTGCAGACCTAAAGCGCCACTCTCAACCTGAATCAGGAAGTCTTCGAGTTGTTCGAGTGTTTCTATTACTTGGTCATCAATATTCATTGTGTTCTATCTCTACTGGACAACTGTGGTGGCGTACTCTACCTAAGTTAAGCCAAGAAACCAACAACCAGCATTAAAGCGAATAAGAAACTTTGGTTATAATTGGTCTTTGATTCGTGCCATATAGTAGGTTGATACAAATTCACCATCCCTGAATACCGAACAAAGTGCTTCGCCTTCAATCTCGAAGCCATATTTTGAATACAGTGCAATGGCAGCTCTGTTATCTGCGTTAACCTCAATTTGAACTCTTTGGATATTTAGCCAGTTGTCGGCTAAGTCAAGAACAGTCTCGATGAGTCTACTGCCAATGCCCAGACCGTGATATTCGTCGTGGACACCAATACCAAAGGTGGCACAGTGGGCGGTTCTTGGGCGTTGTGAATGCTCAAAACCAATATTACCGACAATCTTCCCGTCTAGTTCCGCTACGAAACTGTAGACACCGGCAGGGACACTACTCAGGCGCTCTTGCCACATAGCAACAGATGGTAAAGGCAGCTGCAGGGTTTCACGCTGGGCTTTAGGTTGGGAGTAGAGCTGACACAGACCCTCAGCATCTCCCAGTTCTGTGGGTCGAATAATCACATTCATGTCAGCCTCCTTATTTGGCCTGCTTATGTCCAGGTTACTTTGTTATATAACTAATTGAATTTTCTATCTATAGCAAGTGCTTTGTGACGGGGAGCGAATATTACGGCCTGATTTGAAAGCGAATCGAGACCAGCGCATGATCGGTGCTGATATCGTCGATACCGAAAATGGGATCAATAATGTGTTTGTTTACAAGCTCATAATCAATGAGTTCAAACAGGGAAAGATCGTACTCCGGGTTAAATTCATTCGAGGTTAGAATGTAGTCAAGCCGACTACCAGACTCGCCATAGTAGTGCGTTATTGGCTCTCGTAGTGCCTCACTGGCACGAGTTGGTATACCTCTGGGTATCAACCGCCAACTGTCGTGAAAATGGTAATGTCTGAGCTCTGACAGAGACTCTTTACGTCGATGACGGTATTGAGAGTGAAATGGGGCAAATTCATCAGCAGACAGATGATTATTAAAATCACCTAGCAACAGAAAGGGTCTTTTCGTGCGCTGTTTGACCCTTACGATGTTCTGATGCAACCCCAGTGCTTCGAGATGACGCAATCGGGTCGACAGTTCACTGCCCTCAAGCTCTTGCAACCAGAGTTCGACATGGCTTTCGTCTTCAAGAGGTGATTCTGTCTGTACCGGGCGCTTTGACTTTAAGTGGACATTATAGATGTCGAGTTCGCCCATACCCTCGATGGTAGCCGTAATGTGTAGCGGTGGACGGCTGAACTCCCCTTCCTGAGAGGCGTGCAATGCCAAATTGGGGCGCTTTTTTAGTGGATACCGAGATGCAATGGCTAAAGCCGGATGTGAAAATATGTATTCAGACTCTAGCTCTGGTTGTTGATTAAACTCAAAATATGGGTACCCCAATGCTTTGGTAAGGGATTGCAGCGCGGCAACGGAAAACACTTCCTGAAACGCAATGATGTCGGAATCCAGTTTTTTCAAGGTCTCTTGCAACCAATTCGTCTTCTGCTGCCACTGCTTTGCGCTGTAAATATTGTCCATTTCGTAGAAGGCAAAGGGTGGCTCGACAAAATTGCACAAGTTGCAGGTCGTGACTTTTAGTGTATTAATTTGTGTCACCGTATTAGACTCCGTTATGGCGTTAGAAACGAGCATATAAAAATCAAGCTCTTAAAGGAACCAATAATGGCTTTACAACAGCACGCTTATGGATGGCGTACCCCTCAGAACTTTCTCATTATTATATCGATTATAGTGCCCATCGCTTTTTCAAGTTGGATGGCGCTCCTGAATAACTTTGTCATTGAACGTGCCAACTTTGATGGCTCTGACATCGGATTACTGCAAAGTGTGCGAGAAATTCCCGGGTTTCTAGCCTTCACAACCGTGTTTGTATTGTTGTTCATTCGTGAACAGAAATTCATGTTGCTCTCTCTGTTACTGCTCACTATAGGTACGGCGATCACCGGCCTGTTTCCGTCGGTTGCTGGTTTGCTGATCACTACGCTGATCATGTCCACCGGTTTCCACTATTTCGAAACCCTGAAGCAATCACTTTCGTTGCAATGGCTGAGCAAGGATGAGGCTCCGGAAGTGCTGGGTAAACTGATATCCGTCGGTGCGTTGGCTTCCCTGCTGACCTACGCTGGTTTGTGGGGCATGGTGGAGCTGCTCAAACTGGATTATGTGTGGGTGTATGGCATCACAGGCGGTATTGGATGTGTGCTGGTGTTGTTTATCGCGTTTGCATTCCCTCAATTTAAAACTGACACACCGCAGACCAAAAAACTGGTGCTGAGAAAGCGTTACTGGCTCTATTACGCCCTGACGTTTATGAGCGGGGCCCGACGACAGATCTTTACTGTGTTTGCAGGTTTTCTCATGGTAGAAAAATTTGGTTATAGCGTGTCGGACATTACGTTGCTGTTTCTGATTAACTATCTGTTTAATTTCCTGTTTGCCAAGAAAATAGGCCGATTTATCGGTATTGTTGGGGAGCGCAAAGCGCTGATCTTTGAGTATGTAGGGCTGATTTTTGTCTTCGTTGGATACGGTTTAGTGCAAACGGCAGAATGGGCAGCCGCGCTGTATGTTATTGATCATCTGTTTTTTGCTCTGGCACTTGCCATCAAAACTTACTTTCAGAAGATCGCCGATCCGGCAGATATGGCGTCTACAGCGGGCGTTTCCTTTACAATCAATCACATTGCGGCGGTTGTGATACCTGTGACGTTTGGTTTTATTTGGCTGATATCACCTTCAAGTGTGTTTTATATTGGTGCAGGGATGGCGGTGATTTCGCTGCTGTTGTCTCTCAACATTCCCAAAAAGCCAGAAGAGGGCAATGAGGTAAGAGTGTTGAATTGGAGTTAGAACCACTCAGAAAAGAAAGACAAAAAAAAAGGGATGCCTGCTGAGTGGCATCCCTTTTGGATTCTCAACGTTGTTGTTTTAAGCAACCACGATGAAGAATAGCGTTGTAGCAACAATACCGATCAGTGCGTAAGGGAACTGAGTCTTAGCGTGTTGCATTGCGGTACAGCCAGAACCTTGAGCAGACAGTACGGTCGAGTCGCTGAAGAAGCATGAGTGGCTACCGGCAGCAGAGGCAGAAAGCATCGCCGCGATTGTCAGGTGCAAAGGAACACCAAGTTGGTCAGCCAAAGGCAAAATGATTGGCATCGCTACCGCAAATGTACCCCATGAAGATGATGATGCGAAGACAAGACCACCAGTAATAATAAAGATGAGAGCAGGGAAATACTGAGCAGAGAGGTAAGGAGCCACAGACTCTATGACAAACTCTGTTAATCCAAGAGAGTCGTTCACGTTCTTCAGCATAAAGCCGCCCACAACGGTCGCCAGCGGAACCAGCATAACTTTTACGCCATCCCATACTGAGTCAAACAGTTCGTTCATTGAGACAAGACGCTGCGCACCATAGAGGCAAAGTGTGAAGATGATTGCTACGACAACACCAGCAAGCAGGTCAATACCATAGAACCAGCTCGCCGCCACCAGTACAACCATTGGTAATAGGAAGTTAATTAACCCCATGGTTGCGGATGTTTGCTGTGGCTTTTCACCCGAGAAATCGATGTCCTGTCCGCCATCTGGTTGAACCTGACCGCCTTGTGCTCGCTCTTCCGCTTGTTTCATCGCACCCAGATTCGGGATTTTATCCAGCGCGACAAGAACCACGATAGCAAGCGTCACCCAGCCGTATGCCATATACGGAATGGCAGAAATGTATGCTTCGATACCAGAGCCTTCTTCCGCGGCGCCATTTGCTTCCAGTAGGGAGCTGAAGAAGATAGCCCAAGTAGAGATAGGCACTAGAATACAGATTGGAGCAGCGGTCGAGTCAACCAGATAAGCCAGTTTCTCACGAGAAATCTGATACCCATCAGTGACCTTTTTCATTGATGATGAAATAGCAATGGCATTGAGGTAATCATCAATAAAGATGATTAGGCCCAGTACGAAGGTCATCAGCATAGATTGCTTGCGAGATTTTACTTTACTGACCAACATGTTACTAAAACTAAGGATACTGCCGCCTTTCTCAAGTATGGCGATCAGTCCACCCATCAGTGCACAAACCAGAATGATCCATGCGATGGTGCCATCCATCATGACATCCATAGAGATGCCAATGAACTTTTCGACTATCTGAGTGGGGTCGAGCAGCAACACGCCAGCAATAGTACCTGCAACGAGAGCTTCTACAGTACGATGAGTCGTCAATGCAAAAAACAGAACCAGCGAAGTAGGTAGTAAGCTTATCCATCCATAGGCTTCGCCTTCGACGTGGTTGAGTCCCAGTGATAAGAATCCTAAAAAGATTGCAGCTACCAGCGAGACGACAAAGAGGTGTTTCGCGCCCGACCGCTGGGGTTTGGCGAGCGCTTGAGTTTCCGTTGTCATGACATTAATTCCTTTTCTAAGCTGAGTGCAGCATCCAATCAATTTCGAGAGGGGTAATAATTCGCTCAAAATCGGTCAGTTCACTGCGTTTACAAGTGACGTACATATCAATGAACTCTTGTGAGAAATACTTTCCTAATTCACTGTTTTCGAGTTGAGTCAGGGCTTCAGACATACGGGTCGGTAGGTCAACAGCATTTTCATTCAGAGCAGTTGGACATTGTTCAGGGCTATAGTCTTCACTCGCTAGTACTGCTGAAAGTACTACTGCAGCGAGAATGTATGGGTTCACATCAGCACCAGCGATGCGATGTTCGATACGACGGTTTTTTCCATCGCTTATTGGAATACGTAGAGCGACACCGCGGTGGTTCTCACCCCAGTCGGCTTTGGTCGGTACATAAGCACCAGGAACAAAGCGGCGATAAGAGTTCACATTAGGACACAGCAGAGCCATGGCGTCGGAAATCTGTGTCAGCATGGCGGTTAATGTTTGGTAAAACAGTGGGCTTGCAGTGCCGTCAGCTTGAGAGAATAGATTGTTGCCATTTTCGTCAACGACACTGATATGCATATGTTGTCCGTTACCCGCCTCTTCAAGGAAGGGTTTGGCCATAAAGGTTGCATCAAAACCATGCTGGTGCGCGACCTGCTTGATGAGTCGCTTGGCCAAAACCAGTTCATCACACACTCGAAGTACATCGTTTGAGTGATTGAAGTTAATTTCGAATTGACCAGGCGCAGATTCGGACAGTGCACCAGCGGTGTTAAGTCCCTGATCTGCGGCTGCATTATTGAGATCTGCCAGAAAGTCTGCATAGTCATCCAAGCCGTCTACATCATAAACTTCGGTATCGGTTTCCCGGCGATTTTTCGTCGGATTGACCGCCGTCTGGATTTCACCTTTTTCGCCACGTACTTTGTCGATAAGGTAAAACTCGAGCTCTTGAGCGACAACAGGGTACTGACCACGTTTGTGGAGGGTCGACACCATATCTTCCAATATGTTGCGAATAAACAAGCGGTGAGGGGTCTTGCCATCGTCTTCCATCATTGAAAGCAGAATCTGGCCTGTCCCTTCTTTTGCTGTAGGCAGTAAAGTACCGCTAACAGGGAAGCACAAATTGTCAGGTTCGCCCATGTCTTCCCCCAATCCTGCGGATTCGACGACGGCGCCCTTGGTATCGAGTGTGATAGTGGATAATGGCAGTGCGACGCCTTTAGCCAGTTTTTCAAGCGATCCGACGGGAATGCGTTTGCCACGAGGGGTGGCGTTCAAATCGGTAAAAATCAGGTCAACGTATTTCACACCTGGCCAATTCTGTCGAAAATTTTTAACTTCCTGTAAAAAGGTATCCATCTTTACTACTCCTAGTGGCCCCACTTACACAACGCGAAAGGCATTAGTGTTTAACAAATTGAACACATAATCCATTCTTTTTGTAGGGCTTTTGGCTTATTTGTTAGTTTATCTAATTGTTTTTATTGTGTTTTGTCTATCTTGGTCGATATTTCAACTCTGTTAAACGTTAACTAATTTGTAACAGTTGAACGGCCTTTGCTCAATATATCGAGCGCAATTAGCGCTTTTTTTGACCAAAATAGAGAGGAAGATCACGTTTTGGAATCTATTTTTGACACTTGTGTTGATAATTTTGCACGTCAAACGTAAGGTTTTTGTTAAATAAATTGAACGTGAGTGTGACAATGTCTGAGATAAGAAAACCCATCATAGGCCTCGTAAGTTGTAAGAAAGAGCTCGCTGGCTATCAAATCCAGGCACTAAATGAGTTCTACCTCCAGGCGGTAAAAGATTTTGGTGGTACACCCATTATTCTGCCTTCAGCGATAGAAGCGGATGAGCTGGACCGCGTTTTAGCGGTATGTGATGGGTTGTTATTTCCGGGTAGTCATTCGAATGTAGCACCTCACCGTTATAACGGCTCCCATGAAGAGAAGAAGAAAGATGAAGGCCGAGACGAGCTGGCGATTCAACTTATTCGCCGTGCTATCGACATGAATATTCCTTGTTTGGGTATTTGTCGTGGCTTTCAGGAAATGAATGTCGCTTTGGGTGGAAGCCTGAATCCGGCGGTTCACGAATCTGGTTTTAATGATCACCGAGAGTCTGAATCCAAGGATTTTGCCGAGAAATACGCTCCGGCTCACCCAGTGTTCGTTGAAAAAGGTGGTGCATTTGAGCAGTGGTTGGTCAGTGCCCAATGGACTGACACGGAAAAATTTCAGGTAAATACGCTGCATAACCAGGGTGTTGAAACTCTGGGTCCTATGCTGAGAGTTGAGGCAAAAGCGCCAGATGGCCTTATAGAAGCGTTTAGCCTGCCTGGCCAGAAATATTTCGTTGGCGTGCAGTGGCACCCAGAATGGGCAGCAAAACAGAATCATTTCTCACAAATTTTGTTTAAAGAATTTATTATGTCAGCTTCACAATAATTGAGAGGCTGAATATATGGACAACCACCAGATTGGAAAAAATATCGCTCAACTAAGAAAAGAGCGGGGACTTTCACAACGGGAACTAGCGGAGCGAGCCGGCATTACACATAGCGCGATCTCCTCTATAGAAAACGCAAAGGTGAGTCCATCGGTAAGTTCTTTGCAAAAAATAGTGAACGTTTTTTCACTATCGCTTTCAGAATTTTTCACTCTGGAGCAGCAGGAAAACAAGGAAATCAAGGTCATTGTTAAACCAGATGACTTGATCGAAATTGGCAGCGAAAGCGTGTCAATGAAGTTAGTCAGTAATGGAAGCAACAAACAAGTTATTGGCTTTTTGATTGAAGAATATGCTCCCAAGAGTTCAACGGGCGCATCCAACATTAAGCATGAAGGAGAGGAAGTCGGCACCATACTAAGTGGTGAATTAGAACTCGAATACAACGGTGAGACCTACCAGATAAAGGAAGGTGAGTCCTATGTGATCGATACGACTATCCCTCATAAATTTACCAATCACTCCGATAAGGTTTGCAGAATGATCAGCGTTCATACGCCGAAGGCATTCTAAACCTTGAGGTAAACAAGGAGAGCGTATGAAAACGCAACAACAATGGATTGAACTAAGAGACGCAATAACGATAGAACAGAGAGTGTTTCTTAATGGTGAGTATACTGCGGCCGTTGACGGCTCGACTCTTGAGGTCGTCAACCCGGCCACTGATGAAGTAATTGCTAATATTGCTCGCTGTCAATCTGATGACGTTGATCTTGCAGTTAAATACGCGAAGAACGCTTTCAAGAAAGGCGACTGGAGCAGAAGTGCGCCCGCACAACGCAAAGAAGTGCTACTAAAATTTGCCGATCTTATTGATAAACATGTAGATGAATTGGCTCTACTGGAAACTTTGGACACGGGCAAGCCGATTTCTCACAGTGTATCAACGGATATTCCTGGTGCAGCGAAGTCAATTCGTTGGTATGCCGAAGCAATCGACAAGGTATATGGAGAAGTTGCACCGACAGAAAAAGATGTCCATGCCTTTGTGTCTCACCAAGCGATTGGCGTCGTCGCTGCGGTGGTGCCGTGGAATTTTCCGCTGTGGATTGGTTGCTGGAAGCTAGGCCCTGCTCTCGCAGCGGGAAACAGCGTCATTCTTAAACCTTCAGAGAAGTCCTCTTTGACGGCACTGTTTCTCGGCAAACTGGCCAATGAAGCAGGTCTGCCATCGGGTGTATTCCAGGTGATTACAGGGTTCGGTCATGAAGCGGGCGAGGCCCTTGCCCGCCACGAAGATGTGGACTGCATTGCTTTCACGGGTTCAACACGCGTTGCTGGCCATCTGATGAT
This sequence comes from Vibrio hangzhouensis, assembly GCF_900107935.1. Taxonomy (GTDB): domain Bacteria; phylum Pseudomonadota; class Gammaproteobacteria; order Enterobacterales; family Vibrionaceae; genus Vibrio; species Vibrio hangzhouensis. The sequence continues at coordinate 206,803 of NZ_FNVG01000002.1, read as the reverse complement.
CGCATCAGGTGAGACTAATCTAAAACGTGTTTGGGCAGAAGCAGGCGGCAAAAACGCAAATATCGTATTTGAGGATTACGCAGATTTAGACCGTGCAGCGGCCGAAACGGCAGCAGGCTGTTTCTACAATCAGGGTGAAGTCTGTGTCGCAGCAACGCGTCTGCTGGTGCATGAGAGCATTAAAGACGAGTTCATCGATAAAGTGATCAGCGCGGCGCAACGTTTTATACCAAAAGACCCAATGGATCCAACTTCGTCAATGGGTGCCCTTATTGACCGTGAGCATAAAGAAAAAGTGCTCAGCTACGTAAAACTGGGCGAAGACGCCGGAGCGGTCGTGCGCTGTGGTGGCGATGTGAAGGGTCAGGGCGCGTTTGTCGAACCTGTCATTCTGGACAATGTGGACAACCGCATGCGCGTTGCTCAGGAAGAAATTTTCGGTCCTGTTTTGTGTGTTATTCCATTCAAAACAGAACAAGAGGCTATCTCTATAGCCAATGACTCTAAGTATGGCCTGGGGGCTGCACTCTGGAGTGATAACATCAATCGAGTACACCGGGTCGCTAAGCAGTTAGAAGCTGGTTCAGTGTGGGTGAACAACTACAACGAGGGCGATATGACCGTCCCATTTGGTGGATTTAAAATGAGTGGCAATGGACGTGATAAGTCGATACACGCCATCGAAAAATTCACTGAAACCAAGACGACATGGATTCGTCTCCAACCTTAAGCCCGAAGCTGTAAAAAGAAGGAATAGAACAATGAATAAACATACTGATTCATACTACGCTCATTCAATCCCGAATGTAAGTGAGTACCCACAACTGCAAGATAATATTGAGTGTGACGTTTGTGTGGTTGGCGCGGGTTTCTCGGGTCTTTCTTCTGCACTTCACCTGGCTGAAAAGGGTTTTAAGGTGGTGGTGTTAGAGAACGCTAAGGTTGGCTTTGGTGCAACAGGTCGTAACGGTGGCCAGATTGTCAACAGCTACAGCAGAGATGTAGACGTCATCGAAAGTCGCTACGGTGATAAGCAGGCTAAGGCACTGTGTGACATGATCTTTGAAGGTGGCGACATCATTCGTGGTCTGATTGAAAAGCACAACATCGACTGTGATTTTAAACAAGGTGGTATGTTCACCGCGTTAAACATCAAACAGCTTAAAGGTCTGGAAGAGCACAAAAAGCACTGGGAACGTTATGGCAACGATCAGTTGACCATGATGGATGCAAACGAAGTGGAAGCGGCAGTAGGTACCAGTGCCTATAAAGGTGCGCTATTGGACATGCGCGGTGGCCACATTCACCCGTTGAAGTTGGCGTTAGGCGAAGCAGCGGCAGTGACGGCACTGGGAGGCCAGATTTTTGAGCAGTCTGGCGTAACACGTATTGAGAAAGGCGCGAACCCTGTCGCTCACACTGAAAAAGGCAGCGTAAAAGCCAAGTACCTTGTTCTGGCGGGCAATGCTTATCTGGGCGGTCTGGCACCGAATATCAGTAATAAGGCCATTCCTTGTGGTACGCAGGTCGTGGCCACTGAGCCTCTCTCAGAAACACTGCTGAAAGATATCCTACCATCAGATTACTGTGTTGAAGATTGCAACTATCTTTTGGACTACTTCCGTCTGAGTGCAGACAAGCGTCTGCTATTCGGTGGTGGTGTAGTTTATGGCGCTCGTGACCCAGAAAATATCGAGGCTTTGATTCGTCCAAAAATGGAGAAAATTTTCCCCCAACTTAAGGGTATTGGCATCGACTATAAATGGACAGGTAATTTCTTGCTGACTTATTCACGTATGCCGCAATTTGGTTCGTTTGCTGACAATATTTACTACCTTCAAGGTTACAGCGGTCACGGTGTGACTTGTACTCACCTGGCAGGGAAACTGTTGGCAGAAGCACTGACAGGTCATGCGGAACGCTTCGATGCCTTCGCTGATCTTACCCATGTTACGTTCCCGGGTGGTCGTCACTTCGCGATTCCATTTACAGCAATGGGTGCCGCTTACTATAACTTACGTGACAAACTGGCCATCTAAACCACAGCTAATAAGAAGTGCCTGCTACGACGGGCACTCATCAGCCTTAAATGACAAAAAGAGATAAAGGAAGATCCTATGAGTAAAGTAGTTAAATTTGCTGCGCTTCAGCTAACCAAGACCTGGGACCTGGATGCGAATCTGGAGAAAATCAAAGGTGCTATTCGTGAAGCTGCGGCAAACGGTGCAAATGTTGTTGTACCTCAAGAGCTCATGGCTGCGCCGTACTTCTGTAAGAAACAAGAATCTAAGTATTTTGAACTGGCGGAAGAAACGGACAACTGCCGCTTGATTAAAGAACTGAGCGCACTGGCAAAAGAACTGAATATCGTCATTCCGGTGAGCTATTTTGAGAAAGCAGGCAACACATTTTTTAACTCGCTCGTGATGATCGACGCCGATGGTACGGTACTGGAAAACTACCGTAAATCACACATTCCAGATGGTCCGGGTTACAGCGAAAAGTACTACTTCAGCCCTGGTGATACGGGTTTCAAAGTCTGGAAAACAAAGTTCGGTACGTTTGGCGCTGGTATCTGCTGGGACCAATGGTTCCCTGAACTGGCACGCAGTTTGGTTTTGAACGGTGCTGAAGCGATCTTCTATCCAACGGCTATTGGCTCTGAGCCACAAGACTTATCGTTAGACTCAAGAGACCACTGGCAACGTACGATGCAAGGTCACTCGGCTGCTAACTTAGTTCCGGTTATCGCGTCAAACCGAGTGGGTATTGAAGTTGATGACGGCATTGAAACGACGTTCTACGGCTCATCGTTCATTACTGACCACACCGGTGGCAAACTGGCCGAAGCACCACGTGAAGGTGAGAGCATCATCTACGCTGAAATTGATCTTCAGGCGACAGCCAAGGCCCGTCATGCATGGGGTTTGTTCCGAGATCGTCGTCCTGATCTGTATCAAGATATTCTCAGCCTGGCAAAGTAATGAGGTGAACTATGAAACTCACCACAACTCCTAGGCAAGATGGATTCTACTTTCCGGCTGAGTTCGAACCAGTACGTGAAGTGTGGCTTGCGTGGCCAGAACGCGGTGATAACTGGCGTGACGGGGCAAAACCGGCGCAGCAGACGTTTGCTAACGTCGCCAACGCGATTGCAGAAGTGGTTTGTGTTTCAGTGGCCGTCAGTTCTCAACAGTACGAGAAGGCGCGTTCTTTGCTGCACTCTTCGGTCAAGCTGGTAGAGATGGCATTTAATGACTCTTGGATGCGTGATATCGGGCCAACGGTTATTGTTAATGAAGCCGGGGAACGCCGAGGTGTGAGTTGGAAGTTCAATGCCTGGGGTGGTGATTTCAATGGTTTGTATGACGACTGGAGCGATGATGACAAAGTCGCGGCCTCTGTTTGTGACGTACTGGGCATTGATCATTATAGAGCGCCCTTTGTTCTTGAAGGTGGTGCGATTCACACAGACGGTGAAGGGACGCTCTATACCACAGAAGAGTGTCTGCTGAGCCCTGGCCGCAACCCGCAACTCAGCAAGTCGCAAATTGAGCAGTTACTGGGTGAATATCTGGGGGTCAGCAAAGTGGTCTGGCTACCAAAAGGCTTGTTTAACGATGAAACCGATGGCCACGTTGACAACCTGTTACACGTAGTTGCACCAGGAAAAGTCATACTGAGCTGGACTGATGATCCCTTTGATCCTCAGTTCAAGCTTTCTCGAGAAGCGCTGGCTGCATTGAATGCACAAACCGATGCAAAGGGGCGCGCGATTGAAGTGGTTAAGATCCCGGTTCCGGGGCCGTTGTACTACTCTGAAAATGAGGCAAACGGCATCGAAATGAGTGACGGTATGAATCGTCAAGAGGGGGAGCGATTGAGTGCATCATACGCCAATTTTCTGATGGTGAATGGGCATATCTTCCTGCCCCTGCTCGATGAACAGTACGACAAAATTGCTATCGAAATTCTGACAAACGCATTACCAGAATATGAAATCGTAGGAATATCTACTCGGGAAGTGCTCTTAGGCGGTGGCAATATTCACTGCATTACTCAGCAGATACCCGCCTAGTGCCATCTGCTTACTTTATTCACGGGAATGCTCCCCAAATTGGAGCGTTAAAAAACAAAAGGAATCACCATGCAGCAAATTAAAAACAAGAGCTTACTGTCCTTTATGGTGACGGCTGCGGATAATGCAGTTGCAGTAACTAACCCGGCGACGGGAGATATTGTTGGCCATGCGCCTATTTCATCCGAGCCTGAATTAATGGACGCGATCGAACGTGCGCACGTCGCACAAAAAGAGTGGGCTAAGCTGCCGGCGAAATCGCGCGCGACCATACTAAACCGCTGGTATCAGTTGATCTTGGAGAACAAAGATGATCTCGCAAGAATCATGACAGTGGAACAAGGCAAGCCATTGGCCGAAGCCGCAGGCGAAGTGCTTTACGGTGCCAGTTTTATCGAGTGGTTTGCGGAAGAAGCGAAGCGCACCTACGGTGACTCTATTCCGGGCCCAACCGCAGACAAGCGAATCGTGACCATTAAGCAACCTATTGGCGTCGCTTGTGCGATCACTCCGTGGAATTTCCCTATCGCCATGATCACGCGTAAAGCGGGACCAGCGTTAGCAGCAGGCTGTAGCTTTGTCGTTAAGCCGTCTGATTCAACCCCACTGTCGGCTTTCGCTATTGTTGAGTTGGCCTATCAGGCTGGCGTACCAAAAGATGCACTTCAAGTGGTTCTGGGCGAGAGCTCTCGTAAAATTGGTGCGATCTTCACTTCCCATCCATTGATTAGAAAGCTGTCGTTTACCGGTTCCACCCAAGTGGGCAGTGTGCTGATGGCGCAATCGGCAAAAGATATCAAACGTACCTCTATGGAGCTGGGTGGTAACGCACCGTTCATCGTTTTTGATGATGCGGACATTGACGCGGCCGTTCAGGGGGCAATGGCCTCTAAATTCCGCAATGCAGGACAAACTTGTGTGTGTGCCAACCGTTTCTATGTGCACAGCAATGTTTACGATGAATTTGTCGCTAAGTTTGATGCCGCTGTTCAGCAACTGAAGATCGGCAATGGGCTGGAAGACGGTGTCAATATTGGTCCAGTGATCAATGAAAGCGCCAAGCAGGGCATTCAGGCTTTGATCGACCGTGCTATTGAACAGGGTGCGGTTCCGGCGACACCGCTGAAACAATTGGATGGGCTGTTTATGCAGCCGGTAGTTCTCAAAGATGTCAAACACAATATGGACATCGTTCAGGAAGAGATCTTTGGTCCGGTTGCTCCTGTCATCCGTTTTGAAACGGATGAAGAGCTTATCGAGATGGCGAACGACACTATCTACGGTCTGGCTTCATACTTCTACAGCCAGAACATCCACCGTGTCTGGAAAGTTGCTGAGGCGCTTGAATACGGCATGGTAGGCATCAACGAAGGCATTATTTCTACCGAAGTTGCTCCGTTTGGCGGAGTGAAGCAATCGGGTATCGGACGTGAAGGTGCGAAGCAAGGTATCGACGAATATATGGACGTGAAATACCTGTGCTTTGGCGGCAACTAAACGTTTAGCGATAACATTTAAAGGATTAGGCAATGAAAAACCAACAATTACACGAAAGAAGAAGCAAAGTTATCGCTCAGGGCATGGGCGCACTTTACCCACTGTATGTTGAAAAGGCAGACAACGCCCATGTGTGGGATGTTGATGGCAACAAATACATTGATTTTGCGGCAGGCATCGCAGTGACTAATACGGGTCACTCACACTCTCGTATCACCGAGGCGGTAAAAGCACAAATCGACAACTTCTCGCATACCTGTGCAATGGTGACCCCTTATGAGTCTTTTGTTGAGCTTGCTGAAAAGCTGACAGAACTGGCACCGGGCAACACCGAGAAAAAAGCGATCTTCCTGACAACAGGTGCGGAAGCGGTTGAAAATGCAGTAAAAGTTGCGCGTGCACATACTGGCCGTAGTGGTGTTATTGCATTTAAAGGTGGCTTCCACGGTCGTACTAACATGACGATGGGTCTGACAGGTAAGATTGCACCTTATAAAGCGGGCTTCGGTCCCTTCCCGAACGAAATTTTCCACGCGCCTTACCCAAATGCGCTGCACGGTATCAGCGTTCAGGACAGTCTGCAGGCACTTGACGATCTTTTTGCCTGCGATATTGAAGCAAGCCGTGTCGCGGCGATCATCTTTGAACCGGTCCAGGGTGAGGGCGGTTTCTACATGGCTCCTGTCGAGTTTGCTAAGGCAGTTCGCGAGTTGTGTGACAAGCATGGAATATTGTTGATTGCTGACGAGATTCAGACCGGTTTTGCCCGTACCGGTAAGATGTTTGCGACAGAGTATCTGGAGATAGAACCAGATTTGATGACGATGGCCAAAGGTATTGCCGGTGGGTTCCCAATTTCTGCTGTGGTAGGTAAAGCGGATGTGATGGACTCGGCATTACCAGGCGGACTGGGTGGTACGTACGCGGGCTCTCCACTGGGCTGTATCGCAGGTCTGGAAGTACTGAAAATTATTGAAGAAGAGCAACTATGCCAAAAAGCACAGGCCATTGGTGAAGTCGTGAATGCTCGAATTTCAGAGCTTCAGAAAACTGTGCCGGCTATTGCTGAAATTCGTACCCACGGCGCGATGATGGCTATCGAATTTGCCGATCCAGATTCAGGTCAACCACTGCAGGACGTGACTAAAGCGGTCATTGGCAAAGCACAGGAAAATGGTTTGATTCTGCTGTCTTGTGGTGTGAAAGCGAACGTTATTCGTCTGCTTCCTCCACTTACTATCGAGTCTGAAGTTCTGGCTGAAGGTTTGGATAAACTTGAAGCCATTATTAAGGATGTAGCGAAGTAATCCCCCTTACTTCAATAGATGCTCCACCAGACCAAGCCCCCTCGATTCGAGCCCGAGGGGGCTTTCTTGTTCTATGCAAACTATCGCTAAAGTTGGAATCCCGTTTGCGAACTGATATATTTCCTGTCATTCATCTGTCAAAACTATAAAGTTTTTAGAAATAAATGTAGATTTGTGTATACAAATTGAGAGTGATCAACTTAGCGGATGGTGAGCTTCGCTACATTATCAACGGATAAAGTCTGGATAAGTATTCGTTTGAGAAAAGTCTCCGGACGATAAGCGAATACTTATCAAGATTATTAAAACTATCGCTTGGACTGAAAAATGACACAGCAATACTTCTTACCTATGGAAAACGTTATCCAAGATTACGCCTGGGGCAGTGTAACGTCGATTCACTCTCTGTTTGGTCTCGAGAACCCAGAAAACAAACCTCAGGCAGAGATCTGGATGGGGGCGCATTCGGGCGGTTGCTCTAAAGTCACAGCCGCAGGAGAGTCGGTTCGTTTGGATGAGTTTGTTAATGCCAACAAGAGTGCGGTATTAGGTCAAGCCATAGATGACAAATTTGGTGAGCTTCCATACCTTTTCAAAGTGTTGGCGGCGGCCAGTGCGCTTTCTATCCAGGTGCACCCAAGTAAAATTCAGGCAGAACAGGGCTTTGCAAAAGAAGAGTCAGCAGGTATCGCCCGTACAGCAGGCAACCGAAACTACAAAGATCCTAACCATAAACCGGAACTGGTCTACGCGCTCACGCGTTATCAAGCCATGAACGGATTCCGTCCTTATGAAGAAATTTTGGCGAACTTTGAACAGCTGAATATTGCTGAACTTGCTGGTCTTATTGATGCGTACAAGGCGTCGTTGAACGCTGAAGGTCTTGAGGCTCTGTTTGTCTCGATGCTGAAGCTTGATGGTGAAGTAAAAGATGCCGCACTAGATAAACTGCTGTCGTTTGCTGAAGCTCAGCAAGACGATGAAACGTTCGAGTTGATTCAATGGCTTAAAGATCTGTATCCCGGAGATATAGGTCTGTTCTCGCCGCTGTTTTTGCATGTATTGACACTGGAGCCAGGGGAGGCCATGTTCCTTCACGCCTGTACACCGCATGCATACTGTCGGGGAACGGGACTTGAGATCATGGCAAGCTCAGACAATGTACTTCGCGCTGGTCTCACTCCAAAGCACATTGATGTTGAAGAGCTTGCTGCTTGTACCATATTTGAACCGAAAGTGCGCGCAGAGCTACTGACAGTGCCAGAGTTGGATAACGGAGCTGAACACTACCCAATTCCCGTTGAAGACTTCAAGTTCAGCGTTTATACAGGCCAACAAGACCGTTGTGTGCATGTGAGCACACCAGAAATTTTGTTTGCATTGGATGAGCCTGTGGAGCTGACGCACTCGAGCGGCGAGACCATGACGGTTCAGCGTGGTCACTCGGTGTTCATACCAGCTTCAGCAGATAACTATACCGTAACCTGTACTGGTAAATTTGCCCGCGCTTTCTGCTAGAGAAAAGTTCTGCTGGTGGTTTAGTTATCATACGTTTGAAGGGAGATCGTGAAAGATCTCCCTTTTTTTGATCTGGCTGCCTATTAGATGTACAGCACGGTTTGCAATTTAGTTGCAGATAATTAGTATGTAATTAAAGGATTTGTAAAATGTGAAGCAGTAGGTACTATTAAATGGAATTTAGAGTAGCAGAATATTCTGACTATCAGAATGTGGCAGAGCTGCATGCGGAAAGCTGGCAGAAAGCGTATCAAGGCATAATGCGTCAGTCATATCTGGATGAAGGCGTATTGGAAGACAAAAGTCTGATCTGGCAAACAAGATTGTTAAACCCACCATTCAGTCAACACGTTGTGATTGCAGAAGAAAAAGGGGAACTGCTTGGATTTATTTGCCTTTTCGGGAATCACAATGCCGATTATGGCACCATCATTGATAACCTACATGTGAAGTCAGCAGCTCAAGGGCGAGGCATAGCCAAGCAATTGATTGCCCAAGCAGGTCAGTGGGCTGAAAAATATTACCCTGATAACGGCGTATTTCTGGAAGTGCTGGCTGAGAACAACAGTGCTATCAAATTCTACGAATCCATCGGTGGTCACAAAGCACTGAAGCAACGCGGTGAGTCGCCATGTGGTAAATATGTTGATGAATTTGTATATACCTGGGCGTCACCAGCGAAGCTGCTGGAACGCTGTAGCGAGCTAGTATAAAAAAGCTCGCAGTTTCGTGCGAGCTTATCATAGCGAGTGAGCGACAACGGGGTTTGTTGTGGCAAGTCACACCTGGAAGTTCGACATCTTTGACGAACGAGGTACTTTGTCAGTCACTCTAGCTTATATATGCCAACAATGCCTGTTCATTTGGCAGGGCGGTCATTGCGCCTTTTTGAGTGGTCGCCAAAGCGCCGCAGCCATTTGCCCAACGTACCGCGTCGTGGATAGTTTCATCATTGTCCCAATCGGCGCTCTTCGAAAGTCGAGTCAATAAGCCTCCTACAAAGGCATCACCTGCACCAGTGGTGTCGACGGGTTTCACCGGCGTTCCGGCAATTAACTGCTGCTGTTCACCACGAATGGCCAATGCACCCTTCGCCCCCTGAGTGATCAGCACTAGTGTGTTTGAAAACTCAGAGAGTGCACTAATTCCTGCTTCCAGAGTGTCAGTTTCTGTCAGGAACATGAGTTCGTCATCCGAGAACTTCACCACATCCGCGAGCGCAATTGCTTGACGACATACGGGCTTGATTAAGCGTTGCTCCCCCCAAACCTCGTCGCGCAGGTTAGGGTCAAAACTTACATACCCACCTGCTGCCTTAATACGCTTCATGGCCTCGAGCGTGGCTCCACGACTCGGTTCATTTGCCAGCGCGATTGAGCAGACGTGTAACCATTCACCTTTAGCAAAGCTTGGAATGTCAGAGGTTTGCATAAATTGATCTGCGCTGGGTTTGACCATAAATGTAAAGCTGCGTTCACCACTGTCATCAAGATCTACGATCACGGTTGATGTGCGTTGTGCTTCGTCTAATAACATAAAGTCAGTATTTACTTTCTCTTCTGTTAGCGTCTGCTTCATGAAACGACCCAGAGGATCTTGTCCTACTCGCCCAAAGAAACCTGTTTCACCACCAAGACGAGCAATGGCCACGGCGACGTTCGCTGGCGCACCGCCCGGACACTTTAAGTAAGTCGCTTCGGTATCCGGGATCAAATCGACAACGGCATCACCCGTAACCCATACTTTGCTCATAACGAAAATCCTATATTAATTAGCTTATAGTTAGTTTACTAAATCGATTTAGCAAAGAAAATGTGTTTTAATAGCCCAACAATGGATTGAAATGAATCTGTGATCTCAAACACGATCTTAGAGTGGTCACAAGATCGTTCAGTAATGAAAGTGGATAGGAATGAGTAAAAAGTTAAAACTGGCTGACATCGCACAGTTGGCGGGCGTATCAAAATCGACGGTCAGTTTTGTCCTGAACGGGCATGCTGAGAAGCACCGGATCACTAAGGAGACGGTAGAGCGGGTAATGCAGGTCATCAAAGCCAATAATTATTCACCCAGTGTTTATGCCCGAGCCCTGAAATCCAAGAAAACTTCCACCTATGGTTTGGTGATCCCAGATTTACTTAACATGGGATTTGCAGCGATCGCAAAAGAACTAGAGCGTTTATGTCTGCTTTCGGGATACCAGCTATTGATTGCGTCAACGGAGGACGATCCAATGACAGAGCAACAAGCGATCAGCAATCTGATTGATCGTCAGGTTGATGGCATCATGGTGGCTTCGTGCCACAATGATGACGGATACTATCAGTCTGTAGCTAAGGACTTACCCATTGTCTTTTTTGACCGCAGGTTTGAATCGTCACATTACCACTTTATAACGACCAATGCCTACGATGCGACCAAGGCATTACTGTCAAAGACGACCCAAGATCATGATGAGTGTGCTTACATAGGTGGCCAGTTTGAGTTATCACCCAGTCGCGATCGATATCAGGGCTATGTGGATGCTTTGAAAGAGAATGGTATCGAACTCAACACGGATATTATCTTTAGTCACGACTATCAACCACAAAGTGGTTATGACATGATGTCCCAGTGCGTGCAAACGCTGGGTCGATTACCTCGATGTCTGTTCACGGCATCATATTCACTTCTGGAAGGGGTGCTCAGATACCTCAATGACCACAACCTTCTTGGCGCAGGCGACACCTTATCCATGAAGATAGCAACCTTCGATAACTACTCTATTCTGGATTGCCTACCGCTGCGAATTGATTCTATCGAGCAAGATTGTCCAGCATTAGCCGCGGCCGCACTCGAATGCCTGAGGCGCTGTACGTCTAATGCAGATTGTCCGAGTCAGATGGTCATTCCGGCGCAAATTCATTGGCGTAACGATTAGCGCCATGTGACGGCGTCACTTTTTGGTGTCCTCTATATATAGATAGAGGGAACTCGTAAAATGGATTAGCTGCAGTGAATAAACAGGCACCTTTCACAAGTGGATTGCTGTCTTATTTATTGTCCGATGCAAAAGACCAGCTCATAGCTGGTCTTTGTTGTTTTGCCTAAATGGCGTTACCGATAATGTCTTCTTTCCCCATTCAACTCACGTAGCATAGTGAGCTCTTCATCGGTTAACAGTCGTTCAATCCGTCGCTGACAGGACAGTCGTTCAACGTAGCGTTTTACGTCCCTCAGTTGGTCTGTATTCAAATGATGCATGGCGTTAACGATGTCTTTTTCTAGCGTTTGATTCATATCGGCACCACCTCTTTATTACGTCATACTTCTAACTTAGACCATATGCGACTAATGGCAAGATTTCGTCTGTTTGTTCGCATTAATAATGCCAGTTTCTTATTTGGTGATTTTCTATACACCCCTCTATTTTGATTAAATTGTCCGATTCTGTGTTGTTAAAGTTGAGCTGATAAGGATTGCTGCTAACAGAAATGCAGGAAATTTAGTACTAATATTTAACGCGCACTTAAAGTTTGATTAATAACTCTATCTGTGATCATGATCACTGAAATGCCGTTGTCATCAGAAAAGTTCCCCTAAATTGCCTCAAGAAATATATTTAAAGCTAAATGTATATTTATTTATACTTATGTCTTTGATTTTTAGTGCTTTTATTGTTTTTATAAAAACGTGATTTAGATAGGCATTTTCAAATTATTAGGATTGCTGGTAGGGCCAATTTTGTTGAAAATTTCTCTCGTTCATTCGGTACATGATTTTCAAGCTCTTGAGTGATGTAACTGGTGAATGAGTTTCTAGGTGTTTTCCAAGCTTATTCACGACAACTCGAGAGTTTTAAAAAAATAATAAAATAGTTAATTACAATCCTTGGGGTTAATAATGAAAAATACTTTCAAACTATCGCTAGCTGCAGTTCTTGTTTCTTCAGCTATGGCTGCTAACGCTGGTATCAGCATCGTAGATAACGAGCAAGGCAACTTCTCTATCGGTGGTGACGTTGAATTTGACTTCAACTTCCAGGACCGTGAGGGTCAAGCGGATAAAGAGTTCAACCAGACAGGTCGTATTCTTCTTGAATTCTCTGGCGAGCGTATCACAAACACAGGCCATGTTTTCCAGGTAAATGTTCAGCCTTTAATGGGTAGTGACGGTCAGGTTAACCTTGATGATGCTTGGTTCGCATTCGGTGCACAAGATGGTTGGAACTTACGTATGGGTCGTTTTGAAGCGTTCGATATGTTCCCAGTAGGTCAGGACACCTTCCTTGAGTATTCTGGTGATACTTCTAACGACCTAGTATCTAGCGATGCACCATATGTTTATCAAATGAAAGAAGGCCGTGGTCGTGGTTCTGACGGCCAAATCATGTACAGCCAGTCATTTGACAACCTATATTTAGAACTTGCATCTATGATTGGTGACCGTTCAGTGCTGTTTGCTGGTGACCAATATCATGGACAGCAAATCAAGAGCTCAAAAGATGCAGTACTACTTCGTCCGGTAGTCGGCTATCAAGCAGGTAACTTTGGTATCGCTGCTTCTATGGAAGCGAACCTGGTTAAAGATGCAGTAGTTGTTGCAGGTACAAATGGTGATGTAGATGTTTCTGACCGTCTGGGCTACGGTGTGACCGCAAACTACACAACCGCTGACTGGAACCTAATTGCAAACTTCGCATACATGGACGCAGTTGACGAAACGAACATGACAGCGGGTGTGAACGCGCTGTATAAAGGCTTCGGTCTAGGTTATATCCACGCGAACAATGACTATGAAAGCAACAAGATTGATTACACAACAGGTAAAGCGAAAGTAGATACGGTTTACGCATCTTATGAGTTTGCTGACGTACTTGCGGTAGACGACTTCTCTATCTATCTAGGTGCTTACTACACGAAAGTAGATGACCAAACTGCAGATAGAATCTTCGAAGAAGATACAGACAAAGGTGTTCGTGTACGCTTCAAGTACTTCTTCTAAGCGCTTAGCCGTATAGAACAGATACACTGCCTTAATGAAAAACGGAGCCGATTGGCTCCGTTTTGTCGTTTCTTAATAGCTATCAGAAGGTGAACGCCAGATTTGCCGATGCACCCACTTGGTTACTGCCTGCGTAGCTACCGGCTAGGTCTAGACTGACTACGTCAAACGGGCTCAAGCCGATACCAGCGGTAATAGCGCTGTCCGCATTGTCCTGCATATCAACCTCATAGCCGGCACGCAATTGCGCCCAATCCCAGGCATTGCCTTCTATACCGAAACGAAGGTATTGGGTTTCGTCATTGAGTGAGGCGAAGCGTTCCTGCTTGGTCAGTTCGATATCCACGGCCGCAGTAATAAACTCACCGTTGTAGGCCGTGCCAACGGTCACCATAGGATTTAGTTTGTAGGTGTCGATTTTTTGCCCGCTGACGTTGTTGACATCAACTTCTTGAGCCAAAATATCACGAACAGCCAGACCCATACGCCAATTGTTGTAGTTCCAGGCGGCGCCTAAGTCGAAGTTGAAAGCGCTCTTTTCAACCATGCTGTCTTCTGCATTATCGGCGTCAAAGTCGGCGACACTCGCAATCAATGCGTAAGTGCGAAGTTTTTGAAACTTGGGGGTAATGCCAAACGAAACATCTTGATTAGCAATAGTGAAGCTCTTTCCCATTGCTAGCCCAAGCTCTGCACTGGCAAACGCTTGCATTTGTACAAGAGAACTTGTATAGCTGTCCTTTACGATTATAGGTGCTGCAATCGCCTCGGCGTAGCCTCGAGCATAGAGGTTAGTCGATACAAGATGAGAAGGGATAGCAAGCGCAAAGCCAAGTGTGGCAGTCACCGTTGTTGGCTTATTACCCTCGAGTTGATCGAGCAGACGATTGATTTCAGTTAGTATATCTGGATCTGTCTGCCCATCACTTTCATACCGTTCAATTAGCGATTGTAGATCGTTCAGTGTCGAGATACTGTCATCACTATCGCGGCCCTCACCGCCTAAGGTCGGCAGCAATAGCCCGACATCGTCGCTCTCGTGAAAGCTCGCGGCCAATGCGGGGTTATAGAGCCCTGCAGTCAGGTAATCGGCGGAAGCCACCCCAGTGTTGCCCATAGCGGCTCCACGGGCTTCGATCATATTGTTTGCTGCATTCGATATAAACGGCGTAGTGGCAGTCAGCACACTCATAGCCAAAAGTGTCATTCGTTTCATTATTCTTCCCTGCGATTGAATCGCAATGTGGACTCTTTATCCTAAGAGCCTTAGTTGTTTTATTGGCGATGACTTAACGTCATTGCTCCACTGCAAAGACTCGCACATTGTGCGAGTGTTCACATACTAAACAACCCATTAATAAAGTAAATGACATGTCTTTCTGATAGCTATGGAAAATAGATATTCGTTCACAATTGTTGTCTGATATAAAAAAAGGCTCGCCGAAGCGAGCCTTTCAAACGTGATCGATGACTAGAATATCAGGTGAGCAACCCCGGCGATCACTGGTAGGGTGATCAGAGTACGCAGAATGAAAATCGCGAATAGCTCAACGATGTTGACAGGGATGCGGCTACCTAATAGCAGGGCACCTACTTCAGACATATAAATCAACTGAGTAACAGACATTGCTGCAATCACAAAACGCGTCATTTCGTTGTTGATAGAGGCTGCCAGAATCGATGGGATAAACATATCGGCAAAACCAACCACCATAGTTTTTGACGCGGCAACCGCTTCAGGCACACCAAGTAGCTCAAGATAAGGGATAAACGGCATGCCCAAAATCTCGAATACTGACGTGTATTCAGCGATAACCAGAGCGACAGTACCCAGACCCATAACAACAGGGAGCACACCAAATACCATATCAACAGCGTTTTTGATGCCTTCACCAAATACAGACTTCACGGAAGTTACTTTGCCAGCACGTTTAAGTGCCAGATCCATACCCCAAGAGAAGGTAGAGTGGCCTGTTGGAATGACTTCGGCGTCCTTTTCTGGTTTGGTTCCGTCGATAAACACATCTTTCTTGTTACGCAGCGGCGGTAAGCGCGGAATAATAATCGCAGCCACCACACCAGCGAGGCAAATCGCACCATAGAATGGAAGGAACAGGTGTTCCAGTTCGACCTGAGCAATAACCACCAGGCTGAAAGTAATAGAAACCGCAGAGAAGGTGGTACCAATTACCGCCGCTTCACGCATAGTATAGAATTTACTTTCATACTGTTTGCTGGTCAGCAAGATACCGACACTGCCGTCACCAAGCCAAGAAGCCATACAGTCAATGGCACCACGACCTGGCAGGTTAAACACAGGGCGCATGATTTTGCTCAGTAGAGCGCCAAACAGTTCTAGCAAGCCAAAATTGAGAAGTAGAGGAAGCAGTAGACCGGCAAAAATGAATACGGCGAACAGTGTCGGAAGCAGGCCTTCCAGAACCAACCCACCGGTGTTTTCTTCCCAGATAGCCTCAGGGCCCACCTGAAAGTAAGTCATTACTACAGCAAGACCACCAATCACACGCACAGCAAGCCACATTGGACTAGGGTTGAAAAGGCCGTTTAAAAATTCGTTATTGCTGATAAATGCAGGCTTGAACACTCGGCTCAGAATGGACGCCACTGCCATCAACGCAATAATAGCGGTAACCAGAGGGACTATGAAATCACCAACAGCAGCTTGCAATGACTTCGCCAATACGGCGACAGGTATGGTTAAACCGCCATCGTAGCTGATTGGCGCCATAAACAGGAACAGACCGATAAGTGACGGGATGAAGAACATCCAGAAGTTGCCTTTCTTACCAGTTTCAGGCACTGATTGAGCACTATTTTGCATTTTTTTCTCGTGTGACAAGTAGTTAGTAATGGACAATTCCGTTGCCTATTTATTCACTAAACATCCATATTTGCTCATTGTGCGCAAGATTACTGCTTTTTATGGGTGATGGCAATACTATTCATCAATAAAGACTAAATATTCACGATAACTGACTAGCCAGGTTAATAATATGCAAAAGAATGTATTAATAGAAAATAAAGCAATTTCATTGAGTATAGTGGCTAAACACGCTTTGAGCTTGTCTGAGAAAACGCTAAACTTAACCATGAAGTTAAATTATTGAGAATAATAATAATGCCCAGTAAGAAGCTCCCCGTTCCATTGATTCTTTTTATCCCTCTTTGCCTTCTAGTCATCGTTATAGGAGCTGGTGTTTATCGCTTCTCGTTAACGGATGAGGAGATCATGGCAAAATTCCCTTCTCAGCAAGCGGTAGTACATGATGATGTCGTGGAAACCATATTGGGATTGAAAGTCGCCAATCCTTGGACGATACAGGTACCGGAAACCAGCGCCTTTTCATTGCTGACTGATATCGATGCCGAAAAACAGGTCGCTGCTGGTAGCTATGATGATGGTATGGCGCGCGGTAGTGTTTATCTTCTCTACAGATACAAGCAGTTGGTGTACGAGAACAATGTTCTGAAAGCAGCGCTGGTGCCGTTTGCTGTCAGTAACCAGGGATCTGGGGTCTTCTATTATCTCGGTGTTTTCCAATGGGATGAAACGAGACAAAGGGTTATCCTCGCAGACGCCAAATTGGCGGGAGACAGGGTTGATATTCAGTCCCTGACGTTAAATGGTTCTCAGGTTGAGTTTCTGTATAAGAGCCATGGCCCGGAGCAGTCGATGGCAGAGCCTCCCAATTTGGAAGGTACGTTGTCTTGTATACTGGAAAACAGTCAACTGACAGGATGTTAATTGGATTTTGTTTCTATAAGTAACCGATATATATCTTTATTACATATGGTGTTGAGAATGTGAGCTTGATTACATAATATGGGGTTTTGATGTTGTTATTTTTTTAGACAAACGGAGCTTGCGATGATCAATAAGCGTTTTTTTAAAACTAAAGATGAAGTAGAAGTGACCTTTGAGCTTGATGGCAAAGATGTCCAGAGTGCGGTACTTATGGCGGAGTTTCACAACTGGGAACCTGTGCCAATGAAAAAGGTAGCGAAGACCAAATCGTTCAAATACAAAACGCGTCTTCCGAAGAATGCGGAATTTCAGTTCCGCTATCTGGTGAATGACACTGTTTGGGTTAACGATGCTGAGGCGGATCAGTACGTGCCAAATGACTTTGGTGCTGACAACTGCATCGTGAAAACGAACGAAGTTTGTGAAGCTTAGTTATCAATAATCCTGTTAGCCCGAAAAGCGAAGCGACAAGCTTCGCTTTTTTACACTCTTATCACATCTTTTACCTTTCTTTTCACGACATTCTGGTGCAATTAGCGATAGAAACGATTACTCTTAAGGCTTATCACTAACGAAATGCATCGGAACCATTGTGCAATCGAATCAACCTACAGGCGGCCTAAGCGCAGCAAGGACTCCGTCGAAAAAATTAAAACGCGGTCTCGCTTTTAGCGTGCCTTTTGTGGCTGCGTTTATATTTCTACATAGCTTACCAGGATCCAATCTCAACGGTACGGTCGAGCTGGACTTAAATGACTCGCCGATTGCAAAAGTTATCAGCCCTGAAGGGGTAGAAAAGGAATTACCGCAAGCAGAGTTGCCACCCAAATATGCCTATACAGTGCAATCTGGTGACAGTCTGAGCCAAATTTTTGATCAGCTTGGTTTCCCGTATAGAGACATGATGTCGGTGATGGAAACTGATCTGGATTACCTCGTTCTTGATACCATTCGCCCAGGCGACAACATACGTCTTTGGCAAGATGAAGCGACAGGGGCACTGGCAAAACTCGAAATTGCCCGAAGCATTGCTGAAAAGGCCCTTTATCAGCGCCTTGAAGATGGCAGTTTTGAGTTTAAAGACATTTCCATCCCTGGAGTGTGGGAGTCGGTCGCCATGGTCGGGGAGATTAATGGCAGCTTTTCAGCATCGGCAAACAAACTGGGTCTTAATCCAAGAGAGATCGACCAGGTTGTGACACTCCTTAAAGATAAGATCAGTTTCACCCGTGACCTTCGAGCAGGTGACCGTTTTGAAGTGGTCAAGAAAAGTCAGTTCGTAGAAGGAACACCTACGGGAAATTCTGAGATTCAGGCGATAAAGATCTTTAACCGCGGCGCGATGTACTCAGCGTATCTGCACAGCAATGGGCAATATTATGATGCGAAGGGTGATAGTCTTCAACGAGCGTTTATGCGCTACCCGGTGAAAAACCACCGTGTTACTTCTAGCTTTAATCCAAACCGAAAACACCCGGTTACGGGGCGGGTTGCGCCGCATAATGGCACTGATTTTGGGGTTCGCACCGGGACGAATGTTTACACCACGGGCGATGGTGTCGTTTCTATGGTCCGTAACCATCCTTACGCGGGCAAATACGTCGTAATTGACCATGGTGGTCCCTACAAAACACGCTATTTGCATCTGAGCAAAATTTTGGTTCGAAAAGGCCAAAAAGTGACGCGTGGAACGCGTATTGGTCTTTCTGGGGCTACAGGGCGGGTAACAGGACCTCATCTGCATTACGAATTGATTTCTCGTGGTCGACCAGTTAATGCTATGCGAGCGAACATTCCTATGGCAGACTCTGTGCCCAAGAACGAACTCAAGCAGTTTATCGCTCGTCGTGACGAGTTAGATGCCATGCTTGAAAGACAAGAGACAAAACTGGCGAGCTTGTAGGCTTCCAGACATAAAATGGTGTAATGAATGCAACAACTAGAATTCCAATTGCTCGTCATGCAACTGTGTGAGTTTAAAACGCTTCCAGACGCTCTGAATAAACTCAAAAGTGTTGAGAATCCAGAGATCGTCGAGGCAGCTAACAGTCTGAGCGGTCAGTTTGCGTTGGCAGATGTGGATGGTGAACAGCGTATTTATCACGTGTTTACTGACGTAGACGACAATGGTGATGAGCAAGAGTATGTCGAGTACATCATGAATGAAGGTGACGACGTGATTAAGTTCGTTGCCTGGTTCTTTGATGCAATGTTCGACATTAAGCAGAGTGAAACCTACAAGACGGCAGGTAAAACGTATAAGCAGCCTAAACGCTCGTAATAGCGGGTTGGCATATGCAGTAATTAAACGGCGCTCTGTGAGAGCGCCGTTTGTCATTTTATCGTCAGAGCAGTTGTGCAATTTTTGCTTAGTGTGTAATGCTTTATCTATTACGGGCTATGCGAGGTTGTCATGGAAAATACGGATACTGCTCACTACATTACTGCGCAGCGCTTCGGTTTGGGACCGCGGGTTGGCGATGCAAAGCCAGAGTTGATCCCAAAAGAGCAGCTTAAATCGCAGCCGTATGTTCACAACGCCATAACAGAACTCCCCACCACAATCGAAATCCTTGCTCGCCTTGGCGAGTTAAGCCGCCAGCGTAAAGCGGCTAAGACACAGGAACAGAAAAAGCAGTTTACCAAGTCCGGCAATGCGTTCTTTCAGGAGAGCTACCGTAACCTTGTTCATGCAAGAAACCTTCAGACTCTTCATACGCCCTTGAGTTTTCAAGAGCGGATCATTCAGTTCTGGAGCAATCATTTTACTGTATCTGCAGACACTCGCCGGGTTCGCCCAATCGCATCAGGGGTGGAAAATGAGGTGATACGTGAGCTCTGGAGTGTCGACTTTCCTTCGATGTTACTGGCCGTCTGCCAACACCCGGCGATGTTGATGTATCTGGATAACCATCAGTCCATCGGTCCCAACTCCAAGGCGGGACAAAAGCGCAATAAAGGGCTAAATGAAAATCTGGCTCGCGAGATCCTCGAGCTTCACACTCTCGGGGTAGATGGCGGCTATAGCCAAAATGATGTTATTGAACTGGCTGAAGGGATCACTGGATGGTCGGTGAGTTTGAAAGCCAGTAGTCCGGGTTACCGTTTTATTCCGGCGATGCATGAGCCAGGAGCGATAAAGGTACTGGGAACCATTTATGATCAGGAGGGAGAAGAGCAGGGGATAGCCTGCTTGCGTGATCTTGCCGCCCATGAGAAAACAGCCAGACATATTTGTTCCAAGTTAGTTCAGCACTTTTATGGTGATGGCCATTCGTCACTGGTCGAAGAAATGGCTCAGGTCTGGCTTGATAATCAGGGGATGTTGATCCCGGTGTACATTACGCTGCTCAACAGTCCACTTGCGAGTGTTGGTGAGCCATTACGCTACCGTACCCCCCAGGAATGGTTTTTTGCCGTGCTGAGAAGCGCTGATTTTGAACCGAATCAGAAACAGATGCACTCTATGCTCCGCCAGCTTGGCCAGGAGCCATTCATGGCCGGATCACCAGCCGGTTGGTCAGATAACGATGCCGATTTCAACAGTGCTTCTGCGTTAACTCAGCGTTGGCAGGTAGCGAATCAAATTGCAGCGTTAACGGTAAATCAGTTGAAGAGAAGCAAACGTAGCGTCGATGATAAGATTTCACAGATTATCCAGCGACTGTACGGTGATGAGGTGGATGAACATATCCTAACCGCGATGACCAAGGCGCAGGATCCGGCTTCTAAATTTGTTGTCCTTTGGATGAGCCCTCAATTTCAGTACAGGTAACCGATCATGAAGACACGACGACAGTTTCTAAAAGGTGTGAGTGCGGCTTCATTGGTCACTCTGCTCCCTGGACTTTCATTTGCCAGCACCCAGAGTCCAAATATTCTGGTTTGGGTCACATTAAGAGGGGCGATGGACGGGCTAAATGTTGTGGTTCCCAGTTTTGATGACGATTATCTCAAACTAAGGCCTAACATTGGGCTGACCAAACAGCAGTTAAAGGTGCTGGGCAACGGCTTCGGATTGCACCCTGCGTTGGAGAACTTACATTCCTGGTACCAAAACGATCAAGTGATCTTCGTTCATGCCTGTGCGACAGGGTATCGAAGCCGGTCGCATTTCGATGGTCAGAAAATCCTGGAAAACGGCACTGACGACCCCTTTACGACTGAGGGGTGGCTCAATCGCTTCCTTGCCAGTCAGCACAACAATCAGGCCATCGCGATTGATTCTGGGTTACCACTGATCGTTCAGGGGGAGGTGAAAGTGAGCAGTTGGTTTCCCCATAAGCTAAAGGCGGAAGAAGAACAGGCGCAGTTATTGTCTGAATTGTTTCAGACCGATGAACGCTTGTCAGCAAACTTTGAAGAAGCAATGAAGCTTGAGTCGATGGTGTTGGGGAGTAGCCAGAATAAGCAGTTTGTTAACCTGATGAAGCAGGCGGGCACCTTCATGACTGCACCTCAAGGTCCGAATATCGCCATTGTAGAACTGGGTGGATGGGATACCCACAGTGCTCAGGGGACCGTGAAAGGACGACTTGCCTCGCAGCTTACTAAATTCGATAAAGGTCTGGCGGCATTGAAAGAGGCTTTGGGCGATAAGTGGTCTTCGACAGTTGTTATTGCCGCAAGTGAATTTGGACGCACCGCAGCCGAAAACGGCACAAAAGGTACCGATCATGGAACGGGTAACGTGATGATTGTTGCTGGTGGTGCGCTAAAGCGTTCACAAGTGATAGCGGACTGGCCTGGTCTGGCGCAGAACCAACTCTATGAAGGTCGGGACTTAAAACCGACCAAAGACATAAGAGCGATTACCAAAGGTATATTGCGAGACCATCTCGGCGCGGATAATGACTCATTGAACAAAACGTTTCCCGCTTCAGAATCATTCCAACCTATCAAGATACTGACATGATGAGATCTAGAACTCTAATAACGATACTAAGTATAGTGCTCTCTCCATTTATCCAGGCCTCTTCACCGGATGCCTGGGAGGCGTTTCGTCAGAATGTAGCGATAGCGTGCACGGATAAGGCCAGGGAAACATTGTCGGAGATTCAGTTAAATGTCGATCCGTTTGGCAATGAAGATCATGGTATCGCGGTGCTAATTGGCAAAGCACGAGAAACAGCCGAATCTATGGTCTATGTCTGTCTCTATGACAAGCGCACACAAAAGGCGAATTTGTACGTAGAGTCCAGATTAGCTGAGTTTGAAATTTGACGGCACTTTTGTGCATTGGCTCAAATAATGACACCTCTTCGTTCCGATGGTCGATGAAACCACTGGTGCTGACCTACGGATTGGTTTATAACCTGACTATCACTTTCCAAGGAGTAAACGCCTAAATGAATAACTAACTCAATTTCGATCGTTTTTATACAAGTAACTTTTGAAATCGCAGAGTTAGTGGGCGTTGGCTCGTTCTATTTTTATTCTTCATTGAAATCAAAGGCATTCTGCTGCCAGACGTCACATGCTCTGCCAAGGAGGATGTATGACTGCATTTTTTGCGAATTCATTATCAAAACAGTTTCCAGATGGCGATAGCCTTTTTCAACGTGTGACGTTTTCGGTACCTTCTGGTCTTTGTGCTCTGGTGGGTCGAAACGGCTGTGGTAAGACTCACCTTGCCCGGCAACTTGCTAAACGTGACAGCCCGGATGCTGGATCGGTTGATTGGGGGCCGGGTATACGCTCGGTAGGATTCTATAGCCAAACAGAGTCAATTCATGACCTGAGTTTATCAATAGCCACTGTATTGGGAATTGAAGATAAACTCCGGGCTCTGCAACACATCGCCGAGGGAAGTACGGATGCATTTTGGTTTGATCATATTTCAGATAGCGACTGGGAGTTAGAAAGCAAAACACAGCAACTGATGCAGGTACTCAGGCTTCCCGGCAGCGTTCAGCGGACACTATCAGAACTCAGTGGTGGTCAACGTGCCATATTACGTTTATACGCATTGCTCAATCAGGAGCATGACGCCTGGATCCTTGATGAGCCCACCAATCATCTCGATAGTGAACATGTTCAGTGGTTAATCGATCGCATTCGTGCGCTCAATAAACCCGTTCTGTTGGTCAGTCATAATATTGCTCTGCTCAATCAGGTGGATAGCATCTATGAACTTTCCTCATTAGGACTCAGCCGTTACGGTGGCAACTATCAAGCCTATATTTGCGCCAAAAACGAGCGCTTGCAGTCACTGAGCCAACAGGAGAAGTCTTTACTGCGCGAGCGTTCCGTTAAGACTGAGAAAGCAAGGCAGAGGCAGGTTACTGCACAAAAACTGGCGACCAGAGGACAGGCAGCGCGGCGCAGCGGCAGCCAACCCAAAATCATTATGGATGGAAAAAAACAAGCGGCTCAGGTGGCGAACGCGGCGATCAGTGCTCAAAATGAACGACAGCTGACGCAACTCAATCAGAAAATTACTCAGGTAAGGGAACAGATTGAACAGAATAAACCTCAGCGTTGGTATACCAGTGACGCCCAGAACGACGGTAAGGCGCGCGTTCAGCTCCGTGACTATCGAAATGATCGGTTAGGCTGTGAGTTCTTAAGTGCCCACGTGAACACGGGCCAGCATGTTTGGATTAAAGGCCGCAACGGTACCGGTAAGTCGACGTTGCTGAAACAGATCTGTTCTGCCGGTGAGCAAGCGAGTGTTGACTCTGAGCGATTAAAAGTGAATGGTCGAGGCTATTATTTAGACCAGCACTTTTCTGCGCTTAATCCAGCACACACTTTGTTAGAGGCAGTGTGCAACGATTGTGAAGGTATGCTGATGCCAAGAGCTCGCACCCTACTGGCGGGCATAGGCTTTCGAACCGATACCGTCCACAAGCGAATTAGTACGCTGAGCGGCGGAGAAAAAATGAAAGTCGCTATGTTAATTGCATCTCATCAGAGTACTGTCGGCATCTTACTACTTGATGAGCCGGATAATCACCTTGATCTCGAGGCGAAAAGTCAGCTGGTCGACGCGATCAACGGTTATTTGGGTACGATGATGATCGTCAGTCATGATCTTGGTTTTATTGAAGAATTACGTATCGACCACATAATAGATGTCGAGCGGTAATCTGACAGAGAGGCTGTTTTCAGCCTCTCTTCATGGCTAATTGAAGCTACGGTTATCCATCAAACGAAGCCAGCCTTTAACGCACCGAAACAGAACCCATACGGATGTCGCGACGATAATCAGATATCCAATGCCGAACAGAGGCAGCGAAAATATACCAATCACAGTCAGGATAATGGAGGCCCAGAATATAGTGACGGCATTTTCTATATGGTCAGCAAAAATACTGCCTTCCGCAGCACCGCGTTTCAGCATAGCCAGCAAGCCCCCGGCAATGTAGAAAACTCCTGTGAAACTTCCCAAGATCAAGCATGCGTAGCAAATCAGAGCATTGCTTTTGGTTTTCTGATCCTGCTCAGAGAGTGAACGAGTGACTTCAGTCATAACGGTTCCCCAATTGTGATGTGAGGTTTCTGGGTATAACTATAGTCAGTATATAATTGAAATGACGCTAAACCAAAGCAGCGACTAAATCGATGCTTTGGTTTTATAGCGTTGTGAAGTTGTCATTCCCCGGCAACAAGATGCTTCTTGGTTCGGATACTTGCAATGAACATGTAGATCGCTGTCGCCATCATGGTAGCAAGTAAATAGGCCATCAGGCCCTGAGTGCCCTGCATAAACCAATCTGCGATTACAGGTCCGGCAACAGAGCCAATGCTATAACAGAACAGCATGACCTGAGTTGCTGAAACAATGAAGCTTTCGTCCAGTTTGTCACAACCCAAATTAATGGCTATTGGGTAAAGAGCAAAGGTGGCCATACCAATCAGAAATAAGCTGATTGCCAGCACGCTAAGCTCGTCACTGAGGACCACCAAACCGACGCCAAATACACCTAGTAGGCAAAACATTCCCATGAGTGGCGTACGTCCTGCCACTTTCAACAGTGGCGGCACAACAGTTTGCACTGCCATACCACCAAGAATGACCAGCGCCATGAGTGCGCTCAGGCTGCTTTGTGAAACGTCACGGTGAGTGAGCTCTACAGGCATCAGACCATAGATTGAACCAAGAGTCAGGCCTGACACAATACAGCCGATGATGGCGGCGTGATTGAGTTTGGCAATTTGCTTCAATGACAGGGTCTCAGAGTGAGCACTCTGTGGCTGCTGCGTTGGCACAAATATCAACACCAAAACAGCGGCACTCAGCATGGATAAGATCACCACAAACGGCAGGCTACCCTGAATACCGACAAAACCAATACCAAGCTGACCTAGCGCAGAGCCGCCATACAGAGAGCCCATATAAAGCCCAAGACGCTTGGCGCGACTGGACTCATCACCGACCAAAAGCCAGGACTCTACGATGACGAAGACGCCAGCGACCGCGATCCCTGCTACGAATCGAGCGACGAGCCAGACCCATGCCTCCGGGACAAGAGGTAGCGCGACGATGGTGGCAATAAATAGCGCAAGACAGGCGATAAAGGCGATACGATGACCCACATGCTTTACCGCAGGCTCAATGACAACGGCGCCCACTAGCAGTCCGGCATAAAACACACTGGCAAGCCAACTTGCGTTGCTTGCATCTATTCCGTATTCGCTAAGCATTAGCGGGATCAGACTCATAAGATAGCCTGATGCAACGGCATAAAGAGATAGCGCAATAACCGGGACCTTAAAGCCAGTTTTTACTGCGAACTCAGGTGTTTTTTCCACTAGCGGTGCCTCCAAATTCGGTGTTGGAAAGGGTAATTGAGTAAGGGGGATTGATTGACTTTTCGGCGCGACTATGAGGCTTTGATATGGCTTAGTAAAACGAAAAAAAATGATCTTCACGATAAAAAAACGTTATCGAAGTGGTGGGCTGAGTACGATGGGATTTCGGCATTAGTTTTATTTATGCAATTTGTTGTAATTCGTTGAAAAACGGGACTTTAATTTGACGTTCTTTATTAGGTTTCAGAAGGGTAATGAGATCACATCAACGAGTCTTAAACAGTGTAGGTGTCGATGGGCAGGTGCTGATTAAACTTGGTGTCGCTCTGTGTACATTGGGTTCTGTTGGAGCGTTGATTGATTATAGGCAAGCCGTAGGAAGTGCGAGCGCGATATTCGGACTTAACTACTATGCGTATTAAACAAGCGTCTTTTATTGGACGATTGCTTTGAGCTTCCCTATCAGCCCAAATGCGGCGACCACGATGAGTCCTGCGATGAGACCAATCAGGCCATTCAGTAACGCCGGTACGATAGCTTGTGCAAAAGAGACGTTAGGTATGTCCATGATAATGGGTTCAATTAAGTGATGTATAGCGGGAACGTTATGAACTACTATTCCGCCACCTACCAGAAACATCGCCGCAGTGCCAATGATCGTCAAGCCACGCATCAGTTTAGGGGCGAAGGCAATCAACCCGCGGCCAAAAGAGGCCAGAATACCTTTGCCCTGAGCTTTTCTGTCGAGATAGAAACCGAGATCATCAAGTTTAACAATCCCAGCGACCAGACCGTAGACACCGATGGTCATTAAAACGGCGATCAGACTGACAACCATAACTTGGATGCCGGTAGACTGCCCCTGTACCGTCCCTAAAGCAATGACGATAATTTCGGCAGAGAGGATAAAATCGGTTCGGATGGCACCGGCGATTTTTTTATCTTCGTACTCTTCCAATGACTCACCATGGAGTTCGGGCTGTATTTGTTGTTCGTGTTCTTTGCTGTGGAGCAACTTTTCCAGAATTTTCTCAGCACCTTCGAAGCAGAGAAACAGGCCACCGAGAAGCAAAAGAGGGTTGATGAGCCAGGGTGCGATAAAGCTGATAATCAGTGCTGCAGGCACCAGGATACATTTATTGCGAAAAGACCCCTTAGCGACAGCCCAGACAACGGGAAGCTCCCGATCTGCGGCGACGCCAGATACCTGGTGTGCATTGAGAGCCAGATCATCACCGAGTACGCCGGCGGTTTTCTTAGCCGCAACTTTAGAAAGTAGAGCCACGTCGTCCAGCACTGCTGTAATATCGTCGAGAAGTGTAAGCAGACTCAAACCAGCCATATTCGTCACCAATAATTGATAGGATTGCGCTACCCAGATAGACTCGTTTTGAGGCCTGCTTCTCGAGGTCACCTGAGTATATACATGTTAGCAGATGCAATATGGAATGAGAGTTCCTAAAGCGGTTTATTTTCTGTCAGAAAACGAATAGAGAAGTCCTACAACTTCACAAAGTTGGTTGCAAATTTATAGCCTTCCCAGCGATGCTTCACATTGGAATACTCGAAGATTTCTCCGTTATCCAGATAGACGATTTGTTCAACGTTAACCAGAGGCTCACCGACCACTATCGCCAACTCATTGGCATGCAACTCACTGGCTTTCACTACCGTGATCTCCATGGTTGAACTGTGGATCTTTAGACCAAGTTTGTCTGTAATGTAGCTGTATATGGAATCCTGCGCGTGTTCGCGCTTCAAGCCCTGAATGATGTTGATAGGCATGTAGGTTTCTTCCAGTGCCCCAGGAATGCCATCGATGATTCTTACACGCGTGGTTTTGTACAGCATGTCTTCTAGCTCGCAGTTGAGCCGTTCAGCCAGAAATTTGTCGGCAGGAACGACTGCAAACTCTAACACTTTGGTTTCCAGTGACTGTCCGTTTTTCAGGACATTCGCTTTGGTTCCGTAGAGGTGTTTGTATCCGCTTTTACCTAAGGGCCTTTTGACATAAGAGCCTGAACCCCGTTTTCTGACGACCAGACCATCTGCAACCAAAATATCCAATGCTTTTTTGATGGTCAGCTCACTACAGCCGAACTCTGTGGCCAACTCACTGCCTCCGGGGAGTTTTAGGTGAGTATTGTATTCACCTGAAAGAATTCTTTCTTTAATAGATTGATAGATATCGGAATATTTGGCTTTTGTCGTGGACATAGTGCTGGGCTTCTCGCAACATAACAGGTCCCCTTCATAGTAAGTCAAAATCCCCTCTGTTAAAACAATATGGTTATTTAAATTAAATTATATTGTTGATGAGCTCACTTTTGTTCATTTCTAGTTTATTGTCCGCGAAAGAATAAAACCCTAATGCAATGCATTAAATTATCGGGTTAGCTGAATTGACGGATGGAGACAAGGGCAGAGAGTATGACTCCCTGCCTCGAATGCTATTTGAGAAGATCTAACAGTTGTTGAGTTTTTTCAGACATCAGCGCGCTGTCTTGACGAGACTCAACGTTCAACCTGACAACAGGTTCTGTATTGGAGGACCGCAAATTAAAGCGCCACTCCTTAAACTCCATACTCAGTCCATCAGTGTGATCAATGGCAATCGCATCTTTTTCAAATGTTGCACGAACTCGCTCTATGGCGGCCTTAGGATCTTCTAGTTTAGAATTGATTTCTCCAGAAGACGGGAATGCGGCAATACGATCTGCCACCAGTCTGGAAAGAGGTTGTTGTTTTACTGACAGTAGTTCACTCACCAAGAGCCAGGGGATCATGCCACTGTCACAATAAGCAAAATCTTTGAAGTAGTGATGGGCACTCATCTCGCCGCCATACACCGCATCTTCCAATCGCATACGCTCTTTGATGAAAGCATGACCTGTTTTAGACATGATCGGAGTACCTTGATTCTCAGCGACGATGTCAATGGTATTCCAAGTTAAGCGAGGATCGTGAATGATTCGAGCATTTGGATTCTTCTGTAAGAACGCTTCTGCCAATAGACCCACAATATAGTAGCCCTCGATGAACTCACCCTGTTCGTCAAACAGGAAGCAGCGATCAAAGTCACCATCCCATGCAATACCCATATCAGCGCCGTGCTTTACAACCGCTTCAGAAGTGGCTGCGCGATTTTCGGGCAGCAGTGGATTGGGAATGCCATTTGGGAAGCTAGAATCAGGTTGGTGATGAACTTTGATAAATTCGATGGCAATGCCCAGCTTGGCGAATTTAGCTTCTAGATCGTCAATAACATGACCTGCAGCGCCATTGCCTGAATTCACTACCAGCTTAAGTGGCTTGATGTTGCTCGGAGTAATATAGCTAAGCAAATGCTCAGTGTATTCATCAAGATTGGATAGCTTTTTGTATTGTCCCACTTGAGCTATGGATTCAAAGTCATTTTGTTCAGCTAGTTTTTTGATGTCGTTCAAACCAGTATCACCACTGATTGGCTTACCATTATCTCGAACCAGTTTCATCCCATTGTAGTTAATAGGATTGTGACTTGCGGTGACTTCGATACCGCCATCTACGTCCAGTGACTGGGTCGCGAAGTAGATCTCTTCTGTACCTGTCATACCGATATCGATAACATCGGAACCTGCATCCATAATGCCACGCGCCAACGCGAGTTTTAGGCTTTCCGATGTTTCACGGACATCGCCACCGACAACCACGGTTTTAGGTTTCAGAAATTGCACATATGCTCTGCCAATGCGATACGCGATGTCCTCGTTGAGTTCGTCTCCCAATTTGCCGCGAATGTCATAAGCTTTAAAACAACTGAGTGCTTTCATGACTAGGCCTTATTCTTAAAAATGTCGGAAAGGATCGCTTTTAATGCGCTGTATGACAGGTGCTTTTCGGCAATAAGATAGTTGTGATCCATGTGAGAGCGTCTTGATTCAGCATCAAACAAGAAACGGACTGTTGTGTCGACAGCGCTCTCGAGTGTGTACGGTTCAATGGTCGCCAAACCCTGTTGGTTGACTTTGTGTTTGTTGCCCAGATCGATGATATCAAAACCATAATCGGCAATATCAAGATCGAACACCGGGTAGCGATAAACCGCCATTGGGACTTTCGCGACAAGTCCTTCAAGGAACTGATTTCCCCATCCTTCGAGCAGGCTAGGATAGGTGATGATGTCTGCATGTGAGTATACGTCCCACAAAGAATAGACTTTTTTCCTTTCTTTCTCACCACGAGAGTGACCGACCCAATCATTAATAAACAGCAGTTCCACGTTGCAGTTTTTGGCTTTTTCTTTCAATGAATCGAGGTAGCTGTCTTCTTCACACATTCCTGCAAACATAAGGATTAAGCGACTGTCAGTGGTAAATGTTTCTCCGTTGTAGAGCGTTTTTCCAATTAGTTCTTCACGCTGTTTGCTAATTGCATCGATCAAGTCGATTCCCAGCTCAATGCCTTTTCGGGCGACAATGCGTGTTGCCTGCAGAAAGATAATGTCGTTGGGTTTAATCGAAAATCGCTCACGAAGATCCTGATTATATTCGTCGATTTTCCAGTCACTGCCATCAAAGTCGAACACATTTGGCACGACAGTTGAGTCAATATCACGACGCGCTTTAAGTTCGGATTGAGCGATGCGATTGATGACACAATGCTCCACCAAAGGGTGCTTGGGAGGGAAAACCGTGTCGAGAAGATGTTGAATACCCTGAGAGGTTGGTGTTGAGTACTTTACTCGCTCCCAATGGAAGTCATGATGGTGGCAAATCACTCTTGTCTGAGTCGCTTCGACGGCTTTCATCAAACCGATAGCTGCGGGTAAATGATAACCTAATGACCACATGTTGTTAGGTACAATAATATCGATGTTACGTTTGCCAATAACCTCAATTATAGCCTGGGCAATCTCATTGGCACGCGCTTCGATGGCTTCTAACAAAACCGCTTCTGATGCGTAGTCATCACGACTGACATAGGCATTGTGTATGATATGGTCATTGAATGGCTCGAGGTAGTGGAGCTCAGGGACCAAATCGGCGCAGGTGCTACCTGCACTACCTGCCAGGTAGAACACCTTATGCCCCAAGCTTTCCAGTGCCCATTTCCATTTGTCCATTTCAAGTGATACACCGTCAGTCTCGCCGACGCGAAAGTGCGCAAGAAGGATATTCATTAGTCAGTTGTCCTTTAGTTTCTGAGCGTTTATTGGCGTAATCTAGTGCATTCTATAATTAGATTTAACGATGAAGTAGCAGAATAGTGATCAATTTCACGATAATCCAAAACCGGTTTTGGTCGTGGGGAAAAGTGAGATCTAGTTCAATAAATGGTCGCAAGAAGCAATGTAGACTTTTTCTAACTCAATAGTGATTCAGTGGCTAAGACATCAGCCACTATTTTTTTGAAAGGCACCAAAACCGGTTTTGGTTGTTAGATGTGGAAAGACGGATATCAAGATGGCTCTGGAACAAACGGCTTATTCTCAAGTAAAAAAAGACCTACAGCAAATATTGGCAGGTGTATATTCTCCTGCTCAATTGAACGACCTTATTCCAAAACTGGTGAAGATGGTCGAACAGCAACCTAGTTATGCAGATAAAAAGCAATGGGTTGACCAGAATGACATCATGCTTATCACTTATGGTGATTCCATCCGGCAAGAAGGTGAGGCGCCCCTCACTACCCTAAAAGCGTTCCTTAATGCTAACGCAGCGGATGTACTCTCCGCGGTGCACATTCTGCCGTGTTATCCGTACACTTCAGATGATGGCTTTTCCGTGGTCGATTATTGGAAGATCAACCCTGATCTTGGAGATTGGCAGGATGTTCTGTCTCTGTCCAAAGATTATGACTTAATGTTTGATGGCGTGATCAACCACATCTCCAAATCGAGTGATTGGTTTCAGGGTTATTTGAGAGGTGAAGAGCAATATCAACACTTTTTCACCGAAGCCGATCCTAGTCGCGATTACAGCTCCGTGACGCGCCCGAGAGCTCTGCCGCTATTGACGACATTTGAAACGGCTCACGGTACAAAACATATATGGACGACTTTCAGTGAGGATCAAATTGACCTGAATTTCCGTTGTCCTGAGGTGTTTCGGAAAATTGCAGAGTTGCTAATGTTTTACGCACAACAAGGCGCATCTTTTATTCGTCTTGATGCGATTGGCTTTATGTGGAAAGAACTGGATACACCTTGTATTCACCAGCCGCAGACACATGCGATTGTTCAGGCGCTTCGTGCCGTAATGGATGCGGTGGCACCTCACGTCAAACTGATCACTGAGACCAATGTTCCGCACCAAGATAACATCAGTTATTTCGGTAATGGTGAGAATGAGGCGCACTTGGTGTACCAGTTCCCGCTACCTCCATTGACACTGCATACACTGCAGACGGGCAACAGTGAGAAAATCGTAGAATGGATGTCGAGTCTGGAACCTTGCTCAGATAAAACCACCTTCTTTAACTTTCTGGCATCTCATGACGGTATTGGGGTTCGTCCGGTTGAAGGCATCTTGAGCAAGGTGCAGGTGGAGCATTTGCTGTCTGTTGTACAGAAAAACGGCGGAAGAGTCTCTTATAAAGACAATGGTGACGGCACGCAAAGCCCTTATGAGCTTAACATTAACTACTTTGATGCCATTCGCGACCCCGATGCCGACGATCTCACTAACCTGAACCGTTTCATGGCCGCTCAATCGATACTTATTTCTATGGCCGGTGTTCCGGGAATCTATGTTCACAGTCTATTGGGATCAGAAAATGATACCGAGGGCTTGGAACGGTTAGGCTACAACAGAGCGATTAACCGAGAAAAGCTGGTGCGTACAGAAGTGGAAGCGGAGCTTGCAAACCCTGACTCTCGTCGTGCTCAAGTTCTATCAAGTTTTAAACACCTTCTTGCTGTCCGTAAACAGCACGCAGCCTTCGCGCCAAGCGCAAGCCAGCGTGTTGTCACCACCAGCAATCAGTTAGTGTCACTGGTGCGCAACGAAGAAGTGCTAGTGGTGATCAATATTTCAAATCAAGCAGTCGAGCTCGTTACTGAAGAGGTGTTAGAAGGTATCACTCGCGATTTGATTTCTGGTGACGATGTAAGCGGTATCGTTACTGTACAACCATATCAGGTGATGTGGTTAACTAAGTAAATAATAAGGCCTGATGAATGGGCCTCTTAAAATAATATGAATCCTAAATCGTAAAGGATATAACGATGAAACTAAAAACTCTGACTCTTGGACTTGCAGCAGCAGGTTTAAGTTTATCAACTCTAGCGCAAGCGACGACAGTCGAATACTGGACCACACAAACACAATCAGACCGCCTTCAGACGATAGAAGTGATGGCTGACGTGTTCGAAGCGCTAAATCCCGGTATCGACGTGAAAGTGGTGGCGGTTGATGAGAATGACATGCCAAAGCAAATCGCGGCGGCGGCGGCTTCAAACACCCTACCAGATATGATCGAAGTAGGCTCAAACTTATCATTGGCGTTTGCTGAACAGGGCATTGTCGACCTGGATGCGACGACAGCAACGATTGAAGCGGTGGGTAAAGAGCGTTTTTACAAAGGTTCTCTGAAGTTGGTTGAAGACCCGGATAATAACAAGTTCGTTGCGCTGCCTTATCGTGGTTGGGTACAAGGGATCTGGTACCGCGCCGACTGGTTCGAAGAAGCAGGCCTGGAACCACCTACGACTTGGGAAAACATCCAAAAAGCGGCAAAATATTTCAATAAGCCTCAAGACAATCAATACGGTATTCTCATCGGCACTAAAGCGGATAGCTATGCTGAGCAAGTGTATACCCAGTTTGCCCTGTCTAATGATGCGGGACAGTTTGATAAAGATGGCAACCTGATTTTTAACTCCGAAGCTCAGAAGGAAGTGCTCGACTTCTACAAAGATCTGGCACAGTACACACCACCAGGACCTCAAACCTGGCGTGCCCGTGACTACTACCTGCAAGGCAAGCTTGCGATGTTCTTCTACTCAACTTATATCATGGACGATATCGCGTTAGCTGAAGCAGCCGCGAGCTCATTGAGTAATGAAAACTTTAAGGATCTTAAAGGGGCGGCATTTGACCCAAATCTTGCTAAAAATACCCGTTTAGCACCAGCCATCACGCACACAACAGCATCTACTTTCGGGACTCTGGTCGGTTTTTCTATTATGAAGAACGACAACAAAGATGAAGTGGAAGCAACAAAAGCCTTCATCGAATACATGAACGAGAAAGATCAGGTAGTAGCATACTCGCACATGGCTCCGGGTGGTCACCTGCCAATGCTGCGTGATATCGCGGAAACAGAAGAGTTCCTTAATGATCCGAAAGGCATTTTTGCTAACTATGGCAAAGAGTCTATCAAGGAAATCATCGCTGGTTTCGAGAACATTAAGAACTTTTCTATCGTTGATGGGAAAGCCTTCCCAGAGTCAGGGGAAATCTTCTCCAAGCAAATTATCCCTCGCATGATTTACAGCTCTGTTATCGAAGGTCAGGACACTCAGAAGTCTCTGGAGTGGGCTGAGAAAGAGATGCAGCAACTGATCGCTAACTAAGGCGTACGCAAAGTCGCTGCTACGAGCTAGCAGCGCACCCTGATTGAGTACCTTAACGGAGCAGCATGGTGCGCTGCTCCAAATCAACAAGGAATTACCATGACACCATTAGAGAGAGCAGAAGCGCGATTTGGATGGAAGCTTGTCGCTCCTACCATAGGCATTATTGGGCTTTTGATACTCTATCCTATCGTTTTCAATGTTTACCTAAGTTTTTTTGATGTAAAGCTGAACGGTGACAAGACCTTTGTGGGTATCGCTAACTACGTCAGACTGTTGGTAAACCCGGATTATTACTCTTCCATCGCAACAACAGGCATTTATTTATTCGGAACTGTTGTCGGAACGACCTTGTTGGGTCTGGCGGTCGCGTTGCTGATGCGCAACCCTTTTAAGGGGCGTGGCCTGGTGAGTGCCGCGATTCTTATGCCCTATTTTGCTCCCGTGATTTCGGTAGTATTCGGTTGGCAGTTTCTTTTCGATCCGGTTAACGGTGTATTTAACTGGCTGATGGTGGATGTTCTTCATCTTTGGAACCAGAGAACTAATCTGATCGGCGAGCCGGGCACGGCAGTATGGGTCGTTATTATATTCGACGTTTGGAAACACTTTCCCATTGCCTATTTGCTGATTTTATCGAAGCTGACGTCGATTCCAAAAGATCAATATGAAGCGGCGGCAATTGATGGCTACGGACCGATTGGGCGCTTCTTTCATGTCACTTTGCCAGAAATCTATTTTGTCTTAGCCACTGTGGTGATTTTGCGACTGATTTGGAACCTGAACCGTTTCGAAGACGTTTTCCTGCTGGCGCCAAACGTTGAAACGTTACCGGTATTTACCTACTACCAAGCGTTCACCGGTGTTATCGACCAGGGGTTAGCGGCAGCAACATCAGTGATTCAGTTTAGTGTGCTGTGTGTGCTGATCTGGTTCTATGTGAAGAAAATTCTTAAGTGGTAATTCATTATGTTAGGTAAAAAAACAATTAAAGGACGTATTGGATTTGCATTGGCAATTTTCTTACTGGTCAGTTTCTGCCTGTTGCCATTTGCTCAGATCTTATCAACGTCTCTAAAACATCAATTTGACTGGGGCAACCCTTCGCTAATCCCCCAGGTTATCAATCTGGATGCATACAAAGAGTTGCTTGGCCTGACAGAGCAGAAAGAAGTGGAGATCCCGGCTGCCATCAAGAAGGTGCTTGATAACCCAAAACTGTCACAAGCCAAAAAAGACGCCATCATGGCGAAATATACTAATAACAGCGATGTGTTCCCGTTTGGTCGCTTTATGCTGAATAGCTTCGCTATATCAATGGGGGCAGCCGCAGTTTCTCTATTCTTCGCTGTGCTCGGTGCGTACTCGATATCGCGATTGCGGTTTACCGGACAGGTTATTGTTCAACGTTCGGTGCTGTTTGTTTATATGGTCGGCGGGGTACTTCTCATGGTGCCACTCTACCAGATGGCGGTAAATGTAGGGTTGGCGACCAGCATGTGGGGAAGCCTGTTCTGTCTGTTTGCTATCTACATAGTCCAAACGCTGCCCGTCGCCTTGTATATGTTGGGTAACTACTTTCGAACCATTCCATTTGCGCTGGAAGAAGCGGCGATGATGGACGGTTACTCTCGCAAAGAAGCGATCTGGAAAGTGGTGTTGCCCTTGTCATTACCGATGTTAGCAACGGTCTTTATGTACTGTTTCATCATTGGCTGGAACGAGTACCTGTTTGCTTCTGTATTCCTCAAACAATTCAAAGAATTCTATACGTTGCCACTAGCGCTACAAGAGCTCTTTGTGTCAAAGAACGCGATTTGGGATCGCATCATGGCTGCGTCCATGTTGACACTGGCTCCGGTTGTTGTGTGTTTCTTGTTTGCGATGCGTCACATGGATGGCGGTAAAACTGACGGTGGTGTGAAAGGTTAATAATTATGGCTTCTATTTCTTTAAAAAATATTGTTAAAAACTACGGTGACACTAAGGTTGTAAAAAACATCAGCCTGGATATCGAAGATGGTGAGTTCGTGGTATTGGTTGGTCCATCGGGCTGCGGCAAATCAACGACTCTACGAATGATTGCCGGTCTGGAGCAGGCAACATCTGGTGAAATTACCATTGGTGACCGAGTTGTCAATGACGTGGAACCGCAGCATCGTAATATCGCGATGGTATTCCAGAACTACGCGCTGTATCCGCATAAAACGGTAGAGGAGAATATCGTTTTTGCACTGCGCCGACTAAAAATGGAAGAGTCGGAAATACAGCGTCGTCTGGAAGATGTCGCGAAAATGCTTAAGTTGGAAGAGTACCTGAAGCGTAAGCCCGCGGACTTGTCAGGTGGTCAGCGTCAGCGTGTTGCGATGGGACGTGCCATTGTAAGGGATGCGGATTGTTTCTTGTTCGACGAACCACTCTCAAACCTGGATGCTAAGCTTCGTAATCA
This sequence comes from Vibrio hangzhouensis, assembly GCF_900107935.1. GTDB lineage: Bacteria > Pseudomonadota > Gammaproteobacteria > Enterobacterales > Vibrionaceae > Vibrio > Vibrio hangzhouensis. The sequence goes on along the minus strand of NZ_FNVG01000002.1, from coordinate 169,891 downwards.
CATGCGTACCGAGATCGCGCAAATCCATAACCGATTCGGTAGGACAAGTGTGTACGTAACTCATGATCAGGTTGAGGCCATGACACTCGCCGATAAGGTTGTGGTTCTGCGTGACGGAATCATCGAGCAAGTAGGGTCTCCGATGGAGATCTTCCTGAATCCTAACAACATATTCGTTGCTACCTTCATTGGCTCACCTTCTATGAACATCATGGATGGCAAGCTATACAATGACCATTTGCAGTTGGGTGAATATCGCCTGCCTAGAGCACTGCTAACCGGTGTTCGCTTTGAAGGTGAACTGCCGCAAGAAGGTAAAACAGTAAAAGTGGGCATTCGTCCGGATTTCTTCAATGACAAAGAGTTTTTTGGTGAGAGCGATACAACGTTCAACTTTGAAAACGTTCATATCGACCTGGTAGAACCGATGGGCTTTGATAAAGAAGTGCTGTTTAAGATTGGCGATGAGAACGTCAAGGCTCGTCTTGACTTACGCTCCGAGATAGCCCGTAGCCAGAATATGGACTTACTTGTCGATCTGTCTCGTGTACTGTTGTTCGATGTTCAAACAGAAGAGCGTCTTTAAGTGATGCAATACCCTTCTGGCTCTGCCAGAGGGGTATTTTTCTAATGGAAGCCCGGTATGTCTTTACTGCCACAAATTTGCGGTTACCTTAATCGCAAAAACCAGTTTTCAATGAGCAAAGGTGCTGACCTTTCTAGTCAGCTATGCCACGCCTGGTTTATCTCTCAACTTCCGGAACATCCGGAATACCATAGTGCCTGCTTATTGCTAACTGCACATGAATCCCACCCGGTTGTCGATTGTTCGCAACATTTCAGTACCGAAGCACGTGCTGAGCTCGCTTCATACCAGAATGAGCAGCCACAGAGTGACAATCCACTCTGGAGTCTGTTCTGCCCGGAAGCTATGGAGTGTCAAATGTCACCAGATTCCGTGAAAGCACGCATTGCCAAACACCGGACTCTTACCGATATTGTTCAGATAAAACCAGCCATCGTGAACGTTGCTGAGGAATTGTTGTTTACCAGTAATGTACTGTTGGGACTTCCATTATCGGGGGATGATACCTGTCATATTCAATTGGGGGACGCGTTTCATCAGGCACTGAAAACAGCCCAGAATCAGCCACAGGAGTATTGGTACGATCATCCGATACCAGTTGGAATCTCGCCGCAGGAGAATGAAATTCTTTACGGTCTCCAGCAGCTGGATATTGCGCTGGAGGCAGAGGTTGCCAGGGGTAATCTGGCTAAAAATCAAAAGGTCACACTGGTTCTATCCTGCTCGGTGACTCATCCGGCGTTGGCAAAGATCGCCAAAGACTATGTGGAATACGAAGTCAAAACACATCTCAGACTAAAGCATCTGGACGTTGCCGTGTTTGGTGAGAGCGAGTGTCAGGAAATCTTGCGCTGCGGATTCCCTGCTGCCAGTGATGCTTTGAAAGGGGTGTTCGGTGTTAATGGCGCATACGGCAGACATTACACTTTCCTTAAGGCTATCGCCCCTCTGTGGCAAAAAGCCATCAACCCAAACCTGAAAGCCACGTTTAAGATCGACCTTGATCAGGTGTTTGACCAGCAGAAATTGGTCGATGAGACTGGTAAGTCGGCATTTGAGCACTTCTTGGATTCAAAGTGGGGTGCTTCAGCTGTCGACTGTGAAGGTAACAAGTTGAAATTGGGCATGATAGCGGGTGGGTTGGTCAATGAGAGCGACGCGCCTCTTGGGCTGTTTACTGCAGATGTTAAGTCGCCGACCGGTGACGATTATGCCATGTTTGAACAATTGTTCTGTGCCCGTTGGGGGCAGGCGTTGTCCACGCAAGAAGAAGTGATCAGCCAGAGAGAAGATGTTCAACGTGTGCATGTGACAGGAGGTACCAATGGCATTTTAATTGAGTCACTTTATGAATTTCAGCCATTTACCCCAACGTTCATTCATCGTGCAGAGGATCAGGCTTTCATATTATCGGCTCTGGCTAATCCAGTTGAGGGCTATCAATTAGCTTACAGCCATCAACCCGGGTTAATTATGCGTCACGATAAAGAGGCGTTTGCGGGCCGTGTGATGGAAGTTTCTGAATCTGGGAAGGTTCTTGGTGATATCGAGCGGGTATTGCTGTTCAGCCACTATGCAAAACACCATCCTATGGGTATTGAGCAACTCAAAGATCGGCTCTATCCATTTACCGGTGCCTTTATCTCGAAAACGCCAGTCGCGCTTGCACTGTTGCGATTTATGTTGGAAGGTTGTTATCGAAACAGAGAATATCTGGACAGTGGCGCGACACGTTTGATTAACTGCCTGAATTATTGTCACAATTCACTGGAAAGTGAGTTAAAAGCAAATCAAAATGGCTGGCAGGAATATTACTCTCAGTTGCAACAGAGTAAACTTTCTCAACAGGCAATCTCTGCCGTGCGTCGTTGTTTGCTCATGATTAACGAGTATTAAAATCATTATGTCGATAAAAAAATTAGCTGAACACTTAGGGTTATCCAAATCCACGGTGTCAAGAGCGCTGAATGGCTACAGTGATGTCAACCCGGAAACGCGGCAAAAGGTTTTGTTGGCCGCCCAGGAAATTGGCTACAAGCCAAATCCTACCGCCAAGAGGCTCGCGTCAGGCAAGTCAAAAAATGTGGGCATAATCCTTCCCGCCAACTCGCGCATGTTTGTTTCTCCAGCGTTCTCTAAGGTGTTGGCAGGCGCTTCTGCATTTCTGGCTCGACACGATTATCAGCTGATTGTAACTACGATTGCCGATTGTCAGGATGAAAACAAAGTCTATTCGGATTTCATCGACAGCGGCCTGATTGACGGACTGTTTATTGTACGTACTCGTAGTGATGATGAGCGTATCGCCATGCTGAAGCAGAAACAGTTTCCTTTTATCTGTCACGGGTATGATTTTGGTTTTGACGAAGATTGCTTTGTGGATGTGGACAATGAGCAAGCGTTTTATCAGATGACCAAAAGACAAATTGAGCTAGGCCACACCAGAATCGCGTTTTTGGATGCACCTATTGAACTTACGTTGTCTCAGGCTCGTAAGCGGGGCTATCTGAAAGCGATTGATGAGGCGGGCCTGATTGCCGATGAGCGACTGTTACTTAACGGTGAGCTCAACGAAGAGGATGCCATAAAAATGGCAAAAGAAGTCCTATCGCTCGCTCAACGTCCTACAGCGATTTTGTGTGCTGATGACACGATGGCGTTGGGAACGATAGCGGCCTGCGAAGAACTTGGTTATCAGCCAGGTAAAGATATTGCGATTGCAGGTTATGGTGATTATGAACTCGGTCGCTACAGTAAACCCTCTATCACAACTCTACGTTATGACACACACTGTGTCGGTGAAGAAATGGCAAAACTGATGTTGAATCGACTGGAGAACAAGGGGTTCAAGATAAAAAATTGGTTTGAAGCTGAAATTGTGCAGCGCCAGTCTGACCAATTGACAAAGAGTTAGGTCTCTCGACAATTGTTTTGGTAGCCTACCACGATCTGCTGATAGGCTACTTCTGCTTTCTCAACCTTCTTTCATTATACTTTATCGTTTAGCGCATTTTTCATCTGTTGAGAAATCCACAAAATCTGCCTCTCGTCTCCCATAAGCAAACGTTCTACTCTCGACTCCAGATTAATTATGTTGCAGACAGTGTCGATGAATCTGATCGTGAATGTACAGCGAAGTGTACGAAAACATGGCTTTGAATGGGCAACCCGACAAGCCTGGAAGTGTGGTATGAAAGCAAATCTGGTACAGCGTGTAATTGGCGTAGCAAAAGGGCAGGTAGTGTGTGTCGTTGAAGGTGTACGTGCTGAACTTTCAACACCGATGAATAACCCGCTCCACGATGATCACAAACAAGGTCGCTATGTTTTTGTTGGCGGGATCAAGTGGGAGCCTAATGATTTGTTGGCTCCAGGCTTTCCTGATTTCATGTTTATGCATGTTCGCAATTTGGGAAGCAAGCATAAGTATATGACCGATGATGAACTGTTCTTCAATCTGGCGTAAGAGATGCTTGCACTGTTTACTAAATGTCTGATTGGCGCTGCGGTGGTTCTTGTCATTGCCATTCTATCCAAGAACAAACACTACTTTATTGCTGGTTTGGTGCCTCTGTTTCCGAGCTTTGCATTGATTGCTCACTATATTGTCGGTAGCGAGCGTAACATGGAGGCACTGAGAATGACGGCTGTGTTTGGTTTGTACTCCTTATTGCCTTACGCGGCTTACCTTATGTCGGTGTATTATTTCAGCCATTTTTTGAGTCTCCCCGGTACTCTGATATCAGCGGCTTTAATATGGGTGCTGTTTGCCAGTCTGTTGGTGGCGGTCTGGAGCCGGATCATGGTGGGGACGCTTTAAATGAGTTGGGCTAACCAGCACTCCACCAAGATGAAGCACTGGTTGTTCTGGAGACATTGAATAAATTTTTGTTTATTCGTCTTCAGCCATATAGTCTCTGCAAGCAACCGTGTGGATTAGTTCAACGCCTTCGATCGCTTTGTCTTCATAAGTTTTGCCACTGAGTATTGCCTGGGTATCACCACACTTAATACCGGTATCTTGCGTTTTAAAATGAAGCATCAGATCTAAGTCACCATCAAGGTCGACATCTTCCATGTGACCGCCATGCGCGGGAGTGGCACCATCTGGACCAAAGGTCGCCGTCGTTGGGTCTACGGCAGCGGCATCGAACGTATCTGTGGTAAGAACGGCCACTGGGATCTGACCCTTACTCTTGTGATTAACCGGATTGACATCGCTATCGGGTTTGATATCGATATCCACCGCTATGATGCAATCAGGCCGGAAGTCACCACCATGAGGGCGGTCAAACCCTGTGCTACCCACTGGTGTTGCGGCGCCCGTACTGACGTCAATCAGATAGAGTGGAGAGTCGCTGACATAGGCTGTTGCATATAGATTATCGTTGGAATCAAACATGATGCCCATGACCGAGCCTGATGCAACTCCCGTAATAGTGGTCATTGGGGTGGATGCACCCGTGTTAGTATCCAACGTCCATAATCGATTACCAACGGTTGCCCATAACGCTCCGTTACTGTCGAGAGCTAAGTCCATGGTGTTGGCTATCGCGGTATTACCAATGGCCGTCGTGTTGCCGGTGTTCTGGTCGATTTCATACAGAACCCTGTCGTTGTACCCCACTCCATACATTACACCTTCACAGGTGACTTCAAGGCTAATCATATTGGTACCTACGGAACCCACAGGTGTAATGGTTGCAGTATTTTCATCGACAATGGCAAGGGTAGCACCAGCGCCAGAAAATCCATTAGTGATGGTATACAGAGTATCGTCGGGGTCAAAAGCAGCCGCCCAGGTCTGATTGGAACCAAAAGGACCGATATTGACGCCCAGACCGGTATTGGATTCTACGATGCCTAAAGCCGTACCATCATTATGAGTGGTGAAAATTTCGCTGGCAGATATTGTGTGACTCAACACAGCTAGTGGAGCGAGTGCTGCTGCTAAGTAGTACGTCCGGTGTAAGTTTCTCATAACATCCCTCTCTTTTGCCTAAAGGCTTTGTCAGAGCCCTCCTATTGTCACGGGAGAAACTAGGACACCGCTCTGAATAATCTTGTGCAGGGTATTAAAAGTGGAACCGAAATAGCAATTATTGATAAAGCTATCAGTTTGAATGGCTTTGAGAGGTAATTTGAGTTGAATCCGCTGCCAGATTTCCTAAAGCCCCCTCATTAGGACAAGACGTTGTGATAGACTCCGCAGCATAATATGTATCGGTGAATGTTAGCCGATAATGACCTCTACCCCGTTTTTTTGCAGGTGATCCAATGCTGCTTTCGGTGCACCAGCATCGGTAAGCAGTGCTGCAATCTCTTGTATTGATCCTATGGATGAAGGAAAAATCTGGCCAAACTTGCTGGAATCTGTAAGCACAATATTGCGACGGTTTTTCTGAATGATGGTATGGGCGATATCTGCTCTCATCATATCGCGGCTTGTGAAGCCAGTGTCGACATCGAATCCGTCAATACCCAAGAATGCCGTGCTGAAATGAATGTTTTCAATGCAAAGCTTGGTTAACGGACCGACCAGACTTTCTCCCTGATGCTGATAAACACCCCCCAACAATATGATGTTGGCAGCGGTGTGGCGGATCAGATGAGCAATGTAGGCCGATGGTGTGATAATGGTGACATCACCACGTTCAGCCAGGGTACGGGCAAGAAGAGCGTTAGCGCTCCCGCCTTCAATCAGTACGGTTTCGTTAGGCGCAACCAGAGCGGCTGCTTTGTTTGCCAGCTGTTGCTTGATATCAAAATGGACTTCGAGCCTTGATTCAATATCGTCACTTTGCAGTGACACGGCGGCTCCGTGTACGCGTTTTAGGTAGCCGTTTTTTTCCAGAAAATTAAGATCTTGTCGAATGGTAACGCCAGAGACTCCCGTCAGGGCGGACAGTTCACTCACTTGTACTCGGATCCTGTCGTTGACCAAATTTAAGATTTCAGATTGTCTGGCGTTCATAATGCTTCCTGTCAAAAACTAAGAGGGCCATTATAGCCCTCTTTCGTTTTTATTTCATTTGAAAGTCGTAAGTCGAAAGCGCTTTACAGTTCATGTTCAGTGCGTGCGATGATGTCATCCTGAGCATCTGGAGATAATGCTGTGAAGAAAGCAGAATAACCCGCCACTCGAACTACCAGATCACGATATTGTTCTGGGTTTTTCTTGGCCGCCAGCAGGGTTTCTCTCGATACGATATTGTACTGAACGTGCCACCCTTTGTGATGATTAAAAAAGGTCCGAATCAACATCGACAGCTTGAGTTTGTCACCTTCGGTTGCAACCGCCGCGGGGGAGAGTTTCTGATTTAACAGTACGCCTCCTAGGATTTTGTTTGCCTGGATTTTACCTACCGAGTTGTAAACGGCGGTTGGTCCAAGGCGGTCAGAACCTGATGACGGACTCGCGCCCTCTGCAAGAGGAGTTGTTGCTTTGCGACCATCAGGTGTTGCCATGGTCGACGCACCAAAAGGCACGTTTGCGGAGATACTAGACGTACCTGCGTAATAGCCACCGCCAATCGGTCCCCGACCGTGACGGGTGTTGACAAAGTTATCCAGTTCGTCGATGTAAACCTGATAGGCTTCAGCAAGTAGCATGTCCACAGAGTCATCATCGTTACCGTATTTGGGCGCAAAGTTAATGATTCTCTGGCGTAACTGTTCTTGTTCTGCACCTTCAAAATCGTCGGCCAGCGCCTTGGCGAGTTCTGGCTGAGTGATCTGAGGCTGTTCAAAAACCAAATGCTTGATGGCAGCAAGGCTGTTACCCAGATTGGCGATACCAACTTGCAGACCGGATACCCAGTCATATTTTGCGCCGCCTTCTTTAACGGTTTTTCCACGTGCCAGACATTGATCGACTAACGATGAACAGAAGATGTCCTGAGCTTGTTGCTCCAGTACCGTATCGACAACCGTGTCAATCTCAATAGATTTTCGGGTGTAATAACGCACCTGTTCGTTCCATGCCGCCATGACTTCAGCCATGTTCGCGAAGTTCCCTTTGGCGAGAGACTTATTGTGAGGCAGGAAGCGTTCGCCCGAGGTCGCATCGATACCTTCATCCAGCGCTGCCAGTAGGATTCGTGCGAAGTTGATGAAGCTCATTCCGGTGCAGCGATACCCCCATTTACCAGGAACAGCCGTTTCAATGCAACCTATTGAAGCGTAGTTATAGGCGTCTTCTTTTTCTACGCCCAACTTAATAAACTCAGGAATAACTATTTCATCATTGTTGAAAGCGGGCATCCCAAAGCCACACTTGATGACTTCAATACAGCCCATTAAGAACGCTTGGTCCAATCCTTCGTGATAGCGCACACTGAGGTTAGGCTGGGTCGACCTCAACTGTCCACAAGACTCCAGTATCGCCCAGGAGAGTGGATTAACGGCATCGTGAGGTACCCCTTGACTATCGAGCTTCTGACCACCGATACAGACGTTTTGATAAAGCGGAGAGCCAGCTGACGCTTTCGAATGCGCACCGGAACGAATTTTGTTGACCTCCAGCAGTTTGAGCCAGCAGCTTTGCAACAGCTCGAGAGCAAAGTTGTGTGGTAACTTGCCGGACTCTATGTCTTTAACGTAGAAATGATTCAGGTACTGGTCCATTCGACCGAAAGATACCGAATGACCGTTCGACTCGATTTGGAGTATGAGCTGTACAAAATAGCTAAGCTGCAGGGCTTGCCAGAAGTTGTGGGGAGGGTGATAAGCGATGTGTTCACAATTGGCCGCGATGGTGTCCAGTTCTGTCTTTCGCTGGCTGTCAGAGGTCTTTTCTGCCATATCCTGGGCAAGGGTGGCAAAGCGCAAGATATGCTGCTGAACCGCTTGCAATACAATCAGTACCGATTTGTAGAATTGCTCTTTCTTGAGACCTTCGAAGGTGGAGATGTCGTTCAACTGTCGGTTGTCATCCACCTCACTGATTAATCCGTCCAGTCCTAAGGCTAAAATTTTCTCATTGTCCACTGCCAGATGTGCGTCGCCTGACGTCATGTTTCCTTCAGCTTTAATGATGGTGGTGGCGAGAATGGCCTGTTGTTCATCTGTGAACATACCGTAACAGCGATCCTGTACAGTCTTACCACGCCAGTAAGGGGTGAGGCGGTGTATGACTTCTTTGTCCTGCTCTGAGACAAAAAAGCCTGCGCCCGGTCGGTCGGCGAGTCCGTCAATCTCTGCTTCTATCCAGCGAACGGTATATTCCGGAAATATGGGAGCTGCGCGAAGCTTACTTGCCTGATTACCCACAATGAGTTCGTCATTGTCTATCCAAATGGTGCGGGTTCGAAGGTGCTCCTCAAGTGCCAGTGCTCTCTTAACAATGACCGGCTTGTCTTCATTTTCCTGGTAGACTTTTGTGTAGGCTTCAGCACGCTCCGTACAGATGGGCGGTGTTACGATGTTGACCAGTGCATGCTTGTGAGTCTGGATACGTGGCGCTAAATAGTTGAGTTCCATGATTATTAACCTCTTACGGTCACGTTGATATGTGAATATTGTTGTGCGTGGCGCTGTGCTTTGTTTAATAGCTCAGCATTGTTTAAAGGTTGCTCTGAACATAGGTATGGCATATCCAGTAAGCGATATTTGTTAATACCCAAGGTGTGATAGGGCAGCAGATGGAGCTCGTGGCAATGTTGCAGCTCGGCGGCAAAATCAATGATCTCTTTTAGCTCTTGCTCTGTATCGTTGAAGCCCGGTACTACAGGAACACGAATGACGATTCGGTTAGCAATTCGATCCAGCTTCTGAAAATTGGCTTTGATGCGTTTTAGTGAACCTTCAGCCCATTGATAAAATTTGTCTTCGTTGGTGTGCTTAAGGTCTGTCAGCCAGCAATCGATGTAAGGACTCACTTGCTCAATGTTTTTCCAGGGCACGTGCATGCAAGTTTCAACAGCAGTTGAGACTCCCTCGCCCTTAAGTCGGCTGGCCAATGAGGCAACCAGATTAGATTGTAAGAGAGGCTCACCACCAGAAAAGGTAATGCCACCATTACTCTGCTCATAGAAAGCCTTATCTTTGATCAGTATGTCAAACAGCGCGTCCTCTTTTGCTTGTTCACCACAGACGGTCAGTGCCTGAGTTGGACAAACATCGCGTAGTGCGATGATCTGATTTTGATCGAGTTGTTTGCGGTTAATGGTGATAGTGCCTGAAACACGACGGATGGCGTTACAAGCATCCACACAGAGATGACACTCCGTCATGCAACTGCGCTGATCGAAAAGCAATGAGTGCTTGGCGCTGCGACTCTCGGGGTTCTGGCACCAGGAGCATGCAAGGCTGCATCCCTTTAAGAACAAAATACTACGAATCCCATCACCATCATGAGTTGAGAAGCGTTGAATATTAAAATACATGCTGGCCTCGACTTTCTAATTTAAAAGCTTTTGTGTTTCGATAAATGAAAGTTAATGCTTTCATTTGAATTTTGTTTTGATCTCAATCAAGATCTGAGAAAAAGGCTGGATCTATATTGTTGGGGTCTTGAGAGTGTTCAAATAACGAGAGAGCAAACATGATCGAATTGTATTTAGACACAGCGAACGTTGCAGAAACGGAACGTTTTCATCGCTGTTTTCCTCTAAAGGGAGTAACAACCAATCCCACTATCGTGGCAAAATCAGGCAAAGGGTTAACGGAAACATTGGCAAAAATGTCAGCAGTACTTGGGGATTCCGCTCGATTCCACGCTCAGGTGGTCAGCAAAGATGTAGACGGCATGTTGGAAGAAGCCAGAATGCTCTCGGAACTGCCATACGATATGGTCGTTAAAGTACCAGCGACAGAGCAGGGATTGGCAGCGATTAAGTTGATGAAAAAAGAAGGGATTTCTGTTCTGGCTACGGCAATTTACACCAGTCAGCAAGGCATAATGGCAGCGTTATGTGGAGCGGACTATTTGGCTCCCTACGTCAATCGAATCGATGCGATGAACAGTGATGGGGTGGGTGTCGTCAGGGAAATTCAGACGTTCATCAACATTCATGGTTTGTCGTCTAAAATTCTGGCTGCGAGCTTTAAAAATGTGCAACAGGCGGTGGAGGTCATGACGTTGGGGATTGAGGCGATCACCTTACCTTTAGACGTCGCTGAGCAGATGTTTTCACACCCTGCTATTTTGCCTGCTGTCGAGCAGTTCGATAAGGATTGGAATCAGGCTTTTGGTGATAAACTTTCATTTGAAAGCTAATACGGAGCGCTTTGGGCCTGCCTCTTACTTGGAAGCAACTCACAGAGGCAGGCGTAATTTGGGATGAATCAGGCTCTTACATAGCGGTTTTTGACAATACAGTCTGCGTATCTTTGTGCAGAAATATGCTTAAACTTCAGGGGTCTATCCAAATCTCCGAACAGCGGAATCCCTCCCCCTAATACCACAGGAATAGTGGTGATGATCATTTCATCGATCAGATCTTGTTTCAGGAAGTTCTGTATTGTCACGCCGCCGTCAATGTATAGCTCGTTAAAGCCTTGAGCATTCAACTCTGCAACGACGTCACTCAATTCGCCCTTTACCAGAAACACTTTATCTTCATATCCTGAAGGAACGGAAGTCATGGTATTGCTGAGCACAAAGACTGGCTTAGTGTAGGGCCAGTCGCAATCGAAGCTTAAAACCATCTCTAATGTATTTCGCCCCATTACGAGCGCATCAATACGTGCCATGAAGTCAGCGAATCCAAAATCAGAGCCATCAGGATTGGGCACGTCATGCAGCCAGTCGAGTTGGTTGTTTTTATCAGCTATGTATCCATCAAGGCTGGTTGCAATGTATACGATGTTACTCATTTCTTAGACTCCAGGATTTAAAAAAGCCATCTTATTTGCTATTATTCTACACTGTAGAAATTAATGTTAGTCTAGCTAGGAACAATTATGACTGTCAAGCCAAAGAAACGAGGTCGTCCAGCTAAAGGTGCGCAAAGCCTAAGCCAACAAGTCATTGTCGACAAAGCAAAGCAGCTGATGAAATTGCAGGGAAAGGTTCCCAGTATCAGGCAGTTAGCGACAGAGCTGAGTATTGATGCCATGGCCATTTACTATTATTTCAAAAACAAAGATGAGTTGTTGGAAGCGATAGGTGTTTCTCTGGTTGAAGGGATCTATGTGCCCGGAACGCTAAACGACTGGCGTGAAGAGATTGCAGAGTTGGGTTGGAGCTACCTGAATTTATTGGGGCAGTACTCTGGACTGTTGGAAACGTTGATGAAAATGAAAACCACCGGTCCGGCAGAGGTGTTTATTTCACGATTTAACCAAGTGATCGCAGGAGTGGGACTGGATACGTCAGAAGCGGGCCATGCGGTGAACTTGCTGGCAGATTACTTACATGGTTTTGCCTTTGCCATGCAGTTTTCTGACGTGGATAAAGAAACAAAAAGGGCGATATATAATGGTTCCATATCACTTTATATGAAAGCGATTCAACCAGAGCTATCATCTGGTTCTGCTTCAGAGTAAGGTGGTGTAAGCACTTAAATTTCACAGGGAAACGTGATGAACAGGCTCTACGATTACATAGTGATAGGCGGTGGTATCGTTGGAATTTCAACGGCTTGGCAACTGAAACAACGACAACCTGATTGCTCGGTGCTGGTGGTCGAAAAAGAGTCTCAGCTTGCTTTTCATCAGACGGGGCATAACAGCGGAGTCATCCATGCTGGTGTCTATTACCAACCAGGAAGTCTGAAAGCCGATTTCTGTAAACGCGGCGCCGCAGCGACCAAGGCGTTTTGTGCTAAACACCGTATCCCGGTTGAAAACTGCGGAAAGTTGCTGGTGGCCACCGATGAGACTGAGAAGCAACGGATGAAAGCACTCTACGTTCGCTGCCAACAAAACCAGATTGACGTCGAGTTACTGGATCAGAAGCAGCTCCACGCATTAGAGCCTAACGTGAGCGGTGTTGGCGCGATACTGGTGCCCTCAACCAGCATTGTCGATTATCGGTTAGTCACCGCAAAGATGTCTGAAGAGTTTCAGGCACTGGGTGGAGAGGTTGTGTTGGCGACTCAGGTTAATTCAATGCATGAGGGAAATGAGAGTGTTGAACTGCACTGCAATCATGCAGGCAACTCGATGACCTATCAGTGTAAACAACTGGTCGCCTGCGGTGGGTTAATGGCGGATCGACTGGCTGCCATGATTGGCATCCCAATCGACTTTCAAATCGTCCCCTATCGTGGCGAGTACTTCAAGTTAGCGGACAAGCACCGTGACATCGTCAAGCATCTTATCTATCCAATTCCCGATCCCGACTTACCGTTTCTTGGAGTGCATCTCACAAGAATGATTGATGGATCGGTAACTGTGGGACCCAATGCGGTGCAGGGCTGGAAGCGAGAAGGCTATGGTCGAGTCAATATCAGTCTGACGGACTGTTGGCAGATGTTAACCTATTCTGGTTTTTGGCGTGTTAGTTGGAAGCACCTATGGACAGGCATCAAAGAGTTTAGAAATTCCCACTGGAAGCGAGGATACCTTAAGCTGGTGGGCAAATACTGCCCTTCGATTCAACTTGGCGATCTGGAGCCTTACCCGACGGGAGTTCGTGCCCAAGCGGTTATGAAAGACGGCACTCTGGTTCATGACTTTCTGTTTGCCGAAACGCCGCGAAGCCTTCATGTCTGCAATGCACCGTCGCCGGCGGCCACATCGGCCATTCCAATTGGCGAGTATATTTGTGACAAACTCTCTGCCTCCCAATAAATGAACAAAAATTGGTCAGCGAAGTGTTCACCGGCTCCACAATGTCGAAATTCCGGCTAATATTGAAGGCGTATTTGTCGCCTATCAATGGGGAAGAGTCAGGAAGACAGTACTGGGTGTTGGCATCAGCCTACCTTGTATAGAGTGACTTCGAAGAGCGACTCGCATCTTACAGAAATTAAAAAAGGGATTTGGAACAGAGACATGATCAGAGAATATCGCAGTGAAGACAGAGAGAGCGTACTGAAAATCTGGTTGAGAGCATCGGTAGAGGCGCACTGTTTCGTCGAGCCGTTTTTCTGGCATGAGCGCCTTAAAGATATGCGAGACCAGTACCTACCCAACTCTGAAACCTATGTCTATGAACAAGCGAGCAAAATACTGGGCTTTTACAGTCTGGTAGACGATACGCTCGCCGCTCTGTTTGTTTCGCCACAGGCTCAGGGAAGCGGTATCGGGATGACCCTGCTTCAGGATGCCCAAAAGAGAAGAGAGTCGTTGTCGTTGTCTGTATATAAAGATAATTGTCGCGCTATTGGATTCTACCACCGTTGTGGTTTCGCTATCGTCGATGAGTCCACTGATCCCCATACAGGGCATCGACAGCTGACCATGTGTTGCTAAACGGAGTAAGTAGTCCACAATTCTCAGGCTAGATGAGTTTGATGCAACAGGTTACACTGGCTGTACTCATTAGGGACGATAGTGGTAGTAGTAATGTTTGATTTTGATGAAATAGTAGAACGTGTCGGGACTCATTCGGCGAAGTGGGATGAAATGGAGTCTACATTCGGGGTGCCCGTCAGCGAAGGTTTGCCAATGTGGGTGGCTGACATGGATTTCAAGGCTCCTCCCGCCGTTAACGACGCGTTGGTCGCGGCGGCAACCAATGGTGTCAATGGTTACTTCGGAGACGATAGCAACTACAAGCAATCGGTCATTCATTGGATGTCCCGTCGTCATGACTGGCATGTCGAACCTGACTGGATTGTAACTTGTGCAGGCTTGGTTCAGGGTACGGCGCTGTGTGTACAGGCCTATACCCAGCCAGATGACGGCGTGATTTTATTTACTCCGGTCTATCACGCTTTCTCACGAGTTATTAAAGCCAATCAACGTCGAGTAGTGGAGAGTCAGCTGGTCGAAACGAATGGTAAGTATCGTATGGACTTAGCGGCGCTGGAAGCACGACTGGATGGCTGTGAAAAGATGGTGATACTTTGCTCGCCGCACAATCCCGGTGGACGAGTCTGGAGTCAGCAAGAAATTTTGGAGGTGGCAGAGTTTTGCGACCGACATCAGATGGTCCTCGTAGTGGATGAAATTCATCATGACTTGGTATTTCCGCCTTTCAAGCACGTTAACGCAGTCAATGCCGCTCCACAATTTATAGACAACATGGTAATACTGGCCGCGACGACCAAAACCTTCAATATTGCTTCAGCCCTCACAGGGGCGGTGATCGTGCCAAGCCCGATTCTGCGCGAGCGCTTTACTTCGGTGCTCAATGCAGCCGGTGTCGGACCAAATAGAATCGGTATGCTTATGGCAACGGCGGCCTATGAACATGGTGAAGCCTGGCTCAAAGCACTGATCGACTATCTGGATGAGAACCGTCGTTTATTTGATGAAGGTGTTAATGCGATACCTGGTGTGAAGTCTATGCCTCTTGAAGCCACTTATCTGGCCTGGGTTGACTTCAGCGGGACAGGGTTGTCTGCTCAGCAAGTGATTACAAAAGTACAAGATGGCGCAAAGATAGCCGCAAATCACGGTGATTCGTTCGGCTTGGGCGGAGAATCGTTTCTACGCTTTAACTTCGCTACGCCCCGACCCCGGGTTTTGGAAGCGGTAAAACGCCTGCAAACCGTGTTTGGCATTGAAAGTTAACCCTTCAGGAGCAACCGATGCGCCTATTCTTTGCGATAACTTTGATGCCCAGTGATAAGGACAAGCTTATCAGCGTTCAGGAGCAGGTTAAGAAGGTGACGCGCAAAGGGCGTTATACAAATGCGGTCAATTTTCATATTACTCTGGCGTTTCTTGGTGAGGTTCATGAGCTGCAGGTAAACTCTCTGCTATCGATACTCTCCGAACTAACCTTGATTCCAACCCACTTGCGAGCCAGTCGGGTAGGGTACTTCGGTCATCCTTCTCATGCGATTGTTCACCTTAAAGTAGAAAAGGATGATAGTTTGATGGCACTGCAGGCTCAGCTTAATCAGGCATTGCTGCAGCAAGGGTTTTCTGTCGAAAAGCGAGCGTATGTGCCACATATTACTTTGGGGCGCAACCTATGTCTGTTGGACAAAGGTTGCCTCGGTTCCATCCGAGGAGAAGCACCCGAGAGTCCTGCGTCTTATCCGGTGAAATCAGTGGCACTAATGGAAAGCACATTGACTGATACTGGTGTGCGCTATGAAGTGGTTTCAGAGGTATTGGTGAGTCAATAAGGTAACGACGGAAGTTGGGCTATCAGAGACAAACTGCTAGAATACAGTCGACTGGAACTAGGTGAATTTCTTGTATGGCCCCGACAGAGCAGCAAATAATCAACACGTTAGAAAAGATTCTCTCTCATTCTCTTTTCCATTCTTCTCCAAAACTGTCATCCTTTTTGCGTTACATAGTAGAGCAAACTTCAGAGGGGAGAGGCGACAGACTTAAGCAATACACCATTGCCACTGAGCTATTTGGCAAGGCGGAGGATTTTGATCCGGCAGTAGACCCGATAGTCCGTATGCAAGCCTCTAAGTTGCGAAAATCACTGGATGCCTATTATCAGTCTCAGCCAGAGAACATCTTGGTAAAAATCACACTCCCGAAAGGCAGTTATCAGCCAAGTTTTGAGCTGGTTGACGACTCATTGACTGTACCAGTTCCCATTGTGATTGAGGATGCATCTCCCGCTATTGCTGTGTTGCCATTTACCTGCTTGGATAATGGGGTGGCGGCGGAAACATTAAGCATGGTGAATAGCTTTCACCAAGAGCTCAATCTGGCCCTGTCTAAGTTCGAGCAGTTGACCGTTCTATCATCATTACGTGTCGATGAACTGGTCAGGTCTAAACCGTCTCTAAGTGAAATCAAAGCCGAACTCAATGCAAAATACCTGCTTTCAGGTACCTCCCGTGTAGTGGGGGACAAGATACGACTCACCGTCACATTAAGTGAAACTGAACAGGGGCGTCAGGTCTGGAGTGAACGATTTGAGTGTGTTTCGGATGAATCTACGCTCTATCAGGAGCAGGACCGCCTAGTCGTGCTTATCGCGAGCAAAGTAGGTTCAGCTTACGGGTGCATTTCGCTGCACGAATACGCCGAAGTGAAGCGCGGTGGACTAACCGATCTTGATGGTTATCAGGCTCGCCTTTGTTATCTTGAGTATTTGACTCGAATGACACGTGAGGGGTTGCACGATATTCGTGATTTGTTTGAACGTTTGGTCGCAGGTCCTTATGCTTCTGATGCCCAGTCGTTAGCAATACTGTCACAGCTCTATTGTGACTCCTTTATGTTTGGCGAAGTGACTTTAGAGCAGGCACAGGAAAAGTGTTCGCTTTTGGTTGCTAAGGCGTTGGATTATGCACCACTGAATAACGAAGTGCTTCTGGCACAAGCCTGGTGGGCGCTGCTCACGCAAAAGCCGCAGCGTGTAGCGGGTTGTGCAGAACGCATTATGCAGCTAAACCCAGGCTCGACGTATACTTTGGGTGCGGCAGGGTGGCTGGTTTGCCTATCCGGTAACTTCGATTTTGGACTCAATATCTTACGTCAAATCTCTGTGCGAGAGGACTATTATCCGAGCTGGCTAAAGCTGGCTAATGCACTGAATGCGGTAAAGCTGGGTGATATGGAGTCAGCACTCAGCAGTATTGAGCTGTTCTATTTTGAGGGCAATCCTCTGCAAGCGATTTTGCTTGCGCTCATTTACAAGGTCGCGCAGCAAGAGTCGTTGGCCGAGCAACATTGGCAGGAAGCTCTGGCTATCTTGCCTAATGCGTCAGTGGTAGCAGAGCAATTGCTGAACACTATTTTTCTGGACAGAGAGTTGAGCGAAACCCTGGATAATGCCCGACTGGCCTTAGTAACGCAATTTACTGAAATATAAAAGGTAAAGCGGCCAGTTTACGTAGTTTACTCAGGTAAACTATACCCCCTGTTACTACTTTTTTTTCTGGGTATGGCTAAGATGGTCATACTTACAGAAAAGAGAGGCAACAACATGTCTAACGTTAAGAAGTGGCCAGCAATTGACCCGGAGAAAGTCGCGAAGTATAAGCACATCTGGGAAAACGTATCTGCTGCAGATAACCTGGAACCGGAAGTAGCGGCTTACCTGGCTCGTGTAAAAGAGCAAGGCGGCGGTAAAGGTATTGAGCAGATGAGCTTTATCAATAAAGATTATCTTGGTTTCTATCAGGCACCTTTTTCTCAAGACTTAGACAACACCGATGTTGTTATCTACGGTATGGGCATCGAAAAGTGTTCTCCTACAGGTTCATCTCACAAGTTTGCACCACAGCGTCTACGCCACCTGAGTAAAATGGGTATGGGCACAGTGGGCGACAATGGTGAAATTCCATTTGAGTGGTGCCGTATCTCAGACTATGGTAACTGGGATAGCCTGGGTCAATTCGAGCTGAAAGCTGAAGTTGAACAGCTGACAGAGCTTCTTCACCACATGGTTGTTGAAAAAGATTGTACGCCACTAGTATTTGGTGGTGACCACACAATCCCTTACCCAACAATGCGTGCTCTGGGTGAGAAGTATGGTCCTCTTCGCGTTATCCACTTCGATGCGCACTATGACTTGTCAACTCGAGCTGACTTTGACTATCCATATACTTCGGGTCACTGGTTGCCAAAACTGTACTCTGAAGGCCTGGCGGATCCAGAGCGTACCGTTCAGATCGGTATGCGTGGTCGTCAAACTGCATTGGTTAAAGGTAACCACATTGCATTTGGTACTACTGGCTTCACTACTAATGAAGTATACGAGCAAGGCGTTGATGCAGTAGCAGACAAGATTATCGAACTATGTGGCGATGGCGGTCCGGTTTACTTCACCTTCGACCTGGATGCTCTTGATACTGCGTTCTGTCGTTCTAACTCAAGCCCAGATCCATTTGGTCTGACACACCTTCAGGTTTACGACATCATCCGTAAAGTGAAGGCATCTGGTAAAGTTCGTCTTGTTGGCGCTGATGTCGCTGAATATACGCCAGACACTGACCCAACAGATAAAGACGGCATCATTGCTGCTGGCTTCGGTTGGGAACTACTTTGCTGGTTGGCTGAAGAGCGTAAGAAAGAGAATGGTGGTGAAAACCGTCACACAGTTTGGCACCAGGCATTCGGCTCTGTATCACTGTAATCTGACGCCATTGAATCTAATAAACCACCGTTTCTACGGTGGTTTTTTTGCTTGAAAATGCACAAAAAAACGTTGTCTACACGACAAAAAATCAGATTAGTCCCTTCGCTTTTCTTTTGTTTCAATAGCGCAGAAAGATTGCTGTTAATCTTATTTCCAATTAAGGGTTTAAAATGTTTGCTATTGATGATGTTGTTGTTGCAACAAAAGGTATCGATCTTGGTAAAATGGTCGTGACAGGCTTGAGCAGTGGCGGTTTCTATGTTCGCGTTGAAGTGGACGGCATGTCTTTGACTTACCCTGCTAAAGACCTACAAAAAGCGTAATTTCTGACGCTGAGTTCTTCTTTGAAATGGCGGCCCTAGGGTCGCCATTTTCTTCAGTTCGCATTTCTATCAATATTTTGCACTTTTACTGTGCAATGCCCCTCATTAGCCGAACCGAGCACACTTAACGTGCAACCGTCAATTCTCACGCAGGCCTTAGTGCCGCTCAGTATCGATACAATTTCTCTTGCCAACTTTTGTCTGGAATGAAAGTTGCAGTTCAATCATAGACATAAAGAGAGTGGGCCTTTAGCCAGGGAGGGGAAAGATGATACTTATCTTACGTACAACACCATTAAACATACTCAACTTGCTCATCCTGTTAGTGCTGCTTTCATCGTTGGCGCTGTTTGCGTTCGACGCCATGTTAGCAGGGGGGCTAGTACTGCTATCCACCACGATGTTGTCATGGTTGATGCTGCTTACATTGAATCGAGAGGTGCGTGTGCTCAATGACTACCTTCAGCAGCTAAAACATGGTGAGGCACCTTCTTTTCCTCAATCACTTGGACTGCTTTATTCGAGCTTTCATTCCATAGATGATGTTCATCAGCTAATGCTCCGAAAACTACGCAAAGCGGAAGCGGTGCGTTCAGAAATGGCGTTTTGCGCACAAGAGCTGGCAAGCAATGCAGTTGATGCCGCTAAGGACAGCGATATGCAGGCCGACTCGACGCTCTCTTCTGCTTCAGCCGCAACGGAAATTTCACAGAGTATTGAGGACGTTTCAACTCGCATTGAGCAAACCTTACAGGCAATTGAGCAAGGCAATACACTTTGTGGGCAAGGCAATGAGGCGCTTGTGAGCGTTCAAAGTAGTGTTGCGCAAGTGGAGTCTCAAGTGGGCTCAACGGCGAAGAGCATTGTCACCCTAGAGAGCAATCTATCTACCGTTTCAGAGATGTCACAGTTTATTCGCGACATTGCCGAGCAAACCAATCTACTGGCACTCAACGCTGCGATTGAAGCCGCGCGAGCCGGTGAACATGGGCGCGGTTTTAGTGTGGTTGCCGAAGAAGTCGGCCGTCTTGCCAAGCGAAGTCATGAGTCTGCCAATGCCATTACCTCCCATGTTGAGCAAGTGACCTCAAGCATGAGTGAGGTCACAGCAATGATAGGGCAAGTTCGTGAAGGTAACACGCGTTGTACTGAGCAGACCCGAGTGGCTCAAAACACGCTGGAAGAGATGAGAGTCTCCATGGCATCGATTACCGATCAAGTTGCTGGCGTATCAGCAGCGTCAGAGCAACAGGCGATCGCGATTCAGGAAATATCAAGCAATATGGAGCAGGTAGCGGTGACGGCAAAACGCAACGCCGAAACCGCCGCTGACAATGCTCAGGTGGCTGAGCACCTTGAAAAGCTTACTGCATAGGGAGTGAATAATGATTGATACAGTAATGGCCAATCTTCAAGCTATTGTTGTTATGCTTTTTGTCGCGTTGGGCGTTGTTGTTATTGTGTGGAAAAGGGGAAGCGCGCTAAGTAAGAGCCAAAAAGTGAGGCAGTCGGGACTGGCGCACTTAACCACACTTCGACAGCTTTTGGCGGCGATTCAGCAACACAGAGGGATCACCAATGGTGTGCTTTGTGGAGACGACAAATTGCAATCTCGGCTTCCAGCGCTGCAAAGCGACATCAATAACCACCTGCAGACACTTGCTCGCTTGGATGATGGTGTCCGCAATACCAACAGCTGGCGCAGTGTTGAAGAAAACTGGCCAAGAGTTCGCGTTCAGTTTAAGAAGTGGTCGGCAGAGCAAAATCTGTTTAGTCACAATCAGCTGCTTGCCTCACTGCTTGAGTCAGTGGAGGAGTGTGCCCAGCATTACCGTTTGACGGAGCTGCCGCAGAAAGAGGGAGAGTCCATCGCATTGTTATGGAATGATTTATTGAGGGTCGCAGAGTGTGTCGGGCAGGCGAGGGCACTAGGCACCGGTGTCGCAGCCAAAGCGGCATGTAGCAGTGTTGAGCGAATTCGATTGAAGTATCTGCATCAGTCGATTCATCGCTTTGTTACCGTACAAAATCATTCAGATTACCCGACAGTGAAGAGATTACTCGGGACTATAGAGAATAAAGTACTCGTGCTTGTCCCGAGTGTTGCCGCAGTGGACTATTTTGATGATGCGACAGCGGCTTTGGATGAGGTGTTTCGAGTATTTGATGAGCGGGTTACTGCACTTAGTGACCGTGTTTGAATAGCTAGGTTTGAGGGTCTAGGTGTGAAGAACAGGGTTGATATATCTAGCTAGGAGCGCTCTGAAGTATTGTCACCTTAGAGCGCTTTGCTAGGGCAGGCTTACAACTGCTCCTCAATCGGTAAAACACCGCTAAACCACGCGCCCATGCGTCGCCAGAAACTGGCGTCAGGCTCCGAAGTCAGAGTGTCTCCTGTGGTGTGGTCAAACCAAACGACATCGTCGTCGACGACCTGAATTTCGTAAGCGGTGGTCGGAATTTCCCTGAGGATTTCCCTGTATACCTTTTGAGCATACTCGTGTTGTTCAATTACCACCCCCATCTCCGTGTTAAGGTGTGCTGAGCGTGGATCCCAGTTCATTGAACCGACAAAGAGCTTTTTCTTGTCAATGACAACAGCTTTGGTATGTAAACTAGAACGGCTGCTGCCGGTTAAGCTCCAGTTCTTTTTGATTTCGGCATTGGATTTCACTTCCCAGAGCTGGACGCCACCCTCAACGAGTTGTTTTCGGTACTTGGCATACCAACCGTGAACGGCAAAAACATCATTTGAGGCCAGTGAATTGGTGATGATAATTACTTCACGTCCGTCTTTCACCGCTTGAATAAGCTCTTTAGTGCCTGACTCGGTAGGGACAAAGTAGGGGGAAATGAGCACTAGTGAGGATTTTCCCTCCTCCAGAACCGCTCCTAAGCTATCAATAAGTGTACTTTGCTTGCTGTCCGGTTTGTTGGGCAAGTCATAAAGCAGATTGCCGACACCCCAGTAGAGTTCTATGGTGCCATTAATAAGGTCACTGTACAAAGGGAGCTTCGAAAAGTCGTAAGTCCCTCCAGAAAACTTCTCTTCAAGTCCCAGTTCATTGACCCAGACTTCCACGTCAGCGTCTGTATATTGAAGCCGCTTAGAGGTCAGCCACTCAACGGGGACGCTATAATCACTGTTCCAGTAGAGATCAAACTGTCGATTGACCTGCCGCACCGACTTGCCCACCATTAACAGGTCGAGATCTGAAAACTCGACATTTGACTCAATGGAGTAATATTCGTTGCCAACATTTCGCCCACCAATGATGGAAACGACACCGTCGACAGTGAGTGATTTGTTATGCATTCGGTGATTGAGACGCTCGAAATCGCTTAACATCGCGATCCCTCGAGCCGAACGCAGGTGGTGGGGATTAAACATGCGAACTTCGATATTCGGGTGACTGCTGAAGCGGACCAGATCATTGTCATCGTATTTCTGCATATCATCGAGTAGCAATCTCACGCGTACGCCACGTTCCGCTGCTTCAAACAGTCGCCAGGCCAGCAGGTTACCCGCTTCATCATCCCGGAAAATATAATACTGGACGTCGATGCTCGCTTGGGCTGTTTCTATTATGGCCAGTCTGGCAAGCAAAGCATCATGGCCTCTGTCCAGTGGATAGAAGCCGGTCTCATCGATTAAGGAGTGAGAGGCAACTTCCCGTGAGAAATAGTCATCCAGACGTGTAGGTTTGTCATTGATTATGGTGAAAGAGGGTGTTTTTTCGAAACGTGATGGATCAATACTTGATGAGACGCACCCGCTGAGTACGATGACAAGAAATAGCGATAGTAAGTTTCTTATGGACAAAAAGCTGAGCATAGTTAAAGTGTTGCTGTAAATTGGTTTCCAAAATGCAATGCGAGTGTAGCGGCTTCCTTGTTCAAATGCACTGTGTCTTCAGCTATTTGACTGATATTTTTCAGCTTTATGCGCATGTACATTGAATAAGACTAATTGAAGCTACAAGGGTTGCATAGCCATTGTTTATATCGAATGACAGAAACGCGAAATCGTCTGATATTAGGAGAAGGTATGGCCGGTCTGGGCAAGAACAAATACACCATGTTTGGTGTGGCAGCAATACTCCTTTGGAGCTCCCTGATGGCACTTACCCGTAATATTGCTGAGCTGTTTGGACCAATTGGTGGCGCGGCGATGATGTACACCGTGAGCACGCTAGCGTTGGCCATGGTGATGGGCGTGCCCAGGTTCTCAGACTTCAATCGTAAATATTTGTGGTTAGGCGGGGGATTGTTTGTCAGCTACGAGATATTTTTGGCTCTGGCTTTGGGTATGGCGAACGATAGGCATCAGGCAATGGAGATGGCGGTCATTAACTACTTATGGCCGGCACTGACGGTTTTATTGGCGGTTGTGAGCAGTAAGCGTAAAGTGAACATCCTGGTATATCCGAGCGTGTTTGTTGCCTTTGTGGGCGTCGCATGGTGTATTTCAGGAGATGCTGGGATATCGCTATCGCTATTAACCGATAATATTGCTACCAATCCGCTTACTTACTTCATGGCCTTCTCTGCGGCGTTCATTTGGGCATTTTATTGCAATATCACACCTAAAATGAGTAACGGCAAAAATGCGATCGTACTGTTCTTTGCAGCAACGGCAGCCACCTTGTGGGTACAGTACTTCATGAGCGGTGAGAGTGGGATGACATTTAACCCTTCTTCAGTCATCACCCTACTGCTGTCTGGGATCGTCATGGGAGCAGGTTATGCGCTTTGGAATCAGGCCATTATCGGCGGTAACATGGTTTTGCTTGCGACGTTTTCCTACTTCACTCCGGTATTTTCTACGCTGTTTTCTTCTTTTTATCTATCCGTGGCGCTGGGTGCTTCTTTCTGGCAAGGAGTGAGTCTGGTGACACTAGGATCGTTGGTCTGCTATTGGGCAACAAAAGAAAAGCCTGAACAGCAACATGTTCAGGCTTCTTCCAGTCATTCATGAGCGGGTCAGGCGTTGGATGTTGAAACTCGGTCTCCTTGTTCACTCATTAGTTGAGTGCAGGCTTCCCTTAACATGACCGCCGGTACTTTAATGAAATACGCCGACATCAATATCATCATCATAGGATCGGCGTAAACACTATAGGCTGAGAGTGGTGACTGCTCTAATACCCACGCAGCGATGAAGCCAGTCATGACAGCAACACTCAACATGGTGTCCATTTGCCACTGTTTTGTTTCTGCGTCGATAAGATTTGAATTCATGGTGTTGTTTTTCTTTGCTACATACCACCAGGCATAAGAGCAGCCGAGAACGTTAAATGCACCAAACACAGTGGCGATTGAAGTATCGACAGGGCGACCGCCAGTAAACATCGCACCGACAGCTGAGTACAACGACATCGAGACAATCAGCAGAATGACCGAAGCTTTAATCGCAATAACACCCGCTTCAACATTCTCTCTTCCATATTTAGTCAACCAGCTATCACTACGTTTGAGTTGGCTTGCAGCGGCCAGTGACAATAAAGTTAACAGCAGGCTGACCAGCGAATAAATACCATCGAAAGCAATGACTAGTGAGCCCATAATCACGCCGACGGCGAGTCCTGCCACAGCGAAGCCTGTCGCAATAACTGCTGAGACTTTTAGTGTTGTTGACTCATTGTGTGAATGGTTGGGACACATACGATTTACCTTCTGTAGAATATGTATCCATTGTCGCGATCGGCTGGTTACCTTTCAAACAAAAGTTGCCATGAAGTGAAGTTTGTTGATCAAGTTTTTAGGTATAGTTGTTTGAAAACAGATGGTTACACCGATATTTTGCTGTCATTAATTCTGACGCTGACTGATGGTCATACACTAGAAGTCGAAGAGATAGTCACTAATGCGATCGGCAAGCCAGGTCATGGCGGGGTGCTCCGACATACCTGCAGAGGTAAACATACAGTAGTCTTCCTGAGTTAAGCCATAGGTATGCTTGATAACCGCGAGCTCTTGAGCTCTTAAATAATGACGAATCAGCGGCTCAGGTAATACCCCCCAAGCGCCTTCTGATAGAATGGTTTTTAACATGAACTCAAAACTGGAAAATCCAATGTATTTGAGTGAAAACGGTTGTAGCTCAGGGTTATCGCGAAGATTGAGATAAGCGAGTGAGACTTGCATTGCTTCCCTCAGCACTTCATCAGAGACTCTAGGTAGTTTCGATAGTTTGTGGTCAGAGCGACAAACCGACATCATACGTATTTTACCCAGTGGCTGATAGGTAAGTCGTGGGTCGTCCACCCGCTCAAAGTCGACACCAAACGCAAAATCGACCTGTTTCTTTTCTACGATATCCGCCAGATCACCGGACGAAGCCAATAGCATGTTCAAAGTGATGGCTGGAAATTGTTGGTTAAGCTGGATTGACAGATCACGCCATAAGGTATCAGGCAGGGAGTCGTCGTGTGCAATGTACAACTCGGTGGCAAAATCACCAGAAACCTGGGCGCAGGTCTGGCGTATACGGGCTGAGGTGACCAGCAGGTTTTCACAATCTTTGTAAATGGCCTTCCCGGTTTCTGACAAAGAGACATTGTTACCGGTGCGGACAAACAGCTCGGTGTTGAGATCTTTCTCAAGTGCCTTGATGGCCATACTAAGCTTGGTACGATTGCAATCCAGTACTCGAGCAGCCTCTGAGACTGAGCCTGAGTCTACAATGGCGCAGAATGCTTCAATTTGAGAAAGATTGATCGACATGATTGTTTAACACACTTCAAGGAACTAAGAACAAAAATCATAGCATGGGTGCCAAAGAATACGAAGATAACACTAGGAATTGATTGGTAATCTGGTTTAATCTATGCCTAGTGTTCAAGGATTAAAACTTAGTGTTAACGCTGTAACCAGCACTAATGGAAAAAATGGAGTGAACTATGTCTAACGAGTGGGATGAGTACGCTGCGACATGGGAAAATAATGAAGCCACGGCAGAATTTGCTCAGGCTAGTTTCGAGCAACTTACCGAGCTAACCTCGTTAAAACGTAAATTGGTGTTAGATCTTGGCTGTGGTACCGGTTTACTTAGCCAACTAATGTCCCCGTCGACAAAAGAAATCGTTGCCTTAGATGGCTCCGAAGCCATGATTGAAGAGTTAGATAAGAAAGGGCTTGAGAATGTTGAGCCAGTTGTTGATTATCTCACTCGTGGATTGGTCGCTCAGCATCCGGCGTTTCGCAATCAATTTGATCTTGTCGTAGCTTCATCGGTTTGCGGATTCATTGATAACCTTCAAGAGACCGTCAACATTATATACACCTTGCTTGATGAGTACGGTCTATTCATCCACTGGGATTGGGCCGTTGACTCTGATGATCAGGGATTTGGAATGACGCCGAAAAGAGCGGAAGAGACACTGCTCAATGCGGGCTTTTCTAAGGTAGAAATTTCAGTGCCATTTGAGATAGATGCCGGTAAGGGTAAACAGAAAGTCCTTATGGGTGTCGCTAAGAAATAGCGAAGCGACTACTTTCCATCTGTAAAATCAATAGGTGACTCAATATGAGTCACTTTTTTTTGCTATTCTTTTATCCCACTCTTTAATTTTGGGTTTGAAAACCATGCGGTTGACCATTCGTACTCTTTTCCGATTGCTCTTGTTGTTGCCTGTTCTGATTAGTGCAAGCACGTTAGCAGCACCTTCATCCAAATACCTTCAAGCTGAGCGTATTGTCCAATTGTCGGCCGAGAAAATTGATCAGTTTGATTCCACTCAGCACTGGGATTCGGTTAAACGGCTAACAGGTGTTGCCAAGGCAATTGTGATTTTCCCGTCAGGAGGACAAGCTGGTTTTTTGCTGGGGGCTCAATGGGGTAACGGCATATTGCTGACACGAAATGACCATGACTGGAGTGAGCCTGTTTTTGTCGAGTTTAACAGCTTCATGTTTGGTTTGCTGGCTGGCGCTCAAAGCATCGGTGGGGTAGGCGTGATCTTGTCCGACGATGTGCTCGATAGTATGGCGAATTCTCCTATCAAAGTTGGGGGTACGGCAGACCTAACCATAGGTAAAGGCGTGAGTGGTAAGGTGATCGGCGGCGTCAGTGGCGTGAGCTCAATGATGGTGTCGGAAAATCGAGGTCTTTATTTTGGTGGAAGCATCGATACCTTCCAGATACGCTTGGATGAGGATCTCAATCAAGCTTATTATGGTGAGAACTTCAATGCGGAGCTGTTACTGACCCAATTCGATGTCAATAAGGGCTCAGCACAAACCTTACGTCACCGTTTAGCCAGTATCGCGTACAGAGCTGTTTATCAGTAACTTACTTTATTGATTTGTGTTGTTTTTCTGTCCAATGTCTGTGGACTGAATTAGTATGTTAGGAATATCTTGAGCACCGGAGAGTTAAGCTATGATCAAAACACTAATGTTCGCTCTGGCGATGACATTGTCTCTGACTGGTTGTACGACGGCGACAACAGCGCCAAAGGTGAATTACTCCTACGGGATTGCCACTACGGGAGACTTCTCATTCCTCCCAAATCAGGCGGTGTCGACGTACGCCTGGAAAAAAGGCCCTGTTGTTGCCAGAGTCTCTTCTGAATTGGATGGCGACCGATATCTTGCAGTGATCCGCAGCCTCATTGACAATGAGATGGCTCAGAAGGGCTACATTAAAATCGATGCGTCACAGTCACCGTCAATGTTGATGGACTTTGGTATCGCTACCGAGTCGAAGATGAACGATCAGGAAATTTTCAAGTCTACGCAGATTTCAACCGGTATTCAGGTAGCTGCAGCTCCTGGAGAGAAAGGCGAAAAGGGAACCATTTATGTTGCGGCCTTTGCGCCTAATAGTGATTTTCCCCGTTGGCGGGTACTTGCACAGGGGCCTACAGAACAGCGAGTCGACGATCCGCAAGAGCATGAAGAAATGCAGCGCATAATTAGTTTGATGCTTAATACTGTGCCAGTGAAGCAGTAGTGGGGCACCATCAATAACAAAGGTCGCCCTGTCAGACGACCTTTAATACGGCGAAACTAACGCGCACCTCTATTTTGGTAAAATGACAGCGTCGATAACATGAATCACGCCATTTGACGCCATCACATCCGTCGCTACGACAGCGGCGCCATCTACCATCACTTTACCGTCCTGCTGACTGATCATAACGTCTTGCCCCTGCACCGTCGTTGCTTTATCCAGCCCCATAACATCGGCAGCCATGACTTTGCCGGATACCACATGGTACGTCAGGATGGCGACAAGTTGATCCTTGTTCTCTGGTTTGAGCAGACTTTCAAGCGTGCCTTCAGGTAGTTTGGCAAATGCATCATCCGTGGGGGCAAACACTGTGAATGGCCCTTCGCCTTTCAAAGTGTCTACGAGTCCAGCGGCCTGAATTGCAGCAACCAGTGTAGTAAACGATCCGTTGTCAACTGCGACATCGACAATATCCTTTTCTCCCATTTTATGGTGGTCAGCGAACACTGAGAGAGAGTAAGCATGCTGCAACGAATGCAATTGAACGAGAAATTATCTGTTTCATGATAGCGATCCTTTTTTGCATATTCGCAATGATTGGATACGCACCTGAAAGCCAATCGATCAAACATTCACACTCATACAGCGTGTCTCTTTAAAAAGACAGTCCTTTTAGTTCAACATCAGATGCAGGCCATTGCTGTTGCTTCAGGGCTAGCACCATCGCGGAGACCGCTGTCGCTGTATAGGGTTCTTGTTCGCTGACCAGGTAAAGATTGGTTACTCGCTGATAACCACTGGAACCATAAACTTCATCTTTACCAAAAAGGACCGAATATAGATAGCCCTGTGAGATCATCCATTGATGCGCTTGAGCAAGTAGATGTTTTACGTGACCATTGCCTCGATGGTCTGGGTGGACACACACTTCTGCGACACCAGCAATAGGAAATTGTTGCCCCTTAAAGGTCACGCTCTTCTCATGCACTGCCACGTGAGCAATAACTTCGGTTTTATCTTTCGAACGTACTAACCAGCGATGCTGTGGCATTTCATTGTAATAGCGTTGTGTTTTGAAGCGTTTATCACTTGGTTTAGCGAAGCAGAGGCTTAGCAGGCTTCTCAGCTGTTTGTCCAGCCTTTTGTCGACATCGTTGTCTAAAATATACTCAACTTTCATTAATTTCTGTTCCTAGTTTTTTACGCACTTCTCGGTCGTTACGCTGTGTGTTCCCTTATCCGGTCCGGTCGCGATGTTGAGTCGACTCAGGATAGAAAAACATCGTGAATTGGCAGAGTCAGTCACAGACTGAATGGAGACGGTACCCGAGTTTTTAGAAGAGGGGTTAGACCAGGATTCAAACTGACCAGAATCTGGTTTTTTGAGTAGCTTTTCGACCGCTTTTTTGTGAAGCTCTTTATCACGTTGCGTATAGCTGGCGTCTTCTTTGAGACCAAACGCATCGGCAGACACCTCAGTCAATTTGTCGACCAACTGGAAAGGTGAGCTGAGAATACCACCAATCACACCAGACACCGCGCCTTTACTGGCTTCTCGGCCGGCTTGCTCTGCTTTGTCAACGAGATCATCTGCCTGAGCGATGATTTCAGGTACTTCTTTGCGCAGCGCGGCGCTTTCCGCAAGGATCATCGGGATTTGATTGTTGATATCGGCGATGCGCTGGTTAGTCTGCTTCACGGTTTTGTTGGTGTTGTCGATCTCTTTAAGTATGTCGGGGAGGGATTGGTGCCAATTTTGTGTTTCAGTGAGTATAGGGGGAATGGCGGTGCGTACTTGCGCAACTTCCTCAGTGATTAAAGGTATTTGCTGATTGATATCGTCAACACGTCTCAATATTTCTGGAACCAGACGCTGATATTCCTTACTGTGATCCAAGATCTCAGGCACGATGGTCTGGATGTGTTTAATTTCCTCAATCACCGGCGTAATGCGTTGAGCGGTGGTATCAATTTGTGCTAACAGAGAGGGCAGCTCCTGCCTAAGCTGCTTAGCTTCCTGAGTAAAACTGTAAATCGAGAAGGCGAGTATCACTAAAGCCAGTGAAAACGCAAACTTTGAAGCCACTATTAGCTTATCCATGTTCCAAACTCATTCTATCAATCCAGCGTGATTATCAACATAACTGATGTCATTTGCGGAGTAAATCCCTGTGTAGGTGCTAGCATATTGCTCTTTCTCTTAAAAATATAAAACGAATATGAGAAACGCAGATTCGCCAAACGCTAATCGCATAGCTTGTAGGGAATCGGGAGCTTATTCTATTACCACAAAAAGTACTGGGTTTATTTGAGGTGTCATGACAGCGTTTAGCCGTAAAACGTTTTCCGAAGCGATGCGTTATTTTCGAAAACACAATAAACTGTCGCAGATTGAGCTGAGTGATCAGCTGTCTAGATCGCATGCATTGTTCCAAAATGTCAGCCAGAGTATGGTCAGTCATTGGGAGGGGGGAAACGTGGAGCCTTCTTTGCTTAGAAGGTTAGGCATGGCGCATTTTTTTCCCCAGCCGTATCACTATGACCACATTGAGTCAGGTCGGCTACAGAAAGCATTGAGATATCGAGAAGAGTTCCTGGGAGACCGGTGTCTATACGAGTACCCAATTAGTAAAAAAGATATCTTTTCCTGGGATGCGTTGCCCGCTTCTCTGAAAGAGATGATAGCCCAGGGTCACAAGAACACCTTTTCGACACCCATTGAAGTAGTGTTGCGAACCATGAACATTACTGCACCATCTGTGCTTTGCTTGTTACATGGCAGCGCAGTGGTTGGCCATGCCTTGTTTACGGTTCAGGGTAATGTGTTCAAACTGGCGAGTTATGGAGCGGTATCTAAGTCTGCCCGGCATGAATTGACGAAAGCAATTAGCGATCTGTCCTGTAGTTATGAGCTCTATACGGTGGTGCGTAGCTCCAGCCTCGAGCAGTACCTCAAGGATATCTATATGAGAAAAGTTGCACAACTAGATGCGCTGAGCTTTTATCGTGGTATGAGTAGTCAGGTGTTTGAAAATCCGTTTTCCCATTGCAACCTTTACGACGCGGCAGACTTCAGGTTGATGCGCTACTCACAGATGAGGGATGAAGCGGCAGAAGCCCTGTTCTGACTGGCGATACGTTATAGATTTTGAGTACCACTACAACATTGAGACTTCACACCCGAGACGGTTCTCGTCCATGTATCTGCCGTTTTTGCGCGACTCAGAACAGAGATCCATCTTCTGCTCTGGTCCGTCAAAAAAGATGCCAGTATCAATCTTGCAAGCGCCTGCAAAGCTGCAAACTTACTTTAAATATGAAGATCTTGAATCTCGCCAATCTTCAGCCAAGATTATAAATAACATCATTTAAAGAGGGTTGCAGAATGCTATACCAAACTGTTCTTTTGGCGCTCGATCCGATTGATGAGCGTTCTCATCGTTTGCTAGTAAAAGCGGGAGTAATCGCAAAGCAGAATAATGCAGATCTGCACATCGCCTACGTGGAGCCCGGCATGGGCAACACAAGTTATAATGATCTCGAATTAGAACTGGGATCGTTCCACGATGTGATTCAGTTCAGTCGGTTTGAAGAGTTGGCCAAGCTCGCGAAGGAGTCGCCTTACCCGATTCGTGCAATCCATATGACCGAGGGGAATGTGACGACTCATTTGCTCAAACTCTGCGAAGATCTCAATGCGAATCTGGTCATCTTCGGCAAAGAGCACAGCTTTTTCTCGGCCATATCCGGCGTAGAGGCCGATCTTCGTAAGCATGCATCCACCGATGTGATGTTTATCAGCTAGTAGCCAGACACCTTAATCTGAAGTGATACCTCTCCAGGAGAGCACTTCTCTGTTTTATTGTTGTGTACAAAAATTAGGCGGTTAAACGCAATTTGCTACTAAGTCACTAAATTGTAAAGCCAAATCAGCTAAACTGAAGAAAGTAGGGGAAGAGGAGGAGCTGGATATGGCAATTCAAAGATTAAAAAAAACAGAGCTATACCACGCAGCAGAATTGGAAAAACTGCCTTGTAAATCCACCAAAGAATTATCTCCGATTGACGAGATAGTTGGGCAGGAACGCGCGCAAAAAGCGGTTGAATTTGCCATGTCGATCAAGGAGAAAGGCTACAATATCTACGCGATTGGGCAAAACGGTTTGGGGAAGCGCACCATGATTTTGCGTTATCTGAGCCGCCATCCTCATGACAGTGAGGCGCTTTATGACTGGTGCTATGTCGCCAACTTTTCAGATACACGCACACCGCAAGTTCTCAAGTTGCCTTGCGGTATGGGCCAAAAGCTCAAGCAAGACGTTGAAAAACTCATTTCTAAACTGGTCAAGGCCATACCCATGGCATTTGACAATGAGCTGTACTTTGGCCGCGCCGATAAACTCAAGAATGACCTTGCAAAGAAACAGCAAGTAGAGCTGCAAAAGCTAAGTGAAGAAGCGAAAGACAAAGACATTAGTCTGACCATTACTCCGCAGGGCGATTATCAGTTTGTGGCAATGAATGGTGAGGAGCTGCACACTGACGAAAGCTTCGCGGAATTACCAGTCGAAGAACAAGAACGTTTCGGACACACCATCGACGAGCTAGAAATCAGTCTGCGCGGAATGGCACGAGAGCTGACCGATTGGGAAGAAACGTTCACCGATAACATCCAAAAGCTCAATGAAGAAGTAACCTTGGGTGTGATTAGTCATTTGATCAGGAAGCTGAAAAAGGACTACAACGGTTACACGGAGATCAAAAAATACCTGACTGGCCTGCAAAAAGACATCTGTGACAATGTTGATATATTTCTGGAAGAGGGCAGTGAGCAAGGAGAAATAGCGTCGGCCTCACTGGATAATAAGTTCCCAAGACGCTACAAGGTGAATGTCATCGTGAAACAGTCAGAGTGTGATTTTCCAATTATTGTTGAAGAGAATCCCAATTATCACTCGTTGTTTGGTTCTATTGAAACCGCGACTTTTAAAGGGACGGTATTCACCGACTTCTCACTAATTCGAGCAGGTAGTCTGCATCATGCTAACGGTGGTGTACTACTGATGGATGCGGTAAAGGTGCTTGAGCAGCCATACGTCTGGGATGGTTTGAAACGAGCATTGCGCTCCAGACAGTTGAGTTTCACTTCGTTAGAAAAAGAGGTCACCTTAACGGGAACGGTCTCGTTGGATCCGCAGCCGATACCTTTGGATGTTAAGATCATCTTGTTTGGTGATTATCGCACCTATCAGTTATTGCAACACTATGATCCTGAGTTCAGCGAACTGTTCAAAGTCACGGCAGATTTTGAAGATGAGATGCCGCGCACTCCTGACTCGGAAGTGCATTATGCACGGTTCATTTCGAGCATTGTCCACGACAACAATATGCTGCACTGTGATCGTAAGGCGATTGCGCGCATTATTGAGCACAGTTCGCGCCTGTCCGGAGACCGAAACAAGCTCTCTCTACACTCAGCTCATATCGCCAATCTGCTTCGCGAGTCCAACTATGTTGCGCGTAACGCAAAATCAAATTTAATTCGAGCCGGCCACGTTGAGCAAGCGTTGGAATATCAGAAAATGCGGGTTAACCGTCTACAGGACAGTGTGATGGAAGGGTTTATTAACGGTACTACCCTGATTCATACCGATGGTGTGGCAATTGGCCAGGTAAACGCGCTGTCCGTGCTAGCTACCAGCGATCACATGTTTGGTGCTCCCAACCGAATTACAGCAACTACGTCATACGGCGATGGTGACGTCATCGATATTGAGCGTAGTGTGGATCTTGGAGGTAGCATTCACTCTAAAGGTGTAATGATACTTACCGCCTATTTGTCTTCGGTTTTTGGTAAGACAGCAAAAGTGCCACTCACCACAACTATTACGTTTGAACAATCCTATGGCGGGGTTGACGGTGATAGTGCGAGCATGGCCGAGTTCTGTGCCGTTGTATCTGCCTTTTCCGGTCAGGCAAACCGTCAGGATCTTGCCATCACCGGTTCGATGAACCAGTTTGGAGAAGCCCAGCCAATTGGGGGGGTGAATGAAAAGATCGAAGGTTTTTATGATGTTTGTAAGATCAAAGGGCGCACATCCCAGCAAGGTGTAATTATTCCTCGCTCGAATGTACACAACTTGATGTTACGAACTGATATCCAGAAAGCAGTAGAAAAAGGTGAATTCCATATTTGGGCAATCGACCACGTGACAGAGGCTATTGAATTGTTCAGTGGCAAACCGGCAGGTACTCCGACGTTAGAGGGTAGTTACCCGGTCGATACCGTCTATGGTATTGCCCAGGCAAGATTGAATGCTCTGCGAAAGTGAGAGATTAGCGTTAAAAAGCCAGGCAAAGAGCCTGGCTTTTTTAGGCTCTGAGCTTGAGCTTGGTACCATCAAACTTTAGATTTGAAAGCAGTTCTTTAGCGTTCCTTTCCCCTGGTTCATCGAACTTGATGCCGTAGCCAGTGTGGTGACTGGATTTCTGCTGATTACAAATGTGACCAGACAAGGGGGGAAAGCACCGATCCCGGTCACCGGCTAAGACGATCAGATCAACTTCCTGACCCAAATCCAAAGACTTGCCCAAAGCCGGCAAAATAAATCGACAGCCACTCTTGGACATATCACGCAGCTCACAACGTACCTGATGCTCTTCCACGCACAGTTGTGCTTCAAGATTGAGTTCGTAACGTGGTTCTTTACGCAAATTGGTCACTTGCATGGATTGGGGGATGGTGAGTACAAGTAGGGCTAAGGGCTCATCGATAACGTGCATTAACTGGGAGCGAAACTGCACAACGCCGCCTTCTCCCCTCTGAGATATAGCGCGTACCACCAACCAGAAGCCTTCCTGAAAGAAGTATTTCAGGTCGCTGTCATCTATTTTGGGCACTTCAAGCAAAATGCGGTGGTCTGAGTGGGATCCAATAAACTGTGTGCCACACCGAAAAGAGGTACCTACCGGGGTAGTGACAGTAAGGGTGACGTCTCCACCATGTTCGATCATGGCCAGCGCGTCTGTACTATTTAATGTTTGCGTGGTTCTCTGTGGAGCGCTCGAAACTGCTTTTTTATTATTTTGGGGCGTCACTGCTCATTAATTCCTGACGTTTTTGCAAAAGCACCTTTTGGTATTTTTTGAACGGTGCTCACAAAATATTATGACCTAGCTAATGGGTATGCAACGAAAAAAAGGAACAAAAAGTGAAAATATTGATTTAGTTGTCAATTTTGGTGCTTGTATAGTGAAAGACCCTGGATTATTGCTCTATAAGGGCGGTTTAGTGGCCTTATAGAGCAGTAATGACATCAATACGTTAGCCATACTTTTTGTCATGTGTAATTCACCAAAAGTGGGCGTATGCTTGTGGGTAGACGATAACATGTGGGGGAGTGAATATGACTTCGATTGCTTTTTTCAGCTCCAAATCTTATGACCAGGATTCGTTTTCGACAGTGAACCAGAACTTTGGTTTTGAAATGCACTTTCACGACTTCAGGTTGACCGCGAAAACGGCCAAAATGGCTACTGGGTGTGAAGTGGTGTGCGCATTTGTTAATGATGATTTATCGCGCGAAGTACTGACCAAACTTCAACAGGAAGGTGTCAGGCTGATTGCAATGCGCTGTGCTGGGTTTGATAAGGTGGACCTTGAAGCCGCGAAAGAACTTGGGTTGCAGGTAGCACGTGTCCCAGCATACTCACCGGAGGCGGTCGCAGAACATGCCGTGGGCATGATGTTGTGTTTAAACCGTCGGTTCCACAAAGCCTATCAGCGCACGCGTGACGCTAACTTCTCTTTAGACGGTTTGGTAGGCTTCAACCTTCATGGCAGAACGGCTGGAATTGTGGGTACAGGTAAAATCGGTGTAGCAACCATGCGCATTTTAAAAGGGTTTGGTATGAAGTTGGTTTGCTTTGACCCCTTTGAAAATCCGCAAGCATTAGAATTGGGCGCGACATACTGTAGTAAAGAGGAGTTATTCCGAACCAGCGACATCATTTCTTTGCATTGCCCAATGACCAAAGACAACTATCATCTGCTTGATGCACAGGCGTTTAGCTTGATGAAAGATGGCGTTATGATCATTAATACCAGTCGAGGCGAATTATTAGATTCATCGGCAGCGATTGAAGCGTTGAAGTCAGGTAAAATTGGCTCACTGGGTCTGGATGTATATGACAATGAAAAAGATCTGTTCTTCCAGGATAAATCTAATGACGTCATTGTAGACGACGTATTCAGAAGATTATCGGCATGTCACAATGTATTGTTTACCGGGCATCAAGCCTTTTTAACGCACGAAGCGTTGGAGAACATCGCCGACACGACACTTAACAATATTCAGTCATTCTTCGACGATTTGCCTTTCAACAATGGATTGATTGAACTTGGTTAGTCGTTGCTAAAACAAGCTCAGCATTGGTGTATGCTGAGCTTTGATTACTGCCTTTACCACAATGAATTCAAGGAATTTTCAGCGTTAGCGTTGACGTCGCCGTTTACGAATACCGCAGCATGGCATCACAGATTTTGTGGCTCTTCCTCTATAGAAACGACTTTGTATCCATCGCTACTTTTCAGTACCCGGACTTTAAATCCGACCTCAGTTAGAAAGTCATAGTTATGCCCTGCAATGGCAGGCCAAACCGCAAGCGCAGATAGTCGAATGTCACTCGTATTTATCAACCGGTGGGCGACAAAGCCCGGAATATGATGCACGCTGCCTGGGAAGACTTTCTCAATGGTCACTTCTCCTTGCTCTGTTTGCATGAGTAACAAACCCTCTCCCTGTGAGCCTAAATAGAACTCTGCCTGCTCTTTACGTTGGTGAATGTGTCCTCGGGTCATGTGGAATTCATCGCCTACTGAACCCGGTTCGATGTGCGAAACACCAAAGTTTAACTCACCTTCAGCGTGCTGGGCAGGAAGCATCTCCACTTGGTAGATAATTTTATCCTGTGCACTTTTGGCACGTTGGGTTTCGTCAGCAAATACGCCTTCAAGCGCGCCAAGCGTGGTCGCTTTGCAGACGACGTTTTCTGCATCAATATGACCAGTTAAGTAATTGATGCTAGGGGGAATAGATAAATGCATATTAATCCTTATTGGCTATTCTGACTAGTTCAGAAAAGGCTAGAAATAGATGATAAAAACTGCTCGCTGGAGAGTGTTCATTTAACGGCTCACCCGTGCTATCTACTTGATCGACCCACAGTCCGGGTAACGCTGGATTCAAGTAGTAAACAAAGATGTGTTCTACAGCTTGACTTACCGCAGCTCGGCGGGCGTCACTAGGGCTACGTTCCCAAAGTGCAATACAGGCTTTTAAGTATTCGGTTTGGCACCAAAGGCGCGACGTTGAACGTAGTGGCTTGCCGTTGGCGTATATCTCGTCCCTGACAAGACCATTGTCGTTATGTCCATATTGCTGTGCAAAGCGGTACAAAGCGTCGACCGTCTTGTCAACATTAACGCCTGTGAGTTTTTGGTAATGGTTAAGTAACCAGATCCACTCATAATGATGACCAGGATCGATGTGGGTGCCTGTTTCCAAATCAAGAGAGAAATCAGCCTGAAAGAACTCAGCTAAATGATCACTTTGCAGGAAATGAGTTTGGAACAGCTGATAGATTTGCGTTGCTCGTTCTATCCAAACGGGATTGTCGGTATGTTCGTAGCTGACCATCAATGCTTCGAACAAGTGCATGTGAGGGTTTTGCCCTTTGCTTACTTCGTTGCCTTCCGTCAGAAAAAAGCCGTTGTATTTTATATCCCATAGATGTGTAGAGATATGTTGGTAAATGGCTTCCATTGTTGCGAGAGAGCTTTCATCAGCCGCTAGTTTGTAATGCCAGGCAAACCCAAGAAGCGCAAAAGCTTGCTCGTATAGATTAATCGCATCACCCTTGTTGTCATCACTTTTACAGAGCGCGAAACGATAACCGGATGTAGGTGAGCCGAAGTGTGCGAATCCCTTTTCAATGGCCGCACAAACTTGATCGCGTCCGTCGATTAGATCGAGCTCAGTGGCGTGGGCGAAAACGTAAACCTGCCGTGGCTGCACACGAAATCTAAGTAACTCGTTACTAAACTCTTGTTCGTCGAAAAGTAAACCTTCGGCGAAAATTCCGTTTTGGTTGGATTGTGTCTTTTGCCATCGAGGTAGGGCATGTTGAGTGAGCCAGTGTTGACAGCGAGCGATTTGAAAGGTTAGGGAGTCCATGGTTTGCTCCAAAGAGTAGGGCACTCGACGAGTGCCCTAAATATTGAAAAGTTAGAAAATACCGATAGCGACACCGATGAAGGAAAGAACCACAAGCGAAAGCATCGCTTTTACCGGACTGAGCCCCTTTTTCGCCATCGCAAACCAGGTACCCAGGACTACAACCAGTGGTAGCAATTTAGGGAAAATTCCGTCGAGCATCATTTGCACGTTGATGTCGACACCGTCTTTGGTTGCAAACTCAAGCCCTGTGCCCAGATTGACGTAACTGGCCGCGACACCACCCATGACAAAGACACCTAATAACGATAACGCTTCACGGATCTTGGTTGAACGGTGGCTAACAAGCATCTCAACTGAGCCAGCGCCCATCTTGTAGCCTTTCATAAATAGTTGATAAGAGCCGATGATGGCAATCGCATTAAACGCCACAATGTAGAAGATAGGGCCTAACATGCTGCCGCCGGCCGCAAGCGCCATACCGATACTGAGTAAGATGGGTACCAACATACCCGGAATCATGGAATCGCCAATACCAGCGACTGGTCCCATCAAACCGACTTTGAGCGTGTTGATGGTTTCGCCATCAATAGGTTCGCCGTTGGCTTTCTTCTCTTCCATACCCACAGCCATACCGTTGATGATGGCACCCAACTGTGGCTCGGTGTTGTAAAATGACGCATGACGCTTCATCGCTTCTTGGCGGTCTTCTTGGTTAGGATAGAGCTTTTTCAAAGCAGGCATCATACCTAGACAGAAGCCAAAGGACTCCAAGCGTTCAAAACTCATCGATGATAGGTTGTACATCATCCATGCACGCCAGCATTTCGTCAGATCTTTTTTGTCGAGTGTGACTTTGGCTTCGATATCGGTACCAATTTTATTGTGTTGTGCAGTCATTAGAATTCATCCTCGTCATCATCAGCCTGTTGAACGGGTGCAGCGTTAGCAGTTTGGGGCTCTGGTTTGTAGTTGTAATGAAGTAGCGCAAATAACGCCCCAATCATTACTAAACCCACCATGTTGAGGTTTAGGAATACGATGCCAACGAAACCGACTAGGAAATAAATCAGCATCGTTGA
Organism: Vibrio hangzhouensis; assembly: GCF_900107935.1. Taxonomy (GTDB): domain Bacteria; phylum Pseudomonadota; class Gammaproteobacteria; order Enterobacterales; family Vibrionaceae; genus Vibrio; species Vibrio hangzhouensis. The sequence continues at coordinate 130,591 of NZ_FNVG01000002.1, read as the reverse complement.
CTCTTTGATGATCTGTTTTAGCAGAATCGCGATACCGACAGCAGGCAAGATGCCACCTAAAACCGTCATGGTGTCAATCACCATATCCGGTAGGCTGGCCATAAACCCTTCGATGTATTGATTACCAAAGTAAACGGCGATAAAGGTTGGAACAAAGCGCATTAAGAAGTTCGTGACCTGAGGATAAATGGCCGAGTTCATGTACACGCCTTTCTCGTCTCCAGCCTCTATTGCCAAATCTGCTCTATGGTTCCAGTAGGAATTAATGACCATCATAAAGTTGAAGATAATGGTGCCAGCGATACCTATGGTCGCGGCGATAGCCACAGCGACTTCCACGCCCTGTCCAGACATGATGCCCAGCGCCACTGCAGGGTAGGCGACAAAGTTAAGGTCGGCTGGCATAGAGCCGCCAGGTGTCACCATTGCGATGTAAACGGCTTGCACCGCCACACCGACCATGATGCCAGTTTGAATATCTCCTAAGATGATACCGACTAACATGCCGGAGACGAGTGGTCGAGTGATGGTGTACCAACCACCGGTCAATCCAAGTAACCAGGGGGTAGAGAGGGCACCGAGATAGCAGAGTATCCCGATAAATACTGCTTCTATAAACATAATGTCATCCTTTAGCTCACGTATTAGTTACTCCACTTTTGAGATAAAAACGCATGTCAAAAGTGGAGGTTGTTTTTTAGTTATTTCAGTTTTTGCAGTGCATCTTTCCAGGTGTAGGAGCTGGCATCAGGTACCAATCTGAAATCGATGTGGTGACCGTCATCAGAGAGGTAGTTAAATGCAGAGATTTCTTCTTGGTTGACGCACTGGTTGCCGCCAATTGTGGTTGTGCCTTCTCGAGCGCTCATTGGGCCAACATTAATTTTGTTATTGAGGTTCTCAAGGCTAATACCTGCTTCACGAATACGGCGTAGCGTGACCGGAGATTTCGCGATGACGAAATACTTCTTGTCGCTGGCGATCACCTTAGGTAGCTTGCTGACGGCGGTCGCGGTATCAAATAGCCAAACTTTAACGTCGGTTACGGCGCCCTTCATGACTTGTGATAGTAACGGGTCGGCTGCTACTGCATCGTCAATAGCTACGATGCCATCACAAGGGAGCTCTTTAGCCCAACGAGTCATTAACTGTCCATGGATAACGCGGTCGTCGATACGCACAAACGAAATAGCCATAGTGTTTCTCCTTAAAAATCGTCTTCTTGTGCCAGCTCTACTGGCTTGGCAACGACAACCGTTTTTAGCGCTTCCTGTTGCAAGGTTGTTGCAACGGACGAAGCGTCCTTCTCTTCAACAAAGTCTGCCGTCATTAAAAGTGTTGGGAAATTCACCCCAGTTACGACTTCAACCTTTGGATTGAAATCCGGGTTGAATGCGTAAGTGCAGGCAACGTTGTAGGGCGTGCCGCATTCCAAATCGCATAGCACGACAATGCCGTCAACATTGGGTGCTATTGCCGTGATTTCATGATGGAAATCCTGTTTAAATTGCTCGATGCCTCCCTCTTCGGTGAGACAGATCGCAGTCGTGTTACTGAGTTCGCCAAATACCATGTTGGCACTGCTGATGAGTGCAGTGGCTAATGGACCGTGACTGGCTACGATAAAATGGAGCATGGTTAACCTCTTACGAACGCTTTAATAGTGGCAATTTCTTTTCCTTCGCTTTCGCCATATGGTTGGATGACATAAGCGTCTACGTGAGCGGGGATAACGAAGGTTTCGGCATAATGAACAACAAATGGCTCAAATTTATTGTCTGGACTCAAGATAATTGCCTCTTTACCTTCCACTAAGTTCAGAACATTGACGGTTCCCTCAGTTTTATGAAGAACGGGTTGGCTGAACCAGTGGCGTCGGGTTTCGATAAACTCGCGCTCATGCAGACCTGTTTTCTCTTCTCTCCAGCCTTCGCCTTCTGCGATTGGTGTAATGGCGTTAACTAAGTGCTCCTGACACCATTCCGTGTTGCGTTCCCACTGAATGACTTCTTTGCCATGGTCTAAGTGAACAGGACGTGGCAGGCCATCAAGCCCCAGACGATCCCAATCCCACAGTTTGAACGTGAAGATGTATGGGGTTGCACTGATTTCAAGCACCATAGAGTCGGAGCCCGAGCAGTGAATAGTGCCAGCCGGGATTAAGAAATGGTCGTGCTTTTTCGCTGGGAATTGATTGATAAAGCGCTCATCATCGAATGACTTTTCGCCGCGCTGCGCTGCATATAAATCATCCATCATTTCATCTGGGTTGATGCCAGACTTAGTGCCAAGGTACACACTGGCTTTTTCTCCAGCGTCTAACATGTAATAGCTCTCGTCTTGGGTATAGTGCATCCCAAATTCGTTCTGAATGTATTCCGTTAGAGGGTGTACTTGCAGACTCAGATGCTGACCTTGCATGGTATCGAGGAAGTCGAATCTGATTGGGAACTCGGCGCCAAAGCGTGCATGGACACTGTCACCTAAGAGAGCGCGCGGTTGTGTTAATACCAAGTCTTGCGATGGAATTTCAACAACAACGTCACCATATTTAAGCAGTAGGCTGTTTTCTTCAGGAACGCAGTCAAAACACCATGCATAGTTTGGCTTGTCTTGGTCTAGGTCGCAGACTTCTCTCATCCATTGACCGCCCCAAACCCCAGGGTCAAAGAAAGGTACCAGTCTAAATGGTTGAGTTGTTGCTTGTATCAGACCAGCATAAAATGCTTCGCCAGACACCATCTTAGGGTCAAAAGCGGTGTTGGTGTCTAATAGAAAATCAACGTCAGACAACAGCTTGGTCTTGTAGCGGTCGAAGACACGCCATTCTATAAAGAAGGAACGCTTGTACTTACGCAAGACGTCTTCGTTGTAGTTTTCCGCACCCCAGTTACCCAGTTCGCCACGGCGGAAGCGTTGCTGAATTTCCCAACGGGCTAAATCCGCGTAAACAAAGGTATCGCCTTCAGCGACCAACCTAGCGCCATGACCCATAACGACGATCAAACCAGAATCGGCATCGCTAACGGTTTGTTTAAGATCTTGTAGCTTCTTGCTGTCAAAAAACTCGTCCAGCTTGTGTGGTGCAATGACGCCAAATACTCGGTCGTTGGTAATGTTACGTTCTAACATGGCGAAGATATGTTCTTCGGAGTATTTCGCATCGTCCATTGACACCACTAAAGCGGGGGAGAGCGGTGCAACAAGCTGGTCGAGGAGCTCGTTGTGATTGACGCCATGATAGGTGTCGATCACCAAAATATGTTTATCTTGGCCCTGAATGCGTTGTTCAATTGTGTTGACGATACTGTTCCAACCGCGAACGGCAGCGTGATCAAAGCCCTTCACTTCTACATTTGGAAACTTGTCATAATTGGATTGACCAGATAGGTACTTCATACATCACCTTGAGTTAATCATTTGACTACAGTCTAATCACTCAGTTAATCAACTAACAAATAGGTTAACGCGGTTAACCACTCATTTAGCAGTTGTTAACCCTTATTTGGACGGGCATTTTTGTAGTTAATCACATAATCATGACGATAAATGTCCATTGTTTAGGTTAATCGATTAACCTTATTTTAATCAGATAAGAAAGTCGCTATAACTGGTGCCAATTTCTTTTACTGGAGTTCAATATGGCGAAAGCAACCATTGCGGACGTGGCTAAGCATTGCGGCGTTTCCACCGCGACCGTGTCCATGGTATTGACTAACAAAGGGCGAATTTCGGCGACCACGCGTGAGCGAGTATTAGAGGCGGTTAAGGAGCTTGGTTATGTTTACAATCAGGCAGCGGCTAACCTGCGACATAAGCGCAGTAACCTAGTCGGGCTCGTCACACCTGATATCACCAACCCCTTTTTCTCTGAAATGATCGCAGGGCTTAGCCATTATCTTGAAGAGCAAGATTCGTTACTGTTTCTCGCGAATGCTGAAGAGAGCGTTGAGCGTCAAAGCAAGTTCATTGATTCGTTGTTGAGCCAGAACGCTGGTGGCGTAGTCATGTGCCCGGCGATGGAAACCAATCTGGACTTTTTGCAGACAGTGCAAAGCCGTGGGTTTCCGATAGTGTTAACCGTCCGGCCTATTGGAGAGGATCAATTTGATTTTGTCGGTACCAATAACTTTATGGGCTTACAATTGGCGACGGAACACCTGATCAAAAAAGGTCACAAACATATTGCTTTTGTAGGTGGGCTAGAGATCTCGAAAACACGTTCTCATCGCCTTGGCGGTTATATGTCAAAGCTGATGGAGCATGGGATTCCATTTAATGAACGATACATACGAAGCTGTTCAGCGAGTCGCTCTGAGGGAGCCAAGGTGACAAGGGAGTTATTGGATCAGCACCCGGAAATTACCGCAATTATTGGCTACCAAGATATCGTCGCTTTTGGTGTGATGCGAGCGATTAAAGATCTTGGTAAAACCGTGGGTAAAGACATCGCGGTTGTGGGTTTTGATGACGTGGCGGAATCGGCGAATACCAACCCAGCACTGACTTCCATTTCTGTTTCGGCAAGAGAAATTGGTCGAGCCGCAGGAGAAATCATTCTCGCGCGAATGGAGGGGGACAAACAGCCCTACAAAAGCGTGGTGTTCCCGCCAAAACTGGTGGTTAGAAGCTCATGCGGCTAAACAGATTTTAGTTTAGCCTTGGAAGGTCGCGCGCCACTGTTCGAAGGTATAGCAATTTGGAAGTGTTAAACCACTGCCCCATTGACCGAGAAACGTTGCGTCGATCACTGGAAAAGCATGATCTATCCGATAAAGTGTTCATTCCTGAAGATGGGGAAGTCATTGAGTTTTAATTATGGAATTAGCACAAGGGAGTTGGACAGAAGTACCGGACGGCAGGCTGCTATGGTTGCCCGATTTTATTGATGTGTTCGAATCAATGGAGTGGTTTCGCATTCTAAATAGCGAACTTCAATGGCGCGAAGATAAGATCATGATGTTCGGTAAGTGGGTGACTATACCGAGATTGCAAGCGTGGTATGGTGACGCAAGCTATCAGTACTCCAATTTAACCTTAGATCCTTTACCTTGGACACCAAGCCTTGAGGAGTTAAAAGGTCGATGCGAACAGGCGTCTGAGGCATCGTTTAATTCGGTTTTAGCGAACCTATATCGAAGCGGACAAGATTCTAATGGCTGGCATAGTGACAATGAACCCGAATTAGGAACTACCCCAGTGATTGCTTCACTCAGCTTTGGTGCAACGCGACGATTTTTATTGAAGCACCGTAGGTCCAAGGAAAAAATCACGTTAGATCTGCCTTCCGGAAGTCTATTGGTGATGGCCGGAGAGTTACAACGTCACTGGGTGCATTGTGTCCCTAAAACTGCTCGGCAGGTTGAGCCCCGAATCAACTTAACTTTTCGATATATCCAGACATAAAAAACTCCTGCTGATAGCAGGAGTTTTGAGGTTCGTTCTCTATGTCTTAGACTTTAGGTCTTAGATTTTATCAGCACTGCGACGTGAAACTCGGCGCGCGGCCGGCTTTTTAGCCGCTGGTTTCTTTGCGGGTGCCTTTTTGGCTGGAGCCTTCTTCGCAGGTGCTTTTTTAGCCGCCGGCTTTTTAACTGGCGCAGTAGGCTTCAAACGCTCAGGAAGAATTTGTGTTGCAAACACATCTTCTACCGTCTCAGCACGTTTGATAAGCTCCGCTTCGCCATCTTTGACCAATACGGTTGCGGGACGAGGTAATGAGTTGAACTGGCTTGCCTGAGACTCAGCATAATGACCGACATCCATGATTGCGAGCACATCTTTTGGCTCAAGTTTCGGCATGCGTGCACCACTTTCCCAGATGGATGGAATACAGATAGGTCCAGCAATCTCTGTTGTCTTGTTGAGCAGCGGCTGAGTCATCTTGTTCGCAGGCAGAACCGGGTTTTTAGACTCTTGAGATTCAACCAATACTGCAAGGTAGGTTGATGCATCGACCATGGTATAGCTGTAGTCCATTTCCTGGTCTTCTTTTACCACGTAAACTGAGGTAAGCAGAGTACCAATGTTGCCAGCGATATAGCGGCCTGGTTCTAGCCATAGCTGAGGGATTTCAAATCCTTCTCGATTGAATTCATCTAGCATTCCCGCACATACAACTTTTGCGTAGTCTTCGATGGTGTTAGGGTTCATCAGGTTTTCAACACTGCGACCTTCTGGCTCACGCTCACGTGGCCAACCACCGCCGAGATCAACCTGGAATGGTTGTACATCACAAGCACGAGAGATTTCGATGACGTCACGTGCATACTGACGATACAGTGCATCCCAGCCAGCAGGGTCTTTAGAGAAACGACCCAAGTGAGTATGGAAACCATAGAATTCAAAGAGATCAATTTCTTTAACGCGATTAACGATCTTCTTGGCTTCTTCTTTTAGCAGGCCAAACTTGATCCATTTCATTGCGCCCTTGAAGTCAGGGAATGGGTAGGCGTCAGGTGTAAAGTTATCAAAGAACTCTTCTGGAAGTACTTTCAAGCGTACGGCGATACGAACTTTTTCTGCTGGCTTCACTTCACGAGCGATACGCTCAACAATTTCGATCTCTTCGAATGAGTCAAGGTGAATCGCGTAGCCGTACTCAATCGCTTTGCGAATAGCCAGTTCGGGTTTTACCGTACCGTTCAGCGCGATGGTCTTAGGATCGGCGCCGCCAATACGTGTGGCTTCCACTTCTCCAGGGCCGAAACAGTCGCCGCCGACACCTTCTTCATTACAAATCGCACGTACGGCGAAGTTGGTGTTGGATTTGATGGCAAACATGACGTTGACAGGTTTTGGCCAGTGAGAACCAAAAGCATTTTTCACGCGACGCAGGTTACCGCGAAGCGTGTCCTCGCTCAGGACGAACAACGGGCTTCCGTACTGCTCGATAAGGTCGGTTGCTTTGCAGCCACCGATATAAAGATCGTCGCCTTGGGTGGTGAGTTCGTCAGTAGGGGTCAGGATATTCTCCAGACGCTCAGCATAGTTTTGATTAGCCTTGTGTTCAGCAAGCAGCTGTTTTTGTTCTTGCAGAACAAAGCTCAGGTGATTGACGGATTCTTCTAAACGATCTTGATACTTCATATCTGGCCTCTAGCGAGTGGAAAGTCTGGAAATAATTAACTGAGGCCTAGATTAGTCAGGGATGAAAAAGTGAGCACGTCACTCAGAGTCAAAATATCTTACGCTAAAGGTGGCTAATTGTTACGCTGAGGTTGCAAAAATAATTATGTCATTTAATGTGTTACTGGTTTTCAGTAACCTGTTACAGTAATTTACGTATCTCTCTGTCGGCACTCTCTATATCGTTCATGCCAGTCCACGCCAGTATTTGTGATCTTGTTGACAGAATTCACATCAAACATAAGCCAAATCAATGTTAGTCAAGTAACGCGCCGTGTTTTGGTTCACGTTTTTGTTACCTTTCATTCAATTTTATTGACACTGAGTGACGTTACCATGCTTTGGTGCTCGGTTAAATTATCGTCACTTTCTCAGGGCATCGTGAGAAACACTCGATGATGATCCGAATGAACAATAACAGTGAGTTAGTCACTTAAATTTAAACGAGGTAATGTTTATGTCTTTTGATATCAATAACGCTCAAGGTGTATTCGCAACAGTGGAAGCTGCGATTGAAGCGACGCACAAAGCTCAGGTGGAATTTTATGCGAACTCTACCAAAGAAGGTCGCGAAGCTATCCTGACTGCTATCCGCGGTGCTGTTCTCGAGCGTGCAGAAGACTTTGCAAAGATGGTTCGCGAAGAAACCAAACTAGGCCGAGTTGAAGAAAAAGTGGCTAAACACCAATTGGCTGCATTGAAAACCCCAGGTACTGAAGTTCTAGAGACTAAAGTATGGTCTGGAGACAACGGTATCTCTTTGGAAGAGCGTGCACCTTATGGTGTTATCGGTGCAGTTACTCCTGTCACTAACCCAACTGAAACTATCGTTAACAACGCGATCTCTATGCTAGCGTCTGGTAACGCGGTAACGTTCAACGTTCACCCTTCTTCTAAAGTAGTTTCTGCGGTAATGGTTGATCTTCTTAACAAAACGATCGTTGAAGCAGGCGGGCCGGCTAACCTAATCACTATGGTGAAAGAGCCAACGCTAGAAACACTAAGCGAAATCGCTAAGTCACCACTCGTAAATATGCTAGTTGGCACGGGTGGTCCGGGCCTTGTGAAAGCAATCCTACAATCTGGTAAGAAAGGTGTAGGCGCTGGTGCCGGTAATCCACCTGTTATCGTTGACGCATCTGCGAATCTAGATCTGGCTGCGGCTGGTGTATATGGCGGTGCCTCTTTCGACAACAACTTGCTTTGTATCGGTGAGAAAGAAGTCTTTGTTGAAGATTCAGTGGCAGAAGATTTCCTTACCAAGCTTGAAGCTGCTGGTGCATACGTGCTGACTGCTGACGAAGCTGAGAAGCTGACTTCAGAAATTCTAACTATGGACGAAATCGATGGTGCTAAGCCATGTACTGCGCAAGAAATTGCTCGCGTATGGCACCCAGTTAAGCAACACGTAGGTCAGGATGCCAGCGAGATCCTTAAGTCTATCGGTGTTGAGTCAGAAACTCGTCTAGCGGTTATGATTGTTGAGAACGATCACCCACTAGTACACGTAGAGCAGATGATGCCGGTACTTCCAGTGGTTCGTTGTGTGAACATCGACGAAGCTATTGAGCGCGCAGTTGCTGCTGAGCGCGGTAACAAGCACTCTGCATGTATCTACTCTGGTAACATTGAGAACGTCACTAAGTTCGGTCGTGCTATCAACACCACTATCTTTGCTCACAACGGTCCAACACTATCTGGTGTAGGTTACAACGCTGAAGGTACTTCAACGTTCACTATCGCGGGTCCTACGGGCGAAGGTATCACAAACGCGTACTCGTTCACTCGTGCACGTCGTTTTGCAATCGCTCAGGGCGGTTTGCGTATTGTTTAATAGATAATGCGGGTGCGTCCGCATTTGTCTTGAATTTCATCGACTCTTCCCAAGCGATGATATACCCCAGCCGAGCGAAAGCTCGGTTTTTTTTATGGCTATTTCTCTAAACGCAAACATCTTAGATTTGTGGTTGTCTGAGTTAGAGGGGGATGGGTTTACAGCGCATTATCCATCGTTGTTATACGTAGGTAGAATAAAAGAAATAGCCAGTGATCACGACTGAACTGAGAGTGACAAAGCCTTTCACATAGGCCTGTGGTACTTTTCGTGACAGATGAGCGGCCACATAGCCCCCGGTTAGTGTTCCGAGCATGACAGCAAAGCCCGAATACCAGTCGATCAAACCGTTGACAATAAACAGCACGATGGCGATGGCGGATACACAGGTGGAAATCAACAGCTTCAGTCCGTTCATCAGATTAATATCCCGATAACCTGCCACTGCAAGATAACTCAGACCAATCACGCCAAGGCCGGCATTAAAAAAGCCACCAAATACCCCGACGCCAAATAAGAACAAAGCCAACATCATAGTTACCAGTAATCCGAGTTTTGCGTCGCTGCTGACGTTCTTCAGGCGGTCATTAATCTTGTCACCAAAGATAAACAACAGGGTTGCAATGAGCAGTAACCAGGGAATGGCGGTCACAAATTGCTGTTCGGAAACCTGAATAAGAAGAAAGCTGCCGGTGATACCGCCTGCAAAACTGAGCAGTACGATCTTAGCCAGATTTGAGCGATCTTTTAAAACTTCGCGCCTGAAGGCATAAGTACCACTGACATAGCCTGCACAGGCGGCGAACGTATTGGTTGCGTTGGCCATGATCGGAGGGATGCCGACAAACAATAGGGCAGGAAAGGTAATAAAGCTCCCGCCTCCGGCAATCGAATTTAAGATTCCACCCAGAATACCAGCGATGAACAGCATTGCGATTTGAGACAGTTCTAAAAGCATTAGTTTGTTGATTTTTCGTTATTTTATAGATACCAACATATAACAAAATGACAGTGGCCACAAAAGGGATAGTGTCAGACGTGATCTCAAATCAGTATGCTTATTTGTCGGATCGTTTGGCTTCTGGACTTGCCCTCTCTTCAATTTCTTGGGATCATGCCAACAATTGTGAGAACAAACTAGGATTGCATTCCATGTCAAAACTAAGCCTTCAAGAGCAGATGCTAAAAGCAGGTCTGGTCAACGAGAAGAAACTGAAAAAAGCCAAGAAAGGTTCGAAAAAATCACGAGTTCAAGCGCGCGAAGCAAAAGCGGCCGTTGAAGAAAGCAAAGCAGCACAAAAAGAGCGCGATCAAGCACTGAACAAGCAGCGTGACGAAGAAAAATTGAGCAAAGAAATCAAAGCTCAGGTGAAGCAGCTGATTACACTCAACACCATCGCGCATGGTGATGGTGACATCAAATACAACTTCACCGATGGTACGCTGGTGAAATCACTGTACGTGACTCAGGAAGTCCGTGACCAACTCAGTAAAGGTATTCTTTCTATTGCACGTCTTGAAGACAGCTACGCCGTGATCCCAACGGTAGTTGCGAAGAAAATCGCAGAACGTGACGCGGAGACTGTGATTGAAAATGACACCAAAGAAGAAGTGATCGAAGAAGATGACCCGTACGCACAGTATGTGGTACCTGATGACCTGATGTGGTAACAACGTGACATAGGGCGTTTACTACGCTCGATTTAAAAGCGCGTAATTACTCTGGTGTTTACGCGTTTTTTTATTTGCCTTGATTGGGCGCGTGATCTTGTGATTAAGAGGGATGAAGATAGCGCTTGTAAACTCGTTTTGTTAGCTTAATCATCAACTCGTAAGCGATGGTCCCAATATGCTGAGAAACTTGTTCAATTGGTAACTCTTTCCCCCATAACACGACGGGATCCCCCGCTTTGTCTTCTGCGCCGGGACCGAGATCCACGGTAAGCATATCCATAGAGACTCTGCCTACAATAGGTACGATTCGACCATTGACAAAAACAGGTGTACCTTCTGGTGCCAGCCTCGGGTAGCCATCGCCATACCCCATGGCTACAACGCCAATTCTGGTATCGCGAGAAGAACTCCAGGTCTCACCGTAACCGATAGGTTCGCCACAGTAATGATCCCGAACAGCAATTAACTTGGATCTCAGCGTCATAACTGGCGTCAATTCACGTTCGCACGGCTCGTCTCCCTTGGGAGAAATGCCATAGAGGGCGATGCCCGAACGAACGCGGTCTAGGTGGCTGTCGGGCCAGTATAAAATTCCCGCAGAGTTGGCTATTGATTTTTCGCCTGGATAGTTTTGGGTGAGAGCATTAAAGCATTGCAACTGATTTAAAGTGGTATCAGCATCGGTTTCGTCGGCACAGCTAAAATGACTCATAAAGCAAGGTTCGCCATAGACATGGCTACACGATTGGAGCCTCGTCACATAGTCTGAAACCTCAGCAGGATGAACGCCTAGCCGATGCATTCCAGTATCAACTTTAATCCACACCTTAATGGGTTTGTTTAGTGGAGTCGTCTCTATGGCAGCGAGCTGCTCTGGATGGTGGATAACCGTTTGCATGCCTTGTTCCGCTGCGATAACCAAGTCTTCGGCACAAAAGCAGCCTTCCAGTAGTAGTATCGGTTTTGTGATCCCCTCGGATCTGAGTGATACGGCTTCTTCAATGCGAGACACGGCAAACATCTCCGCCTCTGGCAAGGCATGGGCGATATTAATGGCGCCATGACCATAGCCGTCCCCTTTGATGACGGCGATAAGTTTACTGTTTGGGCTGCACGCTTGCAGAATTTGATAGTTATGGCGTAGAGCCTGAAGATCAATAACAGCTTCAGCAGTTATCATACGCACTCCCATTTTGTTTGTGGTGATCGGATATAGTGGTAAGGATTACCGCGCCGATAACACATGAAGGACGTTACAAGTGTTGTCAGCGCGGTGTTGAGCGGGGTTAGTTACCCACTTTCAGTGCTTGGCCTTGTTTGGTTTCAAAGTAGGATTTGGTGAGTTTGAATACCACAGGGCTTAATACCGCCAAGGCGATTAGGTTTGGAATGGCCATCATAGCGTTAAGGGTATCGGCTACCAGCCATACGAAACTCAGGTTCAGGCTACACCCGATAGGGATAGCCAGAATCCATAGGACACGGTATGGAAAGATAGCTTTGACACCAAACAGAAATTCAACACAGCGCTCACCGTACAGTGACCAGCCGATAATTGTAGTAAAGGCAAAGATGGCCAGGCTGATGGCAACGATATAGTTACCCCAACCAGGCAATGAGTTTGCGAAAGCCAGAGACGTCAATGCTGCTCCGGATTCACCTGAAGTCCAGGCGCCGGAAATAATGATCACAAGGCCAGTGATGGTGCATACCACCAAGGTATCCAGAAAAGTACCTAGCATGGCGATCAACCCCTGACGAACGGGATCGTTGGTTTGCGCACTGGCATGGGCAATTGGTGCTGAGCCCAGACCGGCCTCGTTTGAAAATACGCCTCGTGCTACTCCGAAACGGATAGCCATCCAAACAGCAGCGCCTGCGAAACCACCTTCAGCCGCAGCGGGAGAGAATGCGTGAGTAAAAATCAGCGAAAAAGCGCTACCCAGTTGGTCAATATTGAGAGCCAGAACCAACAGACCACTCAACATATAGGCAATCGCCATAAAAGGAACAAGCGCACCGGCAAAGCGACCAATTCTTTTTAGACCACCAATCAGCACCAGACCAACGGCCACCATTACTACAAGGCCAACAATAAAAGGAGAGAAATCAAAGTTAGCTTCCAGCACTTGAGCAATAGAGTTCGCCTGTACTGTGTTACCAATACCAAAACCGGCTATGGCACCGAACACGGCAAACAAGGTTCCCAGCCATGCCCATTTTTTGCCCATACCATTCTTGATGTAGTACATGGGCCCACCGACGAAGCTACCGTTTTCATCAATTTCGCGGTATTTCACCGCCAGTACGGCTTCCGCATATTTGGTCGCCATTCCCATCAAAGCCGTAAACCACATCCAGAATAGTGCACCAGGTCCACCAATAAAAACGGCGGTAGCGACGCCGGCAATATTACCTGTACCCACAGTGGCTGACATTGCTGTCATTAATGCCTGATATGGTGGAATTTCGCCTTCGCCCTCGGACTTTCTCCCATGCCACATGAGTTTAAACGCACTGCCTACCTTCAAAATTGGCATTAGCTTTAACCCCAGGCTTAGAAATATACCGACACCCAAAATGAGTATCAGCATTGGCCATCCCCATACAATGCTATTGAGTTGCTCTATAAGCTCAATGATCGAATCCATCAACTAACCTCCATATAGATTTTGAATTCTTGTTTATGGCAATAGAGCAATAAGCAGACCAGAAATAACAACGATATAAATAAAACCTCTGAACAGTCAGGGAAGGTTAATAATATGTTTCATGTTGAAAAGTACGTGTGCTAAATAAATTGGCATCAAGAAGTGCTTGGATTGTATGAAAATTCCATGATTTATAACTATTGTAGATGGATAATCTTTTATGTTTTGATACAAATTCTTAACTTGAAGAGCGCTGTTTATCGGTTAAATGTAGATAACACACAACAAAAATCGCATTGATATAAATTGCCGGAAAAGATATGAGTCGCACTAATTGGATGCAGGTGCATCATTGAAGTGCATTTGATGCAGCTTGAGAGTGTCTTGCAACTGGCTGTTTAAAAAGAAAATTAACCACTAGTTACCTAAAGAGAGAAAAAGCAGTAGTTATTTCCATTTGAATCCAAATTATTGAAAGACATTTTTTTGCGCTGATTTGAGCGGAATTTACTTGATTTATTGAAGTAGTGTTTACTAAGAAATTGGCTATTTATAGGATTATAATTTGCTGATATATGGTGGGGTTTATATTCTAAATTTAATGGTAAATAAGGGATTAAATTCCGATTCAGTGCGTTCGCTGTTACTGATGATTTTCCAGAGTAATAGTCTGTAATTTCTCACATGGAGTGGTGAGATTGACATGCATGTAAGTCATCGAGTAGAAAAAAATTTTGCAAAAATGGCAAAGTTGTCACGATTTTTGCTGGCGTAGGGTTAACGGATGAATGAGTCTTGCTTGAAACTAAGTCAGGCAGAAAAAATTAGTGATATGTTGTAGGAGATTTTGATATGGACCTTAAAAAACCTTATTTGCTATTTCTTGGCGATGCTGCCGATCCACTAGCGGCTAAAGTGGCACAAGGGATTAAACAGTGGCATCCGGAGTATTGTGTAGGTCAATTCCGCTTGCCTGAGTGCCAGGCAGATTGTGGTCTACCAGATATGAGTATTAGCGAAGCAGTAAAAGCGGGAGCTAAAACATTAGTAATAGGGGTGGCCAATCGTGGAGGCGTGATTTCCGAGCAATGGCTGGACGTTTTGGTTGAGGCATTGGAAGCCGGGATGGATCTGGCATCTGGTCTACATAATCGCCTGAACGATATTCCTGCTCTAACCGAGTGTGCAAAGGCCAATGGCCGTCAACTGTTCGACGTCCGTTACCCTACGCAGACTTATCCGGTTGCCAATGGTCGCAAGCGAACAGGCAAGCGCTTGCTGACAGTGGGTACCGATTGCTCTTGTGGAAAGATGTACACCTCACTGGCGATCGAAAAGGAGATGCGCAGTCAGGGCATGAATGTCGATTTTCGAGCCACGGGCCAAACTGGGATCTTAATTAGTGGCAGTGGTGTCAGTGTTGACTGTGTCGTTGCTGACTTTATTGCTGGTGCAGTTGAAACCATTTCTCCTGATAATTCCGATGATCACTGGGATGTCATAGAGGGTCAGGGCTCTTTGTTCCATCCATCATTTGCGGGTGTGACGACCGGACTTATTCACGGCGCACAACCTGATGCATTAGTGCTTTGTCATGAGCCTACGCGAACTCATATGCGTGGACTGGCAGATTATTCTGTGCCAGATCTTAAAGAATGTATGGAAGCGAATCTGGCGACAGCCAGGCTGACTAACCCAGATGTACGTTTCGTTGGTGTTTCGGTCAATACCTCTCAACTTGATGAGGCTGAAGCAATGAGCTTGCTGGATAACATTGAAACCGAACTTGAGTTACCTGCCGTTGATCCTTTCCGTCAGGGCATGAGTCGTATCGTGAAGAAGTTGGGTTAAGCCCGTACGGAGGTAGTATGAAAATCCGTTTCTATACACAAAGTTGGCCAATTCGTGGCAGTTTTACCATTTCTCGCGGTAGTCGAACCCAAGCCGATGTGGTGATTGTCGAGTTGGAAAAGCGCGGTGTTGTAGGCCGGGGGGAATGTGTTCCTTACAGTCGTTACGGCGAGTCGGTGACCAGTGTTCTGAGCCAGCTTGAAGCGCTGGTTCCTCTGCTAGAAGCGGGATTAGATCGCTTTAGCATACAAGAGATACTGCCTGCTGGGGCAGCACGTAACGCCGTGGATTGTGCTTTGTGGGATTTGGAATGTAAAGCCGCTGGGGTATCTATCTGGCAGCGATTACGTCGCTATCCGCCGCAACCTTTAGTCAGTGCTTACACCCTCTCGTTAGATTCTCCAGACATGATGGAGCAAGCTGCTCGAGATAACGTACAGTTTCCAATTTTAAAATTGAAAATGGGCGGGGAAGGTGATTTGGAAAGGGTAGCAGCTGTGCGTCGTGGAGCACCAACAGCTAAAATTATTCTTGATGCCAATGAAAGCTGGACTCCAGAACTATACCAGGAGCTGGTTCCTGAACTGGTCAAGCTGAATGTTGCCATGATAGAGCAGCCCCTGCCGGCAGGTGATGATGAAGTACTGGCCGAATTGCCACACCCAATTCCCTTGTGTGCCGATGAGTCATGCCATGACCGAAAAAGCCTTCCGGCGTTGCGAGGGCGATATGAGATGGTCAATATCAAAATGGATAAAACCGGTGGTCTGACTGAAGCTCTGTCACTGAAATACGAAGCCAGAAAAGAAGGTTTTCAGGTCATGGTTGGCTGTATGCTTGCCACGTCACTGGCGATGGCACCGGCATTTGTGGTTGCTCAGGGGGCCCAGGTTGTTGATTTAGATGGTCCCTTATTGCTAGATAAAGACAGGGAAAACGGTTTTAAATTCATTCAGCAAGCAATGCAGCCTTTTCGGCCCCAGCTTTGGGGTTAATGCATTGTCATGAAATGCTAGTGTGCCTGAGAAAGATTTGAGGAAATAATTATGGAACGCATCGTCTATTTGAACGGTGAATATGTAAAGGAAACTGACGCAAAGATTTCTATCTTTGATCGAGGCTTCTTGTTTGCCGATGCTGTATATGAAGTAACCGCTGTCTTAAACGGAAAGTTGGTTGATAATGCTGGTCACTTGGCTCGGCTGGAACGCTCATGTCAAGAGCTGGAGTTGCCTTTGCCAGTAAGTGCTGAGCAATTGACACAAATTCAGAAACAATTGGTGAAATTAAATCAGTTAGAAGAAGGTGGGGTTTACCTTCAGCTTAGCCGGGGCAATGCTGGCGACCGTGACTTTGCCTATCCTGTGGATACCAAGCCGACGTTAGTGCTGTTTACCCAAGCCCGCGCTTTGTTAGACAGCCCAAAGGCTGCAAAAGGCATGAAAGTAATCTCGTTGCCGGATATTCGCTGGAAAAGACGTGATATTAAAACCGTTGGTCTTTTAGCGCCATGCATGGCTAAACAGGCGGCACTCAATGTGGGAGCTGATGATGCATGGCTGGTGGAAGAGGGCTATGTGACAGAAGGTAGTTCCAACAATGCCTATATTGTTACTAATGACGGAACTCTGGTTACACGCCCGCTCAGTGACGCTATTCTACATGGCATCACCAGGAAAAGTTTGCTGCAATTGGCCGAACAAGCTGGGATCATAATAGAAGAGCGTAACTTCACTATTGAAGAGGCCTATAAGGCATCTGAAGCTTTTGTAAGCTCGGCAACCACCTTTGTCTGGCCAGTGGTTGAGATCGATGGCCACAAAATTGGCTCTGGTGAACCAGGTGAAATTGCTGGGATTTTGCGAAAAATCTATATTAATAATGCTATCTCATCGGCTGAGTAGGTGTGTCTCGGACTGTGCCTGCTAAGGAAAGCAAATTGGGTGAACCGCCATTAAGGAAGTGATGGGACACCCATTTATCAAGAAGTCATTGTTGGACGCTATTTTAAGTACTCATTGACTATAGACACCTTAGCCCTCGCTACCGGGATACTTTGACCGACACCACTTAACGAAATGAGAGTATTTCTGGCCTCGCGCTGTATTTGCGTTATCAAACTCACGTTAACTATAAAGCTGCGGTGCACTCTCAAAAAGTGCTCAGGGCCTAACTCGGTTTCAAAGTTTGTCATAGTCTCTTCTGTCACTATGGTTTGCAGTTGAAATTTTCTTTGTCCCGATGAAGTTAGGTTAACTTGTTGGTAGCGGCCGATACTCTCTATGTAGCTGATATCGCTTTCGGTGAGCCTGTAGGTTGTCTTGCCATCATTGACTAGAATTTCAGGTTCTACAGCAGGTGATACCAGAGGTGGAAGGGATTTAATCTTTTCAAAACAGCGCTCAAGTCTGGTTTGGCGAACGGGTTTTAATAGATAGTCCACGACTTTGGTTTCAAATGCGTTCAATGCGTGCTCAGAATATGCAGTCACATAAACCAAGTGATAGGGTACATGTTCCGTAGCTTTAGCGACCATAAACCCATCCAATCCTGGCATTTCTATGTCCATAAACACAATGTCAGGTGTCTGTTGGCAAATTGCCTCAATTCCTTGCTGCGGGTTGTTGTAACTGCCAATCACTTCAATCTCGCTAAATGAGGCCAAACTGCGCTTTAATGCGTGAGTGGCTGCAGGTTCATCATCAATGAGTAGCACTCGGTACACAGTATTCTCCCTAAAAGCCATGACGAATGGTGATTTGCGCGCAGCTGATGCCGTCAGCAAAATTCATCGAAAAACTGGCGTCGTCGTATTCTAAATTCAAAGTTTCAATAATATTGTTGTGGCCACTGCCTGCTTCAAATGTTGGCGTTGTAGGTTCCGGCCAACTGTTGCAGACAGTTATGCAAAGCTCACTTTTTGCATAGCGAGTTTTAATGTCGAGGTGAATCGGATCAATGGTTCTACTAATAGCATGCTTAATCACGTTTTCTACCAGCGGCATGATCAGCATTGGTGGAATTTGCAGCGCTTGACTCTCTTCGCCAATATCGATGGAGAAATGCAATCGCTCGGTAAAGCGCGCTTTTTGAATGGCTAAATAGTGCTCAATCAGTTCTACCTCATCACGGAGCAAAATTCGCTTTTTGTCAGAGATAGCAATCGTGCCCCTGAGTAAGTCACTGAGCTCAAAAATAAGCTCTTGAGCAAGCTCGGGGCGCTCAGGGATCTCGCTGTGCAGCAGGTTTAGCGTGTTGAACAGAAAGTGTGGGTTGGTTTGAATACGCAATAGAGAAATCTCAGATTCCTTTAACGACATTTCTAACTCTAATGCTTTTTGTTTTAGCTGCCAGCTGTGAACCACCATAGTGTAAATGACGACTTGGAGTAACAAGTTTAAATAGGTGAGCAGCTTTAACCGGACGAGCTGAAATATAGTCACCGTATCAAAGGTTTGTATAACGGGCAGACCGCCAGATGTGATCGCAATAGCCAGTGAAACCAGTGCCACATTGATGAAAATCTGATGTATCAGCTTGTGACGATAAACCGTGCCAAACTTAGTCGCATCAAAAACGCGTCGGAATGCCCAAAACAGGGCACAAACCATAAAAATGACCGACAGCGCACGAAGCGCATAAACAGCAGCGTGAGGCTTGTTTAGCACGGTCATCGCGTAGTAGACAGCCACGCAAATGATAATTGAGTTAATGAGTGGCCAGATAACCAGTATGAGTAAGTCTTGTCTTGAAAAAGATAAGTTGAGCGACTGTAACTTTGTGAGCATGGGGTCCAATAACTGGGATTTCAAAATAGGCACTCTTGGCATGGGGTAACGATAGTATAAGCGAACCAGCTTCTTGTGTTGACCCACTCATGACCGAAATAGACCCACTCGTACATTTTACCATTTTGCGACAGGCCCAGCCTATTACTATGACTCATCAATGTCGCTGCAATGGTTGAATGAAATGAGAGTGCCACACAGTTATAAAAATGGACTGACTACCCTGATAGTCGCGCTGAGCCTATTTGGCTGCAACAAAGATGAAGCACCAGAAGTCACTTCTGTGCCAATCAAACCGGTGAAAACCTTGGTTGTAAGTCAGAAACAGCATCAGGTGAGGCACTTTACTGGGATTCTCGAGGCGAACAAAACCATCGATATGAACTTTAGAATCCAAGGTGAATTGACAGATTTGCCCATTAAATCGGGGAAAAAAGTCGAAAAAGGACAACTGTTAGCTCAACTGGATAATAGCCAACAACTGATCAATAAAAAGTCTCGTAACGCCACTTTGAAACAAGCAAAAGCAGAATACGAGCGAGCACAGACACTTATCAATAAAAATGCCATTAGCCAGGCGAACTTGGATGCGTTGGAATCCCAATATATTTCAGCGCAAGCCGCTTTTGAGCAAAGTGTAAAAGATGTTGAGTACACCTCTTTGCTTGCTCCTTTCTCTGGTGTGGTGAGTCATCGTTATATCGATAACTTCTCTAAAGTTACCTCGTCGACCAAAATTCTCACTTTGCAAGACGTTGAACAATACAAAATCACCATCACGGTGCCGCAATCACAGTTTGTGCAAATTCAAACCGCTGATGCCGTTAAACTCAGCGCGGAAATTGAAGGCTTTTCACAGCCATTCCCACTAAAAGTCGATGAGCTCAGTGTGAGTCAGCAAAGCAGCCAGCAGCTCCATGTCACTTTAGTGATGCAGCCCCCGTCTGAGCGAAGACTGTTCACGGGGACTTCGGTTAAGGTCAAAGCTGAGGCATTTGGTGTAAGCCATTCGATGGTATTGCCTAGCCACACTGTGCTCAGTGATGGCAACGGGCATTATGTGTTCGTAGTACATCCCACAACCAATGTACTCGAGAAGCGAACCGTGCGCGTTGATGGCGTCAGTGAACAAGGCATCAATATTGTCGATGGATTATCGGACGGTGAGCGCGTTGTCGTCGCCGGCGTGAGCCAAGTTCATGACGGTCAGCAGGTAAGAGTGGAGACGAAATAATGTCGATGACTGCTTTTTCTCTACACAACAGCCGCATCACGCTGCTTATTATTGCGGTGTTGACGTTTTTGGGTATCCAAGCCTATAACACGATCCCGGAGGCGTATGATCCTGGGTTTACGATTCGAAATGCACAGGTCATTACTCAGTTTCCCGGTGCCAGCCCAAAACGTGTCGAGGATCTGGTGACCGACCCGCTTGAAAAAGCGGTGCTAGAGCTTGCGGAATTGGACTTTGTTAAGAGCCAATCTAAAAATGGAGTGTCGATACTCACCGTCGCCATCAAAGAGGACTACTCTGAGCTACAACCTATTTGGGATAAATTGCGTCGCAAGATAGACCGCGCTGCGAGCACACTACCAGAAGGTGTTTCAGCACCTGTGGTTAACGATGAGTTTGGCGATGTATATGGCATCGTGCTGGCGATTCACGGTGAAGGTTTTTCTTATCGTGAACTAAAACAAACAGCAGAAGACCTTCGTAGTGGACTGTTCTTGCTTGACGATGTGGCTAAGGTTGACCTTCATGGCGTACAGCAAGAGCAAATCAAACTTAAATTCGATGCCAATGCGTTAGCGGCCTATGATTTAACACCCAATCAGCTCGCGGATATTTTGTCGAAACAGAATATTGTCTTGAGTGGCGGCAGTGTTGTTTTTGGTCAGGAGCGCTTACCGATTGAGCCGAGTGGTAACTACAACACACCGGATGAGATCAAAGGTACCTTGGTGACGTTACCAAGTAGCGGTAAGACAGTGAGGTTGGACAGTCTGGTCACCCTCGAATCGGGGTACGAGTTTCCTATCAACAATCCAGTCTACTTCAATGGAAAGCCGTCCGTTAACGTTGCGATTGCTATGGTTGAAACCGGCAATAATGTGCGTTTGGGCGAACAAGTCGACGCTTATGTAGAGCAGTTCACTCGTCAGTTACCTATTGGCTTGGAGATCAGCAAGGTCAATTTTGCTCCCAAGGAAGTGAAAGACAAGGTTGATCAATTTGTATCAAGCTTAGTGCAATCGATGACGGTTGTTGGCTTGGTGATGTTTATTTTCCTAGGGTGGCGAACCGGGCTGATTGTGTCTCTACTGGTGCCTATCAGTATGCTACTGACCATTTTGGTGATGTCTAAAATTGGGGTTGGTCTGGATCAGATCTCCCTTGCCGCGCTCATTATTGCACTCGGTATGTTGGTCGATAATGGCATTGTGATGTCGGAAAATATTCTGGTGCGCATTAATCAAGGGGTGAGCAAAAATGTCGCAGCCATTGAGAGTGCCAATGAGCTTAAACTGCCTTTGCTAACGTCATCCTTAACCACGTCCGCCGCTTTCTTGCCGATCTTTTTAGCAAAGTCGAATATGGGTGAGTATACGGGGGCATTATTTGTGGTCGTAACTATTACGCTCTTGGCCTCTTGGCTGTTGAGCCTAGTGATGATCCCGCTACTTTGTGTACTGCTTTTAAAGCCAACCAAACAGGTAAAGGAAGAGTCACCTAGCCAGCTCGCGTGGTATGCCAAATTACTGACCAGGCTTATCCGTTTTCGCTGGCTCACTGTGGCGACCATGGTGGTGGCAACGGTATTCGCTTTTCAAGCGATGAAGTGGTTACCGAATATCTTCTTCCCGCCATCAGAGCGAACTTTTTTCAAAATGGAAGTGACGATGCCAATGGGAACGTCCATTGAGCACAACCAAGCCATGGTCGCGGACATTGAGCAGTTCTTATTTTCGTTGCAAGCTAAGGAACCTTCGCATGGTAAGCCTAGCGTCAAGGAATTAGATACGGATAATCAAGGTATCAAAAACTGGACGGTGTACGTAGGTTACGGTGGCCCGCGTTATATTTTACCGCACAGCTCTCGAACGTCGAGCCCGGAATACTCATTCTGGATCATCAACACCCACGACTATCGTGATAATCCTGAACTGATGCAACGTATCGAGTCTTACATCAGCGAGAATCATCCAGATGCCATTGCGACCACAAGACTTATCGAAAATGGCGCGGCGATTCTGAATCCGGTTGAAATTCGATTAAATGGCTTGGATCAGGATAAGGTCTTTGCGATTACTCAAGAGGTCAAGGCGAAATTAGCCAGTATAGATGGCCTCAAGGATGTGAGTGACGATTGGGGGCAAAAAACCAAAACCATCCGTATTGTTATTGACCAACAAAAAGCCGCGCTCGCAGGCGTGAATAACCGAGACATCGCACTTAGCTTGCAAACGTCACTGGTTGGCAAAAACTTGAGTGAGTTTCGTGACGGAATCTTGAGTATCCCTATCGTGCTTTCTAATGAAGAGCGTGAGGAACTTAATGTTGAACAAATTTTGGCACTGCCAATCTATACTCCTGCGGGAAGCGTGACGCTCGCGCACATTGCCGACGTCGATATCGTATGGCAAAACGCCAAGATCTATCGTCGCAATAGTTACAAATCGGTCACCATTGGTGCTCAGTTGGAGCCTGGCTATACCGCGAATGAAGGGCTGAATGCGATTTTACCTTGGTTGGAGACAGAGTCTCAAACTTGGCCGAACAGCATCTTCTATGAAATTGGCGGTGAAGAAGAGAAGTCGAAAAAGTCGACAGGCAGTATCAGTGAAAATCTGCCACTGGCGCTGTTTGTCATTATTGGTTTGCTGGTGGCGCAGTTTAACTCATTTAGAAAGCCCATCATCATCTTATCAACGATTCCAATCGCGTTTGTTGGGGTAGTAGCAGGTCTACACATTGGTAATAGCTTCTTTGGTTTCATGACATTCTTAGGCGTGATATCGCTGGCGGGTATCGTGATTAACAACGCCATCGTTTTACTTGAACAAGTGGATATTGAACTGTTGTCAGGTAAGCGTGCTATTGATGCACTGATCGCAGCGGGTAAGAGGCGCATGAAGCCAATTCTCCTTACCACTCTGACCACTGTTCTAGGGATGATTCCGCTACTCATAACAGGGGGAGCAATGTGGCAAACCATGGCGATCGCCATTATTGCCGGGCTTATTTTCTCTACTTTGCTGACGCTGATATTTGTTCCCGTCCTGTACAGCATCTTCTATCGAGTAGAGGTTTAACCCAAATTTTAGTGGGTGAAAGGACTAATGGGAGGGGGGAGCCACTCTCCCTTTTTGAAACGATTTTAAATTAAACAAGGGCTTTACAATGAAAATACTAGTCACACTCTTTTTTACCTTATGGTCGGTGACGACGTTTGCCAATTCAGCCCCGATTGAAGGCCTATGGTTGGCGGAAAATAAATCCACACAAATTGAAATTAGCCAAACCGAATCAGGGCGTTGGCAGGGAGTCGTGACAAGCTCTCCGTCCAAGGCGGAGTTGGAAGGTACGCAATTATTGTCGGCCATAGTAGAAGCACCAGATGGTTATGAAGGCAAAGTGTACGCGATTAAGAAAGCGAAACACTATGATGCGGAGATCAAGCCCGTGGATAACACATTGCAGATAGAGGTCACAGCCGGATTTTTTTCGAAAACCATGATTTGGACACGCATTGAATAAAATCGCCGTTGCGATACGTATCAGTTGGAGGCATGGAGTTCTTAAAACTGGCGAGGTGCGGTGACACTCAATGACCTGTTCTGAATGGACATTTCATGCCAGATTTATACCCATTCGTTCTCTAAACGCTTACCCGAAGATGAGGCTCGGTTAGAGTAGCTAATATATTGGACAGCAATCTATAGGAAGCAGGATGCGATCACTCATTTGGATGGGACTTTTAGTAACATTAACCGCGTGCAGCATGGCACCAGAGCGCTCCAAGAGCAATGAATTTGAATATCATGCGACGAATAACTCAGCCTCATGGCGCTATGTATGGATACCGAAAAAATACGTTGATAATGGGACATTAAAAGACAAATTTTCTACGTACTCTAGTTTTTATGTCGCTCCAACGAGATTGGAAGTCGAGGGTTCTGAGTTTGACGAGGTTCAGCTAAGAGCCTTTGCTAATTACCTTGAATCGGAGGCCAAAGATACTCTAGGTGCCTATAAATCACCCACGTCAGCCCCTGAGTTGAGTAGTCAAAAGAGTGGCTTAACAGTGCAGTTTGCTCTGAGTAATGTATCGACACCAAACTCGATATTGGCGACAACCAGTACGGTATTACCGATCGGGTTAGCGATTTCATATGCGTCTATGCTTACCACTGGGGAGCATACTAACGTTACAACCGCCAGAGTCGAAGTACTGATAAGTGATAGCAAAAGTGGTGAGCCGCTGTTTTCTGCAATTGATATCGTTGCAGGTGATAAAAGTTTTGACAATATCCTCGATCCAGAAGAAGAAATTCGCAAGATACTAAGATTATGGGTCAATAAGCTGGAGCAGACGTTACTGAACCAAGATCCTGTTGACACTCAATAAAGGAAGGTTGAAATGAGTTTTGTTTTTAAATCTATTTTCCCTAAAGTCATTGATAACCACTATCAAGGCGCAAAGCTTAGCCAATATTTGTTTTACTTCCTGACGGCTGTCACGTTATGGCGTAGTCAGCATCACTTACTGGCCGCAGATGGCGGTGCGCAAAGTATTGCAACGATACCGTTGGATGCTTTCAGCTCTGAGGCGGCATCAACCATAATTGGTGTCTTCGCATTGTGGGGGTTATCGCAGTTGCTGATTGCGTTTCTCTATCTTTTGGTTTCCATTCGCTATCGAAGCTTAATTCCACTGATGTACATCATCATGATTGCCGAGTACGCAGGAAGACTAGCGATTGGCATGTATAAGCCAGTGGTGACGGCTGGCGATGCACCTGGAGCGTTGATTAATTTACCCATGGTGTTGGTGTGTATTTTTGCGTTACTAGGCTCTATTTATCGCCGTGGAAACCATTAAGCCAACATTGTCATTGGTCGCGACCACTTCGACGAACAGTGGTCGCTATTGTAGAAGCTATTTTTTCTTTCCATGTCCTTTACCCGGGTTATCTCCCCCGTGAACACTTCGATTTTTTTTATCTTTATGGTTCTTGTTATCACACTCTTCTGATTCAACTTTTACGTGCTTTGACTCATAACTTACGCAGTCTTCGCTAAGTTCAAGGTTATCTGTTTTGATAGAGATGTCTGCATAGCTTGCTGATACAGGTAGTAGAAGTGCAGCGAGAATCAGAAGTAGGTTACGCATGGTGTTTGTGCCTCATGGAAAAATTGGATGAGGCGTAGTTTAGATATTTGGCGAAGAAGAACTTGTCATTTCGCGCCATTAGGTAAAAGAGTTTAGGTCGTTTATTGTCAATGAAGGGTATTACCCGTGGCGCTAGATTAGGATTAAGGCGAATGTTTGGATTGTCGAAAAGTACTCATGAGTACTGTTTTTACTAACTTAATCCTGCCAAACGAGTTCGTTCTGGTTTTATTGCTTCTTTCATATAGTCGAAAAAGGCTTTTACTCTCGCTGAGTTTTCTAAGTCACTATGCGTCATCATCCACAAATCTGTACCCTTGTGTTTGATCTCCATTTCTACTTTTTGCAACCTCCCCGAAGAGTTGCCAACAAAGCACGGCAGGTACGCCAGTCCCATACCTTGCTCAGCAGCCATTACAAGTGGCTCAAAGGAATCGGCTTTTAGAACAACCTGTTCGTCTGGAGTGCTGTTCGATATTTGCCGTGAGGCACTTCCCTGTATCATTGCCGAGCTTATTCCTAGCCAGTTTGCTGACTCTAATGGATGTTGCCCCTGGAGGCTGTTGATATAAATTGGTGCTCCATAAACACCAAAAGCGATGCTGGACAGTTTTATGCCAATGAGTGATTCAGGTAATTCCTTGGCGGGTCGGATGGCTACATCTGCATCCAGTTGCGAAAGATCTAGCTGGCGAGAGGTTACATTCAGTTCAATCTGAATTCGTGGATAGAGTTGATGAAATTTAGCCAGATGGTGGAATAAGACTAAGCGCAGCAGTGTGTCGGTTGTTGTTAATCGCAATGTCCCCTCTAATTTCATTTCCTGACCGAATATCTTACGCTCCAGCGCTTTTACGGTAGACTCGATTGAGAGGGCAGAGTCGAGTAGTTGCCGTCCTTCCAGTGTTAGTTTGTATCCAGTTGGTAGCTTGTGAAACACTCGTAACTTATGACGATGTTCAAATGCGTTTAGTCGGCGTAATACCGTACTGTGATTAACACCAAGTGATCTTGCGGCCGCAGAGACGGAGCCTTCGTTCGCAACAGTCAAAACATACTGTAAATCATCCCATCGAATGTTGTGCATTTTTGCAAATCCATTGTGCTTAATTGAGGAATTTACCTACAAATTAGCACGGGTATAGTAAAAACAACAACTAACAAGAACGAATATGGAGTTCATAGTATGAAAAGGATCCTTGTTACTGTCTGTTCTGTTTTGATATTGGCTTTTGGCAACAAATCATTGGCGGCAGAACCCTTTGAAGCAGAAGTAGAAGCTCGTCAGGCATTTATGCAGGTGCTGAAATTTAACCTTGGCATTCTGGGTGATATGGCGAAAGGTAATCGCGAATACGACGCAAAGCTGGCTGAAGCATTGGCCAAGAATATTCATGCTGCGTCCCAAATGAATAACGGTGCTATGTGGCCTGTGGGTTCGGATAATTCTAACTCAGCGATTTCAACCAATGCTAAGCCTGAAGCGTGGTCTCAATATCCCAAGGTAGCGGAGAAACATGGAATTTGGATTGAAGCTTCTGGTGCACTGGCGTTAAATGCAGGTAACGGATTAAGTGAGCTTCAAAAAAACATAGGCGCAGTGGGTAAATCGTGTCAGGGCTGTCACAAACTCGTCAAAGCGGACGATTAATTCCTGACAGGCTATGGTCTCCACTAGCCAAACCAATGCCAGCAAATTCTATTATAGAGAGCGAAATAGTATGGAAAACAATCCACACTCACTCACCAAAGTATGGGATGTACCAACCAGAATATTTCATTGGGCATTGGTTTGTTTGTTTCTGTTTTTGATCGTCAGTGGTGAAATTGGTAATGACTGGATGAGGATGCATATGCTCGCTGGGTATCTGCTGTCAGGGCTTATTCTGTTCCGATTTATTTGGGGCGTTGTGGGCTCTTATCACGCAAGGTTTAGCAATTTCGTGCGATCACCACGTCAAGCCCTGCACTACCTTCAGAAGGTGGTTAAAGGCCACGCAAACCACTATGCGGGCCATAATCCGGCCGGAGCCATTATGGTTATAGCAATGATAGTTGGTTTAGGCATTCAAGCGCTTACAGGTTTGGTTACAACGGACGACATACTTTGGAATGGGCCCCTCTACCACTTGGTGTCTGCTGACCTTAGAGAGTTTGGTGGAACTATCCACCGTTTGCTTGAGGTTGGCCTTAAGATCATTGTTGCACTTCACGTCATCGCCGTCCTGATTCATAAATTTTTGTTGAAGGAACCACTGATCGCTGCAATGGTTCATGGTCGTAAACCGCTTCCACCCATCGAGAAAATTGTAATAGAAGTCCGCATTTCTCTGTTAATTTTCGCAGTTGTGGTATCCGCAGGTTGGGTTATCTGGTTGTGGTCCCTGCCCATATAGACGGTGCGGCAATACATGTATTATCTGATAGCGGAGTTAAACATGAATATTGTTAATATACTGCGTACATTACCTGTGCTTGCTTTATTTCTCATGATGCAGGTAGCTGCGGCATCTGAGACAGAACACCTGCCAGCGAAAGCTACACCGATACCGGCGACGACAGATAGCGTGCCGCATGTACAGTTGGGCATCGAGCCAGATCCAGAGATTTCAACCGCATTGCTTACCCACGTCGCGCGAATTCCAGGCGTTGAGGTCCGTAACACAGTGATTTCATTACCGGGTGCTCTGGGTTTTTGGCTAACAGACGATGTTGTACTTGCCAAGCCCTACGCAATCGTTGGTGGTCGAGAGTTTGCCCATGTCCATCCTGATGGAAGCCTGCATGCTTCTCTGCCGCCAGCATTAGCGGTTAAAGCGGTTGAGGCAGGCTGGGCGGTTCATCACCCCTGGGCTGATAAAAGAAAGGGTTGGGAAGGATTTGTGATGATCTACACACCCGTGAATGAAGAAGAACTAAAGATTGTTCTTCAACTCATCGTAGCATCCTATAACTATGTTACCGGAAGAAATCTTGTTCTAGATTTGTGAGTACCCACGAATGCTCAGAGGTTGCTGTGTACCGTTTATTAGAGCTAGTGGTGCAGCCCCCGTCCTTATTCAAATAGTGATGTCGTCGGGTTGTACTTGAGAGCAGGGCCGATTAGTTTTCGTTCTATTTATCAAAAAAAACGCCTTCAATAAGAGAGTTTCAGGTTTGTTCCGTTTCGGACGTCTAATCTGCTCAAAAATGCCGTTCTTCAACTAAACTCTATATAGAACAAACCACTAGGCAGAGGCCGCTATGAAAAAGCAGTTGCAAGTTGTGGTAACAGGGGGACCCGGCGGTGGCAAAACCACGGCGCTGGATCTGTTTCAGCGAGAGTTATGCGAAAAAATCGCGGTGGTTCCTGAGGCTGCGACGGTGCTGTTCTCGCAAGGGATTGCCCGTACTAACGACGACGAAATCATTAAATTGGTTCAGAAGACCATTTACCAGCTTCAAAAAAATCTTGAAGAGATGTATAAGCTCCAATATCCAGAAAGGCTGCTGGTGTGTGACAGAGGATCGTTGGATGGTCTGGCTTATTGGCCGGGTGAGGAAGAGGACTTTTTCAAGGTGATTGATTCAGACTTTGAAACTGAGGTCGCGCGTTATGATGCGGTGATTTTCTTTGAATCAGCGGCTGCAAGCGGTCATGACATTAACAGCAATAATCCGGTTCGCAATGAATCGACGGAGCAGGCGGCTCGACTGGATAAAAAACTTCAGGCGATATGGTCGCGTCACCCTCAGTTCTATTTTGTTGGTAGCTCAGAATCATTCGTCAGAAAAATCATGTTTGGCATCATGACGCTGGAAAACGTGATTAATCGCCATCAACGAGAATGAAGGTATGGAATGTAAAAGAAGCAAGCCCCTATTGGTGACTTGCTTCTTGGTAGTATTACTCTTGTTCCGCCTTGCTGGCCCACACGTAGAGTAGCTCTAGCGCGATAGTCGCCCCAGCTAGTGCGGTGAGTTCGCTCTGGTCGTATGGGGGAGAGACTTCAACCACGTCCATACCCACTACGTTGACCCCCGCCAGGCCTCGAATGATCTTCAGTACTTTGTCGGAATTCAGACCGCCACATACGGGGGTACCTGTCCCAGGTGCAAATGCTGGGTCCAAACAGTCGATATCAAATGTGATATAGACAGGTTTGTCGCCGACGGTTTCGCGTATCTGTTTGACGATCTCTTCTGAGCTCAGATCATTGGCCTGCATAGCATTGATGACGTTAAAGCCATGGTCGTCATAATTGTACTCGGTACGAATACCAATCTGCACCGAGTGTTTAGCTGAGATCAGACCTTCTTTTGGTGCATGGTAGAACATGGTGCCATGGTCGTAGCTACTGCCGTTAGCATAGGTGTCAGTATGTGCGTCAAAATGGATTAGAGCCATCTCTCCGTGGTGTTTAGCATAGGCTCGCAAGATAGGTAATGTGATGAAATGGTCACCACCAAGTGCGAGCATGGTTTTTCCGCTCTTTAGAATTTCACTGGTCGCGGCTTCTAAGCGATAGGTAAAATCTTCGGCATCACCACAATCGAAAACTAAGTCGCCAGAGTCGATAACTTTAGTTTTGTCGAATACGTTGAAATCCCATGGAAATTTCTTTCCTTCCCACGCTAGGTTAACCGAAGCGCGGCGAATCGCGTCTGGCCCCATGCGAGCACCAGGGCGACCAGAGGTCGCCATGTCGAGAGGAACACCCAAAACCACCACGTCAGCATCAGCAGACACTGGATTTTTCACGTATGGACGACGTACAAATGTCATCGCATTGGAATACAGTGAATAATCAGTTTTAGTAAACAAATCATTCATTTAAAAATCCTCTAAATAGGTATAGCCAGTCAGGCCATATTCTAGTTCTTCCAAAATCAGCGCTTGTTCGTCTGCGTCAATGTGGCGCTCGACCAGCTCTTTGTAATTGTTCTTGATGGCATCGACGTCGATGTGTACGTAGCGCATCATGTCTTCCACTGTATCACCGAGATCGATGGCGGCAAACTCGAAATCGTCTTCTTCGGTCACGTTTACCACAGCACTGTGAGTGTCACCAAACAAGTTGTGCATGTCACCCAGAATTTCCTGGTAGGCACCGACAAGGAAGAAGCCTATCAGATACGGCTTGTCTTTGTTCCAAGCTGGTACAGGCAGTGTAGATTCAATGCCCTGGCCATCAACATATTGCTCGACGGTTCCATCTGAGTCACACGTAATATCCAGCATAATGGCGCGAGTTTGCTCTTCACTGTCTAAACCCGAAAGCGGCAGTACAGGGAAGACTTGTTCAATACCCCAGGCATCAGGCATAGACTGGAACAAAGAAAAGTTCACAAAGAACTTGTCTGCAAGGCGTTCGCTCAGCTCGTCCAGAATCGGTCTGTGGAACCGGTTCTTATTGTCCATCTGGTTATGCAGCTCACCATAAATACTCAGGCTGAGTTGCTCTACCCAGGCTCTTTGATGCAAGTCCACGACACCAGAGGTGAACAGAGTCTGAGCCTCGACCAGGTCACTTTGAGTATCGTTGTAGATCTCAATCAGTGCGCGTGCGTTAGTACCGGCTTTCAGGTTTTGCCAGTTCTGCCACATATTCTGCAGCAGCATAGGTGCGTCTTGTGCAGGCGCATCTACCACGGTCACGTTGTAGCTTTCAGTACCGATGACATTAGTAATCAGCACCGCGTGGTGTGCGGTGAGTGAGCGACCAGATTCAGAAATGATCACCGGCGCGCTTTCTTCATAAAGAGCACACACATCACCTACGGTACTTACGATGTTGCGAGCGTACTCCGCCAAGCCGTAGTTCATGGAACTGCTTGATTGGCTACGTGTACCATCGTAATCAACGGCTAGACCGCCCCCAACATCGAAGTAAGCAATAGGCACTGACATTTTGCGAAGCTCACAGTAGAAACGTGCAGCTTCGTTCACGCCATTACGCACGTCGCGGATGTTGGCCATCTGCGAACCTAGATGGAAGTGAACCAGTTGCAGCATTTCGAGCTGATCTTCAGCTTTCAATCTATCTACAACTTGTAGCACTTGAGATGCAGACAAACCGAATTTCGATTTTTCACCGCCGCTTGCTTGCCATTTACCTGCCCCTTGTGATGCCAAGCGAATGCGTAAACCGACACGAGGTTTGACGTTTAGCGCTTTCGCTTCTTTAAGGACAGTATCAAGCTCAGATAGCTTTTCCAGAACGATGAACACTTTGTGGCCAAGTTTTTCGCCAATAAGAGCAAGACGCACGTATTCTCTGTCTTTGTAGCCGTTACAAACAATCACAGAGCTCGCACGCTGCGCCATCGCAAGCACTGCCATTAGCTCGGGCTTACTGCCCGCCTCAAGGCCGAGCTGTTTAGTTTCAGCTTCTGCCTGGCTAGCAAGAATTTGCTCTACGACGTCTTTTTGTTGGTTCACCTTAATTGGGTAAACCAACAGGTATTCATTTTGATATCCGTAATCG
The DNA here is from genome assembly GCF_900107935.1 of Vibrio hangzhouensis. Taxonomy (GTDB): domain Bacteria; phylum Pseudomonadota; class Gammaproteobacteria; order Enterobacterales; family Vibrionaceae; genus Vibrio; species Vibrio hangzhouensis. The sequence continues at coordinate 98,803 of NZ_FNVG01000002.1, read as the reverse complement.
TTTATCGCCTGGTTAAACGCATCGCAGATACCATGAACTCGCTGGTGGATAATTTGCGGAAAACGTACCAAAGCAGGCAGAGTTAAGCCTTTGTCTTCAAGTGCTTGTGCAATGCGAGTTAGTGGAACCTGATGTTGACCGTCTTTGCGAGGAGAAACAGTCACGTCGCCGTCATCATTGATGCCAAAAAAGTTCTGGCTCCAGTGTTGTACGTTGTAGTCGGCACGGATACGGTCAAGTTTGGAAGTATTAGTCACGGCATGTCTCACTTAATCATGCGCTCAGGCTGGTACTAATCTTGTCTTTGTCGAATTGTCGCTCGATTTGATGATTGGAAATTAGCGTTAACCTGAAAAATCAAACCTCGTGATGATCTTCCATGATGGTCACGAACAGCTTCTTGAGAGCCAATGTTGTGGAGCAGGGTACTCAAGAGTCGTGCGCATTAACGGATAATTTGGCCTTGAAGTCTAACAAAACTATTTTGTCGAAAGGATTAGCTTTGTTGTTTTGTCGTTTTAATACCAAGCTTGTTGAGTTTGCGGTAAATGGTATTGCGACTGACACCCAGCAGACGCGACGCCAGACTGACATTTCCGTTCGTTGCTTGCATGGTCTGAATCAGTTTCGCTTCTAAAGTAGCCTGTAAGTCATGGACTGAGGTAGTGACCCTGCCGTCGAGAGAGCAAAATTTCTCTTGTATATTGTCTGGAAGATCAGTGAGTTGAATATTATCAATGTCACAAAGCGCCGCAATGAGCCGACAAGTGGAGTCAATCTCGCGGATATTACCGGGCCAAGGATAGTGCGTCATCTTTTCCAGCAGTGAATCAGATAGTGTTTGTTGGTTTGCGTGCTGGGCGAAAATCGAACGGATCAGGGCCTCTAAATCCTGACGGTAACGTACTGACGGCAAGGTAATGCTGAGTCCCTCCAGTCGATACCAGAGATCTTCCCGGAACTCGCCTTGAGCCACCATTTCTTTCAAGTTCTTGTGACTAGCCACTATCACGTAAACATCTACGGGATAACTGCGTGTTGCGCCGATAGGAGCGACAACCTTCTCCTGCAAGACATGCAGCAGTCGGGACTGGGCGCTCAGTGGCAGGTCGGCAATTTCATCCAGAAATAAGATCCCGCCATCCGCCTGACGAAATCGTCCTTCAAAGCCTTTTGGATTGGCTCCGGTAAAGGCCCCTGGGGCATAGCCAAAGAGTTCGGCTTCAATAAGATCCTTGGGTAGTGCTCCACAGTTTATAGAAATCAATGGGTTATCAGACAAAACGCTTTGTCTGTGCAGCGCTTTGACAAACTCATTTTTACCCGTGCCGGTCTCTCCGGAAATCACCAGACCAATGCGCTTGTCCATGACCGTTATAGCTTGTTTCCATGCTTGCTCGACAACAGGATCACCTTGGTGAAGTGGGCAAGAGGGTTGTTGTTCCGATTTCACTGGCATGTTCTTAGCCAGAGAGGGTTTGTTGGAATGGTGGCGGTTTACGGACTCCACCTGATAGTAAAACTGTTCGGTTTTACGTACCCGATTTAGTGCAAGAGAATCCAAAACCGATTCGATCGCGTCTCCGGGTTGCAATTGATTGGCGAGCACGCTGGCAGCAATGGCATTTTGTGCTAGCACTTGGCCATTTTTGTCGGTAACAACGATACCCTGCCAACCACTGTCAAGCACGGAACTATCGTGGCCGAGCTTTATCTTGAGCGCCGCATCGGGAATAAAGTTGAGTAACTCACTTTCGATATTCTGAACCATGTTCTGAATCAGAACCTGAGTCGCATCATTGTGCGCCTGATACTCACTGGTAACGTCAAGGACACCAATCAGCTCACCCGTGGGCGAAAAAATTGGACTGGCAGTGCAACTGATGAAATGGTGATGTCGGATAAAGTGCTCCCCACCAATGACGGAAACCGGGCGCTTTTCTACGATGGCAGTGCCAATCGCATTGGTGCCTTTGAGCCCCTCGTCCCAGTATACGCCCTGATCCAGAGCGATTTCTGTTAGCTTTTCACGAAACCGTTTCTGTCCCCAGGTTTTTATAATGATGCCTTTGGTATCAGCCAGTATTAACCGACTGTCGGTGCGAGAGAATATTTGACAAAACAATGGGTAAGCATGCTCCTCTACGACTTGAATCAGCGTTTGATGTTGGTCTACCCGTTCAGTAACCTCATTGCGGGGGAGTCGGTGATCTTCCGGTTGAGTTCGGCTGTTTAAACCGGCCTGAATACTGCGTTTCCAGGAGTCTCTTAACCAGGCTTTTTGTGGCGGTGTTGGATTGACTAACATGTGTGTTCCATTTTGTGACAGTACACTGTGACAACATGCTACTTAACGGAACACTAACCGCTTTCGCATCAACAATGGGTTTAATATCTTAAGTTTGGTTAATATTATATTAATCATTAATTTACATATTGGTAACATTTCTTTTGTTTGGGTTGGCGTAATTGTTGCGTTTGTCACTGTGTCTCACAGAGTTGTGGAGGTGCTCCAGCTTTGAGAGGCGCTGCCAACATTCTGAAAAACAAAAGAAAGGAAATGACATGATTTACGCTCAGCCAGGAACAGAAAACGCAGTAGTTAACTATAAGAGCCGATATGAAAATTACATTGGAGGAGAGTGGGTAGCCCCGGTAAACGGGCAATACTTTCAAAACACGTCCCCCATCAATGGACAGGCCTTTTGTGAGGTGCCGCGTTCAGATGAAGCCGATATTAACTTAGCGCTCGATGCCGCACATGCGGTGCGTGAATCATGGGGCAAAACCAGCGTTGCTGAGCGTGCCAATATTCTACTCAAAATTGCCGATACCATAGAGCAGCATACCGAAGAACTTGCTATTGCCGAAACGTGGGACAACGGTAAACCGGTGCGAGAAACGCTGGCGGCAGACATTCCACTGGCGGTGGATCATTTCCGTTATTTTGCTGGTTGTATCCGTGCGCAGGAAGGCACTGCGGCAGACATTGACGCCAACACCGCCAGTTACCATTTTCCGGAGCCTGTAGGCGTAGTGGGCCAGATCATTCCATGGAATTTTCCTATGCTGATGGCGGCATGGAAACTGGCACCTGCTTTAGCTGCAGGTTGTTGTGTTGTCCTCAAGCCAGCAGAGCAGACACCAGCCTCGATTTTGTTGTTGATGGAGAAGATTGGACACTTGATCCCGCCGGGTGTAGTCAATGTGGTAAATGGTTATGGTACTGAAGCCGGGCAGGCACTGGCGACCAGCGAGCGAATTAACAAACTGGCGTTTACCGGTTCAACGGAGATTGGCCATCATATTCTCAAGTGTGCGGCAGAGAGTCTGATTCCATCAACAGTCGAATTAGGTGGTAAGTCTCCGAATGTCTATTTTGAAGACATCTTTGATCAGGAAGATGACTTTCTCGACAAGTGTATAGAAGGCACGTTGCTGGCGTTCTTCAATCAGGGCGAAGTGTGTACTTGCCCGTCCCGTGTTCTGGTACAGGAATCTATTTACGAAAAATTTGTGGCAAAACTGGAACAGCGTTCGAAGACCATTAAGCAGGGTAACCCGCTAGACGTGACGACTCAGGTGGGAGCTCAGGCGTCTCAGGAGCAGTTTGACAAGATCATGAGCTATCTTGAAATTGGTCGTCAGGAAGGCGCAAAGGTAATCATTGGCGGTGACAGCAGTCAGCAAGAGGGCGATTTGGCAAACGGCTATTATATCCAGCCAACAATGCTGGCGGGCAATAACAAAATGCGAGTATTCCAGGAAGAGATTTTTGGCCCGGTTATCGCAATTACGACGTTTAAAGATGAAGCGGAAGCTTTGCAAATCGCTAATGACACTGACTATGGCCTGGGAGCCGGCGTCTGGACTCGTAATGGTAATCTTGCGTATCGTATGGGGCGAGAAATACAGGCCGGACGAGTATGGGTTAACTGTTATCACGCTTACCCGGCGCACGCGGCGTTCGGAGGCTACAAGAAATCTGGTATCGGACGTGAAACCCACAAACTGGCCCTTGACCATTATCAGAATACCAAGAACCTTTTAGTGAGTTATTCGACTAGCCCACTGGGTTTCTTCTGATCACGTTAGACTTCATTAAGCGTCAGACCGGAGCTTTAGATGCTCCGGTTTTTTTATAGGTCAATTTTGTGTCAATTTGCCGGAATCAATGGCCGGATAACAGTTATTTACTGCGATTTTTGTCAATATCCTGAGAATATTTGTGGTTACCCCGATAAGAATGATGATAACGAAACAAACGCTAATTGATGATCTGAGAAAACTGGGTGTGCGCGCTGATGGCGTACTACTTGTTCACTCTTCGATGAAAGCTATCGGTCAGGTGGAGGGCGGTGCAGATACGGTATTGGATGCACTGTCCGAAGTGATGTCTGAAGGCCTATTGCTTTTGCCAACCCACAGTTGGGATAAGCATAATTTGCAAAATGGCCTCTTCGATCCCGAAACAGAACCTTCTTGTGTAGGACTGCTCAGTGAGTTGTTCAGAAAACGATCTGGGGTAGTACGGTCGCTTCACCCCACGCACTCCGTGGCGGCACTCGGCCACAATGCAAAGCAGTTTGTAGAGGGGGAAGAAACGGCGACATCGCCTTGTCCTAGATCTGGCGTGTGGGGAAAGTTGTACGATGTGGACGCGCAAATTATGTTTCTTGGTTGCCCTCTAACTCGCAATACCTATATCCATGGCGTTGAAGAATGGCTGGGGATCCCCAACCGAATTGACTCCATCCCAGAAAATATCACCATCAAGAAGGGGGAGGAGATGATAGAGACTGTGTTACATCGTCATAGAAGCCCGTTTCGTAGCATCCACGAAAATTACGACAAACTTGAGCTCCCGTTTATCAAGCATGGAATAGGTCACTGGGGTAACGTGGGTGAGGCACGAACATTCTTAGCCAGTGCCACGGGAATGGCAGACATGGCAACGGCGTTCCTGAAGCGAAACCCTGACGTATTTCTTTACAACGATCCGGTTCCCGAAGCCTGGTATTAGCCACTTGAGATGATTCAGAGATCGGTTAACTACGTGGATACACCAGTTTTAAGGTGAGGAGACGACAGATACAAAAAAGGCTTCGAATTCTCGAAGCCTTTTGAAATTTGGTAACTGTCGTTATTATTGAGGAATAACGTTAACAGCTTGAGGACCTTTTTGGCCTTGCTCAACACCAAAAGAAACCGCTTGGCCTTCTTTTAGAGTTTTGAAACCTTCGCCAGAGATAGCGCGGAAGTGAACGAATACGTCTGGACCGTTCTCTTGAGCGATGAAGCCGTAGCCTTTCTCTTCGTTAAACCATTTTACAGTGCCAGTATTTGTGTTAGACATGTTATGTCCCTTACTTTTCAGATTAAAAATTTTTGCCTTACGGCGATCTTGCTTTGTGGTTCTGTTTATTTAATCAAGCTGTAAATGGGAAAAACGACTGGCAAATGCTCGCTAAGGATACTATCTGACAATACTTCTCGTACTCTTTTACTCTTACTTTAAATAACTCTGAACACCAGAGCGGTAGCAGTGTACCACACCTGTCAACGGATTAAATGAATTTCTTGTGAAATAGTGACAAAAAGAGCAAGCATTTATGTCGCTTGCTCTTTTGCGGGGGTTAACGTTTGAAAGTTACGGTTTCTGAAGCTTCCAGGTGAATGTGTGTCTCAGCTAGTTTGGTTTGAGCGATGACCGCACCGTGACGAATCGAGTAGCTAACCGGAACCTGGCGTCGAACTGCGTCGAAGCCATTTTCAGCGGCCAGCAGTAACAAGCTACCTGGTTTACCCACTTCAATGCCGTGTTTAGCCTGAATGTTGAGCGCTTTTGCTGAATTGGTGCTGATCAAATCCAGAGATTGGTTGATTTGGTCGTAGCCCATGACCTGACAAACATGCAATCCCATGTGCAGAACTTGAATCATGTTGGCTGTTCCCAATGGATACCATGGGTCGAACACATCATCATGACCAAAACAGACATTGATGTTCGCTGCCAGCATCTCTTTCACACGTGTTACGCCTCGGCGTTTCGGGTAATCGTCGAAGCGACCCTGTAAGTGAATATTGACTAGCGGGTTTGCGACAAAACTGATGCCCGACATTTTGAGCAGACGGAACAGACGAGAAGCATAGGCACCATTGTATGATCCCATTGCAGTTGTGTGGCTTGCCGTAACTTTTTCACCCATTTCAAATTTGTGTGCCAATGCAGCCAGCGTCTCTACAAAGCGAGACTGCTCATCGTCAATCTCATCACAATGAACATCGATCAGGCAGTCGTACTTGCGCTCCAATTCAAAGATATAGTGCAGCGATTCGACCCCATATTCGCGTGTGAATTCAAAATGCGGAATCGCACCAATGACGTCAGCGCCCAGTTTAACTGCTTCCTCTAACAGTTCTTTACCATTTGGGTAGGAAAGAATCCCTTCCTGAGGGAAAGCAACAATCTGGATGTCGACCCATTGCTTCATCTCTTCACGAACCTCTACCATCGCCTTCAAGGCGGTCAGTGTCGGGTCGGAAACATCAACGTGAGTACGCACATGTTGAACGCCATTGGCGATTTGCCATTTTAAGGTTTGCTTCGCACGCTGTTTTACATCGTCAATGGAAAGTAATGCTTTACGTTCAGCCCAACGTTCAATGCCCTCAAACAGAGTTCCGGAAATATTCCAGCTAGGCTCTCCGGCCGTTTGGGTAGTGTCCAGGTGAATGTGCGGTTCGCAAAATGGCGCGGTGGCCATATGACCGGTGGCGTCGATACGTTGTTGAGCTGAAAAAGATTGAGTGCCCGCAGGTTCAATCGCTGTAAATACGCCATCTTCTATCAGAAGGTCGTAAAGACCATCTTTAGCATTGATAGAAGCGTTCTGAATGAGCAAAGATGACATCACACCATATTCCCGGTTATTAAGCTTCAGCGTTTTGTGGCTGAGCAGCTTTGTTATTAAGTAGACGGTCCAATACAAGATAGCTTAGTGCGCCACCCAGTACTGCGTTGACTGGTACAACACCTGGCAGGAAGTTTCCTGCAGCAACGCCCAGACCTACGGCAATGATACCTGCCCAATTAACGGTTTGGAATTTTGCCGTTTCAAAATTTGCATAGCGCTTCTTGTTCATCAGGAAGTCTGCGATGATAACGCCACCAATCGGTGGAATTGCAAGCGACAAGAAGGTTAACCAGCCGACAAAGTTGTTGTATAGCCACAATGCACACAAAGTGCCCACTAAGCCATTCACCATAGACAGGTACTTACTTGGCAGGCCAGTTACGTTAGAGAAGCCCAGACCAGAGGCATACAGTGCGTTGTCATTGGTGGTCCAGATATTCAAACCCAGAACAATGATAGCTGGGAGCAGCAGACCCTGAGCAATCATCACTTCAGAGATATCGGACTGACCTGTTACCGATGCACCTGCGGCACCGAAGATAAACATGAGTGAGTTACCGATAAAGAACGCTACCATGGTAATAATTACGGCTCCCATTGGCTTTTTGCCAAAGCGAACAAAATCGGCTGTGAGGGTACCTGCACTGACGAAAGAGCCGACAACCATGGCGAGTGCTACAGAAAAGTCGAGTGGTTCTGCGGGCTGGATTTTCTGAAGTTCTGCTACACCGCCAGCACTGTCTACGGCAGTTAGAACCGAATAACCACCCAGCAGCGCAATGGCCGGTACTGCAATGGCAGACAACACCATCAGCGCAGAGATGCCGAAGTACACCGTCGCTGTCATCAGCAGACCACTGACGATAATCAGAGTATTGGTGTCGATACCCGTGGCTTTTTGCACCGGGATAGCAAACATGGCGACGCCAACACCAAACCATCCAACCTGCGTACCACCAAGAAGAACAGAGGGAAGCCAGGAGCCTTTAGAACCGAAAGAGAAACGAGCCAGGAGGTGAGTTGAAAGACCAGTTGAGGAGCCGATGTAACCAAGGAAGGAAGTGTAGATACCAAGAATGAGGTTACCAATAAGAACAGCGAGGAAGAAATCATTAAAGGAAAGGCCAGTGCCCAGTGAACCGCCTGTCCACATGCTTGCGGAGAAGAAAGTCAGTCCCAGCATCACCATGGTTAATGAAGCGACTCCCTTTCTGGCCGATTTCGGGACCGGCCCTAAACTGTAGTTGTTATCCGCAGACATCTTTTACCTCACAAATTGTTCATCAAATTAAACGATGCGTATCGCCATATTTCAGGCAAACGGCGCGTATTATGGTGATGTAAACCTTAGAGTCAAGGTCGTAATTTGGATAATTTCTACTCTTTCTGTTGGTGTGTTTTATATTGTTTAACTTAATCAATTATTTATGATTTTTATCTTGTGAATTATAAATGCTATTTTTTTGATTATTTTATATAGCAACCGTTTGCAAATGGCGTTTAAATGTTAGATTTCAGGTGCTATTGATGCATATGAGCATATGGCTTGAGAAAGTTTGGCTTTGTGGCTAGTGAGATGTTTCGAATTTCTGGTAAAACGGTCGTCAAATTGCGGCGGAAAAGTGTGGTGAATACATTCCAAAGCTTTGGCGCTCGCATCATATTCTCAATTAAGTATATAATGCCCGCGCTTTCATCTGGGGTATGACTATGATTTCAAAAAACCAATTAAAACTTCTTCGCGCGCTAGGACAAAAAAAGCAGCGCAAAGCGCATGGCCTGTTTTTGGTCGAAGGTGAGAAAAATGTCCTTGAGCTGGTTCATACTTCGTTGTCTGTCAGACAGATTTTTGCAACGAGTGAATTTCTGACTAAGCATCTTGAAGAATTAAAAGGTTTTGAGTGCATTGAGGCCTCGCTTGATGAACTCACTAAGGCGAGTTCTCTCGTGAGCAATAATGCAGCCGTTGCGGTTGTTGAGATCCCGGAAACTCAGGCGCCGGAAGCAAAAGGAATGATGATTGCTCTGGATGGGGTGTCCGACCCGGGAAATCTGGGCACGATAATCCGCATCGCTGACTGGTATGGCATTAAGCATATCGTTGCCAGTACAGATTGTGCTGACCCATACAATCCTAAGACCATCAGAGCAACAATGGGCAGTTTCGGCCGCGTGCAAGTGACGCTACTCGATTTGCCAGCTTACCTGCAACAATCTGCGTTACCAGTATATGGCGCATTTCTGGAAGGTGAGAATGTGCATAAAACACAATTTTCAGCACAAGGTATCTTGCTGATGGGCAGTGAGTCACATGGCGTGCGCCCCGAAGCGAAGCAATATGTGACTGATAAAATCACGATTCCGGCATTTGGTGGGGCAGAATCACTGAATGTTGCAATGGCAACGGGCATTATACTGGACAATTTTCGTCGTCAGCACAGCGAATGTTAGAACATTAAACCGGTTACAAATTGTAAAAGGGCGCACTCCGGATGGAAGTGCGCCCTTTTAGTAATAGGTCATGGTTACTTTTCAAGCATACCCAGCTTATTCGGCACACCGTTCCACTTGTCCGCGTCATCCATCGCTGGTTTCACTTCGGTTTGCACTGGCCAAACTTCGGAAAGTTCGGAGTTAAGCTCGATAAACACCTGTTGGTCGTCAGTAAGTTCATCTTCTTGGAAAATAGCTTGAGCATCACACTCGGGTACACACAATCCGCAGTCAATACATTCGATTGGGTTGATCACCATAAAATTTGGACCTTCGTGGAAGGCGTCTGCAGGGCATACCGCTACACAGTCGGTATATTTACATTGAATACAGTTATCGGTGACGACAAATGCCATGGTGGTGAACTCTTATTAGCCAAATTTGTGGAGGGGCGATAATACTGATCCCGACGCAAAATTCAACATCTTGCGATGACTTGAGCAGACAGTCGCCTGTGAAATTCAATTAAGTATGACAGACAAAGCAAGTTAACGTAAAATGCGCGCCATTGTGAGCGGCTTGTCTTTACCTGGACTGGTTCGCTAAGACACCTACTACGCGAGAACTCTCCATGATACGTTTAACAGAAATTAAACTTCCTCTTGATCACGAGGAAGGTGAGATTTCCCATTCAATCCTGAATAAATTAGGCATCTCTGCCGATGAAGTGGTTTCATTCAACGTGTTTAAACGTGGCTATGATGCACGTAAAAAAACTCGAATTCTACTCATCTACACACTGGATGTGGAAGTGAAGAATGAGGCTGCTCTGCTAGAGAAATTTGCCAACGACCCGCATGTTAAGGTTACTCCAGATATGGAGTATAAATTTGTGGCTAAGGCACCAGAGAACCAGACTGAGCGTCCGGTTGTTATTGGCTTTGGTCCCTGTGGCTTATTTGCAGGCCTGGTGTTGGCTCAAATGGGTTTTAAACCGATTATTGTTGAACGTGGCAAAGAAGTTCGTGAGCGTACCAAAGATACCTTTGGTTTCTGGCGTAAGCGTACGCTGAATCCTGAGTCTAACGTACAGTTTGGTGAAGGCGGCGCTGGAACGTTTTCTGATGGCAAGTTGTACAGTCAGGTAAAAGATCCAAAACATTATGGCCGCAAGGTCATTGAAGAGTTTGTGGCCGCAGGCGCGCCAGAGGAAATTCTTTACGTTAGTAAGCCTCATATTGGTACCTTTAAACTGGTTACCATGATTGAAAAAATGCGTGCGAAGATCCTGGAGCTTGGTGGTGAGATCCGCTTTAGTACTCGTGTTGATGATATTCACATGGAAGACGGACAAATCACGGGTCTGACTCTGTCAAACGGTGAAGAGATCAAATCTCGTTACGTTGTTCTGGCTGTAGGCCATAGTGCTCGTGATACCTTTGAGATGTTGCACGAGCGCGGCGTATACATGGAAGCCAAGCCATTCTCTGTCGGCTTCCGTGTCGAGCACAAACAGTCTGTGATTGATGAGGCACGCTTTGGCCCTAACGCTGGTAACCCAATCCTCGGTGCGGCGGACTACAAACTGGTGCATCACTGTAAGAACGGTCGTACCGTGTACAGTTTCTGTATGTGTCCAGGTGGTACTGTAGTTGCGGCAACCTCCGAAGAAGGTCGCGTGGTCACCAATGGCATGAGCCAGTACTCCCGTGCCGAACGTAATGCGAACAGTGCGATTGTGGTGGGTATCTCTCCAGATCAAGATTACCCTGGTGATCCGCTAGCGGGTATTCGCTTCCAGCGTGAACTAGAAAGCAACGCGTACGTTCTGGGTGGCGAAAACTACGATGCGCCAGCACAGAAAATTGGTGATTTCCTGAAAGGTAACGATCCAAGTGCGTTAGGTGACGTTGAACCGTCATTCACGCCAGGTATCAAGCTTACTGACTTGTCGAAAGCACTACCGGATTTTGCTGTTGAAGCAATTCGTGAAGCCATCCCTGCTTTCGATAAGAAAATCAAAGGATTCGCAGGTGCAGACGGCCTATTGACGGGTGTTGAAACTCGTACCTCATCACCTGTTTGTATCAAGCGTGGTAAAGACTATCAAAGCGTAAACCTAAAAGGTTTCTTCCCTGCGGGTGAAGGTGCCGGTTATGCGGGTGGTATCTTGTCTGCGGGTATTGATGGCATCAAGGCCGCTGAAGCTGTGGCACTAGCAATGACCGAACAAGTTGAGATGGTGTAGTCATATAAGCCCGCCTGTGTATTCAGGCGGGCTTTTTTAGGTTCATCGCGGATTAGCGGAAACTTAAAAGGCACATGACAGCATAAGCTTGGGACCAAAAAAGCGGAATCTGGCATCGAGATCGGCAAACTCATACCCGTAATCCACATTGATTTCATAGTAACTGTAGGTCGCAGCCAGGCCTAAGTCTTGGGTAAACTGATACTCAAATCCAAGCCCAAGGTCGAGCAGCATTCCAGAAATGTCTTCTACGGTGAGCGCAAACACTTGTGCATGACCAAGTAATTGCCAGTCTTCATTAAACCAGTATTCACCAACAAGTCCAATATTGGGCAGTGGCGCGGTGAGGCTGGTAAACTCTTCTTTATTGATAGGAGTGATGATGTCGCCATTATCTTCACTCCTTACGCCCAGTTCTCCTCCTATCCCAACAGTGAAGTTCATAACATGTAACCCCGCCTGAGCTTTCCAGTCCCAATCTTCACCGTCGTAGAACTTATAGGTATACCCTATCCGGAGGATATCGATATTCAGGGTGGATTCGATTCTGGCTCCCGCTTGCACTAAGTAGTCTTCACCGGGAATTTGAAAAGGTTTGGAAATGAATTCGTTGGTGGCATCACGATGAAGACTGCGCCAGTCGAGAAAAACGCCGTGACGATCGTTAAAGTCATAGCCAATCAATAAGTAAGGGAGCGTTGATCGTTCTTTTAAACTAAGATCTGACTCCAAATCCAATTCATATGGCTGTCCAGTAAAAGGGTCCGTTACACCAATCGAGGTGTCCGCCTGAGAGAAAAACGCACCTACTGCCACTTTGAAATCGCCAGCAGCAGAAGTAAACGGAAAGAGTGCTGTTAAAAGAGCAGCTATTGAGAGATGACGAATATCCATTTCTATCACCGAAAACATCAAGATATAAACACCTTCAATATATCATAAGGTTAATACAAAGTTTAGCCTGTTAAATTTCGGTGTGCGTATTGTTCGGAATTTATTTTTGTTTCGTGATAGTACAGGCTTATTTGAAGGCCTGACGCAATAACCTGTCCAGGCTCATAGTGAGCTTGGGCAGGTTAAAGTGATTATCTGATGTTAAATTAAGGACTCGATGCCGTAGTCTTTACCAAAGTGTTCAACGACAAAGTCGATATCTTTGTCCCCTCGTCCAGACAGGTTGAGCAAAATCGAACCCGTTTCCCCCTGTTTTGCCAGTTTAAGGGCATAGGCGACGGCGTGAGCGGATTCAATAGCGGGAATGATTCCCTCCAGACGCGACAGTTCGAAGAAGGCTTCTATCGCCTCTTGATCATTAATATGCCCATAGTTGACTCGGCCACTGTCTTTTAAATATGCGTGTTGAGGTCCCACGGAAGGATAGTCCAGACCACTTGCTACCGAGTAGACTTCCTGCGGTTCACCCTGACTATCTTTGAGCATGTACGATTTAAAACCATGCATTACACCCGGCTCACCCAAGGTTAGCGTAGCTGCGTGCTCTCCTTCGGATTCTATATCTCGACCTGATGGCTCGACACCGTGAATACGTACCGACTCGTCTTCCAGAAAGGCACTGAATAATCCCATAGCATTGGAGCCACCACCGACACAGGCAACCAGATTATCCGGCAGTTGTCCGGTCATTTCCTGAAACTGGATTCGTGCTTCGTTGCCGATAATCGATTGGAAGTCTCGCACCATTGCAGGGAATGGGTGAGGACCGACAACCGAACCAATGGCATATAACTGAGTGTGCGGGTCAGCTAAGTAGGCTTCAAATGCCGCATCGACCGCTTCTTTTAGTGTCTTTCGTCCATGGGTAGCAGGAATGACGTTTGCGCCGAGTATGCGCATGCGAACGACATTCGGATGTTCTTTGGCGATATCTACTTCACCCATATAGATGTCACACTCAAGGCCGACCAGAGCAGCCGCGGTAGCCAGAGCGACGCCATGTTGACCGGCCCCTGTTTCAGCGATGAGCTTTTTCTTGCCGAGTTTCTTGGCCAAAAGAGCTTCTCCCAGGCAGTGATTGATTTTGTGGGCACCGGTATGATTCAAATCTTCGCGTTTGAGGTAAATCGGCGCGCCATATTTTTCTGAAAGATTTTGAGCGTGAAATATTGGACTCGGGCGGCCGACAAAATGTTTATAAAGGCGCGCAAGTTCCGCCTTGAATTCTGGGTCCTGACGACAAGCATCGTAAGCAGCACTGATCTCATCCATGATCTCCTGAAGTTGAGGAGGGATAAAACTGCCACCGTATTCACCGAAGTAACCGTCTGCATTGGGCATTGGGTGGTTAAACGTATTTTCCATGTTTTTGTGCCTCATTGTTCTTTTATTAAGCACTTTGTTATAACGCAATTTGATGCATGTACACACAGATTCATTTTAAACTTGTGACTGTCAACATATCGTTCGGTTTTTAGTGATGGAAAAGTTTGAACGAGACAATAAAAGAGCCAGCACATAGGCTGGCTCAATATTAACAATTACAAATCATAAGCTTGGAAGAATGTTCTCAGGCATCAAGCTATTGTGAAGAGCGAGTTTAATGATGTCATTGGCCTTGGCGATATCCGGTGCAAAGTAGCGATCTTTATCATAGAAGGGCACGGATTCACGCAGAATTTGCTTGCCCTGTTCAACCCCAGGTGAGGACTTCAGTGGTGCTCTGAAATCCAGGCCCTGAGCTGCGGCTAAATACTCGACAGCCAGAATACCGCGCGTGTTTTCGGACATGTCTTTAAGCCTTCTTGCCGCAAATGTCGCCATAGAAACATGATCTTCCTGATTGGCGGAGGTGGGCAGGCTATCGACAGAAGCCGGATGGGCAAGGGTTTTGTTCTCACTGGCGAGTGCCGCAGACGTCACCTGAGCAATCATGAAACCTGAGTTGACGCCTCCATTGTCGACCAAAAATGGCGGTAATTTACTAAGTGCGCTATCGATAAGTAGCGCCATTCGCCTTTCTGATAAGCTGCCTATTTCAGCGATGGCGAGCGCCAGCCCATCTGCAGCCATGGCAACGGGCTCCGCATGGAAATTCCCCCCTGAGATGATGTCGCCATCTTCGGCAAACACCAGAGGATTGTCAGACACGGAATTCGCCTCGACTTGTAAGGATTCTGCAGCATTGCGGATCTGCTGGAGGCAGGCTCCCATCACCTGAGGCTGGCAGCGCAATGAATAAGGATCCTGAACCTTTTCACAGCCTTGATGAGAGTCACCAATTTCACTGCCGTTTTCCAGCAGATGGCGGTAGGCCAGTGCCGCATCCATCTGAGCCCGATGACCGCGTACGCGATGAATGCGCGGATCAAACGGGCGGCGGCTTCCCAGTGCGGCTTCCACGGACATAGCACCACAGAGTGTTGCCGAGGCAAATAGATCTTCAGCCAGAAATAAGCCTTCTAGAGCAAAGGCCGTCGACGCCTGTGTGCCGTTAAGTAGTGCCAAGCCCTCTTTGGGTGCCAGGGTGATTGGTTCTAAGCCAGCTATTTGCAGTGCTTCCAGACCACTGATGATCTTACCGTTATGTCTTGCCTCTCCCTCACCAAGTAAGATGGTGCTCATGTGAGCCAGCGGTGCCAGATCGCCAGATGCGCCTACAGAGCCCTTTTGAGGGACACATGGATACACTTGCGAGTTCACCAGCTCAATCAGAGCCTGAATTACTTTGAGGCGGATACCGGAGTAGCCACGTGCCAGGCTGTTGATTTTCAGCACCATCATTAAGCGAACGGTTTCGTCACTCATCAGCTCGCCAATACCGGCGGCGTGAGAAAGTACGATACTCTTTTGCAAAATCTCCAGATCGTCAGGTTCAATTCGTGTGTTGGCCAACAGACCAAATCCTGTGTTGATGCCATAAACGGTACGGTCTTCTGCAATTACCTGTTCGACAATGCGTGTGCTGGCTTCGATGTCGTCTATCGCAGAAGGGCTTAATGACAGACTCACTGGGGAGCGACTTAACTGGCGAAGCTGAGCAAGGGTTAACTGACCTGGTTCTAAAACTAATTTCAACATCTCTTGCTCCTTAACCATGTTTGCTATCTTGTTCTAGCATTGGCAGATCAAGGCCTTGCTCTTTGGCGCACTGTTTGGCGATGTCGTAACCCGCATCTGCGTGGCGCATTACGCCAGTTGCCGGGTCATTATGAAGGACTCGTCCGATGCGACGTGCAGCATCATCGGTACCATCGCAGCAGATAACCATACCACTGTGTTGTGAGAATCCCATGCCTACGCCACCACCGTGATGGAGTGATACCCAGGTGGCACCACCGGAGGTATTGAGCAGAGCATTCAGCAATGGCCAGTCGGAAACGGCATCCGAGCCATCCATCATGCCTTCCGTTTCGCGGTTTGGACTTGCCACTGAGCCTGAATCCAGATGGTCTCGGCCTATCACCACTGGCGCTTTTAGTTCGCCATTCCTGACCATTTCGTTAAAGGCCTGACCCAGACGCTCGCGATCTTTCAGGCCAACCCAGCAGATTCGCGCTGGCAGCCCCTGAAATTGAATTCGCTCTCTGGCCATATCGAGCCAGTTATGCAGATGTGGATTATCCGGGATAAGCTCTTTGACTTTCTGGTCTGTTTTATAGATATCTTCAGGGTCGCCGGACAGTGCAGCCCAGCGGAAGGGACCTATACCTTCACAGAACAGAGGACGAATGTACGCAGGTACAAAACCCGGGAAGTCGAAGGCATTTTCGACGCCTTCTTCCAGTGCCATCTGGCGAATGTTGTTTCCGTAGTCAGTTGCCACTGCGCCCCGCTCCTGCATGGCCAGGATGGCTTTCACCTGGACGGCCATGGAGGCCTTGGCGGCCTTTACTACACCGCTAGGGTCGGTAACACGTTGTTCTTTGGCCTGCTCCATTGTCCAGCCTTGAGGCAAATAACCGTTGAGGGGATCGTGAGCAGAGGTCTGGTCGGTGACAACGTCCGGTGTGATGTTTTTGTCTACCAGTTCGGCGTAGATGTCCGCTGCGTTGCCGAGCAGACCGACAGAGATGGGTTTATCGCTGTTTTTGATGATGGAAAGTGCTTCTTCGAGCGAGTGAGCTTTGGTGTCCACATAACGAGTATTGAGACGATAGTCGATGCGGGATTCATCGCATTCGACGGCGATCATCGAGAAGCCCGCCATCGTTGCTGCTAGAGGTTGAGCACCACCCATTCCACCCAAGCCACCGGTCAGGATCCATTTGTCAGACGCGTCACCGTTAAAGTGCTGTTTTGCGATGGCAACAAACGTTTCGTAGGTGCCTTGAACGATGCCCTGTGAACCGATATAGATCCACGATCCTGCGGTCATTTGACCGTACATCATCAAACCTTGTTTATCGAGTTCATTAAAGTGCTCCCAGTTGGCCCAGTGAGGTACCAGGTTGGAGTTTGCGATCAGCACTCTTGGGGCATCTTTGTGTGTTGGAAAAACACCTACTGGCTTACCTGACTGAACCAATAGAGTCTGGTCGTCTTCCAGTCGTTTCAGAACTTCAACAATTTTATCGTAGCATTCCCAGTTGCGAGCTGCGCGTCCAATGCCACCATACACAACCAGAGATTGTGGGTGTTCGGCAACTTCGTCGTCCAGATTGTTCATAAGCATGCGAAGTGGCGCTTCCGTCAGCCATGATTTCGCATTGAGAGTGGTGCCATGAGGCGCTTTGATTGAGCGAGTGGCATCCAGACGTGGATTATTACTATCAGTCATCGTATTTTCCTTTTGAATTGCGTCTTCCGTGGTTTGGAAGGGGCGCAACAGTGTTACTTTGTTCGCTGTTATTGTTTTGATTCAGACATCGCGCTCATCATTTGCCAGCAGAGCCTTGCGGCGAGCTTGGCAGTGCGGTTGTCGATGTCGAAGGTCGGGTTGTATTCGGCAATGTCGGCCAGCTTCAGTTTTTGCTGCTGGAGAATAGCCGTAAATAGTGGGTAAAAATGTTCGAGTGAGACACCAAATGCAGCGGGTGCACTAACACCAGGTGCGAGTGCGGCATTGAAGACATCCAGATCGATAGTCAGGTAGAGGTAGTCGACACGCTCCATAAAGGCGATCAGTTTGTCTAACTGCACGTCGAGTGGACTGGAGAGCAACTCAGTATCCTGAATGTATTGCACGTTAAGTCGTTTGGCTTTGTCGAACAGTGCTTGTGTGTTACCCGTGGCGCTGATCCCAATACAGAAATACTCGAATGGCAGCGACTCTGCGTGGCAATGGTCAGCAATTTGTGAAAAGGGGGTTCCGGAACTTGGTTTGAGTTCCGTTATATCTGATTTGTATTCCCGCAAATCAAAGTGCGCATCAAAATTAACAATACCGATGCGCGGGGCGGATTGAGCGTTTTTTAGGTGATTGGACAGACCTAAAAAGGATGGCCACGCAATTTCATGTCCTCCCCCCAGTACCACTAAAGGGCCGTTCGCCAGCGCAGATTCGATCACCTTCGCTGTGGTCAGTTGGCTATTCTCTAAGTCATCGGTAATAGTGGCGGTGTTTCCCAGATCAATCAGCTTAGAAGATTGATGCCAAGCCAGATTACTTAGGGCTGTGCGGATAATGTCTGGTCCAGCGTGGGCTCCGGTGCGACCTTTGTTACGGCGAACCCCTTCATCGGTTTCAAAACCCAGTAGTTGAACGCAATCTGTAAAGGAACTCAGAGTATCTACTTGTTCAATGACGTGGTGTACTCGCCAGCGCCGATCACTATCCTCAAGGTCATTTCGGCCGGACCAAACGTAATGATGCTGTGTGTTAAGTTTTTCTGTGACGGATTTAGATGACATGTTCAACTCTCCCGGCATATACGCGGTGTTTCAGGCCTTTCATGCCAAACTGGTAGCTAAGTTCACTGGGATGTGACATATCCCAGATCGCAAGGTCGGCTTGGTATCCAGGTATAATTTGTCCCAGCGTTTCAGAGCGACCGATGGCCTGAGCTGCATGGCATGTGACACCACGTAATGCTTCTTCGGGGGTAAGACGAAATAGTGTACAAGCCATATTCATCATCAGCTGAAGATGGGCAAATGGTGATGTGCCCGGGTTGAGGTCACTGCCGAGAGCCATTGGTACCCCGAGTTCTCTGAGCAATTCAATAGGTGGTTGTTGTGTTTCTCTCAGGTAATAGAAAGCGCCAGGCAGGAGAGTGGCGACGGTGCCACTTTTAGATAGTGCCAATACACCTTCGTTATCAAGATACTCTATATGGTCCACAGACAACGCCTTGTAGCGTGCTGCCAGAGCACTGCCTCCCAGATTCGTCAGTTGCTCAGTATGCCCTTTGATGGCCAAGCCATGTGCTTTTGCGGCGGAAAATACCTTTTCTGTTTGAACGAGATTGAATCCTATGGATTCACAGAAAACATCGACGGCATCAGCGAGTTGATGTTGAGCGACATGAGGAATGATGACGTCCGCAACGTAATCGATATAGGCATCGGCATTGCCTTGGTACTCTGGGGGAACGGCGTGCGCGGCAAGCAGCGTTGTAGTGATTGTCACGCGGCGGTGATTTTCCAGAGACTTAGCTGCGACCAACATTTTGACTTCGTCTTGCAGAGTGAGTCCGTAACCAGATTTCACTTCTACGGTGGTACAACCGCTGCGAATAAGGCTGTCTAAACGAGGTAAAGCCAGCTCTACTAACTCGTCTACCGATGCACTTCGTGTTGCTTGTACCGTACTGTTGATACCACCACCACGATTGGCGATGGCTTCATAGGTTTCGCCATTTAGACGTGCCTCAAACTCTTCTGCGCGACTGCCTGCGAAGATCAAATGGGTGTGGGG
Source organism: Vibrio hangzhouensis (assembly GCF_900107935.1). Taxonomy (GTDB): domain Bacteria; phylum Pseudomonadota; class Gammaproteobacteria; order Enterobacterales; family Vibrionaceae; genus Vibrio; species Vibrio hangzhouensis. The sequence continues at coordinate 79,392 of NZ_FNVG01000002.1, read as the reverse complement.
GTCAATAAAGCCAGGAGTCACAATGTGTCCTTCGCAATCCAACAGAGTGAAGTCAGGACCTACGTTATTGGTGAGCTGTGCGATCTCCTGTTCATTGTCGAACACAGCTTCAATATATCCGCCCCGAATGACCAGACAGCAAGGCGAGCCTGGTAGGTAGCCTTTGAGTCCGGGCTCCATGGTAACCAGGCGCGCATTGGTAAGAATGAGGTTCATACTAATCACTGAATTATTATTGTATATACAATTAATAGTTCAATATATACAAATGGTCAAGTGGATTGGTTGGAAATGTGATCACTTAGTGATCCTGATTTCGGAATCGGCATGATCAAAAATTATTGTCGTCCTCACGAAAGTGGGGATCTCTTAATGCGTGTAGTCAGCTGAAAACCTTAGATTAAGCCACGTAAATCGACTTCGCGACGCGCTGAATCACATTCCCTTTATCAAGGGAATTACGGGGTTATTTCTTGGGTTTGAAACAAAAAAAGGGCAGAAATGAGTCTCAGTAGGCTGTCAGAACTGATCAAATTTTGGAATTTATAACTGACAGATGGTGTTGTGGCTGATCCAGAGAATGCTAACACCACACACTATAGTTCAATCTTCGAACTTAATTGATATCGGCTTCCTGGATGATAAAGCAGGGCACTACTGATGAGCTTGTCGTCACTCCATGTTCGTCTGTGTAGCAACAAGCAGGGATCTTGTGCGTTCATCTCAAGCAACCTACCGATGTTGTCGCCACACATAATCGCCTCGACAGTATGCTCCACAGCTGTCATTGGACAGTTCGCGGTGAGGTACTCGTTAGGGGTGACTTTGGAGAAATCCTGATGATGGTATTCTGGTGCGTACTTGGCGTTGACCCAGCGACACTCAAGTTGAATGGGAAGCTCATTTTCTTTATGCAGAATTTCGCTGTAGTACACAGTACTTCCTAACATGACTCCGAGCTTGGTCGCTATGGTTTGATCGGCGTGGATGGACTGGTGCTTGATGACGACACAGGAGTAACTTTTGCCACGGGTTGCTACTTCCTGAGCGATGTTTCGAGTGTCGAGAAGAGGAGACTCCGCTTTCTCTGCCGGTCGTTTGACGAATGTGCCCAGACGAGGCTTCCGTTCTAATTTTCCTTCACCAACCAAATCGCGAATGGCTTTATTTACCGTCATTCGGCTCACTGAAAATTGCTCGGTGAGTTCCATTTCTGTGGAAATACGTTCGCCAACCGGCCAGTGTCCCTGGTCAATTTTTCGCTCTATGTACTGTTTTATCTGGATATATAACGGCTCTGATGGCATGAACGGCTCTGAAAACAAATTTGAATATACAAATGGTTAATGAAATTGAATCAAAATGCAAGGGACGAGACGTATTCCTCTTAACTCTGTGGTATGGGCAATCTTTTGGCGCTACTCAAAAAGCAGATCTTTGCCTCAACTTTCAAAAATACTCTTCTAAATCATAAGTCTGTCATTATTCTTCGGCTAAAATACGTCGTTCTCATTTATTGGATTAATGTGTACGTCAAGGAAGAGTAATGAAAGCGGTCGTGGTTGGAGACAAAAACTATTTTCCATCGAAGATTCTGTGCGTAGGGCGCAATTACGTTGAGCACATTCATGAGCTGGGTAATGAGATCCCCGAGAACATGGTGGTGTTTAATAAACCAAACTCGAGCATTGCTTCTGAGCTGCACGCTTATCTTGATGAGCCACTTCACTACGAGGCAGAAATATGCTTCTTGATCAAGGACAAGGCCCTGTTTGCGGTAGGCTTCGGGCTTGATTTGACCAAGCGAGGACTGCAATCTCAGTTAAAAGGAAAAGGCCTGCCATGGGAGCGAGCCAAAGCATTTGACCATTCAGCAAAATTCAGTCGATTTGTTCCCCTTAAGGGCATGGATGTGACGAAACTTGAAGTCGAACTCTTTATCAACAGTATGAGAATGCAGCTTGGCAGCACCCAACAGATGATCTACAAACCGGAGGTAATAGTGTCTGAGTTGTCGTCGTACACTGAGCTCGAGGATGGCGATATCATAATGACAGGTACGCCACAGGGTGTGGGTGAGATTGTCGAGGGTGATCGTTTTCTGGGCCGCATCAAGCATGAGGGTAAGACCATCATTGAGGTAGAGTGGGTGGCTATTTAGGTCACTCTCACAAGGCCGGTTTATCACGGCCTCCTTACACATCAACTCCCCCCTCCCTTTACCCACCTTTACATTCCATAACGTTGCTTTACACATATAAGCTTATGCTTATGTTGAGGTTGCGACGGAGGATGGAATCATGAAAGTACAACTTATTGCTATTACATTGTTGAGCGTCATTTTGGGATCGGCCGCGTATGCTGGAATGTACGCCAATTCAGGTACGGGAATGGGGGTTTACGGTAATCGTGTGGCATTCAGTGAACTGGATATTAATGGTGATAGTCAGGTAACAGAGTCTGAGTTGGAGCAGTTTCGAACTGAGCGAATGGCAGCACGTAGCGAATTAGGCCGCCCAATGAAGAACGCATCGAATGCGCCAATGTTCACTACGTTAGATATTAATAACGATGGCTTGTTGACTGAAGATGAGTTTACCGCTCATCAAATGAAGCAACTCAATTATCGTTCTGACAAACGTGGTTCAAAACGTATGTTGAATAAGAATTTCTGATAGCGTCACTGGAAGTCCACGCTACCCAAGATGTCAAATTTCCCGCCTGAACTCTAAATGCCCCTATCACAAAATAAGGGCATTTATTTTTCTTCTTGCAGATCTTTGAATCTGTAACTAGCCTTTAGTTAACAAAAATATAACAAATTGTTTTCGGTTGTATTTTATTAACACCAGACTCAATAACTAAGTGGTTAATTCGTTGTGTTGACCGTTTAATTGTGTAGTTTGGCAGAATTTTTGAGACTCATTTTGGAGTCAAAAAACCTAGTTGGTCTTCGTTTAACGTCGTCGAATCACAGCTTGTTGGGTTTTGATTACGGACTTATACCATCCTGGAGTGTTTGATCTCATTCCGGACGTGCCTGGTAAGAGTCATAGGGGAACCACGTCAGGAAAGACGTGGCTAGGCAAAGGAGAAATCTTTTGAAAAGATTGCTGACCACTCACATTGGGATTGGTTTGGCGACTGCGCTTGTCAGCCAACCTCTCTTCGCCGAGTCGAGTAACTTCAATCTCACTCGGGGGGTTACTGATATCAGTAACCAAGTCTATGATTTGCACATGCTTATTTTTTACATTTGCTGTGCGATCGCCTTTATTGTGTTTGGAGTGATGTTCTATTCCATATTCAAACACAGGAAATCTAAGGGCGCAGTAGCTGCTAACTTCCATGAGAGTACCAAAGTGGAAGTTATTTGGACGGTCATTCCCATCATCATTCTGGTGTTAATGGCGATTCCGGCAACTAAAACTCTGGTTGCTATGGAAGACACCTCTCAATCCGACCTCACAATCAAAATCACCGGTTCGCAATGGAAATGGCATTACGCTTATTTTGGTGAAGATGTTGAGTTTTTTTCATTGATGTCCACCACGCAACAACAAATCGATGGTGTTGAAGAGAAAGGGGCGCATTACCTGCTGGAAGTGGATAATCCACTCGTCGTGCCGGTGGATACGAAGATCCGTTTCCTGATGACCTCTGATGATGTCATTCACTCCTGGTGGGTGCCTGATTTTGCCGTCAAAAAAGATACGATTCCGGGATTCATTAATGAAGCATGGACCAAGATAGACCAACCCGGTGTATACCGGGGTCAGTGCGCTGAGCTTTGCGGTAAGGCTCATGGCTTCATGCCTATCGTCGTGCACGCCATGGCTCAGGAGGATTACTCGGTATGGTTGGCAGGTAAAAAAGAGGAAATGGCAACCGCTAAAGCCGAGGCGGCAAAAGCTCTGGACGTGACACTGTCGATTGAGGAGCTGTTGACGACGGGGGAAGCGGTGTATGCGAGCCGCTGTGCGGTTTGTCATCAGGCTAATGGTCAAGGTTTGCCGGGTGCATTTCCTGCTATAGCAGGCAGTGAGGTAGCGACGACCGGAAACATCGACATTCATATTAGTAAGATTGTGGACGGCGTGAGCGGAACTGCGATGCAGTCTTTCGCCAATCAGCTTACAGACAAAGAAATTGCGGCGGTGGTGACATATCAGCGTAATGCATGGGGCAACAATACGGGAGATGTAGTTCAAGCTTCAGATATCAATGCCTACAAAACTCAGGAAGCGGAGCAAGGCTCCAAGGAGTTATGATGAAAACGGATCCAATGGAAAAAGTGAAAGCATCGGCTGTGACGGATGCGGACATGAGCCGGGCAGAAAGCACGGCAGTCATCGAAGACGATCATCATGACCATGCACCTTCAGGTTGGCAGCGTTGGGTATACTCTACCAGCCATAAAGACATAGGAACTTTATATCTTTGGTTTAGTTTCATCATGTTTTTGACTGGTGGCGCGATGGCTATGGTCATACGTGCAGAGTTATTCCAGCCGGGTCTCCAGCTCGTTGAGCCAAATTTCTTCAATCAAATGACGACCGTCCATGGACTGGTGATGGTATTTGGTGCAGTTATGCCGGCGTTTACTGGCTTGGCGAACTGGATGGTGCCTTTGATGATAGGTGCGCCAGATATGGCTCTGCCTCGAATGAATAACCTGAGTTTCTGGATATTGCCGTTTGCGTTTCTGATCCTGATCGCCTCACTGTTCCTTCCTGGTGGCGGCCCTAACTTCGGTTGGACTTTTTACGCACCTCTGTCGACAACGTATGGACCTGACAGTACGGCATTATTTGTGTTCTCGGTACACATAATGGGGATAAGTTCTATCATGGGGGCGATCAACGTCATCGTGACTATCTTTAATATGCGTGCGCCAGGCATGACTTTGATGAAAATGCCGCTGTTCGTCTGGACCTGGCTAATAACAGCGTTCTTGCTTATTGCGGTGATGCCAGTGCTTGCCGGAGCAGTGACCATGGTACTCACCGATAAGTACTTTGGTACTAGCTTTTTTGACGCGGCTGGCGGGGGCGATCCGGTCATGTTCCAGCATATTTTCTGGTTCTTTGGCCATCCCGAAGTTTACATTATGATCTTGCCATCGTTCGGGATCATTTCCGCTATTGTTCCTGCGTTTAGTGGTAAAAAACTGTTTGGTTATCACTCGATGGTGTATGCAACGTGCAGTATTGCGTTGCTTTCGTTCTTAGTCTGGGCACACCATATGTTTACCACGGGAATGCCGGTCTTTGCCGAGCTGTTCTTCATGTACTGTACCATGTTGATAGCCGTGCCGACCGGGGTAAAAGTGTTTAACTGGGTGGCGACGATGTGGCGAGGCGCGCTGACCTTTGAGACTCCTATGCTGTTTGCGATTGCCTTTATTGTCCTGTTTACCATTGGTGGGTTCTCTGGGTTGATGTTGGCCATTGTTCCTGCGGACTTTCAATATCATGATACTTATTTTGTTGTCGCTCACTTCCATTACGTGTTGGTGTCAGGTGCAGTGTTCTCGATCATGGCGGCGGCATATTACTGGCTACCTAAATGGACGGGCAATATGTATGACCATAAGTTGAGCCTGTGGCATTTCTGGTGTTCGGTGATTTCTGTGAACGTGTTGTTTTTCCCTATGCACTTTTTGGGGCTGGCAGGTATGCCCCGACGCATTCCGGATTACGCCATTCAGTTTGCCGATGTGAATCAGATTGTGTCGATCGGCGGTTTTGCTTTTGGTGTGTCCCAGTTGATTTTCTTGTGGGTCGTGATCAAGTGCATCAAAGGCGGCCAGAAAGCGGAAGCCAAGCCATGGGATAGGGCAGAAGGGCTCGAATGGACAGTACCAAGTCCTGCTCCTCACCACACATTCACCACCCCACCAAAGATTGATTAAGGGGACGTGTAGCGATGGACAGCAAAACCAAAACGTCAAACAGGAAGTTGGTCGCAAGACTCAGCGTTGCGGTAGTGGCCATGTTTGGATTTGGTTTTGCTCTGGTTCCTTTGTACGACGTGATGTGTGAAGCTTTGGGCATCAATGGAAAAACCAGCTCCGTTTCAGCGGTCCAGCCGGTAGGGATGCAAGCCGATATTTCCCGAACGGTTAGGGTTGAATTTATGGCGCATATTAACCCGGATATGCCTTGGGACTTTGAGCCTGAAACGATGGCGCTTGAGGTGCATCCGGGTGAAGTGATAAAAACCGCCTATTTTGCCAAAAATAACTCGAGCCAGTCTCTCGTTGGACAAGCTGTGCCTTCAGTCTCTCCTGGAATGGGGGCTTCTTATTTTAATAAAATCGAGTGCTTTTGCTTTAACCGCCAGCCGTTAGAAGGTAACGGAGAGGCGGAAATGCCACTGATCTTTTATCTGGAGCCGGACATTCCGGACTCGATACACACACTCACTCTCTCTTATACGCTTTATAACATCTCGGGCAGTGCCAGCAGCGGTGAGGAGCCTCTGGCGACTCCCGATGCGCTAGCCGGTATAAGCAGTAAAAGCGCACTCAACCAAACGACTTCGGAGTTAAGCTATGAGTAAGCCTCAACCATATTATGTTCCGGCGCAAAGCAGTTGGCCCATTGTAGGGGCCGTAGCGTTATTTTTTGTAGCTGTAGGAGCCGGACTTACGGTCCAGAATCTTGAGACAGGGGGAGCGGGGAGCGTGATTGGCGGTGTGGTCCTCGCGCTCGGTTTTGTAGTACTGATTTATATGTTTTCTGGCTGGATGAGTAATGTGATTTCTGAGTCGTTGTCGGGGTTGTATTCAGATCAGTTGTCACGCTCGTTTAAGCAGGGAATGAGCTGGTTTATCTTCTCTGAAGTTATGTTCTTCGGTGCTTTTTTTGGTGCACTGTTTTACGCGCGCATGGTCTCTGTTCCGTGGCTGGGCGGTGCAGACAACAATGTGATGACCCATGAGATACTATGGCCGACGTTTGAGGCCATGTGGCCTCTGACCACCACTCCTGGTGGAGAGACGACACAGGCTATGCCATGGCAAGGGTTACCTCTGAAAAATACCATTATCTTATTGATCTCTTCTGTCACACTGCATATGGCACACGTGAGTCTGGAAAAAAACAAACGTACCGCGTTGATTGTCTGGCTTGAAATCACCATCGTTCTTGCGGTGCTCTTCTTGTATTACCAAGCGGTGGAATACGCACATGCTTATCAGGATATGGGGCTGACGTTACAGTCCGGGATCTATGGAAACACCTTCTTTATGTTGACTGGATTCCACGGGTTACACGTATTTATTGGCACGGTGTTTTTGACGGTACTTTTGTTTCGAATTGCCAAGGATCACTTTACACCCCGAGATCATTTCGGATTTCAGGCTGGCAGTTGGTACTGGCACTTCGTTGACGTGGTATGGCTATGCCTGTTCGTGTTTGTCTACGTATTGTAGCTGGGTACGGTACAGTGGTTTTTAGTAAGGGCGAGGGTTAGGAGTCAGTAAACCACTTTGTAGGGCAATAATTAAAAGAATAATGACAATCGCTGAGAACAGCACGCGACGACCTAGATAATAACTCATGGGTTTTCCAGAGTCTGGATCGTCGCGAACCATTCTGATTAGGGCAAGCGCTAAGTTGAAGATGATGAAAAGTAACAGCAGTACTAAAGCAATCTTAAACAGCAGTGTCGGTGACATTGGCAGGCCTCGTGTTCTGTGGTTTAAATCCATGAAGTTCTGGATTGGGGGTGTATTAACTGTGGTTGTGTTTTCAGCGTTGGTCAACTTAGGTCTGTGGCAAAGGCAGCGCGGTGACGACAAAACCATGATCGAAACCATGTTAGCTGAGCGCGCACAACTGCCTCCCAGGTCCCTTCTTTCTCTTGAGATACCAGTCACCAGCGATCATCCAGCGACTTACATGGAATGGTTTGCTTTGCCTGTTTTTGGCGAATTGCAGCCATTGCCGACCGTTTTCTATCTGGATAATCAAACTGTCGATGGAAGAATTGGCTATCTTGTATTGCAACTGATGGTGGATAACTCATCTCGTCACTGGTTGGTTGAACTGGGCTTTGTTGCTGGAACTGATGACAGGCGGAAACTTCCTGAGGTGTCCGTTATCACGAAGCCAGTTGCAGTAACGGGAAGGTTGTATCAAAAGATGCAAAGTGTTTTGAGCAGTGACTTGTATACAGAGACGTTCGGGGTAGGGGATGTATCTCAGTATCGAGTTCAGAACCTCAATTTGGAGGCGATGGCTGAGGTTATTCAACAACCTATAGTGAGGTGGGTGATTCAGCCTACAGACGACCTTACATCTTATGTTCACCCATGGAAGCCCTTATCGATGAACGCTAAAAAGCATTATGGCTATGCCTTTCAGTGGTTCGCAATGGCGTTTGTTTTTGCTGGCTTAATACTCGTGGTCCTAATACGTAGGATGAAAGTGAATACCTGGTCAGTTAAGGAGAGATGATGAGTTCCAAAATGGATATTGACGTAGCAACAGATCGTTCGAATTCAAAGTCGGTTGCAAGAGGTCGTTTAATGCTCCTGTCCCTGATCCTGTTTTTTGCTATGCCTTTTATCGTAGCCAAAGCAATTCTTACAAACAACTGGTATCAGTCAGGGGTGACTAACCATGGTGAATTAATAGAACCAAGAGTGACGTTCGACAGTCTGGCCATAGAGAATCCGCTGCAGGGACAGAGTTGGCAACTTGGTTTTGTGTTGCCCAAAGTCTGCGAGCAAGAATGTCTAGATCGGCTTTATATTATGGGGCAGACCTATCTCGCACTGGGTAAATACAAAGAACGGGTCACGCCTGTAGTTTACATTCAGGCGCACCAGAAGGTTCCGGAGCTTCCTGATTCGATTCAACGGGTCGTCGTCAATGAGGAGTTTAACCAGCTTATTCCGAATGAAGGGTATGTCATTGCGGATACTCTCGGCCAACTGGTGATGTTTTTTCCACCGACTACAACAGCGAATCAGCTTGAGCATAGCAAGGGCTTGCTTTCGGATTTGAGGAAACTACTTAAGCTCTCTCGAGTTGGTTAGGTATTGGAATAAGCAGCATGCCTGGTAAGCAGTGTAAAGCAAGGAGTCGCTATGGGGCTGATTAATCTGGTTAGAACAAGTTTGGTGCTCACTGTGATTGTCATCGCAATGGGGGCTTATACACGCCTGGCAGATGCTGGATTGGGGTGTCCGGACTGGCCCGGCTGCTATGGTCATCTAACGGTACCCAGCGCCAAAGTGGACGTGGAAGTAGCGAATACATTGTATCCTGAACGCGCAGTGGAACCCCATAAAGCGTGGTTAGAGATGATTCATCGTTATTTGGCAGGCAGTCTGGGAATTGTCGTTTTCGCGATCACGGCATTCGCATTAGGAAAACAAAGACAGCAGCTGGGTACTGTGCTGCCCATCTCTCTGTCATTGGTCATTGTGTTTCAGGCTGCGCTAGGGATGTGGACGGTCACACTTAAATTGATGCCTATTGTCGTTATGGGTCATCTGCTTGGTGGCTTTACCATGTTTTCACTGCTGTTTCTGACATATTTACGGCTGCGCCCAAAGGTTGAAGTCTCGCGTATCGAACAGTTTGATACGAGTCCTACTCACCCTGTTAGCCAGGGTTCTCTGAAGGTTGTATCGAACAAGTCATCCCATAGGCGTAAAGGCGTCGTTTCACAAAGGTTACAGATCTTTGCGTTGGTCGCACTGGTATTGACGGTGGTGCAAATTATTCTCGGTGGCTGGACCTCGTCCAACTATGCTGCCGTCGTCTGTACGGCGTTACCTATTTGTGAGGGTAACTGGGTCAGTTACCTGGACTTCAAAACCGCGTTTACGCCCGTTCATTTTGGCTTCGACAACTATGAATTTGGTGTACTTGAGTACCCCGCAAGGATAACGATTCATGTGAGTCACAGAATAGGGGCCATTTTGGTGGCTTTGGTGGTTGGCCTGCTCGCGTTGCAGTTACTTAAACATGAACAGCATGTTATTAGTCGGCTTGGACGCATTGTCGCTGTGGTCCTGAGTATTCAGTTAGTTCTGGGTGTCAGTAATGTTGTTTTTCACTTACCTCTGCCTGTCGCCGTGTTACATAATTTGGGGGCAGCGTGTCTGTTATTAAGTTTGATACAAACTAACTATGTATTACACCGAGTGAGTTATGTGGGTCTGAAAAAACCAGAGCTAACGGCAATTGAGCCGGGTATTTCAATAGAGACATTGAAGGTGTCCGGAGACAAGGAGAGTTCTCTATGAGTAAATCAAATGTGATTGCTACAGATAATTTGGTGGCATCTGAGCGCAGGGGCGTTAGCTGGAGAACCTACTTAACCCTGACGAAGCCAAAAGTGGTTGCGTTGATGATTCTGACTGCTCTGGTCGGAATGTGTCTCGCGGTACCGGGTGCTTTGCCCTTGAAAGCGACAGTGTTAGGTTTGAGTGGTATTGCGCTGATGGCTGGATCGGCGGCTGCTTTTAATCACCTGATTGACCGGCGCATAGATGCCATAATGGCCCGAACACACAAACGTCCTCTGCCTTCCGGTGATTTAAGTGCCACTAGGGTGTTTGTGTTTGCCACTGCGATTGGTGTGTTGGGCTTTGTCGTATTAGCTGGTGGGGTGAATTGGCTAACGGCTTGGTTAACGTTTGCCAGTCTTCTAGGTTATGCGGTGGTGTATACTTTGTATCTCAAACGAGCCACCCCGCAAAATATCGTTATTGCCGGGATTGCTGGAGCTATGCCACCGTTATTAGGCTGGACAGCGGTCACCGGTGATTTGCATGCCAATGCATGGTTGCTGGTGATGATCATTTTTATCTGGACACCACCACACTTCTGGGCTTTAGCGATTCACAGAAGAGAAGATTACGCCAAAGCCGACATTCCTATGTTGCCTGTCACCCATGGTATTGCGTATACCAAGACATCGATTTTGCTCTACACCATTTTGTTGGCACTGGTTTGTCTTATGCCTGCATTGGTCGGAATGACAGGGTTGATATACCTGGCGGGCTCGACGCTTCTTAGTACAGGTTTCATCTATTATGCCTGGAAGCTCAAATATGCCTGTGATGATAAAACGGCGATTGAAACCTTTAAGTTTTCTATTATCCACCTGATGTTACTGTTTGTGGTCTTGTTGGTTGACCATTACCTTCCTCTTTAGCTGAATTTACAGTTGCTCTTCCTTGACGCGAGATCTGTTGTGTCGGGGGAGAGTGAAACTGATGAACCGTTTTAGCTTTCTTCCGGGCGCTCCAGTTGTCTGAATGGGAGCGACAGAGAAAACAGAGTAGGAAGTAACAGAGCCCAACGATCAACCATATCTCAAAGGTCAAACCTGATGAATTGGCGATTTTGGTTCCAACAAACGTCATTTCCTGAAAGAGTAGTTAAGTTCACCGTTTCGTGTGGGCGTAAAACCAACTCAAAAGCGTGTTGCCAGCCATTATCTGTTCGGCAATGTTCACGCGTCGGGAACCGACATCATCGACGGTGCTAAAGTCACCAGTAAACTTTGATTGAATATAGAATCAGATAAACTTCAATAAGTTAGAAAAAGAAACTGATACCTGGATAGGTATTGTGTCATTTTGACTCCTTGGTGTGTAATTGAATGGTACTTGCTGCGTGTCTAAATGACCCGTTTTTATGTGAAAATTATGTTTAATCTATTATAAATCAACTATATAAAAATTGGCATGCTTTATGCCTTAGAGGGTTCAGGAATAATCGGCTTTGGCTATGTATCAAAGCACCACATAAAACACTGGAGTCCTCATTATGTTCTGTATTCAATGCGAACAAACTATTCAAACCCCTGTCTCTAAGGGCTGTTCTTATACACAAGGTATGTGTGGTAAAACGTCAGAAGTCTCTGACCTACAAGACGTATTAGTGTACACCCTACAGGGCGTCTCTTTCTGGGCTGACCAGGGGCGCAAATTTGGCATTGTTGACCAAGAAATTGATCAGTGGGCACCACGAGCATTCTTCTCTACACTCACCAACGTGAACTTTGATCCAGAGCGCATCATCGAGCTCGCAAACCTAGCGGCGACCTACAAAGCTCGCCTTCAGGCGCAGGTGCAAGCGGCTTCTCTGGTTCAAGGTATTGCAATCGATGAGCTTTCTCCTGCAGCTCAGTTCGAACTGCCGACTTCAAAAGAAGCATTGCTGACGTTTGCACCAACGGCGGCTGTCAACCGTGGTCATGAAAGTCTCCACGAAGATGTGATTGGCTTGCGTCTACTTTGCCTATACGGCCTGAAAGGTGCGGCTGCTTATTTGGAGCATGCACGAGTACTGTCTCAAACTGACGAAACGGTTTACGCAGAATACCACCAGATTATGGCTTGGTTAGGCACGGACCCGGTTGAGCTTGAGCCACTTCTTAACACATCTATGCAGATTGGTCTTATGAACTACAAGATCATGGAAATGCTGGACAAAGGTGAAACAGAGACCTTTGGCCATCCAGAACCCACTCAGGTGAATGTAAAGACTGTAAAAGGCAAGTGTATTCTTGTTTCAGGCCATGACTTGCATGATCTAGAGAAGATTCTGCAACAAACAGAAGGCAAGGGTATTAATGTTTATACCAACGGTGAGATGCTACCTGCACACGCATACCCAGAGCTGAAAAAGTACCCGCATTTGGTTGGTAACTATGGAAGTGCATGGCAGAACCAACAGAAAGAGTTTGCTAATTTCCCTGGTGCTATTGTGATGACCTCTAACTGTCTGCTTAACCCGAATGTGGGTCAGTACGCGGATCGCTTGTTTACCCGTAGCATTGTAGGCTGGCCAGGTGTTGCCCATATTGAGGGCGACGACTTTAGTCAGGTAATTGAGTGCGCTCTGGCGCAAGAAGGTTTCCAACACGATGAAATCGAGCACATGATCACGGTTGGATTTGGACGTAATGCACTGATGCAAGCGGCTCCTGCGGTGGTAGAACAAGTAAAAGCGGGTGCAATTAAACATTTCTTCCTGGTTGGTGGTTGTGATGGCGATAAAGCCGAGCGCAGTTACTACAGCGACTTCACTGCACAAGCACCAGAAGACAGCGTAATTCTGACTCTGGCATGCGGTAAGTTCCGTTTCAATAAGAACCAGTTTGGCGACATTAACGGTATTCCACGCTTACTGGACGTGGGTCAGTGTAATGATGCTTACTCAGCGATTCAGCTTGCGTTAGCGCTGGCGAAGGAATTTGATTGCGACATCAATGAGCTACCTCTGACTCTGGTCCTTTCTTGGTTTGAGCAAAAGGCTATCGTTATCCTGTTAACCCTGCTAGCACTTGGTGTTAAAGGCATTTACACCGGACCGACTGCGCCGGCATTCCTGACTGACAATCTAATGAGTATCCTAGAAGATAAGTTTGATATGCGCGGTATTTCTACCGTAGAAGAAGACTTGAAAACAATTCTAGCAGCGTAATAGGTAGGTAATCAGATGGCGTGAATTCGGCGCCATCTGTGATTGAGAGGATTGACTAATATGGCATGGTCGCAATCGAACAGTGTCGAGCTAACCTGCACTAATAAATGGTTTGAAACGCCAGATTCTGTTTCATTTGAATTGTCATCGTCGAATGAAAGTGCCCAATTTAACTTTAAGCCAGGACAGTTTTCATCACTTGGATTTGATATTAACGGTGGCAAGGCTTACCGAGCGTACTCGATCAGTTCAGTACCCGGTAGTCGCTCACTGAAGTTTACTGTAAAGCGAGTTGCTGGTGGACTGGTGTCAAATCACATCGTAGAAAATTTAGAAGTGGGCGCGAAGGTGGATGCTCAAGCTCCATTGGGAAATTTCAACAACATCGACTGTACCCCAAAAAGTAAGGTGCTAATGGTGAGTGCCGGTTGCGGTATTACACCGGTAATGTCGATGGTTGACCATTGGCTGCAAGACAAGACACCCATTGACATTGAATTTCTGCATCTTGCTAAGAGTAAGCAGGACACGATTTATTATGATCGACTGATAGAACTGGATAGTAATGTCACTAACTTTACTCTTAAAATGTTACTGGAAGACAACACAGGTACGAGTTTCCCGCAAGGCCTGATTAGCTTGGAATGGTTGGAAAAACTGGTTCCAGACTTTCATGCTCGTACCGTTTATCTGTGTGGACCAACGGGTTTTATGGAGGTCGTGAAGAGCGCGCTGGAGCATGCTTGTTTCGATATGGCCCAGTTTCATCAGGAAAGTTTCACGCCCGCAGAAGCTGTGAGTGAGTCAACGGGTGGCGTCGTCAGAGTTGCGGTTCCAGACTTTGCTGTTGAGCTTGAGGCTGACGAAGGTAGCCTGCTTATAGATGCACTTGAAAGAGGTGGCGTTCCGGTAATCGCCGCTTGCCGAAGTGGTATCTGTGGCTCTTGCAAATGTAAGGTCAAGGTGGGGCAGGTCGATTCGACCAGCTTTGAAACACTGTCCGATGAAGATAAAGCAAATGGTTTCGTGCTGGCTTGTTCGAGTACCATCAAATCTAATGTTGAAGTGAGTCTCAACTGATCGTTCACTGGCGCTCTTATGATCTAAGAGCGTTTTTTTTATCTGGATTTCAGTCCAGAGGCTGATTTTTGGTTAAATCTATACGGTTTACCAGGGAGTTCGTTCCCGATTAATTATGACTCCCCCTTTCACTTCAATGTAGCATTAGGTCACACTCTGTAAAAGTAAGTAATTATATGATGTAAATCGTTTTTCTCTATCTTGCGAGCGGTCATACGGGAAGAGTTGCAGTAGGATATCTTATAAACAACAACTTGCTTATAAGAATAATGAAGAAACTGCTGTCTATTCAAACCTTAATCATCGCTTTTTGTCTGTCTCTGACGTTCATTCCTTTGGTTTATAAGGTGGACGTGCCAGGTATGACATTGCCACTTTGTGAAGAGGCAGAGGCGGTGGAAACTCCTATTCACTTTTTCGTTTCTCGAACAATTGCAGATAAATGGTCAATGGATGAGATCGAAGCGTCCATCAAAGCTTCTGTACGTAAAAGTAACCTCACGATGAAAAACTCATGCATTCCGATGAAACGGATCGTTGCATGCGTGGAGGTGGTCGATTTTTCTGGACGACCTTTGTTTGATATTGATCAGATACGGCGCTACCTGTGGGAACTGATTGGTGAGGACAAGGTGGAGCAGATCTACGCTAAGCCAAATCAGTTCTATGGGGCTGTGCTGGCAATCGAAGACGGCTACTTTGATTACGACGTACTGGGTACGACCAATCCTGATGAGGACAGTCAGTTTTTCATGTTATCGGAACATGCGGACGAATATACCTTAGAGCATGAACTCGGGCATTTGTCATGGGCCTGGCATGAAGATACGTCTTGGTTTCAGGTGTTAGATGATACCTTGGAAAAACACACTTCAGAAGTGAATAAACAAAGGTTGAAACCTTACGCACGAGGTTATCATTGTGGCGGGGCAGGTACTATTATGAGCTACGAAGTGGACATTTTGCCCGTCTACTCAAGTCCGGAAGTGAGCAACAATGGCAGGGAGTGTGGTATTGCTGACCGAGCGGACAACGCACGACAAATGCGAGAGTTCGCAGAGCAACTCAGACAGAAAATGAAGTCTTACTCAGCAACATGAGGAAAGGCAAGGCGTGATATCACGACGAGAGTGATGGTAAGCGAATAAATCACGGTCAGAGAAAATCGGCGATTTTCTGGCCGCTTGCAAACGTAAAAAATCCTGACGTAGAACAGGCATAACGCGACGGAAAGAAGCAATAACAGCTCAACCAAATTCCCCAGACTTTGAGCCCCCAAACCCAATGCAGCGAGAAGTGACCATAGTGCGATGACTGTGAGTGGCAAAAACACGTCTCCTAAGCTTAACAGACCTCTGCGATAAGCCTTTACTCCCACGGGAAACCCGATTAGGTAGTATGCGCTGAGACAAAAGCAAAAGAAAACGATCAAAGAGGTGTCCTTGTATCCACAATAAAACAGATTGTTGCACACTCATTCAGATATAACTGTGGAAATGTGTCGTGGGTTTGTATGAAGTGCAGTGAGGGAGTATGCAGGGGAAAAAATAGGGAAAGGACGACAGAATCGATCTGCCGTCCTTTTGTTTTCTATACTAAGGCACCCAGTGTATCCAGTGCTGTTGTTCGGCTTTGTTGAGCCGGCTCATCACCCATATTCAGAGCTTCTGCGTATACAAACTCAACGTCTGTCATACCCATGAAACCAAGAATTGTCTGCAAGTAAGCATGCATGCTGTCACGTGGCGTATCCTTGTGAACACCACCGCGTGTAGTGAGCACGACCACTTTGGTGTTTTCAATCAGTCCTACAGGGCCTGTGTCTGTATATTTGAACGTTACGCCTGCTCGGGCGATAAGGTCAAAGTAGTTTTTCAGCTGAGTTGGGATGGTGAAATTGTACATTGGTGCTGCAATCACTACCTGATCGGCGTTTTGTAGCTCGGCAATCAACTCATCCGACAGCTGAACAATCTGTTTCAATTCTGATGTCAGGTCGTCGGTGCTACCGCGCAGGGCAGTGGCAATTTCCATGGTTAATACAGGGATAGGATCCGCCGCCAAGTCGCGAACAGTGACGTTTGTTTTGCCTTCAACTACCTGGTCAATGATCTGGTTTGACTGAGAGTAGTTACCAAGAATGCTGGACTTAAGAATGAGAGTATTTGACATAGTAGTTTCCTTGTTATTCATCTGGCTTATTTAAGCGATGGGGACAGTTTATGGAGTCGGGGGCCGAGTGAGAAGTCGCATTATTCGAGAGAGATGTTCAATTTTTTCGAATGATAAATAGCCACACAAAAAGTGGCATTATTAATGCAACTGTTAGACATAGAAAGAAATACGATGACTTTTTTGGAGGATTAAGATGTCTAAGTGGTTACCATTATTTACAGCCGTCTCACTGGCGTTTGCGATCAGTATCGGCGTTTTTATTTACTTCTCTGGCTTGCAACTTATTGTTTATTCAGCACCTGAGTGGAAAAATAGCTGGCTCGCTATTGCCGGGCAATCTCTATGGTTCTTCTCCTGTCTGTTTGCCGCGATCTACGGAATTGAGTATGCCTTACAAAAGGCTAAGCTGCACTTTTCTGGTGCAGTCTGAGCCAAATTGGTGTGACAAGATGGCTGAAAATGGATGCTTGGTATCAATTATGCGTTTTCAGCACCATCTTCGTTCGACTGAGCTAAACGCATTTTCATGTAGTCCAAAAAGAGCTTAGTGCGAGTGTGCTCGTAGTCCAGTTTCGGATAGTAGGCATAGACGGTGGAGTCCTGAGCCTGAATTTCAGGAAGAATACGAATCAAAGCGCCAGAGTTGACGTCTTCTTTGATCATAATATCGTTGCTGATCAGTATGCCCATACCGTTCTTGGCCGCATAGAACAGAGCCTCGGGATTTGTCGTAGCGAAGTTGCCAGATAGCATGACTCGCTGGTTTTTTGCAATTTTGTATTCTCGTTGTGGGCGTTCTCCCCAGTTGAGGACATTGTGAGATTTCAACTCTTCGATAGACTGAGGTACGCCGTACTTCTCGATGTAGGAAGGGGCTGCATAGAAACCGATACGTTGCTCAAACAGTGAGGTCTGTTTCAGGCTCAGAGTATTGAGCGTTTCAATTTCACGGCTGATATATACGTCGAGATTCGAATCGGGAAGTTGCCCCGGAACCGTGGTTGTCAGCTGTATCAGGATATCAGGGTACTGGATGAGAAAGTCGTTGAGGTACTGAACCAGAAATTTGGAGCCAACGGCTATGGTCGCTCCTATTTTTAACAGACCAGCTGGCGTCTCGTTCACGGAACGGGTTTCATCGATAATAGACTGAAAACGGTCGAGAGAATCTTTGGCACGTTGATAGAAAAGAGCGCCCGCTTCGGTCTGTGTGACCGATCGCGTTGTGCGTTTCAGTAACTGGACGCCAATTCGTTCTTCTAGCCAATGTATACGCTTACTGATGGCCGAACTGGTGGTGTTCAGTCTACGCGCAGCACCGTTAAAACTTCCTTCCTCGACGACACGAATGTAAGTATTGATACATGATATCCAATCCATAAGTCACTCTGCTATTATTTCCTGTTAGGACGTATTCTCTTTCCATCATAGTGTATTATCACAAATTCATACGCAATATAGAATGAGCGTATGAATAGAAAAATCAATAAATCGTTTAATAAAACGCCAATGCTACTTGCGATGATGATCATTGCAACCGGGCAAGTTGGGGTCAGTATCTATCTCCCTTCATTGCCTCTGATCAGTGAATCACTATCCATTGCACATGCGGAAGTGCAGATGTTGGTTACCCTCTTTTTGATAGGCTTTGGTCTGTCACAATTGTTTTATGGTCCACTGTCGGATGCTATCGGTAGGCGGCCGGTGTTCATTCTCGGGCAAGGGGTCTATCTGGTCGGTACACTGGTGTGTATTGCCTTGAGTGAGTATTTCAGTGCTCTGGAAATCGGGCGTTTGCTTCAGGGTTTGGGAGCGGGCAGTGCCTCGGTATTGGGTCGTAGCGTGCTTAGAGACAGCTATGATGGTAAGCAGTTGACGAAAGCGTTGTCTTATATCTCGGTAACCGCCTCTATCATGCCTATTATTGCACCGGTATTCGGAGGTTGGATTGCTTTCCATTTTACCTGGCAGGCGGTATTTGCATTTGTTCTGGTTTATTTGATCGCAATATTTGTTCTGGGTTGGTTTATTCTGCCAGAAACCTTGCCTTATGCACCGCGACGTTTTGATGCTAAACAGGTGGTGAAAAGCTATGCTCAACTGATTGTTAATCCACAAGTTGTAGGCAGTGCCAGTTACAACTGGATTAGCTATTTGGGCGCCGTGGTCTCTTTGAGTATTTTCCCATTCTTAATGCAACATGAGTTAGGTCTGACTGCCGCAGAATACGGGAGTATCATGATCATACCGTCGGCGGGGCTGATGATGGGCAGTGTATCACTCAACATACTAAATCGTTATTTTTCAAATAGCTGGCTGCTTTTGTTGGCTATCCTTATCATGGCCATGTCAGGTCTGTGGCTGTTAATGACAGAGATGACGGTGTTTAATCTGCTATTTGCCTTTACATGGCTGACAGTTGCCCAAGGGTTGTCATTCCCTATTTCGATCGCCTTGTTGCTTGGACCACATAAAGAGCAGGCTGGATCAGTGTCAGCGTTATCTGGCTCCATTCAGATGGTGGTTGCGGGTATTTGTGGCGGATTTCTGGTGGAGTATTGGGTAACGACTCAGCGTTCATTAGGTAGTTTTTATGTTGTTTCTGCGTTTCTTATGGCAGGGGTATTATTGCTTAGTCAGATCCGTCGCTATAATAGAAAACCACTATCTACCGAAGTCGCAGGTAGCTAATAGGAAAGCGAGCCTATATTACCCATTTGTTGCACTACCCAATAAGTCCGCTTATTGACGTAATCGGTCATTGGAGTGGGCTTAATCCGATAAGGGTTAGGCAGAACCACCGCAAGTTGCGCTGCTTGGATGCGATTCAGCTGACTGGCAGAAATGCCAAAGAAATGCTGACTTGCTGCTTCGACACCATAGATGCCGGGGCCAAACTCGATCACATTCAGATAGACTTCCATAATCCGTTCTTTTCCCCAAATCAGCTCGAGTAGCAGTGCGATGTAAAGCTCATATGCCTTACGGATATAGGTCTGACTGGGAAATAGAAATACGTTTTTGGCCGTTTGCTGAGTAATGGTACTCGCTCCCCTGATTGGCCCGGAGCCACTACTGGTAAGAATGACCCCAAAAAGGGCGATGAAGTCTACACCCATGTGTTCAGGAAAGTTTTGATCTTCCGAAGCCACAACGGCGAGAGGCATATTAGTGTTGACTTGATTAATTGATACCCAGGTTTGAAGTGTCTCTTGCGGGTAGCTTTCCGGTGGCGATAAGGTGCGTGCAATCTTCCACCCCCAAATCGGTGGGTCGACGAATTTAAAAAACAGGGTAAGCAGTATCGGGACACCCAGCAGTATCAAAGTGACGTTAATCAGTACCTTCTTTATCAAAATTTTCATAAGGTTATATGTTCGCGATGTATGGCTCTAGTGTAGGTTCAAAATGGTAGCTTCGCAAAATGAAGGCTTTATTATTGAACGGCTTGGTTCAATGAGATTGGGTTGAACCAATAGAGGGCCGGGGCGTCTAACGCTATGAAACTCAGAGGTTTCAAGTGTTCGTTAGGCGACACAGGTATCGCTACAAAGCATAAGGAAAGCGCATGTTAATTAGAGTAAAGCCGTATCTGCTTGCGGCGTGTATTGCAGTGGTTCCGGGTGTGTATGCACAAGAGGAGACCACAGAGCCCACCACAAGTTCTGCCAGTGTAGGCAGTAAATACGAGGCGACACTTAATAAGTTCAGGCAAGCGGAAGCCACACGGCCGTTCTTTGATAATGCCTACGGTTATGCGGTCTTTCCCACGGTTGGAAAGGGCGGCTTTGGAATAGGGGGCTCCTACGGAGAAGGGCAGGTCTATCGTCAGGGTGTCCATGTCGGGGATTCCACTCTGGCGCAACTAAGTATAGGCCTTCAGTTGGGGGCACAGGCCTACAGTGAGATAATCTTCTTTGAGACCAAAGCAGACTATTACTCCTTTACCAGCGGTAGTTTTGAGTTTGGTGCTCAGGCATCGGCGGTTGCTTTAACCTTGGGAGCCAGTGCGCAGGCCGGTTCTACTGGTGCAGGCGCACAAGCGGGCGATAAGCAGAGTAAGGCAACCTATATTAATGGCATGGCTGTATTTACAGTTACCAAGGGCGGTCTGATGTATGAAGCATCAATAGGGGGACAAGGGTTTTCGTTTGCCCCAAATAACAACTACGAAGGTAATTGACTGGAAACCCGCCCCTTTAGCTCTAGGTTCTGAGGGGGCGAGTCTAATTTGCGGTGAGACTATCAGCACCGCGTAGCATCGCTTCTATCAACTCTCCCGCATTGAACTTAACCAGTGCTTCATGCGCTCCAACCTGTCTGGCTCTGTCAGTGCACATCTCACTTGAAAGTGAAGTGTGAAGAATGCGGTAGGCGTGACTGAGCGCCTGATCGTTCTGTACCTCAAAGGCCAGCTCATAGCCATCCAGGCCTGGCATTTCAATATCACTTACCAGAATATCGATAGCGTCATTCTGTTCAGCTTTGTGGCGCATAAATGCAAGCGCACTGTTTCCATCCCGGCAGATATCAAAAGGAATGTTGATATTGTTCAAAGCGTCTCCAAGCTGTTTTCGGGCAATGGAAGAGTCATCCACTAAAAGAATATTTAGAGACTTAATTCGTTCACGCTGAACGTCAGTAAGCATAGGAATTTTGGTGTCTGCGTATTGCGGATAGATTTTCGAAAGTAGCAATTCGACATCCAGCAACTGAACGATGTGATCCTCGTATCGAGTGACACCAGTAACAAAGACATTTTTGCCAGAGCTGTCGGGGGCAGGTTCGATGGACTTCCAGTCACACTCTATGATCTTATCGATATCACGCACCATAAATGCCACCACGGTTCTCAGGCAGTCAGTCACCACGAGGTAGGTTTGAGGATATTCCTCGGGTGCAATCGGCCTAAAGCCGATGGCGGCTGCCATATCGATAACAGGAACGGTAAGCCCGCGGATGCTGGCGGTACCAATGACATGTCGATGAGAGTAGGGGATCTGCGTGGTTGGTAAGAAAGGGACAATCTCTCTAACTTTTAGCGTGCCGATCGCGAAGCGCTGTTTTTGCATGTTAAGGGTAAACAGTAACATGCCTTGAGACTGGTTAGCTTTGCTGATGCTCATTTCCATTATCTTTGTTACTTTATTGGCCAATTGACTGATTTTACAAACTTTGTCGCTATAAGTTAATGCGGCTGATAAAGAAAAAAGTTTAGTCGCTTGAAAAGTAAACGTGATTTGTATCTCATTTTCCTTTACACTCTGCCCTTTCCATCATCCCACACTCGCTAATAGGGTCAGATATACAATGGCAAGAACTGCGGCAGCACTTCACATTTTGGTAAAGCACAAAGAGCAAGCTGAAGATATTATTAAGCAGCTTAAGAAAGGCGCAAAATTTCAGACTCTTGCTAAAAAGTATTCGACTTGCCCATCGGGAAAAAAGGGCGGTGATCTTGGTGAGTTTCGTCAAGGGCAGATGGTGCCACAGTTTGATAAAGTGTGCTTTTCCGGTGAGACACTGGTCCCACACCTAGTGAAAACGAAGTTTGGCTGGCATGTGGTCAAGGTTCTGTACCGTACTTAACTCGACCAGCATTTTTATCTGTTAACTCATTTTTTTAAGGTTCAGAACCATGAGTATGAAACAAGAAATCCAAAAACTGAATAACTGCCTTGATAAGTGTCAACACAAACTTAACAGTGCGAAGTCTCGTGGTGACAACGAACTGATCTCACGTTTCACTGATGAGATTGAAAAGCTGAGTAAAAAAGTGTCTCAACTGAAGCATAAGCAAAGCTATGACTTGAGCAAAGAGCGTAAGACTCTACTAGATATGCCGTTTTCTCGTGAAATCACCAAAGCAGAGCAGGCCGACATGGGCAAACTTAAGAAATCAGTGAAGGGACTGATTGTGGTTCACCCAATGACCAAAATTGGCAAAGAGCTTAAGCTCAAAGCGATGACTGGCTACGCACCTAAGTCGTTCTAACCATACAGACAAATACCAGAAGCGCACTTACAAGTGCGCTTTTTTTTGCTCTATATTCGGACATACTCCGACTTAAACGATTAAGAACTGGATCACAATTATCGTCCACAAAAATCAGCCAAAGCGTTCTATAATCACTGAAGTAAACTTAAACGATTAAGAGTGTGTCAATGAATGGATCTGAGAATAGTCACAAAGCGTTAAAGCAAGTCATGGCGTCAATCGAATTGCCAAAGCTCACCAAGAAAGATGAGAAGATGTTGTATCAGCGTCTGGAGCGACATTTTCCTGCGCTGTTTGAACTCTATTACCAGCTTTATGGAGATCGATATGACTTCTTTCTTCATCTTCAGAATTTGGTCACTGCCCTTTGTAACGGTTTCTCAGAGCGTTCGAGAAAGTTAAAGAATAAAGATCTTCAGAGACAGGAAGAGCCTAACTGGTTTCGTAGTGAGCAATTGCTGGGGATGGCGGTCTATGTTGATTTATTTGCTGGTGACTTTAATAAGCTAAAGAAAAAGATCCCATACTTTCAATCGCTTGGAGTTAACTATGTTCACTTGATGCCTTTGTATCTGGCTCCAGAAGGAAACAGCGATGGGGGGTATGCGGTTTCTGATTATCGAAAAGTAGACCCTAAACTTGGCAAAGAAAAGGACTTGAAGGCGCTTGCCAACGCCTTTAACGAGGCGGGGATCGCCCTGGTACTGGAT
Organism: Vibrio hangzhouensis; assembly: GCF_900107935.1. GTDB lineage: Bacteria > Pseudomonadota > Gammaproteobacteria > Enterobacterales > Vibrionaceae > Vibrio > Vibrio hangzhouensis. The sequence continues at coordinate 55,969 of NZ_FNVG01000002.1, read as the reverse complement.
TTTGTATTCAACCACACGTCGGATGAGCATGAGTGGGCTCTACGAGCCAGAAGTGGGCAGGAAGAGTATCAGGACTTCTATTACTTCTTTGAAGATAAGAATGAAGTGGATGAATACAATCAGACTTGCCGGGAAATATTTCCGACGGTTCGTCGTGGCAGCTTTACCTATCTTGACGACTTGGAACAGTGGGTGTGGACAACGTTCAACAGTTTTCAATGGGATTTAAATTACAGTAATCCGGCAGTTTTCAATGCCATTACGGAGGAAATGCTTTTCTTGGCCAATCTGGGTTGTGATGGCTTACGTTTGGACGCTCTGGCATTCATCTGGAAAGAGAAATGGACTCAATGTGAGAGTTTACCCAAAGCACACACGCTTATTCAGGCATTTAACCGCTGTTTACAGATAACAGCACCTGCAGTGTTGTTCAAGAGTGAGGCCATCGTTCATCCGGATGAGGTGGCGCAATATATTGACAGAGACGAGTGCCAGTTATCCTATAACCCTCTAATGATGGCATTAATGTGGGAAAGTTTGGCAACACGAGAAACTAAGTTGTTGACAGCGTCGTTGCAAAAGAGTTTTGCGATTTCACCTCAATGCAGCTGGGTAAATTATATCCGTTGTCACGATGATATTGGCTGGACCTTCGATGATGAGATCGCTCACCAGGTTGGGATTAATGGGCATGACCATCGTCAGTTCCTGAATCAGTTTTATACCGGCAAGTTTGAGGGTTCGTTCGCGCACGGTGTCCCTTTTCAGGAGAACCCGCAGACAGGAGATTGCCGGGTTTGTGGTTCTTTATCCTCCCTGTGTGGGTTAGAAAATGCGATGGCTGCCGGTAGTGATAGGGCAGTTGAACTCGCAGTGAGGAGAGTTCGACTGTTAAACAGCATCAACCTGAGTATTGGAGGGATCCCGTTGATTTACCAAGGGGATGAGCTGGGGATGCTTAATGACTATAGCTATCAAAACGACCTAACTAAGAGTGATGATGCCCGCTGGGTAAATCGGCCGCGGATTACCCAAGAGGACGAAGAGTGTGTGAGCGATACTTGTGATCCAAGAAGTCGTATTCATTCAGATCTCCGCTATCTGATCGCGTTGAGACAGCACCAGCCAGTGCTAGGCGAGGCAGAGACAGAAATTCTGGAAACTTTCCGGCCTCACCTGTTTGCCTACGCCCGAAAGCACAGTAACGGTGAGCGGTTACTCGCAATATGTAACTTCAGCGAACACCGTCAGGAAGTCCCAACATCAATATGCGATATTTTGGGTTCACGAGACGTTGAAGATATCCTGAATCAGCAGAAAACGTCTTACCAGCACAACATTATTCTCGATGCTTATGATGTTAAGTGGTTAAAAGTTGCGAAAAAAGAGTTTACATGAGTTTTTGCGACCAAACGAACCCTACAAGTCGTGATTAAGTTCACGGCTTTGTTCGCTATCACTGTAATTGTAATATTTTGTTACTTAAAGAACGATGAGTCATGAAAAGCTATGAGATTAGGGGTTTTTAATTAAAATACAGGTGTTTAGTGGCTGCTTTTCCTTTGCGAACCTGAATCAAACGTTAGTTTTTTTGAACAAACCCCTCACTTTTATCACCTACGCCTGTCACCTCATACAGCCTATTGATGGTTAGGGGAGGATTGATCGTTTCTGTCGATCACTATAATTTGAATTAATAGCAGTGAACCCGTGGAAGGGGGGCTAATTAATGTCAAAAACAAATAAGAATCAGAGCAATGTGATTTTACACGCATTCGACTGGCCATATGCTCTGGTAACAGAAAGGGCGGAAGAAATCAAAGCCGCTGGGTATAAAACAGTATTGGTTTCTCCACCGATGAAATCTTACCGTGTGGGGAATGAGGTGTTGTGGTGGCAACTTTATCAGCCTCAAGATTACCGTGTCATCGATAACAAATTGGGTAACACCGAAGACTTTAAGGCCATGATGGCGGCACTTAGCGCGTTGGATATTTGGGTCTACATCGATGTTGTTTTCAATCATATGGCGAATGAGTCAGGTCAGAGGCTTGACCTTCAGTATCCGAGTGAAGCCGACATGCTTAGTTACCAGAGTCACCAAAGCTACTTCGAACAGCAGAAATTGTTTGGTGATTTGAGTCAACCGCTATTCAACGAGAAGGATTTCGTCGAAGCGTTTGGTATTGAAAACTGGAAAGATCGTTGGGAAGTGCAAAACGGCCGACTAACGGGGGGGCCGCAAGATCCTGGCTTACCAACGTTAAGATCCAGTCCTTATGTAGTCTCACAACAACAGGCGTACTTGCAAGCGATGAAAGATCTCGGTGTGAGAGGTTTCAGAATAGACGCGGCAAAACACTTAACTTTAGAACATATCAAGCAAGTGTTTACTGATGATATCACGGCCGGAATGCATGTGTTCGGGGAAATTATTACAGATGGGGGAGCCACGGAAGAAGAGTATGAATTATTCCTGCAGCCCTATTTGGAGCAGACCAGACTGGCTGCCTATGACTTTCCGTTATTTAAGACAGTGTATGACGCATTGGAATCAGAAAAGGGTAGCATGACGGCGTTGATTGACCCTTACTGCTTTGGCCAGGCTTTGACCAATGAGCGCTCGATTACGTTTGCGATTACTCATGATATCCCAAATAACGATGTGTTCAGTGACATGGTTATGAAGGAAGAAAATGAGTGGTTAGCCACAGTGTACATCCTGACCAGAGATGGGGGTGTACCTTTGATTTACTCCGATCTTGATCCAAGTGGGATACGCAGCGACAGTGGTTCGCCACGATGGACCGATGGGTGGAAAGAGCCGCGCCTGTCAGCCCTGATTGCCTTTTGTCATACTGTGCATGGTGAACCGTTCAGTCTGGTTGAGGCCAACGATGACTTGCTGGTGTTCAAACGCGGGGAGAAAGGCCTGGTGCTGCTCAACAAATCGACCAGAGACAAATCGATCACGCTGGAACTGGATGCCGAATATGCTTCGATATTTGGTTGTCAAAGTATCAGTAAGACAGCCAACAAAGTTGAAGTAAAAGCGGGAAGTGCCGAGGTTCTGCTGAACCAAAGTTAATCGCGACAATTATAAAAAAGCCCTCTCTTAGAGAGGGCTATTCCTGCGAAATGGCTATTTAGTATAGCGAGTAAGAAGTTCTATGGCATAGTGCATACGTTCATGGTCGATCTCCTGCACGGGAAGTAGTCTATTTCGACCATCTTTGACCTCATAAAGACCATTTCCTTTGAGAGAGAATATCTTATCTTCTGACACTACCGAGTAGTCACCGTAATCTGCCACAATAGTGTATGGACGATCGACAAATGGACCATATAAGTCTTCACCAACGGAATAGTCAGAAATCGCATTTGTGACACCAAGGTAGTTAGTCATAATGGTTGGCACCATATCAAAGTGTGTCGTCATTTTGCCAGACGGCCATTGGTTGGTTTGTTTGTCAACGCCTGCGCCTAACATGATGAACGGTACTTTGATCTGAGCTTCAGTAAAGTTACCGTTGTGTCCCCAGAAGTTCTGACCATTATCGTTAAGCTCTTCACCGTGATCCCCGGTGACGATGATTAGAGTATCCTCATAGGTGCCATCCGCTTTTAGCTTATCGACCACATCCTTGATTTTGCTGTCTACGAAATGCGTGCTGGTACGGTAGCGATTAAAGATAGGTTCTGGATCCGAATCATTGCTACGCACAAATGGGTTGTTCGGGCCAGACATTGGTTCAAACTTTGTTTCATAGTCATCAGGGAAGATAAACCCATGTGGCGCATCGAAGAACAAAAATGAAAACTTCGGTTTGTCCTGATTCGAATCGTACCATTTGACCCAGTCATCAACTAACTCAATGTCTCTGTCGGCAGCATTTCCTTTGCTTTTCCCACGAATGCGCAGGTCTGGTATGTTAGCGAAGATGGTGCGGTTGAACTCAGGCGATTCGATGTGCGCCGACGTAAACACGCCGATCTCGTAGTTCAACTCTTGCAGTCGGTCCATCAGCACTGTAGGACGTTGGTTTGCTAGCATTGGATGCCAATAAGGACCAGGTAACCCGTAAAACAGGCCGAATGTGCCCATGCGGGTAGCATTGCCTGACGAGTAGTGTTTATCAAATGACAACCCATCCTGAGACATTTGATAAACCGTTGGCATGTACTTCGGAGTTACGGTGTCCGGGCGCCAGGAGTCAATTAGGATCACCATGATGTTCTTGGGGTTTTCTGGGGCATCGCCAACAATAGGACTCAACGGATAGTTGAGACCACCTTGCATTTTAGGTGCTTTAGCCTGCTTTTTTGCCAGTTCCTCACGACTGATATAGCCATGTTTCATCAAGAACGAGTTAGCAATGGTCGGGTAAAATAGTGGTAAATACTGGTTAACGAATGATACCGGTTGATAAGCAGTCGCTGAAGCCCAGATATGAATGCTGTGACTTGCTAATGTGGTTGCGATAAATAGAGGGAAAAATACTCTGCGCAGCTTCTTGGTCACAGAGAACGATCTGTTCTCCATTTTACCTAAGGCCCACCACTGAAAACCAAATACCGCGAGTAAACCGAATGCAAGCATTGCCCAGGCTGAAGCCGGGAACTCGACGATTTGTCCGGACATCACTAATGAAAGCACCGGATAGTTCAGATGGAAGCGATAGAAGCCAAAGACCATAGTGTCGACAAACAAAAAGGCCAGAGCCACAGTAGCGATTAACGCCAGAAGTGGGCGTTTTGCTCTGAGTGGCAAAAAGCATAGGATTAAACCGACAAGCCAGAATACCAGTGCGAGTAAACTCATATGGCTAAACAGACTGGTTACTGCAAATGAAAACTGGTATCCGTCGAATGGTACTTCAGGGAAGTAGAGAAAATAGCGAGCACCAATAAGTGTGGCCAGTAAGGCATTCAGGATCCAAAACTCGTAATAAGGGCTAAGTCTGGACTTCAAAAAATCTAGCATGTTCGAAACACCGGTAAAGTGAATGGTTGAATCTGTTTAATCGCAGGCAAAATACAATGCGAGATTGCCAACGAGTGGCGCATTGTATGTGAGATTGAGGGAATTTGAAATAAGTAGGATGTAAAGAGTACAGAATGTTACAAAGCCCCACTTGATTGTTAAATGTGTTAGTAGGGCAGTGAGGAGTGGCTTAATCAGGCAATAGCCACCAGTTTAGCCACCAGTTTATCAATACCGCTAGCTGCCTGAGAGATGTTCTCTGCGAGCATATAAGCGGGTGTCGATAGCACCTTGTGCTGTTCATCAAAAACATAATCGTCTACCGGGCAATCCACGTGCTGCCCTCCCAGTGCATTATATCCAGCCGCAGTGTCGATATCGTTGCCGATAGTAGCTTTGACATTCTCTGGGTAAATTAAAGGAATGATGGCAGGAGCGATACACAAATACCCCGCGGGTTTTAGGGCTTCAGCAAACGCTCGGCAGGCGCTGGCGACATGGGCATTGATAGAGCACTCGGCACCCTTGAGGGCAAAGTCGGTTAAGTTCTTGGCGGCACCAAATCCTCCTGGCAGCAGCAGCGCATCAAAGTCGTCGACGTTGAGTTTTGCCACGTCCTCGATATTCCCTCTGGCGATTCGGGCCGCTTCAACCAGCACGTTACGTTTCTCTTCGGTGACCTCTCCGGTTAAATGGTTTATTACGTGCAATTGCTCTACATTGGGTGCAAAGCAATGCCATGATGCATTTGCTTTCTCAATCGCATGCAGGGCGAGTACCGATTCGTGAATCTCTGCTCCATCAAAAACACCAGAGCCACTGAGTATGACAGCTACCTTTTTCATTGCGACGAATTCTCCCTTATTATCCGTTCTTTGAATGTAGGACAAAATTAAGACAAGTGTCTGTCGATTTGCCCTCAGAACCTGTTTTCCTGCACACTAAAATTAAAAAGCCACCCTAAAAGGGTGGCAAAGGGAAGCGATAACTATATTGTGCTACCGTAAGTGGACTGATTAGATAGAGTAAAAGAAGTACAATTGCGACTTCATCCGAAGAATAATGCCTCGAATAACATCTAAGAAAGCCAGGAAACTGATTGGCTTTTCGCCACTGATCCAAGCCAAACCTACCGATCCCACCGGAATGTCATAGCTGTCCGTTTCATGAATTTTCAGACGTACAAAGTGATGCTTGTTATTCAGGTTCTTTCCTGTTGTTGCCCTTACTGATGGATCAAGCGCAAGCAATGTACCCTGTGCTTCTCCGGTCGCTTCGACAATGCCTTCGACCTCTGCCGAAAAAACGTGACCAGGATAGACTGAGGTCGAAAATTCTGCCGCTTGTCCAGGCTTAATATTGCGAATCGCTTGATGGTTGACGCGCATCAGGACATATTTCTCATTTGTATACATCTGTAGGCGAGGAACACGGGAAAGCAGTTGTCCTTCACGCAAAATAAAGTTTGTCACAAACCCATCTGCGGGGGCGTAAACTTTGGTGCTGTCGAGGTCCCATTGCGCGCGTTTGACTGACTCTTGTAAATTTTTCAGGTCATTGTCCTTGCTGGTGACGGCTAACTGGGACTTACCGATACTCAGTCGTGCTTTATCCGCGTCCACTTTGCGCTTTGCCAATTGTGCTTCAATCGTTTTTACTTTGTGCTTTGCAACTTCAACCAGGCTGGTCTGCTTGTCAATGTCGCTGGCGGTGATGGTATTGCTAACCGCCTGATTTTGCTCCTGATAGCGTTTAAGCATTTTTTGCTGTAATTGATAATCGACTCTCGCTGAGCGTAGTTGACTCTCTGAAGTCTCAACGCTTTTTAGCATGGAGACGTAACTGGACTTCGCGATATCAACATCCTGAATCGCGGTCTCTAATGCGATTTGTGCGGCATTGCGTTGAATGACCGCCTGATCAAACGCGATTTGATAAGGCTTAGGGTCAATTTCATAGATCAACTGACCCTTGTGGATCTGCTGATTCGGCTCAATGTGAAGTTTGATCACTTTTCCAGATACGTTTGAAGAGTCGGGACGAAGCTGAATGTGAGGTGCTTGTACCAAAGAACCACCCGATAAATCCATGGGTGTGTAGTTAATAAGACCAACCCAAACGAACATTAGCCAACCGGTGCCGCCGATGTAAGCAAAGCCCTTTGAGTACTTATTCCAAGGCATACCAATCAAACGGAGTAGATAAATAAATAGCGCCCATACCGCTAAGCCTTCTAGCATTGTGTGGTCTCCTCATCGGTATGTTCATTTTTCCAAATGTCACGAAGGCGAATAATGGCTTTTTCCATATCCACAAACGCGATAATGACTGCCAACACCCAAACCCAGTGCCAGATAAATCCAATCCAGGTGAGCGCGGTAATCAGCCCTAGTTGGTGGTGGTCGCTGCTGTGTGCTTTGTTAATAGGAAGTTCGTGGATTCGCCAAAAACCGTAAACCGCAGCAATCACGCTAGCGACTAACACAACACCTGAGACAACATGCAATGCGGTGTCTGCCCCGGTACCTACAAAAGGGACGCTCAGTAAGCTCATTCATCAACCTTAATTGTTCTGGAGGAACGTGAAGTTTACTTACAGCAGAAACAATTATTTACAAAGCGACAGATTTCATCAAAAATTAGCATGATTTGAGGTAATTGATGATAGTGAGGTTGAGGTGTTTGAGAACGGTTATTTTGTTCGAGCGATGGGGATACGTGGCCTTACAGATGGCCTTCGAGCTACTTATGGCATTACTCCAGAGCAACTGGGGCTGCCAGCTTCGGTCTTTGAGCACCCGATGACGCTTATCCCAGTGTCTGTACTGAATCAATACTATGAGAATATAGAGCAAGTTACAGGTGACCCTGATGCAGTGCTCAACTTGGTGAGTAAATTGAATATTGAACAGTTAGGGTCAATCAGCCGCTGGTTCTTTTCTGGCCATGATCTCGCCTCCACGATTCGTAGGATTAATTTTGGCATTACTTGTATTCAATCAGGCGCTTACTTAAGTGGTGAAGTTGTCGGGCCCATTATTAAATGGACCTACCGTAATAATTCGATTTCCGCGCCAGCAAAAGCTCATGATGGAGTTCGAGTCGCTAATTTTATGTGTAATGTAATAAAGCGCTATTTGGGGGAAGGTTTTACGCCTGACCGGGTTTGCATTCCCGGCACCCAACAGAACAAAATTAAGTACGAACGTTACTTTGGCTGCGCTATTGAATGGGGTCACAATCAAACCGAGGTATGGCTACCAAACAAAGTGCGCCTGGCTGGCAGTAAAGTGCCCTCGCTTCCTGCTGAAAAGTTGTCGATGAGTTTTGCCGATCTGGATGATTATCTGAATATGCCAGATTCTCAGGATCACATGAAGGTGTTGTATGAGGTTGTAAATTATTCACGTCACTTTGGGTTACCGACGTTGGCTCGTGTATCTGAGTTATTAGGACTGTCTGAGCAACAACTCCAAAGACGATTGCAAGCGACAGGATTAAACTTCACTTCGGTTGTTGGGTATGTTCTGTCAGGCGAAGCGGTGAAACAGATTGCGTTAGGTATCCCTTTGGAGCAAGTGGCGAGAAGCCTGGGTTACCGAAACATGACCAGTTTCAGTCGAATGTTCAAGAAATACCGTGGATTAACACCAAAGCAATATCTGGCAAATTATCAGATGGCTTAATTAACTTCGTTAGGGTCGATTTAGTCGCCGGGCAGTCAACAGAACACGACTTTGTTTCTGCCTTGTGACTTGGCTTTGTATAGGTTTTTGTCAGCAATATCGAAATAGTAATGCCATTGTTTCTGGTAATTGCTTTGGCTTAAATAGGTCGCCCCTATGGATGCAGTGACATTAATCTGCCCACCATCAAAATAGAAATCTATTATCTCTACGGTCTGTTTAAAGTGTTCTAGTCGGACATTTAATTCTGTCAGGCTTTCAGCTTTAACTACCAATAAAAACTCTTCTCCTCCCCATCTGGCCAGTATTTCTGCAGGATGCAGCTTTCCGCTCAGAGTTTGGGCAATTTCTTGCAGTACGATATCACCAGCAGCGTGCCCGAGTTGGTCATTGATATTCTTGAAATGATCAATATCTATAATCCCTAATGCGAAGTGCCCGGATTCCTGTTCCAGATTCGGACCGTCTAAGAAATTCTCTGCAAAGCGCCGGTTTGGAACACGAGTTAGCGGATCAAGCAGACTTTGCTCTCTTAAGGAGTGATTAGTGGTCAAAAGCGATGCGTTTTGTTGCTCAAGAGAGCTTTTGCTACGAAACAGCAGCAAAAAACCAAACAGGCCAGCGACAAAAGTGGCGACCCACATCTTTTCAATGGAATCCTGTTGTTCAAGTCGTGCCTGCTTGAGTTTGTTTTCTGTGTCCAACTGGATAATCTGACTTTGTCGCTCGATATCTAAGTGAACTTGCTCAAGTTCAAACAGCGCCCTTTTTTGATTATCAAATAGAAGAATCTCATTCTCCGTTTGATATAGGCGGGAATAGTGATAAGCGTTTTTGAACTCACCTTGAAATTCATAGAATTTGGCCAGATAGTCGTAGGCTCGAACCGTGTTGATTGGGTCATCGAGGGCAACAAACGAACTTTTGGCTTCGAGGAGTAGGGATTCAGCGCTTTTGGACTCTCCCAGGTAGGTGAGCGCTCGACCTAAGTGGGTAAGGCAATATGGTATCTGGTTTCTAAGCAAATTTTCACGGGCTATACGCAGGCAGTCATTGGCTAAAATCCTTGCCTGTGCGTAATGACCTTGTTCTATTAAGTTGTGAGACTTGTTTCCTTTCACCGTAGCAATTAAACCAATGTCGCCAAGTTTGTTTGCATTGATATCAGCTAGCTTCAGATACTGAGCCTGTTCGCGGAAGTCACCCAGGTTTCCGGTAATAATGGACCGGTTGATCGCCAGGATAGCCTGTTGCTCAGTAGATGGCGTTGATTGCTTGTTCAGCCACGCATAACCTTCAAGATTGTACTCAAGGGCTTTATCCCACTCCTCTAAGTCGGCATAAATGAGAGAAATATTGGATAGGACTTTGATGACGTAGGGAGCGTCATTGATATCTTTGAAGATCTCAAGGGCAACCAGATAGTGCTGCTTGGCTTGTAACTGGCGATTTTGCGTTGAGTGAATTACAGCGATTAGGTTGTGAAGGCGTCCCTCCAGGTGCATAAATCCTGTGCTTTTAGCGACCAATAGCGTTTCTGTGGCGCGCTGCAATGCTTTGCTGTAGTTGCCGTCAGTGATATCAAAAGTTGATAACCACATGTCGGCATCCGCAATCATCCAGTCTAGTTTTTGCGTGACCGCAAACTGTTTCATCTCAATCAGTGACTGCCGAGCGTCAATAGGTCTTTTGAATGAGCGATAGTGATTGAATTGACCAAGATAGTAGAAATAAGTCGCAACAGGGTCTTCATTAATTTTAGCCTGTGCTTGCAGTTTGCTCAGCATCAGTGATGCTTGGTGGGGATCGTGAACATCTTGAGACTGAAGTTTCAGTGCAATCTGTTTATAGGGTTTGTCTTCGAGCAAGGCCTGGGGTGAAAAGTCAGCCCAGACTAGAGTAGAGCTCAATGTGGAGCAGACAGTGAACAACAGAAAACACAATCGATGTGAAAGCACTGAGATATCGTTAATATTTATAAGTATGACGTATTGTAAGTGTTTAATTAATCATCGTCAATTTATCATTTTTGGAATCAATATCAACAAAATAGAGTAGGGGCACAGTCTGTTTGCTCAAATATTGGCTAGTGGACAGCCTGTCGCTAATTGCGCGAGGTTCCGGTAATATCTGTTAGGGCAACTGTCATAGGCCCTGAGGCCATAGTAGAACTTTCCGCCAGACGATTGATGGTAACATCGCTTTTGACCGAACAGCCAATCACTGCCGAGCTTACAAAAACCGAAATATAGAAAGATAGAGCCACAAGTTTTCGCTTATGACGCAACCTTATATCGCGCGATACCGCTTTACCTAGATGAGACTTCTTCATATTCACCCTCGATCGTATTGCCATTCATAGCCTGCTGATGCTGGGCCAATTCTTGGTCCAACTGCTTTTTTATACGTTTTCCGGTGAAAAAGGCAGCAATCGTGAGTGGGATTGCCATTAATAAACTGAACATCATGGCGACAAAGCCAATAAACATCGCAATGATTGTTAGGAGTGCTTTTTTCATAATGACCTCTTAGTAAAAACCGTTTGTAAAAAATGGATGAGTCCTTATGGCGTTCGCTCCCTGATGATTGAATCATAATGGAAGATACATGAACCAAACATGAACGCAGATTTACCTTGTCGTTCATGTTTGGAAAACTAATCTCCCAGAGGCTGTCAGTCGCTACCTGTTCTATGAGTATCCAGAGCTATTAAGTCTGCGAAGACGGTATTTTTGTCATTTAGCCGGTGTGATAACCAGTGCTTATCAGCTTAATAACGACAAGTGAATTCCGTAATTGGAGCCCGAAGTTTAATCTACACCTAAGTTAAATGAACAACTTCGAGAGCATCCATATGACCTTTTCAAAAACTTCTCTAAAGTCACTATTTGCAGTTTCAACATTGGCACTATTAGCAGGATGCTCTTCGCCAGCGTTCGACAAAGAAAATGAGAACGCAGCTAGAAATCGAGGTGCCGCCGGAGGTGCGTTGTTAGGCGCGACAATGGGGGTGTTAACAGGGGAACCGGAACTTGCCGTGAAAGGTGCGGTAGCCGGAGGCGTTGCTGGTGGTGTCGCTGGTTCAATGAAGGACCTTGAAGAGTCACGTGAGACGAGTCGCACTGAAACGTTGGCAGATGGGATTAAGCAAGACAATCGCAGTGATGCAGAAAAACGTGCGGATGAGTTAGAGGCGGAACTGCGCATAAAAGAATTAGAACAAAAGTTGGCTGAGATGGAACGTCAACAGAACGAAGCGGCTAGCACAGCAGGATAATGCGAAAAACAAGCCTAGGAAAAGGTAAAGAAAAGGCCGATTGACGAATCAATCGGCCGAAAACAGTGTGAACAAATTGGTCCACTAACAACGTCAGTTGGCTAGGTGACTTCAAAGTTAGAAGTCACCGATAGTCCTGCATGATACGTGCCAACATAGAAAAGGCGCTATCGGCCGCTATATATCATAACTAGTTGAGTATAAAACTCTCACATTCTCGAAATGCAATTGCATAATGCAATAATAATGCATTATGCAATTGCATTATTGTCAGTAGAGCCCCAAATTTCATATCACGATAATCCTTTCTGATGATATTTTCATGGCGCATCCTAATTATATTGGCTAGTTTTATAGCTGAAGATAGTGAAGGAAGCTCAAATTTATGCAACCAGCCCCAATTCCAGCCAACGATGACTATCGATTACGTTTAATTCAGCAACTAAATTTGCTGGACACACCTGAAGAACGTTTTGATCGAGTGACACGCCTAGCCAGGCGTATGTTTGGTGTGGACATCGCTTTAGTCAGTATCGTGGATAAAAAACGTCAGTGGTTTAAATCAAGTGCTGGATTACAAGTCGAGGAGACGGCGAGAGACGTTTCGTTCTGTGGTCATGCCATCCTTGGTGATGAACCTTTTATTATACCTGATGCATCTAAGGATGTTCGTTTTAACGATAACCCATTGGTTTTAGACGAACCAAAGGTTCGTTTTTATGCCGGTGTCCCTTTAAAGCTTAAGGAAGGTGTTAAGGTAGGTACCTTATGTATTGTTGATAGCCAGCCTAGACATTTTACCGATCAGCAAGTCCAGGATCTTATCGACCTAGCTAAGTTAGCCGAAATTGAACTTGAAGCAAATCTGGAAAGTACTATCGATGAGCTCACTCAAATTTCTAACCGTCGCGGTTTCAATCTGCTTGCGGAAAAAGTGATGAACGTGTGTCGTTTTCATACTGAACCCTACACGCTAGCATTGTTTGACTTGAGCTCATTTCAAGACATCAATGAACTCCATGGACATCTAACTGGTGATGACGCTTTGGTTCAGTTCTCTCAGTTGTTGTTGGAAAACTTCAGGGATTCGGACGTGATTGCCAGAGTCGGTGGTGACGAATTTGCGGTCTTAATGTCTGGTACGACAGGGACCGATGCACACTTTCCAATAATGCGTTTTAGAGAGCAACTCAAACAATTTAATCAGTTTGGTGACAAGGTTTACGAATTGGGATGTGGGGTAGGCGTTGTTTGCTGTTCTCCCCTTGAAGAGATTAGTTTCAGCGAACTGTTTGATAAAGCGCAACGCGCTTTATTGGCGACTAAGTCTGCAAGGTATTGAAGGATTACAGTTGTTCAAGATAATCCAACAGACCTTTCAATGAACTGTAAAACAGGTCGGCATCAAAAGAGTTCTGACTGACTCCGTTATTTGAGATGAAGCAACTCTTACATCCGGCGTTCTTGGCCGTCAGAATGTCATAATGATGATCACCCACATACAAAATACGTTGTCGAGGGATACGCCATTTATCCATTAAGTAATGCAGCGAACTGGGATCAGGTTTGGCGGGAAAGTCCTCTCTTGTAATTAGTTCTTGTACATTAAGATTATGTGCTTTGAGTTTTGCTGTCGCTGCTTGTCGGCAATTTCGAGTGACAATGCCTGAGCGAATACCTTTGCGACGCAACCATCTCAATAAATCAACGGCACCCTCCATAGTGTTGCTTACCCGTGCATCATCAAGCTCATGTTTTAGAATCAGGGCGTTTAGACGGCTTTTTTCGTGCTCGCACGATTGTTCATCCACATGAAGGAGTAGGTCCTTATCTTCAGGACAACAAAGTTCAACCCTCAATTGTTTAAAGTTCAGATCTGAAGAAACGAGGGTATTGTCTAAATCAAAAACTACGGCTTCAATGGTCAAAAGAGTGCCCTCTTGCTCAAATAGACTTTAAATAATAATAGCTTACTTTGTAACCCAGTATTCAGGTTTTTAATCACCTAATGGTGACACTGTCACTTGGGCTATGACGTTGACCATCAAGAATCCATCAACAGTGTACATGGAGCTAATCTGGCGATTGATCTGGTTGTAGGTTTTTTCCCATGTAGCGCCTTATTGAAACCAGTTCACTTTCTATGTTTATACATATTTTTGCTTTTTGAGGTTTGCGAGTCGTTACGTATCTCTTAATCAAATTGACTCAACAACTGGTGAAAGTTGGTGGATATAGATGTGTCAGTGAACTGGGGCATTTGGAGAATGAGCCATTCGCTTTATGAATGGGTCGTGCCAGGTGTATTTCTTTGTCGTATGTATACGGTATGTAACATTTATAGTGTTGAGAGTGCTTTCGCCGTGTTACTTATTTTGCGCTTGAATAAAACAAAAAAAACCCGTGATAATAATGAACTTTTCACTAACCAGATGTCTTACATAAAGTTTTTTTGTGCTACTGCGATGATTCATCTTCGTACTAAAGTAGGCGGGTTGTGTTTTTGTGGTTGATTTGTTGCTTTTTGCTGCGCTTAATGTAATTTGTACCAAGAAGGTGTAATTGACCTCGTTAACCTATTATTGTGTTGGTTTTTATAAATTTTTTTGTTGGGTGGTTGTTATGAAAACGCATTTGAGAGCTATGACGTTAGCGACATTAATAGGTGTCGCGCTCACTGGTTGTGGACCAGAGCCAGAGCAAAAGGCAGAAGCGCCTGTAGTTCGTCCGGTAAAAACCATGGTAATCGGTTTGGAAAACCAAAGTATGGTGCGCGAATTTCCAGCGCGAGTGCTTGCTTCAAACCGTGCGGAAATGGCGTTTCGTGTAGCTGGTAAGGTAAACAGCATTCCAGTTAAGGAAGGCGACAATGTCAAGAAAGACAGCGTACTAGCGACGTTGGACGACACCAGTTTTAAACTTGCGGTCAGAGACACACAAGCCACATTGCAAAGAACACAAGCCGACTTCAAGCGTGCGCAGGAACTGATCAAGGATAACTTTATTTCCAAAAAGGACTTTGAACAACTTCGAGCGGATTTAACCCGAGCGAAAGCAGCATATGACAAAGCGGTTACAGAGCTAAGCTACACAAAATTGTTGGCTCCATTCGATGGTTTTGTTGCAAAGCGCGAGATACAGAATTTTGAAAACGTCGAAGCAAAACAAGTCGTATTCACGTTCCAAAATCTGAACACACTAGAACTCAAGTTTAATGTGCCGGAAAAACTGGTGCGTCAAATTCGTGATGAACAATCCGCAGATCCAGTAGACATTCCTGTATTTGCTTATTTTGACGCAGGCCGTGAGAAACCTTATCCGGTCACCGTCACCGAAGTGTCTTCAAAAGCCGATTCAGATACGCAGACATTTGAAGTCACCGTATCGATGGAAGCGCCCTCTGATCAAAATATTCTTCCGGGTATGACGGGTTATGTGACTGCTGATTTTTCAAAACTTCAGGAAACCAAAGGGGCAATTCAGGTTCCGGCTACAGCAGTGGTGAGTGACAATGCACATAATGCTACCGTTTGGGTCGTGAATGAGAACAACACCGTGTCACCGAAATCAATTGAAGTCTCTACTATGGCAGGAGACCGTATTACAGTTCTCTCTGGCCTAGATATGGGTGAGCGTATCGTGACGGTAGGTGTGCCTTTCCTTATTGAAGGTATGGAAGTGAGCTTAATGCCAGAAATTGACCAGGCTCAGTAACTGTGACTCAGCAAGAAGAGAAGTTTTATGAATTTAGGTGAGTATTCAGTAAAGAACAAAGTCAACAGTTGGCTGCTAGTGCTGTTGATGACGATTGGCGGGGTGTTGGCTTACTTCGAGATGGGTAAGTTAGAGGACCCGGCTTTTACGATCAAAGAAGCAAAGATCATCACGTCTTATCCAGGAGCCTCTCCACAAGAGGTCTACGATGAAGTTACCTATCACATTGAGGATGCTGTTCGACTGCTAGGTCAGGTAAAACGGATTAAGCGTTCAGTGACTCGTGAAGGACTTTCGGATATCACTATCGAGTTCAAAGACGAATACACTTCGGCAGAAATGCCGGGTATTTACGATGAATTGAGACGTAAAATTGCCGACAACAAGCATAAGTTGCCACCAGGTGCCGGTGAGCCACAAATTGTGGATGATTTTGCTGATGTTTACGGTGGGTTCCTGGCGCTGAATGGTAAAGGCTATACGTATCGTGAACTGAAAGACGTTGCAGACAACTTAAAGAAACAATTGGTATTAGTGCCGGGTGTTCGTAAGGTGTCTATTGATGGTGACCAGAAAGAGGTAGTTTACGTCCAAATGTCTCGCTCGAAAATGGCGGAGCTAGGCATCGACATGGCCACTATTGAAAATCTGCTAAGTTCGCAGAACTTGGTGTCTGACTCAGGACGTTTTCGTGTAGGGCCTGAGTACATTCGTATAGAGCCAACTGGAAGCTTTAAACATGTGAGCGAAATCGAAGACCTTCTGATTTCCAGTAACGACAAAAAACTCATTCGACTTGGAGATGTCGCACAAGTTACTCGTGAATATGTGGATGAACCGACCAAGCTTATTTACTTCAATGGTAAGCCTTCTCTGACCATCGGTATATCGATGTTGAGTGGTAAGAACGTAGTTGAGGTCGGTGGCTTAATTGCCGATAAAATAGACAGTTTGCAAAATCAGATCCCGTTGGGAATGAATCTGGATATCATCTACGATCAGCCAACAGAAGTTGATCAGTCGGTTGCGGGCTTTGTGACTAATACTGTCGAAGCACTTATCATTGTTGTGGTGGTATTGCTGGCGTTTATGGGGCTGCGTGTTGGTCTGATCATCGGCGCGGTACTGTTGATTACGGTTGCAGGTACTCTTGCGCTCATGCATCTCTATGGTATCGAGTTGCAGCGTATTTCACTTGGTGCGCTTATCATTGCGCTCGGGATGTTGGTTGATAACGCTATTGTTGTTGCCGAAGGTATGATGATTCGGATTAAGCGGGGAGTACCGGCTCTAAAAGCAGCAGGAGAAGTTGTTGGCGCTAACGGTTGGGCCCTGTTAGGCGGTACGGCTGTAGGTATCCTTGCTTTTGCGGCAATTGGTATGTCGCAAAGTAACACCGGTGAGTTCACTCGCTCACTGTTCTACGTCATTTTGATCTCTCTTTCTTTAAGTTGGGTAACAGCGGTTTCGACGACACCTTTGCTGTGTGCTTTATTGCTCAAAAAAGAAGAAAAGAAAGAAGGCGAAGAGGAGAAGGATCCGTATGCGGGTGCTGGATTCGTTATTTACAAGGGCGTACTCACATTTGCTCTCAAACAGCGTCTGCTGACTATTGGCGTTATTGTCGCGATGTTTTTGGCGTCCGTTTGGGGCTTCGGCTTCGTTAAGAACGCCTTTTTCCCGAATGCGAATACACCGATGTTCTTCGTTGATGTTTGGGAAGTTGAAGGTACTGATATTCGTCAAACCCGGGACGATACGCTTAAAGTCGCTGAGTTTATTCGCGAGCAAGAAGGTGTGGAATGGACGGCGAGCTTTATCGGAGGCGGTGCTTCGCGATTCTCACTGGTTTACACCCCACAAGATTCAACCAAAGCATATGGGCAGATCATCGTTCGTACTGAGACGCGAGAATTGATCGCCGGGCTCCAGCAAAAAATCGATAAGTACATGACTGAAAATATCGATAGCATAGAGCCTAAAATTAAGAGCTTACGTATTGGTCCGGGGCGCGACTCAAAAATCGAAGCCCGCTTTGCAGGGCCGGACCCAGAGGTGTTGAGAGATCTTTCTGCGCAGGCTGAGGCAATTATGCATGCAGACCCTGAAGCAAAAGAGGTACGTAATGACTGGCGTCAACCCGTTAAGCTGATCAAACCGATCTTTAATGAGCAAGTGGCCAGACAGTTGGGCGTAACCAGAACTGAATTGACCGCCTCACTGCGTGCGGCTAGTGAAGGTTCACAGGTCGGTATTTACCGTGATGGTGTAAGACTGCTTCCTATCTACTTCCGTGCCGATGCGAGTGAGCGCCAGGATGTATCGCAATTAATGGATGCTCAGGTATATAGCCCAGTGTTGCAACGTACGGTTCCAATTGCGCAGGTTGTGCTTGGATTCGAAACTGTTTGGGAAGATGCAATGATACGTGGTCGTGATCGTTTGACGACCATTATTGCCTCGGCTAACCCTACCGGTGAACTGGCGGCCCCTCTGTTTGAGCGCCTGAAGCCGCAAATTGAATCCATTGAACTGCCTCCGGGTTACACCATGGACTGGGGCGGTGAGTACGAAGACTCAGCAGAAGCTCAAGGAGCGCTGTTTAGTGCTATTCCGGTGTCATTTATCATGATGATCATCGTGGTTGTGTTGCTGTTTGGTAAGGTACGTCAACCGTTGATCATTTGGATTACCGTACCACTGGCTATCATCGGTATTACAGCAGGCTTGTTACTATTAAATGGTGCGTTTGACTTTATGGCACTGCTAGGTGCACTCAGCTTGATTGGACTATTGATTAAGAATGCGATTGTGTTGCTTGAAGAGATAGATATGCAAGCCGAGGAGAAGCCGCTATACGACGCTATTATTGATTCTTCTATCTCTCGTATGCGTCCTGTTATGCTCGCAGCGTGTACAACGATTCTGGGGATGATACCGCTATTGGGCGATGTATTCTTCGTGAATATGTCCATTACTGTTATGTTTGGTTTGGGCTTCGCGACCATTCTAACATTGGTATTTATTCCAGTTATGTACGCGATTCTGTTTAAGGCGAAGAATCCACAGTAACGCAGTGTAGTTGATCAATAATGGAAAACTTAAAAGGCCAGGTCGTCAACGAGCTGGCCTTTTGTTTATTCGCAACTCCGTTAATTTTAAGGTTTTCCGGTTGTTGTGACCAAAAACTCAGAAAAGGCCTGCCAGGATTTCTTGTCGGCGTCTTCACGGTATCTGTCAGAACCAAACACAGTAAACGCATGTGGGGCTCCGCTATAAGTGATCATCTCGTGAGGAACGCCGCTTTGTTCAAGCTCAACGGCGAGCTCTGCAAACTGAGACATCGGAATCGCTGAATCTGCCGTACCGTGGAGAACCAGGATTGGTGCTTTAGTCTGAGTGTAGTTTTGCCCTTCAGGGGTTTGTAGACCACCATGAAAGGTAACAAAGCCACGAGCATTCATACCTGCTCTTGCTGCTTCTAAAGTTGCAGCCCCACCAAAGCAATATCCCATGACTACGGTATTGTCTAGATTTCCCCCGAGCTTGCCTGCCTGCTCTAACCCGGCATTCATCAGAGCCTGAAGCTTCATTCTGTCCTTATAAAGAGCCCCGGTATGCTGACGTTTATCTTCTACTTTCGTCGGTCTGACATCCTGACCAAACAGATCCACGGCAAATACGTTGTAGCCCATGCTGTTGAGCATTTCGGCCCGCTTTTCTTCATACTCGGTGAGCCCGTCCCAATCATGAACGAGCAATACTAGCGGAGCTGTGTTATTGACCTTTGCCCAGTAACCTTCATAGGGTTGTCCATCTAACTCGTAGACAACATGTTCTCCTGCCAGAGCAGATTGACTCGCGAAAGCGGTTGTCAGCGCAATACCAATGAGTACTTTTTTCATGGTGTGTCCTTTTTCGACTTTAACGAAAGCTAAATACAAGCTTAGTACGGAAAAGCAGTGTTGCGAGTTGGAAAATGGAACAAACTTCGAGCACAAATATTTGGAGTGAGAAAATGATGGACTCAGGTCTCTGAATGTTAATGCAGATGAAGTAGCCAACAACTAGTGTGACGACTAGCCCGATGAGCAGCTCTAACATAAACCTCCTCTAAAATTGCCAAATTACGAAATTGGCTAATTTCAAAATGTGAGTGGCTTTAAGTTTGGTTGTCAAATTAAACGATTAAGGCTAGAAATTAGATTGACGATCAGTATTTAGCTTTTTCATTGTGTAGAATTTGACAGTCATTCAGATATAGATTGATTGAGGCGAAGTATTGGTTTCAAATCTATCCTTTGACAACACAAGTGCCTTAAGATTAACGGTTTTCACTCATTGAGAAGCCCAGAACGTCTGACATTATCAAAAAGGGTGTCAGGCATAACACTACCGTGGATTTCACTATGTTTCATTCAACAATAAATCTTCTTGATGTTCGGGCATTTGTTCTGGTCGCTAAGTTAGGGAACTTCACCAAGGCGGCAGAAGCACTGCATGTCTCACGTTCGCACGTCTCGCGACAAATTCAGTCGCTTGAAAGTCAGATGGGAGTCACTCTGCTCGTGAGAACCACACGAAGCATGAAATTGACCGAAGCCGGGCAGGATTTCCTGGCTTCATGTGATACGGCATTGAATTCTATCGACCAAGCCGTCCACAATGCGGTTGATGACACGCAAGCAGTACGTGGCACCATTAAAATCAATTGTGTTGGTGGTTATATAGGAGAAGATCTCGTTGCGGGGATGCTTGCTCAGTTTTTGCTTGAATATCCGGACGTCAATATCGAACTGGACTTTTCCAGCAACAGAGTGGATTTACTGGAAGACGAATTTGATTTGGCGATTCGGATGGGCGAGTTACCGGATGCCAGTTATGTGGCCCGGCACCTGACAGATGTGGAGATGCAAACCCTCGCAAGTGCTGGCTACCTGCACCAGTCTTCGGTTCCTAATCACCCGAAAGACCTAAAACATCACAGATGTATTACGGGATCAGTGACTAAGTGGCGGTTTGAACATCGAGGCTCAGGAGAGGTATGTGATGTGGCTATTGAAGGAGCGTTGCAGTGCAAGAATGGTCGCGTGTTGATTAACGCAGCCAAGAAGGGACTCGGCTTAATAAGAGTACCGGCAATGTATTGCAGACAGGAGATCTCTAACGGTGAGTTGGTCCCTGTTTTTCGTGATTGGGGTATTAAATCAGTCCCTCTTTCACTGATTTATCAAAAAGATCGCTATCAACCGAGAAAGATTCGCGAGTGTGTTGACCATTTGATTAAGTGTTTCCAAATGGAAAATTTGTAATCTTTGATTAAGTGTTTCCAAATGGAAAATTTGTAATCTTTGGTGAGTCTGGTTATCGTGGTCATTAATATGCATATGACTAGGCAGTCTGCTGGGGCTATCTCGACGTGAAAGTTGTTGAAAAAATAAACTCTATATTGGTCCGGGATTTACAAGCGGGTGAATGCTTCAATTTTGATGATCTTAATCGAAAGTTAAGTGAAGTGACGGAAGTGATAGGGTTTGAACATTTTTTGTTCGCAGTTTCTGTTCCGGTGACGGTAATGAGAGCGGAAAATGTCGTCTTGACTAATCAGCCGCTGGATTGGCGCCAATTTTATGAAGAAAATGAAGTCATGTATTTTGACCAAGTGGTGCTTCATTGCCGCAATAGTATGCTTCCCATTCATTGGAAAGACATTATCAAAAATAGTGTTCCAGACGACAAAAACGTAATCAAACTTGCTTCGGATTTTGGGCTTGGTGAAGGTGTAACCGTACCGTTAAGAGCCAACCATGGCTGCCTAGGTCTCATCAGTTTTTCTAATCTCAAAGGTGCCACCAAGTTGAGCCATGAGGCAACCATTCTGGCGACCTATGTGAGTAGTTTGGTGGCAGACTATATTAATGACATAAGAAACCACGTATGCGAGCAACAGTTTGGTCAAGTTAAATCAAACCTGACGTTACGCGAACAGGTTTGCCTGGCCTGGGTCGCTGAGGGAAAAAGCTCATGGGAAGTCGCGCAGATCATTGGCTGTTCTGAGCGAACGGTCAATTTTCATATACAGAATGCGAGTGAAAAACTCAATGCTTTCTCTCGCACTCAAGCGGTCTCTAAAGCCCTGCTAACTGGCTCTATCGAGCCTATGCTGGTTTATCGTAGCGTTGGTAAACCAATCTCTCAGAGCTGAATCAATGGGTACTCGCAATGCGATACTCTTGGTGTGTTCTAGCATGCGAATCTTGCCATCCCCCATGCGATGATTAGGTATTCCTACGTGCCGCATTATTCGTTCTATACCCGTAGTTGTGGGAGTAATAAAAGCGGAGTATCCCTGTTCAAACCCGTATTGAACAACCAAATAAAATAGTAGCTCGGTAAAGTTGATGTGAGTTGCACGCTTAGATATTTCTCGATCAACGGCAAATCGAGTTAACTCTACGACGTTACCGTCATCAAAAGATTCCCCTTGCAATAATTCGGGAAAGGTATTTTTTAACATGTAAGGCGTGTTGGTATGCAGCAATCGCCAGCAAGCCGCAACTTTCCCTTCATATTCTATAATGATGTATTTAGCGTCTGGGCGGTCGTATTCATCTATATCTAACTGGTTTATCGTGTTCAGTGACCAGCGTAACCTACGGACAAATACGTCATAGCGTAAAGTGTGCATCTCCAGCTTTTGTTTCTCTGTAAGCTCAGAATATTTTTTAATATAAACAATAGGTTCCATAGTTTTATCTCCTATACAGTTCAGGTATAGGGTAACCAGTGGCTCTGAAGTCGATAACTGACAATTTGATCAGCTTGAAAATTATCAGTTTACCAATTTGTCAACCTGTCAATTTCTGCAGTTTCTTAATTTCTGAATAAGGGTATAACTCTAAACAGACCCTGTAGACCTAACTAACAACGTCCGGACATTTGATTCAACGAAAAAAAACGCACCAACTTGGCTAGGTGGCTTTCAGGTTTACAGGGTCTCTTTTCCCTATGTCAGTTTTTGCCCACGAATCTTGCATCGCTCCCTATGGATTTGGGATGTTTTACCAATCGCATTGATCATGTGATTGCCTTCATTGATAATTGTCGCTAATAAACATCGAAACTACTGGCCAAAAAACATCCAGATGCAAAAGCTGACTAAAAAATATGCCATTATCTTATTCAAATCAGCGATGCTCACTTCTGTCATCTACGGTTTTGTTGTCTATCAGACCTTGGATAAGCTGGTCAAAAATGAAATTGCACAATTTCACCTTGTCACCAAATCCATCCAGGATTACAAGTCTACGTTGTATTTGCTCAGTGTATTACTTGAGGCTGAAATTGAGCTGAACGCCGGTAACGATGTCGATGAACCGTTACTAGATCAAGGACGGGTCTATCGTTTGATCCCGGATGCGGCTCTTACTCAGAATGAAAAAATCGTCAGTTCGACCGCGCAACGATTGTTTCTTAGCATGCCGGAGTTGGCCGTGGGTTTAGAGTACCTACTGTACTATCGCTCTTACGAAGGACTAAAAATATTGGCCAGTCAGTCCTTTAGCCTTGCTGGAGAAGAGATTGACGAGGTATTTTCAGAGAAAATGTGTGCGGAGTCGTTTCGTTGTGCCCGATATGCGTCGGCGCAGGACCTGAGTAATCGAATTGTGGTGTCTGATGTTTATCGTGACAGGATTACTAGACAGGCCATCATCACCATCTCTAGTCCCGTGTACGATGGTTTAGTGATGGTAGGTGATCTGAATATTGATATTTACCTGAATGAGTTTCCATTTCTCGATAATAAAACCTATGTCAGTAACAACAGTTCGAATGGCAGGGAAATGATAGTGGAAGATTTACGGTACCCGTTTCATCAATCCGCCTACTCTGAACGGTTTGTTGTTGATGAAGATTTTGCCGTCATTTATCGAATTCCTTACAGCCAGATCATCGTTGATACACTGTGGCTCTATTTCCTGATGGTCACAGCGTTGTTCTATGTGGTTATCCGTCTGGAAGAGTTAAAAACGAAAAGAGAGAAGTTGAAACTGGCCGAAATCGCCATTCGACGTGATGAAATGACGGGACTATATAACAGAGCTGCGCTACGGGATAGCAGCTTAAAATATGCGATAGAGAAACAGGGCTTAGCTGTGATAGCGATTGATGGTGACAAACTGAAGAGCATCAACGACACTTTTGGACATCATGTAGGAGACGAGGCTATCGTGTTTATTGCACGCTGTATGCAGGCTTGTTTCCGGGAAAGTGATTACTTAATCCGCAGTGGAGGAGATGAGTTTCTTGTTTTGTTGCCCGGTTGTGATGAGCGCACGGCACAATCCCTCGCCTCTCGATTAGCCAGTGAAGTGAGAGCTAAAAGTTTTGGGACCCAACAGCTGTCTTTGAACATTAGTTTTGGTGTCGCCGTGGTAGAAGAAGCCGAAACATTAGAGTCGGCCATTCAAAGGGCAGACAGTCGCCTCTATCAAGTGAAACGCTCGAAAGTATAATCCGTTATGCAATGCCAAGGACAACCGAATGTACAAGCAGCACGATTACAATTTGCTTAAAGTGTTGGTTCTTATATACCAATACCGAAACCTGACTACGGTAGCGGCCGTTTTGGGCAAAACTGAAAGCGCAGTGAGTAAGCACTTAGCTAAATTGAGAACTCAACTCGATGATCCCTTATTTGTTCGATCTGCCAGCGGGTTGGAACCGACTCATTATCTAGAACGTATTATCCCGGGTATTGAAAATGGTTTGCGCTTGGTCGAGGATGCATTAAAACAGGGAGAGTCCTTCAATGAATCGCTGTATGACCAACCTATCGTCATTGGGCTGGATAATGTCACGATAGAGTGTTTTGGTGGCGTCTTGTTGCAGACTTTGAGAAGTGTATTTCCTAACTCGTTTATTGAACTCAAAACCTGGCGAAGTAATACTTACCAGGAAATCATTGATGGAAAGGTGCAAATAGGCTTGCAGTTTTTTAATGAAGACTGTTCTAAGTCTATTTACCAGAACAGTATATTGAATGTTGAGCTAGGCGCGTTGGTGGGTGCCAACAGCGACTTCGAACAATGGCAGCAGATATTTGAACGTCCCTGTGTTTTCTTTGAAATTCGCGGTTGGAATGAAACCAATCGCCGTTTGATTAAGCAGATGGCCCAGTATGATTTGATCTTCGACTATCGAGTTAAATTGGATAACCTTGATTTAGCGTTGGATCTGGTGAAAAACGAGGACTACTCAATTTTGTTTGCTAAGCACCTGATTAACGATGGTGAGGTGAGGTTTGTGCCTTTGCCAGACCATATGCAGTCGCATATCCCCGTGGTGACCTGTATTAAACAGAGTAATCGTCAAAGTCCGCTGCATCAAAAACTACATCAGATACTGAAGCAAGTTGTGACTCAGGAAAGCCCACGAAAAATCTAGTGTGCTTTCCCTTTAGTTTTTACTGAGAGTAGTGTCAGTTCATTACCATCTGTTTTTCATTTTCCACCACGTCATGAGCATTGATCAGCTCTACAATTGAGTTCGCTTCATACTTATCGAGAATTCGCGATTTGTAGGTGCTGATTGTTTTTGCGCTGAGTGACAAAAACTCTGAGATCTGTTTGTTGGTGTAACCTTTTTTCAGATAGTTGAATACCACGGTTTCACGTTGAGACAGAACAATGTTCCTGTTGCGCTCCTTATAATCACTTTTAAAGAGGTTGTAGCCGCGAGACACTCCGATAATCGCATCGCGAATCAAAGAACTCTCCTCAGACTTACTGATATAGCCATTTGCGCCTAGCTTGTAGGCGGTTTCAGAGTAGACAGGATAGCCATAACTAGAGACAAAAATTGCTCTGCCCTGATAACCGGAGGCATACGCGCGCCGCATGAACTCAAACCCATCGGCTTCGGCAAGATTGACATCTAAAATGACCAGTTCAATATTGCCTGATTTGATCAGGTTAAGTGCTGTTTGTGTGTTCCCGGTTTGATGCACCAGATTCACATCTTCAATGCAGGACACGATTTGTGCTAGTGCTTCCCTAACTAGCGGGTAATTGTCGATAATCAGGCAGTCCTTAGAGTTTGGATAGAGCATTAACTTTACCTTGCTAAACAAGTGACTAACGTAAACATGTGTGGGAAAGGTCGTGGTCACTTGTTAGATAAATGAAGAAATAGCGATTAGTTTTTTTTTAACTCGAAATATTGTTGAGCGCAAGTATAAGAAACAAATGATTGAATGTGTGGAATGATGGAAATTCCATTTTGGAATATTCATTAAATTTGGATATATCCCATTTAAATCAATTGTTTATCCATGATGCATTAATGTAAGTAATGATAGAGGCAGAATTTGTAAGTTGACGATTGAGGAAAGCTCACAACCCAGTCTGGTTTGATGTATCGCTTTTTATTTAAGGCAAGCAGTAATAACTAATCAAATCAATATATTAGATTGAAAACTCGTAAATTAGCCCTGTAGTGAAATTTTAATACAAAAATATGTGATGTGGGTCTTGTTTTTTTCTCTTTTAGGTATAAAATTACACATAGTTGAAAGTTAATTACAAAATCTATGGGAGAAACGATCATGGGTTACGAACTAGGCGCTGCATACATTGGTCAAATCGCTGCAAAACAAATGATTAATGAAATGCTCTATGGCAAACCACAGCCAAAGAAAAAATCGCTCATCAAGCGTATGATGAAAAAAATGGCTAAGTAATCGCCATTTAAAAGACACAAAATAAAAGCCCGTGAACTAGCGTTCACGGGCTTTTATCTTTTAGTTATGAGGCATTTTTTTCGCCGAAGGTTAAGACGTTGTTGGGTTTGCTTTGCTGATTTTTCTTTTCTAGCCAGACCGCCAGATTGTCTGCGCCTCCGATATATTCATCTTCTAGCCAAATCTGAGGGACGGTAACGGGGGTCTTTTGACCTATATGCGCTTTGACTTCAGGAATCATTCGATACAGTGCCGCGCTGTCTTTCACTACATCATAATATTGATAATGAACACCCGCTTCATCGAGCATTTGTTTTGCTTTAACACAGAAGGGGCACGTCGATTTACCGTAAACAATATTGCCTGTTAACGTGTCACGCTTTGTCCACTCTTGAATCACTGACTGAACGAGCACGCCTCGGTTCAGTGCTTCACCCTGGCTGATCACCTTTCCTTCAACCATGAGAATAGGGGCATGCCAAGCTCCTTTTTTTAATGGTTCCCACCAGTGAGATAACCAATCTTTTACTTCCAAATCGACAGGAACGCCACGTAACTCATTTTTGAATGTGTCTTGCAAGATATCCTTGGTTAGTGTGCACTCTCCGCAAGGGATGTTAACCTTAAACGGTCCCCAGCTTCCTGCCCAACGATAAAGAGTGATCTTGATTGGTTCCGCCATTTTCTCAGCCTCAATAATTATCCGTTTAACAATAAGAACTGTCAGGTTCCGTTTTTATTTCACCTTAACTTCTATTATCGCTCTTTTCTGGTTTCCCAGCGGGTAATAAATGCCACTGAGGCAATAATGATTGCAGCGCCCAACCAGAGGCGACCGGGAGGCACCCATCCAAAGACTATCCAGCCAGCGAGGACATTCATCGGCAGCTTAGCGTGATCGAAAGGCTGGACAAAAGAGGCATCCGCTACCGAATACGCTTTGACGATGGCCCATTGTGCCAACGCTGTTAACGCACCTGCGAACAACAGTAAAGTCCAGACGGTGCCTGATTGGGGAAGTGACCAGTCGGGCAAAGCCAGAAACAGGTTGAATGGCGTGATCAACAGCAGCAAATACACCACCATGGTTGAAGGGGAGTCATCTGCTGAGAGCTTTTTTACCATTAAAGAGTAGCACGCCCAGAAGAACGCGGCACCGATGGGTAAGAGTGTTGCCAAACTGAAACTATCAGACCAGGGTTCTAAAATGATCATGGCGCCAATAAAGCCACATAAGGTCGCCAACCATCTTGCTGAGCCAACATTCTCTTTGAGAATCAGGCCAGAGCCTAAAGTTGCAAACAGAGGGGAGGTCATAAGCAGCGCTATCCCCTGCCAGATGGGGACCGGGTAGGCCAGTGCCCACATCCAGAGTTGTATGCCGATGACAGACAAAAAGACGCGTAATAAGTGAGCGGGAAAGTGGGCAGTGAGTAAAGATTGCCGAAAGCCAAGCGTCTTCAGGTAAGGCATGATAACAACGAAGGCAACCGCATACTGAATAAGCGCTACCATAGTTGAAGACATCCCATGATGAATGCTAACAATTTGGGCAAGGTTATTAACGATAGCAAAAGAGGCGCCTGCAGCAAGCATCCACGCGGCCCCTCGAATTGGGTGATGTTGTAAGCTCATTTCAATTTTCTTAATTTTTTCACAATGTTACTACGGAACTCATGTCTGACCCAACAAGTAAATTTGGGAGCATATTCGTGCTGCAGATCAATTAATATCCCGAGTGTTTAAATGTTGAACTGGAAACTATTGATTTTTTATGCTGCCTAATGGATATTTGCACCAAATTTTATGCTTAACCAGAACATAATTATGAATTCTCATACTGAATGCCATACTAATTTGAGCGATGGCACAAAAACATGGCAAATGCCGGATACTCTGATTTTGATATTTATTGTGGGTATGTTGGCGACGGCTCTGACTTACTTTATTCCTGCTGGCCACTTTGATAGTCAGGAGGTGACTTATCTGGTGGATGGTGCAGAGAAAACCCGGACGGTTATCGACCCTCACTCGTTCGAGTACGCTACAGACGAAAATGGCGAGTTGATTTATAAGTCTGTCGGCCTATTCGCTTCCGGCGGTGGCATTGGATTGATGAACTTTGCCTTTGAAGGTCTGGTGTCTGGGTCAAAGTGGGGATCCGCGATAGGCGTCATTATGTTTATGCTAGTGATTGGTGGGGCATTTGGCATAGTAATGAGAACGGGCACCATCGACAACGGTATTCTTCGCTTGATCGATAAAACCAAAGGCAGTGAAGCACTATTTATTCCTGTTCTTTTTGCTCTGTTTTCTTTGGGCGGTGCGGTTTTTGGAATGGGCGAAGAAGCAGTGGCGTTTGCGATCATTATCGCACCGCTGATGGTACGCCTTGGCTACGATGGGATAACGACCGTTATGGTGACTTATGTTGCCACACAAATTGGTTTTGCAACTTCCTGGATGAATCCTTTCTCTGTAGCGGTGGCGCAAGGGATTGCAGGGATTCCGGTTCTGTCCGGAATGACCATGAGAATGGTTATGTGGGTAGCTTTCACCATCATCGGTATCGTGTTTACTATGGTGTATGCAGCGCGCATTAAAGCAAACCCAGAGCTTTCCTATAGCCGCCGTACGGATGTGTATTTCAGGAAGCAGGCGGAAAAAGAGCAGCAATCACGCTGGGTCCTTGGAGACTCGCTGGTATTGTTCACCGTAATCGCGACGACTGTGTGGGTGGTATGGGGTGTGGTTGCTCATGCCTGGTATATCCCGGAAATTGCGTCACAATTTTTCTCTATGGGCTTCGTTGCTGGTTTAATCGGTGTTCTGTTCCGTCTTAATGATATGACACTGAATGACATGGCCGATGCTTTTAAGGAAGGGGCGAGTATTATGCTCGCGCCAGCACTATTGGTTGGATGCGCTAAAGGTGTCTTGTTGATTCTGGGTGGTGGCACTACCGATGAGTCCAGTGTGTTGAACTCCATTTTAAACGGTGCTGGTGGCATGATCAGCGGGTTGCCAGATGTGGCAGCAGCATGGTTGATGTATGCATTTCAGTCGGTGTTCAATTTCTTTGTGACTTCTGGTTCAGGCCAGGCGGCACTCACCATGCCGTTATTGGCGCCACTCGCTGATATCGCGGGCGTAACACGTCAGGTCGCTGTGTTGGCTTTCCAATTAGGTGACGGTTTTACCAACGTCATTGTCCCAACATCGGCGTCACTCATGGCAACGTTAGGTGTGTGCCGAATTGACTGGGGTGACTGGGCAAAATTCTGCTGGCGCTTTATACTGCTGCTATTCTTATTAGCCAGTTTCGTTGTGATTGGGGCTCACTTGATGGGCTTTGCCTAATCGACGCCTTCAAATTCTGACACAAGCGGGCCCAAGGCCCGCTTTTTTTAGCGACAGGACCAAAAATGAAATACTTAAGCGAACAAGAACCTCTACCTGTTATACATACGCTGGATGTTGATAGCTTATCACCAGGAACACATAAGTTCTGGTTCCAGGTATCTACCAACGCAATGGGCGTACCTATTCAATTGCCTGTTGTGGTTGTTAAGGCAGCACAAAGTGGTCCCAAGCTTGTGGTGACAGCGGGTGTTCATGGTGATGAACTTAACGGTATTTTGACCGCTCACAAGCTGATCCGCCGCATTGAAAACAGTCTGGATTCGGGCGTAATTACAATTGTGCCATCGGTGAATATTCCCGGCATTCTGAGCCACAGTCGTGACTTCAACTCGTCAGATCCCGATGCCTCTCCTGCAAATCTCAATCGCTTTTTTCCTGGTAACCCCGAGGGGGACGCAGCCAACCGTTACTTAGATAGCCTTTGGAGTCGATTGCTTAAACCGAATGCCAATATCGCTATCGACTTGCATACACAAACACGTGGTGCGACTTACCCCTTGTATGTGTTTGCTGATTTCAGACTGGACACCTCTTTGGAGATGGCACGCCTGATAGAACCTGATGCAATTTTGAATGATCCTGGTGATGCCGGTGTGCTAGAAACCGTTTGGAATAGTTCGGGCATTCCAAGTATCACGATAGAAGTCGGGATGGGAAAAATCACTCAACCTGAACTTATTGAGCGAACGGTAGAGGGTATTCAACGTATCCTTGTTCATCACGGGTTTGTTAAGGGGAATAGAGTCAAAACCGAGCCTTGCGCCATTGAAGGCCAGGAAGTTGTGACCATACGGGCACGACAAGGTGGCTTCGTACTGCCTCAGGTGGACTTGCTGCAAACCGTCAAAGAAGGTGAGTTGGTTGCCAGGCAGTTTGATAGCTTCGGGCAGTTAACAGATACCTATCATGCGCCAATTGATGCGACGGTATTGAGTTATAACGTGGATAGTTTGAGAGATCCTGGGGCGTTGGTCGTCAGGCTGATTCGCTAGACTCAAGATAAAAAAAGGCCTCCCTCACGGAAGGGAGGCAAAATAGTGACCACTTATAGAGTCCCTTCTGCCTAGATAGCATCTGTTGAATTATCTTCTCCCTCTAAAAAAACAATTCTCTGGATACCGAGACCGATAAGTGCAAATGCTGCCAGCATTTGTCTCTACTACTAAAGCAGTAGTCGTGCCAATTCGCATCTTGCGATTAACTTATTGATAATTAGTGAAAAATATCAATTATTGAATGTCTGACTAACCGTTATATCAGAGCTTGGTGGTGCAAGTGCACTAAATTGGGGAAGTATCAATGAGAGGGAGTGGTAGATAGAAAGCAGAGATTTGTGTGTTATCTATTAGTAAGGGGCGACCAAAGTCGCCCCCTTTTGTATCGTTTTCTGGATTTAGAAATCGTAACGCAAGCCCAGACGCAGTGAGTTGTCAGCGTCCCTGTTTAGCTCAGAACTGTCGGCTTTCAAGTTATTGACCTTGTAGGTTGCATAGGTACGAAGTGACTTGTTGAAGTAGTAGATACCGGTTAGTTCCACATAATCGCTGACACTGTACTTGTTATCGCCCTCAGGATCGATTTCGCCCTTTTGATAGCCTAAGACGGCTTCGAAGTTACTTGGGAAACGATATTGAGCCACGGCTTCAATACTATTGAAGTCGTTGTCGCGCAGTTGGGTATCTTTTTTCGACCCTTCACCCTGGGTATAACCTAAACCGAGGTAAAGCCCTTCCCAGCGGTAGTTGACCGCACCAATAAATTGAGTGGAGTCCTGACCAACAGGGTTGTCGTTCGCGGCATAGCCTAACCCAATGCCTAAACCAAATGGCAGAGTATAGATACCAGACAATGCCCAGCCGTTTTCACTTGAGTTGCTAGATGCCAGGAAACTTGCCTTGACTGACAGGGCGTCCATAAAGTAGCCAGAGTAGGCTAGTGCATTGTTGATTTGCTCATCACCCGCTTCTATATAGGTTTTCTGGATACCACTGTGTGTGGTCACGGTATCGGTCATTTGCGAGATTTGAACGGTCGCGGCATCCTGTTTACCAAAGGTGACATCGCCTGCATTGCTAGACAAACCAGCATACATGTAACGCTGGTTAAAGTTAGTGTTCTGACTGTTGCTGCCATCAGAATTGACGGTTTGCTCGGCCTCGTAAAATGCTATTCCTTTGAGATCATTGGTAATTTGAGTCACGCCACCGACGTTAATACGAAAGCGTGACTTATTGTACATTGTACCATCAAGCTCTTTTCCTGAATCTTGCCCTTGGAAATCGCCACGGAACTCCGCACGACCACCAATACTGAGAGAAGTACCATCTGAGTTGTAAACCTCTGCCGCTAGCGCTGAACCAGAGACGAGTGCTGTTGTAATCGCCGTAGCGATGGCTGCCATTTTCATAATTCTATCCTTTGATTATTTATAACCACTGCAATGTTGCCACTGCGTGAGCACCCCTGCTGCTAACAAGAGTGATCTATTGCAAGGATAGAACGGCTTTCTGAGGTTTCCTTTATGAGGTAAAGAAAGTTCCCTAGAAGTGTTCGTTTTGTGATCTATAGCGCATAAAAAGCGTGTCTCATTGGCAAATTTATAACTCACCACAAAGTAACGGTTCAGCTGGTTACATCACTGTTATTCGTATTTATTGTCATGAACAATGCAGCAAGGCATAAAGTAAAGAATATGTATTGAAATATCCCTCCCAAGCAGACTGACAAAGCACAAAAATAGCCGACGAATACAATGTAACCTATTGAATTAATCCAGTTGTAGTGCCGTTTTTTTCATCGAAAAGTATTTAAAAATGTGAATTAGCTCACCTTGAAGCACTAAAAAACCTCAAGAAAACTCATCTCTCCCCTTCTTTTAGATCTGTTTATATTTTTTGTTCTTGTTTTAAGTTCATGTTATTTAATGGTTTATTAAAATAGAAAACGGTGTTTTTAATGTTTTACGTCTTTTTATGAAGCCTTTGGGAACTTTAGGGTTAGAGTGATTCCCGTCATGTTAATCCAGCGTTACATCAAGTCGGGTTACATGCATGGGTGTTATGTCTGTGTGCGTAACAGCTTTATGTACGTAATGTCATTCATCGTGATGACACATAAAACTTGAAATATGGAAATCCCAATGAACAAAAAATTTATTGCACTAGCAGTTGCTGCTGCGGCTTTCGGTACTACTGCACAAGCAGTTGAGCTATACAACAAAGACGGTTCTACTTTCTCTATCGGCGGTCACGCTACTGTTGGTGTTGCTGGCGGCGACCAAGATCACTTTGCCGTTGATGAGAAATCTCCACGTATCAACATGGAAGCAACTCAAGACCTGGGCAACGGCTTCACAGCTGATGTTAAAGGTGAGTGGGCACTTAACATGCTAAACGGTGGTGACACTTCATTCAAAACTCGTCTAGGCTACATCGGTGTTTCTCACGATGACTATGGTCGTGTAGCTGCTGGTACGCAGTGGTCTCCATACTACTCTGCAGCGGGCATTGCTGATATGCCAATCGCTTTCGCGAACGACTTCCTATACAACAACCATGGTGCATTCGGTACAGGCCGTGCTGATAAGATGGTTGCATATACAAACGGTTTTGATTTCGCTAACGCTGGTGCACTTAACGTTGGTCTAGGCTGGCAGGGTTCTGCAGACATCACTGACGCTGCAGGTACTAAAGCTGGTGAAACTGCTGACCGTGGTCAAGTAGCTCTAGGCTACGATATCGCTGGCTTCAACGTGAACTATGCATACACAGGTGGTGACGTCACTATCTCTGGTTCAACTGAGAAAGCGCAATCTCACGTAGTTTCTGCTAAATACGGTACTTACGGTAACGGTCTATTCGTAGCTGGTGTTTACGCAATGAATGACTACATGAACTACGATGATGCAGCTAAGCCAGGTTATGGCGATCTTCTAGAAGAATCTCGCGCATACGAAGCAATCGTAGCTTACGGTCTAACTAATAGCCTAAACCTAAGCGTTAACTACGAAGCAGTAACAGATGAGAAGAAGAGCGACACAGTATACGCAACTTCTGCTATCCAGGCTGAATACGACATTCACCCACGCGTACGTGCGTTCGTAGCTTACCAGTTTGACCTTCAAGGCACTGGCGACTACAAAGCTGACAAAGACAACCAATACGCAGCGGGTGTACGTTTCTTCCTATAATGGAAAGCTAGCATCCTAGTTTGTAAAAGCCGCTCTTTTGAGCGGCTTTTTTGCATCTGGAAGATGGTTAATTCACCATCTGAATGCTGCACTGTAGTGTTATTGACTTTAATTATTGCCAAAAGGTAAAAATATCTAACAAAACAGTAGGGGTTCTTGGTTTATCCAATTTGAATAAATTTAACTTATTGAATTTATTTGTCTATTTTGGTTTCTGTTGTGTTTTGTAAAGCTTCATTTTATTTGACGCCCCATTGCGGAACTTCCTCGTTAAAGTATCTCCATATTACGAATTCATGTTTTTCAGGCACTTGTACTGAGTTATTTGTTAATTCAACTCGCTCAGCAAAGTGCAGTATTAACACCCAATAGCCTAATACATGCTTCTTTGCTCAATGGATAAAGAGAAGTCATTAGGTTTGAAACTGTCATATGGAAGTCATTATGAACAAAACTCTACTAGCACTTGCAGTAACAGCTGCTGCAATCGGTACTCAAGCTAACGCAGTTGAAATCTACAACAAAGAAGGTACAACGGCGAAGATCGGTGGTCACGCGACTGTGGCATTCCAAAGCAATGAACAAGGCAAGCAAAACGGTCAAATTGTTCAAAACGAGAAATCGCCACGTGTAAACCTAGAAGTTGCTACAGAGCTAGGTAACGGCTTCACTGCTGATGTTAAAGGTGAGTGGGCTATCAACATGGACAACGGTGGCAAGCAAGCATTTACCACTCGTCTAGGTTACATCGGTCTAACTCACGCAACGTTAGGTCGTGTTGCACTTGGTACTCAGTGGTCTCAGTACTACATGGCTGCAGGTGTTGTTGATCAGCCTATCGCATGGTCGAATGGTTTCCTTTACGACAACCACGGTATTCTAGGTACTGCACGTGCGGACAAGCTAGCTTCTTATTCTAACGCTATCGATCTTGGTGACGCAGGTACTCTAGACTTTGGTCTAGGCTGGCAAGGTGCTAACTCGAACGAGAAAATCGATGCAGCTGCGCGCGCACAAGGTCGCATCGGCTACAGCATCGCTGGTTTCCAGGCGAACTACGGTTATGTAGGTGGTGATGTTCGTGAGAGCGGTTCTTCTGTAACCAAGAAGGCTCAATCTCATGTAGTATCTGGTAAATATGGTAACTTCGGTGCGGGTCTATACGTTTCTGCTACTTATGCAGATAACGAGAACATGAACACTGCAAATAACGTTCTTTTGAAAGACACCAAAGGTTTTGATTCTGTAGTTGCATATGGCCTGGATAACGGTCTAAACCTAATCGTCAAGCACGAAGAACTGCGTGATGAAGAAAAAGGTTTACGTGTAAATTCTGCGACATCTTTGCAGGCTGAGTACACAATTACACCGCGCTTCCGTGCATTCACTGGCTATAAGTTCGATAACCAGGGTGAAGGGGTTGAATACAAGAAAGTGCGCAACAACGAATTCCTTCTTGGTGGTCGTTTCTACCTATAATCAATTTGTTTGATTCCCCCCTTTGAAGCGCTCGCATTAATGCGAGCGCTTTTTTAGGTTTTAGGCCTTACAGAGACGCTAATGGTGATGGGGCAGAGCGCTTGCTTTTCTGGGCGGCAGAAATTAGCCCAAGCAGAGTGGTCGAATTCCATTGGTCGTCACTGTTACCATCTAAAGCCCGGCTCATTGAATCAAATTCATGGTGTATTGCAGTGATGTCGGAATGAGTGAGTTCAACGTCAGATAGCCACAGAGGAAGCATCGCATGAGCCTTAATGCTATCGCCCTGATTTATCGCGTTGATAAGCTGAGTTTGAATGGATGAACTGTCTTTGCCGTCAGATGGCGAAGCTTTAATCGTAAGTGACGGTTTATTTGCCGCCCGGTACCACATGTAGCAGGAGCCTATCCATAAGCACGCGAACAGTGCGCTCACCCAAGGCCAATAACCAGCATCGTTGACTACAACAGGGTCAGAAACGTTGGGGTTTGCAGTGCTATAGTTAGCCGCGACCGTTTCATCGCTTGCGTTTACAACGACAGACATGCCCTCGACCTGACTGCGGGTAGACTTTTTATTCAATGAATCCCACCACTGCACGCTCAAATCAGGGATTACGAACTCGCCACTGCGCTTAGCTATCAACACTTGCTTTGTCGTCATGGTAACTGAGCTGTCCCCGTTGTCACGGAATGTAGGCTTTTCATTATAGACACGAAACCCCTCCGGATGTGCAAGGGTAAGATCTGGCAGTTGCTCAGATGTGACTCCCGAGGCAGTGAGGGTCACCGTGCGGGTCAACGAGTCTCCGGTTGTGATTTTAACTGTTGGTGAGTCCACTTTTTGTCCCCCATCCAGTTGCCAGTCTTGATTCAGAGTCAGGTTAGAGGTGGGTAACCAGATACCGTTGTAGTTATCGGGAATCGGTAGCACAGTGATGTTGACCTTCGGAGACTCGCTATCAAGAGTCAGTATCTTGGTACCGCCAGTACGAGTGTTGCCATACAAAACGCCTCCGGTGAGTGTTGGTGCCTGAATGGCAAATTCGCCACTTTGTTCCGCGATCACGCGAAAGCTTTGGTCGATGATCAGAACTTCGACACCATCAAGTACCGCCTGATACTGCTTGGGCTCGCTGACTGGTGACATTTGTAGCCCAGAACCTTCTGGTTTTTTCAGGTTGGGGTTTTGCAGCATACGAGGATCGACCTTGACGATGATTCTGGTGTCGAGAATGGCGCTCTCTTTCGGGTAGAGCTCAGACTTACTGAGTTGGGTGCGAACCTCCACCATATCCGCTGTTGTCGGTGTCTGCTCATCCATGGTCACGTTTAGGGTAATGGGAGTGGTGGCAATACCATTTACGTCAAAGCTTGGAATGACTAATTTCCCTAGTCTCTGGGGAGCGATGGCCACCGTCCAGACACTGCTGTCCGTACGTGTCCCATTTAAAATATTAACCGAAGAACTGAAGCTGGGACGCCCCACATAGAAGTCGTTGGAAAGTGTGTCAAAACTGACCTTATTGCCATCAAGCTTTTCGTCGGCAACAATTTTAAGTTGGATGACCTCATCTTTACTGATGTTGGTCTTACTGACACTTGCGGTGACATTCAACGCCCATGAAGGCACGCTAACAATGGTGGTGAACAATAGAGCCAGTGTCAGCCATAACGGTTTGAAATTTATCATCATAACTACCAATTTTTCCCGGTTGATGAAGGGGCTTGTTTCTCTTTTGCCTGCAGAAGCATTTGTGCTTTCAGCAAATACGCAGGATCCCTGGCACTTTCGATCTGTTCTAGTTTTCTGAGTTCAGGGTCCGCTGCACTTTGTTGAACTGGGTAGCTGGGCTGGGCCTGGCGAGCGGCGTCTTGTTCATGCCTAACTTCTGGGTCACCTGTGGAGTCAACATCGGCACTCGATTCTTCAGTGCCTTCCCTGGTTGATTCTCCGGGCTTTTGAGCCGAGTCTTCGGAGGTTTGCTGGTTGGATTTCTCAGGTTCTGACTTGCTCGCATCTGATTGCGAAGAAGCGTTTTGTTGAGCTTGCTCTTTGCCATGTTGCTCTTGTGACTTTTTCGGGTCAGAACCTTTATCTCCAGCTCCCGTGTTGTCTTGTGGTGAGGCTTGATCTTGAGACTCTTCGCTATCAGACTCTTGTTGCTGTTGCTGTTGCTGTTGCTGTTGCTGTTGCTGTTGCTGTTGGGCTTGATTGACTAAATCAAGGTTGAAGCGCGCGTCGATGTGTTCTGGATCTTGAGCAAGCACCTGCTGATAACTTTCTATAGCTTGCTGATATTGGCCTAATTGTGCATAAGCGTTGCCTTTATTGTAGGTGGATGCGATATCTGTCAATCCTTCTGAGGCTAGCAAGGCCCCTTCATAATCGCCACTCTCATAAAGCGCAGCTGCACGCCAGCGGGCATCGCTGAATGTCTGTGCGGCGGTGGTATAGTCCTGGTTGCTAAATGCGGCCATGCCTCTCTGATTGGCGTTTGAGAAAGCCGAGTCGAAAATGGATGCTTCCACTCGATCACTGGGCATGGACAATCCCAATAACAGAACAGAGGCAGAAAAAAGCGTGCCTTTTCTGAACAAGGGCAACGCCAGAGCAAGGGCAAGTGGTATCAGCCAGAAGCCATTATTGACCTGAGTTTCAATCTCGGTGACGCCACGTTCGGTCGACGCATTGCTCAATGATGAACCGGAGACGAGGTGAGTGATGTCTTCATTATCACTGCGGTAGACCGAGTATTGTCCTCCTGTGAGGTTCGCTGCTGCCTTCAGATTGCCGAACTGTGTTTTGGCAATCACAGTGCTACCTTGATTGTCAGTAAGCAGTGTCCCATCAGACAGTGGGATCGGAGCACCACTGCGACTGCCAAACGCCAGAACAGAAAGAGTCCACTGTCCATTATCCAATAAGCTCCTGATATGGTTGATTTCACTATCATCGAGATCGTCGGCAAACAGGATAATTTCGCCCTGAATGAGTCCGGCCTGCGTCATCATGTCTATCGCTTGCTTGACGCCAAGATCTGCACGTGCCCCTGGTAACGGCATGATCTCAGGCGATAGGTTTTGTATCAGATTGGACAGGGTAGCAGAATCCGTGGTGAGAGGACTCAATGTGTAGGCATCACCAGCGTATGCGACGAGCCCGGTTTGTCCTTGATTGAGCAGTGGAAGAATATCCTGGGCTTTGTATTTGATTTGAGCCAGCCGACTTGGCTTAATGTCAGCTGCATGTACAGATAATGACATATCCAATACCAACACTCTCGCTTTCGAAGTTTGCGCTGCGGGTAGTGAAGCTTTTTCAAAGCTGGGACCGGATATGGCCAAAATCACGACAAAGCCTAGCAGCGACAGCCAACGGCTATTGCGCTGAGATGGCTGATTGTTTGTGCCCAACTGTTTAGCCAGGTGAGGGGCGATGATGGCAGTTTTTGATGCAGAGGCGCTTAGCACAAGACATACTGCTGCCCAGGGAATCATCAGCCAGAGTACAGTCGGGTAAAGGAATACAATATCAGACATCATTCCTCCTTATTACAACAACGGTCAGGATGAGTATCAGACCCAGTGTTGCTGGGTACGAAAACCACTCGGTTCTTGGACGCCATGACTGCGTTGCTTTTTGAACCGGTTGCAGAGCGTTAATGGTGTCGTAAATGGTTTCGAGTTCTTTTGCATTTCTTGCTCTGAAATATTGTCCACCCGTCATATTCGCAATCTTGATAAGAGTCTTCTCGTCCAAGTCCTCTGCAGTATTAACAGTCCGAGTCATAAAGAAATCCCGCACCTGCATCTCTCCGGCACCCACACCGATGGTGTAGATGGTGGTATCGTACTTGTGAGCAATTTCAGCAGCTTCGATAGGGTCGAGCACACCAGCGTTGTTGCTTCCATCGCTGAGCAAAATCATGACTCGCTGAGGGGCGTCACTATCAATAAAGGTTTTGGTCGCAAGACCAATGCCATCGCCAATGGCAGTTTGCGTCCCTATGAGTTTAAGCACTGTTTGATTGAGTTGACTGTTAATTGTTTGGCGATCGAACGTCAAAGGTGTTTGTAAATATGCATGGTCTGCAAAATAAACCAGCCCCATCCGATCTCCTTTGCGTCTGTCGACAAATTCAGAGACCACTTGTTTTACTGCGCTAAGACGGTCAATGTAACCCTCTCCCTGCTTCATATCTTCCTGACTCATTGAATAGGACAAGTCGATGACCAGCATCATATCCCGATGTTTTGGCTGAATGTCGATTGGTTCGCCATACCAGACGGGACGGGCACTGGCTGTCACAAGAAGTATCCATCCAAGAGTGGCGATAATTCTCAGTGCCAGTATTCTTTTTTGCCCCGCAGTCGCCATGGTTGTTAAATGGGGCAACACTACGTGAGAATCTGATTTCTGGTGGGGCAGTAAACGATAGGACAGATAAGGCAGTGGTAGAAGCATAAACATCCACCACCATTCAAAAGCAAACCCACTCATGACTTATTCCAGTTTTTAAACTGTCTCTTGGGAGGCAACGCATTATGCAACCAGTAAAAGCAGTCCTCTATAAGCTGAAGTTGGGTTTCAGGTTCACATTTCTCTGCGCGATACAGGGTATTCATCCAAAGCTCAGAATGTGTGGTAAACCTTGGCGCTGCCAGTTGAGAATCCAAAAAGTTTAGCCACTCGTTACCAGTGAGCTTGGCAATGTCCTGACGAGGAAAGTAACTGAGAGCCGCCTGTCTGAGAATCTCGTTCGCTGCAGAGGGAGTGAGGCTGTCTGATTCGTACTTCAATAGTTGAATGGCGGCAAGCTTGGCTCTGCGCTTTTGTTTGTGCATTCGCAGCCCGACCACGACGGTAACAAGGGCAAAAATGACGAAAGCGAGCAATGCCCAGTATCCCCAGGGAAGAGGCCAGATACCAGGTTCGGCAGGGAGGTGAATTGCTTTTAATGGCAACGATTGAGTTTGATCTAACTGACTCATAATTCGACACTCAATAATGGGTTTTTAATAATTGTTTTAACAGTGGCTCACCACTGGAAACCTGAGAGAGCGCAATACCATACTGCCCCAATTGGGTCTCTAAGGTGTTTTGCTGAGCTAAAAAGGCGCGCTTAATACTGGCTCTGACTTGTTGACTAGACAAGTTAATAGACATTTGTTCAACTTTGCCTTGCACCTTTTGCAGTCCTTTTGCCCGACTTTGTCCTAGTTCAATAGGATCGTAGAGTTGTATTGCTCTAACGCGGTTATGCTGTGCCATCCGCGTGACAGACTCCAGTCCGCTTTGGGGGATATCAGAGAAATCACTGAGCAGAATGAGCTCACTGCCTTTGCTACAAAGGTTTGTCAGTACGCGAAAAACATCCTCATGGTGGTAGCTGGCTTCTGCGCTAGGTTGCTTGAAAGCACGATTATGCATTTCACATAGGCGATGCAATAACTGAAACAAGGATGATCTGGAGCCTGAAGGACGTATTTCTACCAGTTCCTCCTGAGTTCGAATGACAGCACCGACTCTGTCTTTATTGCCAATGGCAATCCAGGCTAACAAACTCGCCAGGTGGCAAAGCTGCACTGATTTCAGAAGTAGTTCGGTTCCGGTGAACATACTTGGCGTCAAATCGATGAACAGTACAACGGGGCGCTCCCGTTCTTCGGTAAACAACTTAGTGTGGACTTTTCCTGTGCGTGCAGTGACTCGCCAGTCAATCTGCCGAACATCGTCACCAGCCTGATACTGACGTACTTCGGAGAAGGTCATTCCCCGCCCTTTACGTTGACTGGCATGCTGTCCATTGAGTTGCGACCAAAGATTTTTGGCCGGTGGTTGCCAGCGTTTGCCGTGAGTCTGGTAAAACGCTAACTCTTCGACAGTGACACGTACACCATTACATGACCCGGGGAGATCGCCCTCAGTAACAAAATTTTCGAGATGGCTCTGCGGCTCGGAAGAAGAGCGGAGTAAGCGGAGAAATTTGATGGCCTCAAACATAATCAACTCTACTTAGGCTGAAGCAACCGTCTGAAGCAGTTCGTCTATCACCCTGTTTCCAGTAACGCCCTCAGCCTGAGCCTGATAACTTAATAGTAGACGGTGGCGAAGCACTGGATGGATCACTGCGTGGACGTCTTCCGGACTCACGAAGTCACGGCCGTGGAGCCAGGCATGTGCACGAGCTGCCCTGTCGAGTGCAATGGTAGCACGAGGACTGACGCCCATTTCGAACCATTTGAGCAGGTTCTGACTATAGATGCCCGGCTGTCTGGTGGCCACAATGAGACGAACAATGTACATCTCGATGGTTTCTGCCATATGAATAGACAGAACCTGACGACGTGCTTCGAAAATCTCTTGTTGAGAGAGCTTATTGGTAAAGCTGTGAATCTCACCGAGGGCTTCACCCCGGTTGAGTCTTAGAATTGCCAGCTCGCTTTCGGAATCAGGATAGTTGACTTCCAAGTGCAGTAAGAAGCGGTCGAGTTGAGCTTCGGGTAAAGGGTAGGTACCTTCTTGCTCTATAGGGTTCTGTGTGGCCATCACCAGAAAGAGTTCCGGTAGCGGATATGTGGTTTGACCGACACTGATTTGTTTTTCAGCCATGGCTTCTAGCATGGCCGCCTGTACTTTTGCAGGTGCACGATTGACTTCATCGGCAAGGATTAGTGAATGAAATATGGGGCCTGACTTGAATTGGAATTCACCGGTTTCAGGGCGGTAAATATCGGTACCTGTCAGGTCAGAGGGTAACAGGTCAGGTGTAAACTGAATTCGATGAAAGCTGCCTTCAATGCAATCCGCCAATGATTTTACAGCACGTGTTTTAGCGAGGCCTGGAGGGCCTTCGACGAGAATGTGTCCGTCAGCCAACAAAGCGACCAAAAGTTGTTTAACAAGGTTGTCCTGACCAATAACCTGAGATTCGAGATAGTGTTGTAGTTGTTGGAAAGACTGCGCTGGCATGTTTGATGTTCCTTATGACTAGCGTTAAGAATGTAACAATGAGTTCATCTCATCATACACCGATACTGATATCCGGGCTTTATCCGAGTATATGTAGATAATTGATCCTGACGAAAGTTCCCTAATTTATGTCATTGTTTTGTAATTACAATAGCAGAATTTGTCACGAATCATGTTTGGTTTTGTGATGTTGGCTCCACAGTATGTTCAGATTGACAACTAGATTGTCAGCGGCGAATTGATATGGCGCAATGGCATCAATTGCGTAAAACAAGTACACTAACGCCAGTTTCGATGTTTTAAAGTAAGGTAAATGTGTTATGAGTGATTTTGAGAAAGAGTTGGAGCTAATGTCTTCTCAAGTTGA
The DNA here is from genome assembly GCF_900107935.1 of Vibrio hangzhouensis. Lineage (GTDB taxonomy): Bacteria > Pseudomonadota > Gammaproteobacteria > Enterobacterales > Vibrionaceae > Vibrio > Vibrio hangzhouensis. Next base: position 13,133 of record NZ_FNVG01000002.1, on the reverse strand, counting down.
ATCTGAGCCAGAAGTTGCGCTTCCATCTATCGAGGAGCAGCGTGAAATTGCGGCCAAGCTGAAACAACTAGAAGCAGAGGGAAAACTGACTCCTGAGATCTTAGAGCAGTACTTCGGCAAGTTTAACCAGAAGAATCAAACACCCGTTCACTAATTTCCCTCCAGATTTATCCGATAAAAGCACATTGAGAAATGTGCTTTTATTTTTTGTTTCTCGCTCGTTTCGCCTTTGACTCCTAAACCTTCGTGGAATGTAATTTCGTACTGTCTCAAATCTGAGAGAAATAAGTTAATTGAATGATTATTGGATGTATTTCAAAGTTTGGGTGATGTAATTAACAATTCAGTCACTTGACGCTACACTAAAAGAAATTAACTTTAGAATGACAGTTCGGGAAATTGGGCTCAGAAAAGGAGTTTGCTATGACGGAAACCGAAACCCGAAGTGCGATTTTGTTAGCGGATGACAATTTACAATCAAGTCTACTTAAAGAATCCATCGAGCAAAAGGTCGCTATTAAGATAACGTTGGTGTCACCAGAGTGTTTAGTCAAAGGAACGTTAGACCTTAACGAACAGCCAGTTGACTTTATTGTCGCCGATTTCCCCGCACTTTCAAATCAACATATTGAGCGATATCACGAAGTTTTGGAACAGGCCTTGGACACAGTACAGGAGATTTTGCTCAATGCTCCTGCAGACATCCCTCACTCAGAAATGCTCAAGTGGCAGAATTTGGTTGGATTGTTTTATTCTTCGGATAATCTGGACACGCTGGTCAATGGCTTTGAGTGTATTCTGCGCGGTGAAATGTGGATGAGCCGTAAGCTGGTATTTGAGTACATCAAGTTCTATCGTGGTCGTCAATGTGCGAAAACCAGCCCTTACTTCACTAAGCTGACCAAACGAGAGCAGCAAATCATCAAATTGTTGGGTGATGGGGCCTCTAATACTGAAATTGCTGAAGCATTATTTGTTAGCGAGAACACGGTAAAAGCGCATTTGCACAATACTTTTAAAAAAATAAAAGTCAAAAACCGGCTTCAGGCATTATTGTGGGCTAAGAATAACATCGCTTCTAACGAGTTTGTGTCCTAACGGTCGTCAGATGAGATGAATGGCGATAAAAAATCCCCCAACCTCAACGAGGAAGGGGGGTGTTCAGCAAGCAAAGATGCTTACAACTTGGAGTTTAACTGGCGGTTATACACCCGCTTCTTTGTGTAGTCGACGACAGGCATTGCCGTCGCTATGGAACAGGTGGCAACGATGAGCAGGGATACCAATTGCTAGTTTATCGCCCACTTCTACATTCAGTGTATCTGGCTGACGGTAGATGACGTCCGCATCAGCACTTTCCAGATTCAGATATGCCTGCGTTTCATTGCCCAGCTTTTCAACAATCATGACTTCGCCTTCAACTGTCGCATCGCCTTCTTCTGCCGATACTAAGTGTTCTGGGCGAACACCCATTGACATACGGTCACCGCGATTGACTGTTGTGCCGTCGACGGGGATCCAGAAAGAAGCACCATCAGACAGTTGAACTTTTACTCGCTCGGCTTCGACTTCCTCAATGAACACGCTCATAAAATTCATTTTAGGAGAACCGATAAAGCCCGCTACAAAACGGTTTTCTGGGTAGTGGTACAACTCAAGAGGCTTACCAACCTGAGAAACCCAACCTGCATCCAGAACGACAATCTTATCAGCCATAGTCATTGCTTCTACCTGATCGTGAGTCACGTAGATCATGGTGCAGCCTAGCTGTCGTTGTAGTTTGGTGATCTGCGAACGCATGTTTACACGTAACGCCGCATCCAGGTTCGATAAAGGCTCATCCAGTAGGAACACATTCGGTTGAGAAACCAGAGTACGGCCAATAGCAACGCGCTGGCGCTGACCACCGGACAGGGCTTTAGGCTGACGCTCCAGTAGGTGACCCAGCTGAAGTATTTCTGCTGCGTGCTCAACTCGACGGTCGATTTCTGATTTGTCTGCTTTAGCGAGTTTAAGACCAAACGACATGTTGTCGTATAGGTTAAGGTGAGGATAAAGTGCGTATGACTGGAATACCATACCTACGCCGCGCTTTGATGGTTCAACATCGTTCATGCGCTCTTCACCAATATACAAATCACCGGACGTGATGTCTTCTAAACCTGCGATACAACGTAGTAGAGTTGATTTACCACAACCTGATGGACCAACAAAGACGACAAATTCGCCTTCATTGATTTCCAGATCGACATTCTTGGAGATCAGTACGTCACCGTACGCTTTACTAACATTTTTTAACGTGACACTCGCCATGTAGCTCGTCCTCGATTCATTTTTTATATCTTTCCGTCGGTCATTATAGAGATAAGTCGACAGGTAATAATAGTAGGAAATTGGTCAGTGATTAGGGTTACGCTTGATTATGATTAAAGACCGTGTCCTTTGGTTGTTTATCTAGCCCCTGATGGAAAGAAAAAAGGGCGGCGCAGTACGATATGGCGCCACCCTCAAAGCCAAAACTTCGTTAGTATCCCCCGACACAAACTGAAAGCCTCCCCCGTAAAACTAATTACCACTAGTACTTCAATTTGTGACTACTTAACGAGTCCGGCGATGCAAAACCAGTATTCATTGCTTATTTAAGCGAGTGAGCTTAATGCTCTACTGGATAAGGGTTCTTACCATCCACTTTTGGATGACTGCAGTTTCCGTGATTTGGGCAATACGTACATCCTCCTGATAAAAAAATTTGTGGGGGGAGTAGAGAAGGAGGAGGGGTTAGGGGGGGAGAAAGTCCCTGTGAGACCTAGTTCAAAAAAATCGTTCTGATAATAGTGAAATCAGTCACAACACGAGATAGTTTTGTGATGTTGATCTATAGTCTTGGGCGACTGAGATCACGGAAATCATCGCTACTCCCAAGGGCGTAGGGAGTAGGAGGATGAGACCTTGCTGGATTTTTTAGATGATACTCATCGAAATTTGGGAAATCCTCTGGATGAACCTGCGATCAAAACTATAAAAAGGATATGAACATGAAAAAAGCCCTAAGCACTGTAGCTCTAGGTACACTAGTTGCTCTTGGTTCTTTTGGTGCAAATGCTGCTATCGAAGAAGGACAACTCACTATTTGGATCAATGGTGATAAAGGTTATAACGGTCTGGCTGAAGTAGGTAAACAGTTCGAAGAAGACACAGGCATTAAGGTGACAGTTGCTCACCCTGATGGTCTAGAGAGCCGTTTCCCTCAAGTTGCTGCGACTGGTGACGGTCCTGATATCGTATTCTGGGCGCATGACCGTTTCGGTGAGTATGCTCAAGCAGGTTTGCTGGCTGAAATCAAACCTTCAAAAGAAATTAAAGAAGGTATCGTTGATTTCGCATGGGACGCAGTTAAGTACGATGGCAAAATTATCGGTTACCCAGTAGCGGTTGAATCCCTATCTCTTATCTACAACAAAGACCTGGTTCCAAACCCACCTAAGACTTGGGAAGAAGTAGAAGCACTGAATGCTAAGCTTGCTAAAGATGGCAAAACAGCGATCATGTGGAACCTGAAAGAACCGTACTTCACATGGCCACTAATGGCTGCGGACGGCGGTTACGCGTTTAAATACAATGGCGGCAGCTATGACATCAAAGACGCAGGTATTGCGAAAGACGGTGTGAAAGATGCGCTGACGTTTGTTAAGTCTTTGGTAGAGAAAGGCGTTATCTCTGCAGACATGGACTACTCAGTCTCTGAGTCTGCGTTTAACCAAGGTAAGACAGCAATGACTATCAACGGTCCTTGGTCTTGGGCGAACATTGAGAAGTCTGGCATCAACTATGGTGTAGCAACGCTTCCTAAATTCAACGGTCAGGCGTCTAAACCTTTCGTTGGTGTATTGACTGCTGGTATCAGCACGGCATCGCCTAACCGTGACCTGGCGGTTGAGTTCCTTGAGAACTACCTGCTAACAAACGACGGTCTACGTAAAGTGAATGATGACAAACCACTGGGTGCTGTTGCCCTTACATCATTCCAGAACGAACTGGGTGAAGATGCGCGCATCGCGGCGACAATGGACAATGCGATGAACGGTGAGATCATGCCAAACGTTCCTCAAATGAGTGCTTTCTGGGCATCTGCTAAGAATGCAATCGTGAACGTGGTAGACGGTCGCCAAACAGTAGAAGCAGCAGTTGCTGACGCTGAAAAACAGATGACGAAGTAATTTTCACATCAGAACTACCCTTTTAAGGAGGGGGTAACCCCTCCTTCTTTTCTATATTTTTTGTATTATCGCTAGCAGGTCCTTTTATGCAGTCAGTTCAAGGTACAGATGCCATGTCAGCAGAAACTAATACAGTTCCAAGCAGCAAGAAAGTATTCATTAAGTGGGGACTTCTTGGCTCGGTCGGTCTTGTGAATGGTTACGCGACAATTCTAATGTATTCACGCGGTGAGCTTGCATTCGCATTGCTTACTGTGATTCTAACCGCTCTGGCACTTTACATTTTCGGCAGTAAGAAAACATACGCACACCGTTATATCTACCCGGGTATTGCGGGCATGATTCTCTTTATTCTTTTCCCATTAGCGTATACGGTCGGATTGGCCTTCACGAACTACAGTGCGAAAAACCAACTTTCACTGGATAGGGCGCAGGGCGTATTAATGCAGCGCACTTTCCAAAGCGGTGAAAGCTTCTCTTTTGATTTGTATAAAACAGATAACGGCCACCGTATTTATGTGAAAGATGGCGAACAGTTACTTGTGACGCCGGAGTTTGACATAACCAGTCCTCGAGCAGACTACGATCTGACCGTCGCGGACACTCGATTGGGTGAGAAAGAGAAAATCAAAGCCATCATCCAGAACCGTTCGTCTCTGAACACCATCGATCTTCATATGCCAGATGGTGCTGATATTCGAATGAGTGGCCTGCGTAAATTCGCGTCGGTGCAGTCATTGTTTAGCAAAATCGAAGGTACTGACGATCTGCTGAACAACAAGACTGGTGAGACATTCCGTCCAAATATGGAAGTAGGCTTCTATCAGCCTATTGACGCGAGCGGAGAGTTTGTTGGCAATACGGTATCTCCTGGCTTTATCGTCGATATTGGTACGCACAACTTTGAGCGTGTCTGGAAAGATGATGGTATTAAAGAACCGTTTATCAGCATCTTTATCTGGACTGTAGTGTTCTCAGTGCTGACAGTGATCTTCACTTTGGTTATCGGAATGGTGCTGGCAAGTGTGGTTCAGTGGGAAGAACTGAAAGGCCGCGCTGTTTACCGCGTGCTGTTGATTTTGCCCTATGCGGTCCCAGCGTTTATCTCGATTCTTATCTTTAAAGGTCTCTTCAACCAGAGCTTTGGTGAGATCAACATGGTATTGCAAGCGATCTTTGGTATCAGCCCTAGCTGGTTCTCTGACCCTATTCTAGCGAAAACCATGGTGTTGATAGTAAACACGTGGCTTGGTTTCCCTTACATGATGATCCTATGTATGGGTCTATTAAAAGCGATTCCAGATGATTTGTATGAAGCATCGGCGATTGACGGAGCGAACTTCATCCATAACTTTACGCGCGTTACACTACCGTTGATGATTAAGCCGCTTACGCCGCTATTGATTGCAAGTTTTGCCTTCAACTTCAACAACTTCGTAATGATTCAGCTATTGACTCAAGGTGGTCCAAACATGATTGGTACCTCTGAGCCAGCAGGTTACACCGACCTACTAGTAAGCTATACCTACCGTATCGCGTTTGAAGGTTCAGGTGGTCAGGACTTCGGTCTGGCGAGTGCGATTGCTACGCTTATCTTCCTTCTGGTTGGTGCGTTAGCTCTACTAAACCTACGTTTCACTAAACTAGAGCAAGATTAAGGAATATCACAATGGCAATGGTACAAGGTAAGTCTTTAAAATACCGAGTGTGGGCGACCCATATTGCGCTTTGGGCATTCCTGTCACTCATCATCTTTCCGTTATTGATGGTAGTAGCAATCTCATTCCGTGAAGGTAACTTTGCAACGGGTAGTCTGATTCCAGACAATCCGTCACTGGAACACTGGAAATTGGCGCTGGGCTTTTCGGTAACAAATGCCGATGGTTCTGTGACACCACCGCCGTTCCCTGTTCTGACTTGGTTGTGGAACTCAGTTAAAGTCGCGGGCATTTCATCGATTTTGATTGTTGCGCTGTCTACGACATCTGCCTACGCGTTTGCACGTATGCGCTTCCCAGGTAAGAGCACCATTCTGAAAGCAATGATGATTTTTCAGATGTTCCCAGCTGTGCTTGCGCTGGTTGCACTGTACGCGTTGTTTGACAAACTGGGCCAGTACATTCCGTTCCTTGGCTTGAATACTCACGGTGGTCTGATCTTTTCGTACCTCGGCGGTATTGCGCTTCACGTGTGGACCATTAAAGGTTATTTCGAGACGATCGATGGTTCTCTTGAGGAAGCGGCGGCTCTGGATGGTGCGACCCCTTGGCAGGCGTTCCGCCTGGTATTGTTACCACTTTCGGTGCCAATTCTAGCGGTTGTGTTCATTCTCTCGTTTATCGGTGTAGTGGGTGAAGTACCTGTGGCGTCATTGCTACTTTCTGATGTAAACTCGTACACATTAGCGGTTGGTATGCAGCAGTACCTGTATCCTCAGAATTACCTGTGGGGTGATTTCGCAGCGGCAGCGGTACTGTCAGCGCTACCTATCACGATCGTATTCTTGCTTGCACAGCGCTGGCTCGTGGGTGGACTCACCGCCGGCGGCGTCAAAGGATAATAACGATAAGGGTGACCGCAAGGTCACCCGTTTTTTTGTCTTGTTTAACGTTCATTGGTTTGGCCGCCGACAAGTTAAGCAAGCCATTCTGGTGTTACGTATAGCTGGCTGTTACCAGGATTCCTTACTATCACGAATAACAGTTTCTTGTAACCAGAGCCCGGGCAGTCGCCCGGGCTTTTTCTTATGGCAACTACTTCAGGATCACATTGACGTAGCGGTCGCCTCTTCTCTGATAGTAATGACCATCTACCTTGGCATAAGTAAAGTTACCAATCTTAATATACGTTGTATGCCTGGGCATCTTCTTGTAGTGATAGTGTTTGTATTTAGGGCGCTTTTTGGGTGATGGATAGTACTTCTTCACAACAATGACTTCTTTGTGATGTTTATGCTTATGCTTCTGTTTGTGCTTGTGGTGGCCTGACGGGTGGGCGAGTCCTTGAAAACTAATCAGGGAAAGCACGATGGAAGCCAAAGTGAGGTGTTTGAATCGAATCATATCAATTGTCTCATGTTAACTCAGATGTCATAAACATAGTTAAAGTCGATACGTTCTCTGTCAGTTAGAAGTAAGTGCACGTCTAGGCGTTGAAAGAGTTTTTATTTGAATGTCAGCAAGTTACTTAATGTTACATTGGGTGGTTTTTGGTCATCTATTTGCCTGTTTTATGAGACATCTACCACTAGTATGAATATTATGTAACAACTGGCTTACTTTTAGGCACTTGGCTTTTGGGTCGATAGGCAAGCTCGGATAGCTGTGTTATAAATTTTACTCCAATGTAAACACTCATTGATGGTCATAGAGTTTTTTACATTGAGGAGCCATTCATGAGTTAGTGGATATTGCAATAGACATCGGTATTAAAGGGAGCGCAGGATGATAAAAATCAACGAGCCAAATGCACTCATTATCTCTGCGATAGGCGCAGGGTTATTAGCGCTGTGGGGTGGTATTATGGCCTCTATTTCCGGCTCCAGTGCCATTCTTTTGGACGCCTCGTTTAACTTACTGTCTGCGATAGTCTCCTTTGCTTCTCTCCGCGTAGCAAAGTTGACGGAATCGGGCACGTCACGGCATTATCCTATCGGCTATTTCGCATTTGAGCCTCTGATTGTGGTGATAAAGGGCATTACGATCCTTATTTTGATCGCCTTTGCTGTGGGCAGCAATATTCCGGTGATACTCGCTGGGGGAAGGGATCCCGCTTTGGGTCTTATGGCTGTGTACGTATTCCCGGCTGTTATCTTGTGCGCGATTCTATATTGGATATGTCATTTGGGTTACAAAAAGTCCAACTCAGACATCCTTAAGGCAGAAAAGAACGCTTGGTTTATCAACGGTGTGATCTCTGGTGCCATTGGCGTTGCGCTTCTGTTAGTCATCTTTATTCAGGGGACATCTTTGGGCTGGATTGCTCGCTACATTGACCAAATTCTGGTGGTTCTGTTTAGTCTGGCGTTCATTAGCGACCCCATCAAACTCATTAAGAACGGTATGCGAGAGCTCACTTTGGCCATGCCGCCGATTGAGCACACTAAGCCAATTTACAGAGGCCTTAAAGGATTGGCTCAGGAGTATGAGATTGAGATTGTCGATATCTTTATCGCTAAACTCGGACGCAAGACCTGGGTGTCGGTGTATGTGGATCCTAAACGGGAGTCGATGACATTTAAGAGCTACGAGCGATTCGTAGCGGACTTAAGGAAGAAGATGGATAAGCCTTATACGGTTACCGAGGTTGATGTTATTTTGCAACGTTCACCAACATCAGTGGAGCGAGAGGCTAAGTTAGCTCACGACTAGACGGGGCACAGCCTACATACTGGAGCAAGACGTACAGGCTTTCTTGCTCCAGTGCTACACGCTGAAGTAAGTCGGCGAAGACGTCGTCGCCACCAAAGCACGCCTTGATGTAATGATTAATCTCATCACGTTGATACCCTTCCACATACATGGTTCTAATCCATTGATATTCCACTGATTTTAAATTGCTTAGTGTGGATTCACTGAGCGTGATCTGATTCAGAGTCAAGTCGAGCTCCAACCTCTGGCTTTCATTAAAGTTTGGCGATTACATCAAACTTTAATGAAAGAAAAATGACACTTTGGTGACTTGACCTTGAACTTACACACTAGACCAAATTTTGGGCGTGTTGTTTCAACAGCGTGACAAATTCAGATACCGTAGATTTGGTTTCTCCCAATTTGGTATAAATGCCGATGTTTCCCACTTTTGTTTTGTCTGTGTAACAGGTGGACAGTCCCAAGCCTGACAGCCAGGTTTCTGCGCGATGACTATATGGCATAACTGCTTGAGTCATGTGCAGCATGTCGATACTGGCCAGTACAGAATCCACATCATAAATAATACGTTCCTCCAGAAGATCATCATGGGGCAAACCGTTAGCTAGCACAGTCTGATGGCGTGGATGATTTGGTGTAACCCTAAGCAGAGGATAGTTGTTGATAAGGTCCGGAGAAGGGGTTGACCTTGACAGAGGGTGCTTGTTAGAGACATAGATAGACTCAAAATCCTGAAACAATGGTTGAAAGGAAACACGGCAGTCTTCTGACAGTTCAAGTACCTCATGACCTATGAATAAATCTATATCACCCATGGTAAGGTGGTTGAGCAAAGAAAGGTTATTACCAAACTCAAGATGAAATGAACTGGCTGGATTTAGAGTCTGATAATCTTTGACGGACTGCTTCACAAAACCTTCCCACCATACTTCACCTGTACCAATTTTGATCTTACCAAACTGGCGTTGCTGCATGTCACTAAACTGGTGTTTCAGAGAGAAGTACTGCTCCTGCTGTTCCTGCGCAAATGCTCTAAACCTTTGACCGTATGGAGTAAGCTCGACTCCCTTCGACAGTCGATTAAACAGCGGCGCACCCATCTCAGCTTCCAGCTTTTTGATGGCTGAAGTTAAAGACGGCTGGCTAATGTACAGCTCGTCGGACGCACGTTTTATATTGCCGTGTTTGGCAACGGCCAGAAAGTATTTCAGGGATTTGTTGATAGCCATAGGATAAAGTTAGTGATATTAGAATAATCTATATGATTATACGTATATTCTATTTTCTTTCCCACAACTGAGTACGTAAAGTAGTGTGATATAGAAGTTACCTGCAAAGGACAAGATTATGGAACAAAAGTGGTGGCATGACTCGGTTGTGTATCAGATCTACCCAAGAAGTTTTTGTGACTCTAACGGTGATGGTATTGGCGATTTGAATGGTATTCGGTCTAAATTGGATTACCTTTCTGAACTCGGTATTGATGTGATTTGGCTTTCTCCGGTGTATCAGTCGCCTATGGACGACAATGGCTATGATATCTCCGACTATCAGGCGATTGCGCCTGAGTTTGGCACTATGGAAGACATGGATGCCTTATTGGCGGAGGCCAGAGAACGAGGCATCAGAATCGTGATGGATCTGGTCGTAAACCACACGTCGGATGAACATGATTGGTTTCAGAAAGCGTGTGAGTCGAAGGACTCACCGTATCGCGACTATTATGTTTGGCGAGATGCTCAACCAGACGGCAGCGCGCCTAGTGATTTAGGTTCCATTTTTGGTGGCAGCGCCTGGGAGTGGCATGAACCGACGGGCCAATATTATTTGCATCTGTTTTCAAAAAAACAGCCAGACCTAAATTGGGAGAATCCAAAGGTTCACGAAGAAGTTCATACGATGATGAACTGGTGGATCGACAAAGGCATCGGCGGCTTTCGCCTTGATGTTATTGACTTAATTGGCAAAGAAATCGATAAAGGGATCACGGGGAATGGGCCGCGTCTGCACCCTTTGCTGAAGCAGATGAACAGAGCCACGTTTGGTGATAAAGATTTGCTGACTGTCGGTGAGACGTGGGAAGCCACACCAGACATTGCCAAGTTGTACAGTGCCGAGGAACGCGAAGAGCTCTCTATGGTGTTCCAGTTTGAACACATCACGCTTACCTGGCGTGATGGCGACAAGTGGCAACCCGAAGAACTCGATTTAAAGGCTTTCAAACAGGTTCTGACCAAGTGGCAGCTTGAGCTAAAGGAAACCGGTTGGAACTCACTGTTTTGGAACAATCATGATTTACCCCGTGCAGTGTCCAAGTATGGCGATGACGGTCAATATAGGATCAAGTCTGCGAAGATGCTGGCGACGGTTTTGCATTGTATGAAAGGGACTCCTTATATCTATCAGGGTGAAGAGATCGGCATGACCAATGTTCAGTTTGACCGCCTTGAACAGTATCAGGACATAGAGTCTCTCAATTTCTACAAAGTGAAAACAGAAGCGGGTGTTAGCCATGATGAGATGATGCATGCCCTGGCGGAAAATGGGCGTGATAATGCGCGAACTCCAATGCAATGGTCTGCAGCACCTCACGCAGGGTTTACCACCGGTCAGCCATGGATAGAGGTTAACCCGAACTATATTGATGTGAATACCGAGCAAGATATGGCCTCGAACGAATCGGTATATCACTATTACAAAGAGCTCATCGCACTTCGTAAGCAGAACAAGGTTATTGTCTATGGTGAGTTTACTCCGGTGCTAGAACAGCACGACAAAGTATTTGCTTACTTACGTCACGATGATAGCACGCGCATTTTGGTTGTCGCTAACTTCAGCGGTGAGTCAGTAACGGTTGACCTCAGCCAGTTTGAGGGCTTTGACATAGAGACGCTGGTATCAAATGGCGACATGAATACTTCGAAGCTTTCTGAACTCGATCTTCAGCCCTACGATGCAGCGGTATTAAAGCTGATATAAGCTTCCATTTATTTAAGTACCCTAAATGAGCGCTTTCGAGCGCTCATTTTATTTAGCAATTACTAATAAAATGAGCGCTTTCGAGCGCTCATTTTATTAGTAATTGCTAAATAAAAAGTTTGACTATCGAGAAATTGGATTTTATATTAGATTTAACTTAATTAGCGGGAGCTGTTTTTATGTCATTTGCAAACCAGTCCTTAACCACAAGTGCTTCGGTGGCAGCGAAAACCAAGTCATACTTTATTGACGTACGATCACCTCAAGAATTTGCCGCTGGGCATATTGAAGGGTCGATCAATGTCCCGTTGCAAATGATTTTCTCGTTGGCTAACTCCGATCTGTCACCGGATGATGTGCTGGTTGTTTATTGCGCATCTGGAATGCGTTCATCGCAAGCTGCTGAGGCGTTGTTGTCACTGGGGTACCGTAATGTAGTGAATGCCCGAACGCTAAATGCAGCGTTTGAGATGACTTCTTGTTGATAATTAAGGGCCATTAAATGTGCCAACAGGAGAGATAGAGTGATGGTAAAGATAGACTATATAAGCGATGTTCTCTGTGTATGGGCCTGGGCTGCGGAGGCCCGCAATGAAGAATTAATGTCTAACTTCGACGGTCAGGTTGAGCTGATCCCCAAATTTATCAACCTGTTCGGGAGTACCGAAGCTCGAATAGGTCAAGGCTGGAAGGAGAAGGGAGGCTTTGATGGCTTTGCTAAACATACGATAGAAGTGGTCGATAAGTTTCCTGAACTGGCTCTGAATCCCAGGGTTTGGTCAGAGGTAAGACCTACAAGTTCAATGACCGCGCATCTCTATTTGAAAGCTGCTCAACTTTCTGGCGCTGACAATCGTCAAATTCTTCAGCTAGCGTCTTCATTACGTCATGCCTTTTTTGTAGAAGCTAAGGATATCAGTTGTAGCAAGGAGATATCAGCAGTCTTTGTTGCGCAAGGTATCGATATCTCAGCGTTATTTCCTTTTCTGGAAGATGGTTCCGCATATGCGTCACTGTGGGAAGACCAGTTGCTGAGAGAAGCGCAGCAGATAAAGGGCAGTCCTAGCTATTTACTCGATGGAGGTAGGCAGACTCTGTTCGGTAATGTGGGTTATCGTGTCATTGAGGCTAATATCAACGAACTGCTCAATCCAGGGTCGAAAGAGGGTGCTAGCTGGTGTTAGTGGCTAATTAAGAAGCGAGCCATGATTGAAGGCTCGCTTTAATACTCAAGTGACCTCAAGATGCTGGACTCAGAGCTTCATCAAGGTGTTCAGTTCAAGGAAAATAGTTGAAGGAATGGCTATTCCCTTTCGAAGCTATTTGACGCAGAAATGAGCACCTTGATGAGCTCCCAAAGGGCGAGTTTACTTGGCTTATATGCTTTGTTAGCGATTTTCGATTTAGAGCCACTAGATCTTCAAATCACTGCCGCGCCTAGAAGCCAAGTAATTCTCGCTGAACACGCATCTTGAGGTTACTTGAGTATAACATTGTTTTCTTGAGCCATTAATAGAGGCGATCTGACTCATTGTCGACTTCTTTTTCTGTGTCAGCATCACTTAAA